>JBBRRY010000022.1:0-63912 GCA_038245905.1 Thermoanaerobaculia bacterium | reverse complement strand
GTACGATTCGCGCCTGAAGTATTTTATGGCCAAGCTACTAAGGGTGAACGGTGGATGCCTTGGCGCTAAGCGGCGATGAAGGACGCGGCAAGCTGCGATAAGCCACGGGGAGCGGCAAACACGCTTTGATCCGTGGATCTCCGAATGGGGAAACCCAGCGGGAGTCATGTCCCGCTACGGCGATCTGAATACATAGGGTCGTCGAGCAAACTCCGGGAAGTGAACCATCTCAGTACCGGAAGGAAAAGAAAGCAATTGCGATTCCGTCAGTAGCGGCGAGCGAACGCGGAACAGCCCAAACTCGAGAGCCTCCGGGCTCTCGGGGGTTGTGGGGCGGAGTCCGGATCAGATCCGGAGAGTTACCAAATGCGCACCTAGAAGAACGGCTTTGGAAAAGCCGGCCAAAGAGGGTGATAGCCCCGTATTCGAAAGGTGTCGCGTCTCTCGACTCCGTTCCCGAGTACCACGAGGCACGAGAAACCTCGTGGGAATCCGGGAGGACCATCTCCCAAGGCTCAATACGTCTTAGCGACCGATAGTGAACTAGTACCGTGAGGGAAAGGTGAAAAGAACCCCTGTTAGGGGAGTGAAATAGTACCTGAAACCGTTCATCTACAAGCAGTGGAACCACCATGGGGCAACCCGGTGGAACCGCGTGCCTTTTGCATAATGAGCCGGCTAGTTACCGTCAGTGGCAAGGCGAAGCGACGTGCTGAGCCGTAGCGAAAGCGAGTCTGAATAGGGCGTTCAGTCACTGGCCGTACACGCGAAGCGGGATGATCTAGCCTGGGCCAGGATGAAACGCGGGTAACACCGCGTGGAGGTCCGAACCGGTGTTTGTTGAAAAAAGCTCGGATGAGCTCAGGCTAGGGGTGAAAGGCTAATCAAATTCCGTTATAGCTCGTTCTCCTCGAAATGCCTTTAGGGGCAGCCTTGGACGAACACCCGCGGTGGTAAAGCGCTGGATGGACTAGGGGCCTTACCAGGTTACTGAATCCAACCAAACTCTGAATGCCGCGGAGTGCTATCCAGGAGTGAGACGGCGGGGGATAAGCTTCGTCGTCAAAAGGGAAAGAACCCAGAGCGCCAGCTAAGGTCCCAAAATTCGTGCTCAGTGGAAAACGATGTGGAGACGCTCAGACAGCCAGGAGGTTGGCTTAGAAGCAGCCATCCTTTAAAGAAAGCGTAATAGCTCACTGGTCAAGTGGCTCCGCGCGGACAATTCAACGGGGCTCAAGCACGATACCGAAGCTGCGTCTGCGATCGGGATGCGTCCCGGTCGCGGGGTAGAGGAGCATTCCGTGCGCGTCGAAGGCAGACCGAAAGGATTGCTGGAGCGCACAGAAGAGACCCTGCCGGCACAAGTAGCGATAAAGCAGCCGAGAACGCTGCTCGCCGAAAGTCTAAGGTTTCCTGAGCAAGGTCAATCCGCTCAGGGTCAGTCGGATCCTAAGGCCAGGCCGAGAGGCGTAGCCGATGGACAACAGGTCAACATTCCTGTACTTCCTTTCGGGTGATCAAGACCGATGGGGTGACGCAGGAGGCTAGGTGGACCCATCCGTTGGTCGAGATGGGCCAAGCTCGTAGGCGAGAGGGACAGGCAAATCCGTTCCTCTGATTCAGAGTCGACGCCGAGAAGTGAGTGCGAGGCCGCAAGGCCGTAAAGCCACCGATGCCACGCTGCCGAGAAAAACCTCTAAGGAATCCGTAGGGAATCCGTACCGCAATCCGACACAGGTAGACAAGGAGAAAATCCTCAGGCGCTCGAGTGAAGCGATGCGAAGGAACTCGGCAAATTGACACCGTAACTTCGGAATAAGGTGTGCCCCATGGCGTGTAGGGATTTACTCCCGAAGCGTCGCGGGGTTGCAATGAAAAGGCCCAGGCGACTGTTTATCAAAAACACAGGACTCTGCGAAGTCGAAAACGACGTATAGGGTCTGACGCCTGCCCGGTGCTGGAAGGTTAAGGAGAGGGGTCAGCCGCAAGGTGAAGCTCTGAACCGAAGCCCCAGTAAACGGCGGCCGTAACTATAACGGTCCTAAGGTAGCGAAATTCCTTGTCGGGTAAGTTCCGACCTGCATGAATGGCGTAACGATCTGGGCACTGTCTCCGCATCGCGCTCGGCGAATCTGTACTTCCGGTGAAGATGCCGGATACCCGCACGTAGACGGAAAGACCCTGTGCACCTTTACTATACCCTGGCCTTGAACTTTGGTGCTGTCTGCGCAGGATAGGTGGGACGCTTTGAACCTGGGGTTTCGGCCTCGGGGGAGCGGACGGTGAGATACCACCCTGACGACACTGGAGTTCTAACCTAGCCCCATTATCTGGGGCGGGAACACGGTCAGGCGGGTAGTTTGACTGGGGCGGTCGCCTCCTAAATTGTAACGGAGGCGCTCAAAGGTACTCTTAGGCGGATTGGAAACCCGCCGTTAAGTGTAAAGGCAGAAGAGTGCTTGACTGCGAGAGGTACATCTCAAGCAGGTGGGAAACCAGGACTTAGTGATCCGGTGGTTCTGTATGGAAGGGCCATCGCTCAACGGATAAAAGGTACGCCGGGGATAACAGGCTGATCTTGCCCAAGAGTTCACATCGACGGCAAGGTTTGGCACCTCGATGTCGGCTCATCGCATCCTGGGGCTGAAGCAGGTCCCAAGGGTCCGGCTGTTCGCCGGTTAAAGCGGTACGTGAGCTGGGTTCAGAACGTCGTGAGACAGTTCGGTCCCTATCTCGTGTGGGCGCAGGAAATTTGCGGGGCCCCGACCCTAGTACGAGAGGACCGGGTTGGACGAACCTCCTGTGCACCGGTTGTCGCACCAGCGGCACACGCCGGGTAGCGGAGTTCGGTCTGGATAAACGCTGAAGGCATATAAGCGTGAAGCCGACCCCAAGATGAGATTTCCCCGGGGCGCAAGCCCCCTGAAGGACCGTGGGAGATGACCACGTTGATAGGCCGGGTGTGGAAGCGCTGCGAGGCGCGAAGCTGACCGGTACTAATCGTCCGTGCGGCTTGGCCATAAAATTCTCCAGGTGCGAGTCGTCGAAGACGTTCGCGCGAACGAAATGCGCTGATCACCCGGTTCTGCACGGAAGCTCGCGATGAAATTGAAATAGAGTTTCCGGTGGCCTTATCGAGGGGGCTCCACCCGTTCCCATTCCGAACACGGCCGTTAAGCCCCTCGGAGCCGATGGTACTGCACGGGAAACTGTGTGGGAGAGTAGGACGCTGCCGGGAAATTTGAAGGGCCCGGACCCAAAAGGTTCGGGCCCTTGTCTTTTCTGTCCGCCTTAGTACCCCCGTTTCGACTTGTCCTTCGTGGGTGAGGGCTCGGGCGCCGGTGCCCTCTTGCCCGCCGGAATCAGGCGCGCGTAGGCGTCATAGGTCGTCTGGATGCGGCTCACATACGCGACGGGCTCGGAACCCCGGCAGTAGCCGCGCCGGACCGTCCGGTACCAGCGCGCCTTTTCGAGGAGGAGCATTGCCTTCTCGACGTTCCGGAACCATCGATTCGGATCCCACCCGTTCTGCTTCGCGAGGAGACGCGCGTCCAGTACGTGGTCGAGGCCCGCGTTGTATGCCGCGAGCGCAAAGCGCACGCGCTGCTGAACAGGGAGATCGGACTCGAAGCGCTCGAGCAGCTGCGCGATGTATTTCGTTCCGGCCTGGATGTTCTCCTCGGGGTCCTCGAGTTTAGAGAATCCGAGCTCGGCTCCGGTTCGAGGCATGACCTGGAGAAGGCCCACGGCGCCGACCCAGCTTCGGGCTTCGGGGTCGAACCGAGACTCGTGAAACATCTGGGCCGCCACGAGGCGCCAGTCGAGCCCGAAGCGGCGCGCCGACGCGCGGATGAGATCGTCGAAGGGAGACAGGCGTCTCCCCGTCGCGGGCGACGCCGCGCGTGAGGGCGCGTGCCGCGAGCTCCCGAAGTGCTTTTCGGAGAGTGCCGAGATTGCGGTCGCGCCGGCGTCGGAGGAAATCGAGTCGTTCACGAACGCGAGGAGACGCTCGGACGAAGAGCGCGCCGCGTAGACGAGGGGCTGGCGGTGGGCGAGAACGAGCGTGCCCTGAACGTCTCGCCGGTAACGGCGCTCGACGCCCAGGAGGAGCGAGTTCGAAACAGTCGCGGAGATCCGGCGCTTTCCCACGAGATCGATGAGATCGGACGTTTCGAGGTTCTCGGGCGCAGCTACGATCTTCAATCCGGACACGCTTCTCCGGAGCCCTTCGAGGACGGGCCGATACGCGCTCGATGCGCGCACCTCCACCGCGCGCCCCGAGAGGCCAGCGGCCGAGGTGACGGGCGCTTCTCCCGCGGGCTGGACGAGGGTGTAGTCGGCATAGAGGACGGGATTCGACAGGGTGACGCCAGGGGACGCCGCGCCCGACTCTCCGGGGGAGAGCGGGACGAGATCGACCCGGTTCTCCAGGAGCAGTCGCGACATATCCTCGGGCCTCTCAGGGACGATGACGGCGAGCCGCACTCCGAGCTTCCGGGCGAGAAGCTGCGCGAGATCGTACTGAAAGCCCGCCTCCTGGCCGCGGTACAGGAAGTACGAAGCGCCGTTGTTGAGCATGGCGACGCGCAGGACCTGCCGCTCGAGAATCTCGCCGACGTCGGCGGCGTAGGGTTCCCCAAGGTGCGCCGACAGGGCACGGGAATAGATGAGGCCGTTCGCCGCCTCGAGGAGACCGTGCGCGTCGGCGCGCACCGTCCACGAGACCGGGACCCGGTTCCGCGCGATGAACCCGATCTGCACGTCCTTGCGATAGGAGAGGTACGTTTCGACCTCGTCGCCGTAAGCGGCGGCCAGATCGATTTCGCCCGAGCCCACACGCTGGAGCAGATCGAGCGGGTCGACGTTCCGGGGCGCCTCGACGGCGGGGACTCCCGGGGCCGTCGTCTTCCAGCGTTTGAGCCGGGTTCCGGGCGCGGCGTCGCGGATCGGGAGCGCGACCGTCCTTTTCGCGGCTTTGGCGGCGCTCGCGGGGCAGGTGCGGTCGGTCGTCCGGCAGACGACGACTTCGTTCACGAGGCGGAGCGCGGCCGAGTAGGCGACCTCCGCGGGCGCCGGACCCTCGACGTGCCGCGCGCCGATCAGGTCCCCGCGCCCTTCGACGAGCGCGTCCACGAGCCGCTGGGACGCCGGGACGACGACCCAGCGCACAGGCAGCCCCAGCCTCGTCGCGAGGAGTTCGAGGAGGACCCGGTTCTGCTCGAGCGCGGAGCCCTCACGCGGAAGAGCGCCGATGTCGGTCCTTCGGACGAGGATGCGGAGGGCATGCTCCGACGCTGCGATCTCCGCGAGGTCCGCGTGCGGGGTCGCTCTCTCCTCGGAGGCCGGGACGACACGCGGGGTCGGCGCAGCAGTCGGCGCCGGAGCGGGTGGCGAAGCGGGGGGGGTGGCCGGAACTCCGCCCGCGGGCGTACACGCGGTGAGCGCGAGGACAAACGAGGCCGTCGCCGTCCTCGAGCGCGCGCCCATGGGTCGGGCCCCCTTCATGCTCCCGGCACCCGGATCGGCCGCTCGCGATGGAGGAGCACCCAGTCGCCGTTCTCAGCGAGAGCCTCCCGTCCGGCCTCTCGAAGCACTGAGAGCGCGTCCTCGAAACGTCGCCCCTCGAGAGCGTGGCCGGCCTGTCGCGCCGCCGCGTCGAAAAGGACCGCCATGCGCTCGTACTGGTGCGCGAGGGGTCCGAACGCGCGCCTTTCGGACCACCATTTCACGAAGGCCGCGGTCAGGGGGCAGAGACCGACGAGCACGACGAGAGGGTGAGCGGAATCGAGGAAGGGTTTCAGAAACGCGAGGGCGAGCGCGACGACGAAGAGGACGGCGCTGATGCGCCGCACACGCCGGTTCTTCTGGTCGTGCGCCTTCGCGGCGGACGCGAAGTAGCGTGCCTCCGATTCGAGCCAATGGGCGCGCGCGGCCGGCAGCCGCGAGTGCTCGCCGGCCCCGGGGTTCAGGATCTCGACCGCACGCAGCGCGTGCCGTATCCAGTCCATCTCGCTTCGCTGCTTCCGGAGGTAGTGGTCCGTCGCGGACGCCGGGACGGCGGTCAGGCGCCAGAAGAACTGGACGCGGAGCCCCTCGGCAAGAGCCCGATAGTCCAGGTATTTCGTCCGGAGGTCGAGCTTCTTCGCGACGAGGAATACGATCCATGCTCCCGCGAGACAAGCCACGTAGAGCGCCCCAGACAGCATCTTGCGGGCTCCCGCGAACGCTCCGGCCTGCAGGAGAAACGTCGCGAGAATCGCGAGGAAGAGAAGAGCGCCGAGCGCGTGCTGGGACCGTCTCTGGAAGCGCCGGGCGAGCGCGTCGGCGACGCGGTAACTGTCGTCGAGCGCGGCCAGATCCTGCGAAAGGGTGAGTCTCTCGTCTTCCGGCAGCAGGGAGGCGCTCGGGACAAGGTCTCCTTTGCGCTCGTCCGCGTTGAATGTCTCGACGCGACGCCAGATCTTCTCGTGCGCGGGCCCCTTGCGCCCGGCGGAGGCGCTCGCCTCCGGGTTCTCCCAGGTTGCCGTCCAACCCGACTCGGACCTCCGAAAGCGTACGACCGGTCCCTGGGCAGGGGGGTCGAGAGAAAGGGTCGCGGAGGCCGCCACCGCCGGCGTGAGGCGCGCCGACACGGCGGCGTCGAGTGCGGCATCGCGCCCGACGGTCACGAAGAGGTGGCCGTCCTCCGCGAGCCGGTTCGGTCCTCCGGCCGCGTCGCGCGTGACGACGCGAAGGCCGGCCTTCTCGAAAGCGCGCGCCGCCCGCTTTTCGAGCGCGTTGGCCCCGGTCGTCGAGACGACCCAGGGCGCGCCGGGAAACCGGGCGCGGAGGTCGGACGCGAGCCGTCCCACGGCTTCCTCGAGCCCGGCCGATTGCGCCTCATCGGGATCGCGGCCGCCCGCGAGGCCCAGAACGAGCGGGAGTTCCATGACGGGTTCGTGAAGTATAGGGGGCGGACCTCAACCCCCGTCTAGAATGTGAAGCGAGACGGCGATGGGGCATGACGTGTTCATCAGTTACGCGTCGCGGGACAAGCCGACCGCGGATGCGGCCTGCGCGTTCCTCGAGGCGCGCGGCATCCGATGCTGGATGGCGCCTCGGGACATCCTGTCCGGCATGGACTGGAGCGAGTCGATCATCGACGCCATCGAGAATTGTTACGTCTTCCTTCTCGTCTTCTCGTCCGGCGCGAACGAATCGCCGCAGATCAAGCGCGAGGTCGAGCGGGCCGTGAACAAGAGCCGTCTCATCGTGCCTTTTCGCATCGAGAACGTGACGCCCACGAAGTCGCTCGAGTACTTCATCTCGACGCCCCACTGGCTCGATGCGATGTCGCCTCCCGTCGAGTCGCACCTCGGCCAGCTCGCCGACACGATTCGCCTGCTTCTCGAGCGTCGGGCGCTCGCCGAGAAGACGCAGCCGCTGAGGCCGCCCGCATACGTCGCGCCCGCGGTCTCCGGGGCGACGCCTTCGAACGGTGCCCCGTCCGCGGGCCTTCCCGGCAACACGGACATTCTCGCGGCTCTCTCGGGAGTCGTCTCGGCTGCAGGGAGGATCGTCCGCCGGAAGGCGCCTCGCCTCTTTGCCGCTTTCCCCGCGTACGAGGAGCGATTCCTGCGCGCGTTCGGGTTCCTCTTCGGCGGAGACCGCCTCGGGGCCCCGGCTCCCGAGGTCCTGCCGCGCTTCTCGATCCTGGCGGGCTACGGAGTGGGCGCCTTCGGCGTCCTCTGGAATCTCTGGTTCCTCGTCGAGACGTTTTTCCCGCCCCGCGGCTCGGAAGCCGCGTATTTTTTCTCGCTCTTCCCGTTCACCCGCGTGTTGAACTTCGCCGTCGAGATCTTCGGGTTGCTGGCGTCGCTCGCGCTCCTGGCCGGGGCGCGTCGGGCCGAGAGCCGGAAGCCGGGCGGTCTCGCCGTCCTCGGAACCACCGCGCGCCACACGCTCCTCGTCGTGGCCGTGTGGACGGTCCTGACGATGGGGACGCTCCTCCTCTCCTCGAACTGGAGGCGCCATCTCGCGGCGTCCAACCGATGGGACCTGACGCTGGCCGTCGTGCGCGCGGCGGCCCTTCCCGCGCTCTCACTCGGTGCGGTCGCCTGGCTCTCGAAAAGGGCCGAGTGAGCCCGTCGGCGAAACGCGCGGAATGATCGCGAAGACCGGTCCCCTGCCGCTCGTCGTCGGCGTAAGCGGCCACCGGGCGATCCGTTCTCAGGACGTACCCGCGCTCGAGGCTGCCGTCGGCGCGATCTTCGACGCGCTCAAGGCCGATTGCCCGATGACCCCGCTCGTCCTTCTCTCGCCGTGTGCCGAAGGTGCGGACCAGCTCGTGGCGCGCATCGGACGCGAGAAGGGGGCCTCCCTGATCGTCATCCTTCCAATGTCGCGCGCCCTTTACGAGAGGGATTTTCGCGGCGGTGCGCGCGTTGCCTTCGAAGGCTTCGTCGAGCAGGAAGGCGTCCGGACGCTCGAGGTGCCGCTCCTACCCGGCTCGACGGCCGAGAGCGTCGCGGCGGCGTCCTCGGACGACCGGAAGCTCCAGTACCTGCGGATGGGGACATTTCTTGCGCGCAACTGTCACATCCTCATCGCGCTCTGGAACGGCAAGCCCTCCGCCGAGCCGGGAGGCACGGCTCAGGTCGTCGCGTTCAAGCGAACGGGACGGCTCGATCTGGCGCCGCGGCTCGAGACACGCATCGAGGCGGACGAAGAACCGTTCCGGACGCGGCGGAATCCGCTGGACCACGCCGAATGCGGCGTGATCCATCACATTCTCACGCCGAACGGCGAGAACGACGCGGTCGACGGGTCGGTCGGCGAGCGCCGCCTGCTTCGTCCGGACGACATGTCCGGGGAAGCGGCCGTGGCGTTCGACGCGCGCAACGAGGAGATCCAGCGCCACGTCGACGGATTCAACGCCGCCCTCGAGAGGTGGGGGGCGGCCGCCCCGGTACCGATCGACGGGCGCGACCTTCCGGCCGACCTCCTGCCCCTGCACGAGTTTTTCGACCGGACGGACCGCCTCGCGGCCCGGTTCTCGCGGCTCACGTCCGTCACGCTCCTTCTCCTGTGCGGGAACGCGTTCCTCGCGGCGGCGGCCTTCGAAGTATTTGCCCATCTCTCCGAGGGGCGCGAGCGTCTGCGCACGGGATCCCTTTGCGCGCACCTTCTGTTCCTCGTCCTGGCCGGGATCGTGTGGGGCGTGGCCCGCCGGCTACGCCTCGAGGACCGCTTCCAGGATTACCGCGCCGTGGCCGAAGGTCTTCGCGTGCAGTTTTTCTGGAGGCTCGCGGGCCTGCCGAACGCGGCCGCGGACCACTACCTGCGCAAGCAGCGGAGCGACCTCGACTGGATCCGTAACGCGGTCCGGTACTTCGGTCTCACGACGGCTCCCTGTTCACCACCCCGCCTTTCGCGCGTGTTCGACGACTGGATCGAACGTGAGGTCTCCTACTACCGCGCGCGCGGGGAGGACCATCGCAAGAGCCACGAAGCGCTGCGGCGCGGAGCGCGTATCGCTCTGTCGGTCAGCGTCGGCACGGCCGGGCTCTGGGGCCTGGCGGCCGTCGCCCGCCGCCTCTTCGGCGTCGAAAAGCTCGAGCCGTTCGTGTCCGGACGCCCTTTCGAGGTCCTGGTGTTCGTGGTCGCTCTCGCGGCCGTGCTCGGAGGCCTGCTGCACTACGCGAACGAGAAACGGGCGCACGGGGCGCTCGCGCGCCGGTACGGCCGGATGCTGTCCTTTTTCCTCGCGGCTCGCGCCGGTCTCGCGGCCCCCGAGCCAGGCGAAGCGCCGGCCACCCTTCTCGAGCTCGGGAAGGAAGCGCTCGCCGAGAACGGCGACTGGGTGCTCCTCCGCCGCGAGCGCCCCCTCGAGATGCCTCATGCGGGCTGAGGCCTCCTTTAGACTCTGTCGATGAACGACTCGCCCAGGCGCGCCCTTCTGACGGGAATCACCGGTCAGGACGGCAGCTATCTCGCGGAGCTCCTCCTCGCGAAGGGTTACGAGGTGCACGGGATCATCCGGCGCTCCTCGTCCTTCAATACCGAGCGCCTCGATCATCTCTACCAGGATCCGCACGTCCCGAAGCGGAACCTCGTGCTTCATTTCGGCGACCTGAACGACGCATCCTCCCTGAACCGCGTCCTGCGCGTCGCCGCGCCGCACGAGATCTACAACCTCGGGGCCCAGAGCCACGTGAAGGTGTCCTTCGACATTCCGGAATACACGGCCGAGGTCACCGCGGTCGGAGTGACGCGGATTCTCGAGGCCATTCGGGAGCTGGGTATTCGTCCGCGCTTCTATCAGGCGTCCTCGTCCGAGATGTTCGGGGCCGTCGCCGAGACGCCGCAGCGCGAGTCGACGCCGTTCCACCCCCGCTCTCCCTATGGCGTCGCGAAGGTTTACGCCCACGGGATCACGGTGAACTACCGCGAGTCCTACGGGCTCCACGCCTCGAGCGGCATCCTGTTCAACCACGAATCCCCGCGCCGCGGGGAGACGTTCGTGACACGCAAGATCACGCGGGCGGTGGGACGGATCGTGCAGGGACTTCAGGGAGTCCTCTACCTCGGAAACCTCGAGGCGAAGCGCGACTGGGGATTCGCGGGCGACTACGTCGACGCGATGTGGCGGATGCTTCAGAAAGACGAGCCGGGGGATTACGTCGTCGCGACGGGCGAAACGCACACCGTACGCGAGTTCGCAGGCCGCTCTTTCGGGCGGGCGGGCCGGCCGCTTGTGTGGTCTGGCTCCGGCCCGGAGGAGACCGGCGCCGAGGCGGACGGCACCGTGCGCGTGCGCGTGGACCCTCGGTATTACCGTCCGGCGGAGGTCGACGTTCTGCTCGGAGACGCGTCGAAGGCGGCCCGTGAGCTTGGATGGGCGCCGCGCGTGTCCTTCGCGGGTCTCGTCGACATGATGACGGACGCCGACCTCGACAAGGCCCGGCAGGAATCTCGGGCCTCGCGGCCGGCGTGAGGGAATCGTCGGATCTCGCGGCGCGCCTCGCGGATCTGATTCGGCGCGAAGGGCCCCTGAGGTTCGACGTCTTCCAGGAGGCCGCGCTCTACGACCCGGCCGGCGGCTATTACGAGCGTCCGGGGCGCGTGGGGCGCGCGGGCGACTTCGTGACCGGACCCAGCTGGCATCCGGCTTTCGGGCGGACGATTGCGCGGATTGCGCGGAGAGTCAGGGAAGAGAAAGACGAAGAGAAGATTTCTTTGAAGGGGGAAGAGGGAAAGAGATTTTCGGCGGGCAGTCGCGAGGCGACGGATCTCATGGACGTCGGGGCTGGGGAAGGGGAGCTGCTGGCCGCCGCGGACGAGGCGCTGCGGGCGTGGGGCATCCGCGAGGAATTCCGCCTCATCGGGGTCGAGCGTTCCGTCGCGCGCCGCAAGATCGCCGCGGAGAAGTGTCCCAGCGCTACTTGGCTTTCTTCATTCGAAGAAATCTCTTCCGTCCGGGGTCTCCTCGTCGCCTACGAGCTCTTCGATGCGCTCCCGGTGAGGGCGCTTTTCTTCGATGGTGAAGAGTTGCTGGAGCGGCGGGTGACGCTGGCTCCGGATGGCACGTTTGAGTGGATCCGAACGCCCTGCGCGGACGCCAGCTCGATCCTCGACGCGCTTCGCCGGCGCGGTATTCACCTTCAAAGAAATCAGAAGCTGGAAATCCGCGCCGGCGCCGCTCGTCTCGCTAGGGCGTTGGCCGAGCGTCTTTCCCGTGGCCTGCTCCTCGTCTTCGACTACGGGGCGCCTGCCCGCGCGCTTTACTCTGCGGCCCGCCCGAACGGGACCCTCGAGGCCTTCCACGCGCATCACGTGACGCGCGATGCCCTCGTGGATCCGGGCGAACGGGACATCACGGCATGGGTGGACTTCACGGAGCTTCATGAGGCCCTCGCGGCCGCCGGCCTGGACGTCGAGGGGCCGGTGAGCCAGGCGCGCGTCCTGTCTGCGGCCGGCCTTGGCGCCGAGCTGGAGGACGACCCGGATCAGCCTGATTCGGCCGCGCGTGCGGCCGAGCGCAACGCGATCGCGCGGCTCGTAGCGCCGGGCGGGATGGGCGAGTCGATCCGCGTCCTGCTGGCCTCGCGCGGCTCGTCGGTGTCAGACACCCTTGTCGCCTGGCCCCGTCTAGTGCAATCGCATTGATTGACATAAAAGAGACGCGGAAAGAGAATCGCCGCGACCGTCCGGAAGAGGGTTTCGAGCGAGCGGAACGGTCCCGCGAGGAGCGCGTCAGAATGCCGTCCATGGCGAACTACCTGCCGATTCTGTACTTTGCAGTCATGGCGGCGCTGCTGCCCGTGGCCGCGATCGGCCTGCTGTCGTTCGTGAGACCCTCCAAGCCCACCCCGACGAAGCTCTCGCCATACGAATGCGGGATCGCGGCGCCGACCGAAGCCTTCGATCACCGGTTTTCCGTGCGCTATTACCTCATCGCGGTCCTCTTCGTCGTCTTCGACGTGGAGACGATCTTTCTCTTCCCGTGGGCGGTCATGTATCACCGGTTGAGGCTTTTCGGACTCGTCGAGATGCTGGTCTTTCTCGTGATTCTCGTGGTCGGATACGTATACGCCTGGAGACGGGGGGCACTCACGTGGGCCTGATGGAGAACGCGCTTCCCGACAACCTCCTCACGACGACCCTCGACGGGGTCGTCAACTGGGCGCGCAAGAACTCGATCTGGCCGATGCAGTTCGGCCTCGCGTGCTGCGCGATCGAAATGATGGCCGTCGTGGACAGCCGGCACGATCTCTCGCGTTTCGGCGCCGAGGTCTTTCGAGGCTCGCCGCGGCAATGCGACCTGATGCTCGTCGCAGGGACCGTGACGGAGAAGATGGCTCCCATCATCAAGCGCCTCTACGACCAGATGCCCGAGCCGAAGTGGGTCATCGCGATGGGCTCGTGCGCGATGTGCGGCGGTCCTTATCGCAGCTATGCGGTGACGCAGGGCGTGGATCGCATCGTGCCGGTGGACGTCTACGTTCCCGGCTGCCCGCCCAGGCCGGAGGCTCTCCTGTACGGACTCATGGAGCTCCAGAAGAAGATCGAGAAGATGCGCGTCCTGAGGCGCGTTTCGTGACGGAAAACGTGAAGGTTCGCGCGCGTGGCTGACGAAACGCCGAAGGAGGGCGCCGCGCCGGGCGCGGCCCCGCCCAAACCCGCCCCGGCTCCGGCCGCGGCCGTCAAGAAGGGCCCCGTCGCCACCGACGCGTCCCAGAAGCCGCTCGTCCTCGGCCTCGCGGCCGCCGTGCCGGACGCCGTGCTTTCCGCGAAGGAATTCGTCGGCGAGACCACGGTGGACGTGGCGTTGGACAAGCTTCTTGACGCGCTGCGCCACTTCAAGAACGAATCGTTCTCGTATCTCGTCGATCTCACGGCGGTCGACTGGAAGGACCGGCAGCCCCGGTTCGACGTCGTCTATTACCTGCATTCGTTTCAGCGCGGCAACGAGCGGATCCGGCTGAAGGTAAAGGTCGGCGAGGGCGAGCCCTGCCCGTCCGCGACCGCGGTATTCGAGACCTCGAACTGGATGGAGCGCGAGGTCTTCGATCTCTTCGGCATCACGTTCAAGGACCACCCCGACCTCCGCCGCATCCTCACGTGGGAAGGCTTCAACGGCCATCCGCTCCGGAAGGACTTCCCGGTCGAGGGAATCGACACGGGAGCGGCCATCTATCCCGACCGGTATCCCGACGGCGGCGGACCCGCGCCAGACGATCCGAACAGGAAGACGCTTTCGTGAGCGCGCCCGTGGGAACCGGAGGACCGACGCTCGAAGAGGACGATCACACGCTCCTCGGCCTTCGGGAGATGGAGCTGAATTTCGGGCCGCAGCATCCGTCCACGCACGGCGTCCTGCGCATCATCCTGAAGGTCGACGGCGAACGCATCGTTTCGGCGCGCCCCGAGATCGGATATCTGCACCGAGGCACCGAGAAGCTCTTCGAGACCGAGACGTATCCGATGGTCATTCCGCACACGGACCGGCTGGACTACGTCGCGGCAGCCACGAACAACCACGCATACTGCCTGACAGTCGAGAAGCTTCTGGGCCTCGAGATCCCCAAGCGCGCGCAGTACATCCGCGTGCTTCTCGACGAGATGCAGCGCATCTCGTCGCACCTCCTTTGGCTCGCGACGGCCGGGATCGACCTCGGCGCGATGACGCCGTTCTTCTACACGTTCCGCGAGCGCGAGGTGATCCTCGACCTGTTCGAGGAGTACTGCGGAGCGCGGCTGACTCTCCACTGCATGCGGATCGGCGGCCTTCTCGAGGATCTCACGCCGGGCTGGATCCAGAAGGTCCGCGACTTCGCGGAGCCCTTCGAGGCGCGTGTCGACGAGTACGAGGAGCTCCTCACCGAGAACCGCATCTGGAAGCTCCGGACGATCGGCGTCGGCATCTTGAACGCCGAGCGCTGCATCGAGATGGGCGTCACGGGCCCGCCCCTTCGCGCTGCCGGCGTCAAGTGGGACATCCGGCGCGCGATTCCCTACGAGTGCTATCCGGAGCTGGACTTCGAGATCCCGACCTACCAGAACGCCGACACGTACGACCGCTACCTCGTGCGGATGGCCGAGCTCCGGCAGAGCCGGCGCATCGTCCTCCAGTGTTGCGACTGGCTGGAGAAGAACCCGGAGGGGCCGATCCGCGGGAAGACGCCGCGCGTGATCAAGCCGCCGGCCGGCGAGGCGTACGCGGCGGTCGAGGCGCCGAAGGGCGAGCTCGGCTTCTACCTCGTCTCGAACGGGACGAACAAGCCGTATCGGCTCCACGTCAGGCCGCCGAGCTTCATCAATCTCCAGGCGTTGCCTGAGATGGCGAAGGGGCACCTCGTCTCGGACCTCGTTGCGGTGATCGGAACGATCGATATTGTTCTCGGCGAGGTCGACCGCTGATGGAAATCTCCCCGAGTCTCCTGAACAACGTCCTCATCCCGGTCGTGAAGGCGATCGTGATCGTGAACGTCATGGCGGTCATGTCCGGCGTCCTCACGATCATCGAGCGTCGCTCGCTCGCGTTTCTCCAGGTCCGCAAGGGGCCGAACCGGGTCGGCTGGGAAGGCTCGCTCCAGTGGGTCGCCGACACCGTCAAGCTCCTGTTCAAGGAAGACGTCGTTCCGGCGAAGGCCGAGCATCTGATCCACTACCTCGCGCCGGTCCTCGTCGTCGTCCCCGCCCTCACGGTCTTCGCCGTGATTCCCTGGGGACCCGAGTTCACGTTTCGCGTGCCCGGCATCGGAAAGATCACGACGGGCGCCTACGCCGCCGACCTGAACGTGGGCCTCCTCTTCATCCTCGCCGTCACCTCGATCGGAATCTACGGAGTCATCCTGGCGGGCTGGGCCTCGAACTCGAAGTACGCGCTCCTCGGGGGGCTCCGCTCTGCGGCGCAGCTCATCAGCTACGAGGTACCGATGGGCTTCGCGGTCGTGTCCGTGATCCTCATGTCCCGCTCCCTCTCGCTCGTCGAGATCATCGAGGCGCAGCGGCGGATGCACCTGTGGTTCGTCTTTCCGGGCCTCGTCGCGTTCTTTCTCTACTTCCTCTCGGGAGTCGCCGAAACGAACCGCGTGCCCTTCGACCTTCCGGAGGCCGAGAGCGAGCTCGTCGCCGGATTCCATACGGAGTACTCGGGCATCAAGTGGTCGTTCTTCTTCCTCGGCGAGTACGCGAACATGGTCACGGTTTCGGCCATCGCGACGACGCTCTTTTTCGGAGGATGGCTGCGGCCTTTCCCGAGCGTCTCGGCTCTCTCGTTTCTCGACCTGATCCCGGGAATCGTATGGTTCCTCGGCAAGATCTTCGTCTTCATGCTCGTCTACATCTGGTTCCGCGGCACGTTCCCTCGCTACCGCTTCGACCAGCTCATGGACCTCGGCTGGAAGACGCTCATTCCGATCGCGCTCGTGAACCTCGTCGTCATCGCGATCGCCGCCCTGGACGGCCGGCGCGGGCTTCAGGTGCTCGCCTGGATCCTGTGCGGCGGTTTCGTGCTCGCGCTCGTTTTCGTCACGCGAACCCGGGCGAAGAAGGCCGCGCGCGCGGCACGCCCCATTTCCCCGGCGGAGGCCCGCGCATGAGCTTCTGGGACAGCGTCCTTCTTCTCGACATCTTCACGGGGCTCCGGACGACGGGGAAGCACCTGTTCAAGAAGGCCGACACGGTCGAGTACCCGGAGCAGGCACGGGAGCCCAGCGACCGCTTTCGCGGAATGTTCCGGCTCGACGAGGAGCGCTGCATCAAATGCACGCTCTGCGCGATCGAATGCCCGATCAACATCATCTTCATCGACTGGCACAACGAGAAGAACGAGCTCGGCAAGAACGAGAAGGTCCTCGACCGATTCGATCTCGACCTCAAACGCTGCATGTTCTGCGGTCTTTGCGAGGACGCCTGCCCGACGAACCCGAAGTCGATCTGGCTGAAGACGAAGACGTACGAGCTCGGAACGTACGAGAGGGACGACGCCCTTTATCTCGACATCCGCAAGCTCACGAAGTGGGACCACAACGTCAAGCCGTTCACGATCGTGGAGAAGGGGGAGTAACCGGAGTGGGAGAGCCTTTCATCTTCTGGCTGTTCGCCGCGATCGTCACGGCGGGAGCCGTCGGCGTCGTCGCGATGCGGCAGCCGGTCCACTCGGCGATCTGCCTCCTCCTGTCTTTCCTCGGCGTCGCGGGGCTTTTCGTGATCGCACACGCGGAGTTCCTTGCCGCCGTGCAGATCCTCGTCTACGCGGGCGGCATCATGGTCCTGTTCCTGTTCACGATCATGCTCGTCAACGTGAGGCGCGCGGCGGGCGAGCCCTACATCCACACGCAGGGCGGCGCGGGACTCCTCGCGGGCTTTCTCCTGCTCGCGATCGTGGGCGGGACCGTCGTGGCCTCGTCCCGCGTACGCGGGCTCTCCGGCGCGGGCGACCTCGCCGACCCGGCCCGCCTCCAGACGACATCGATCACGCGGACCGTGACCCGGGTCGAGGACGGAAAGAAGGTCTCGACGCCCGTCACGGAAATCGTGATCGGAAACAGCCAGGCGGTGGCCTGGGGCCTCTACCGGGACTACCTGTTGCCCTTCGAGGTGGCGTCGGTGTTCCTGCTCGTCGCGATGATCGGCGCGGTCGTGCTGGGCAAGCGGACCATGGACCGCGTGGACTGATGATCGGCGTCACGCACTACGTCGCTCTCTCCTTCCTGCTGTTCGCGATCGGCGTCACGGGCGTCCTCGTACGCCGGAATCTTCTGACGGTGCTCATGTCGATCGAGCTCATCCTCAACGCCGCGAACTTGAATCTCGTCGCGTTCTCGCGCCAGCTCGGCGACCTCAACGGGCAGCTGTTCGCGGTTTTCGTCATCACGCTCGCTGCCGGCGAGGCCGCGATCGGCCTCGCGATCATCATCTCGATGTACCGCCTCAAGGGGTCCGTGAACCTCGACGACGCGGCCGAGCTGAACGGATAGCCGCGTGACAGCCGCCGCCATCCTGCCGTGGATCCCGGTCTTCCCCCTGATCGGGTTCCTCGTGAACGGGCTTTTGTACCTCGCCTCGCACGCGAAGCTCGGCGGCAAGGACGCCCCGAAGGGCCCGCACGGGGACGGCCATGCCGAATCCGGGCACGCCGCGCATGACGATGCCGGACACGGGGAACACCACGAGATTCCGTTCGCGGCCGCCCACGCCGTCATCGGCCCGGCGGCGTCGATCTTGTCGTGCGTCGCCGCCTTCGCCGCGATCTTCCTGTGGTGGGGCGAGACGCACGGCCAGACGGGAGTCGTCGCGACCCTGTGGACCTGGATGCCGCTCGGCGCGAACCCGACATGGTTTGGCGGCAAGGAGATCGTCGTGAACGCCGCGTTCCGGCTCGACGCCCTCTCGGCGCTCATGATCGGGTTCGTCACGTTTATCGGGTCGCTCATCCACGTCTACTCGGTGGGATACATGGGGCACGACCCCGGGTTAGGCCGCTACTTCTCGTACCTGAATCTCTTCATGTTCTCGATGCTCACGCTCGTCCTCGGGGCGAGCCTCCCGATCATGTTCGTGGGATGGGAGGGCGTGGGCCTCTGCTCGTACCTCCTCATCGGCTTCTACTGGAACAAGGACTACGCCGCGGACGCCGGCAAGAAGGCGTTCGTCGTGAACCGGATTGGCGACTTCGGCTTCGTCCTCGGGATCCTCGGGTGCTTCGCGCTCTTCGGGACGACGGACTTCGGCGCGATGTTCGCCCTCGCGGCGGCCGACCCGGCGAAGTACGCGGCCGGCGGGCTCATGACGGCGGTCTGCCTCGCGCTCTTCATCGGCGCCACCGGCAAGAGCGCTCAGATTCCTTTATACGTATGGCTCCCGGACGCGATGGCCGGTCCGACGCCCGTCTCCGCGCTCATTCACGCCGCGACGATGGTCACGGCGGGCGTCTACATGGTCGTGCGGTGCAACGTCTTCTACCGCATCTCGCACGAATGGGCGCGTCTGACGCTCGGCGAGCACGCCACCGTCTGGGGCCTCGTGACGCACGACGCGTCCTTCATCGTCGCTCTCATCGGGGGCGCGACGGCGCTCTTCGCGGCCACGATGGCCCTCGCTCAGACCGACATCAAGAAGGTCCTCGCGTACTCGACGGTCTCTCAGCTCGGGTATATGTTCCTCGCCTGCGGCTCGCTCGCCTTCTCGGCGGGAATGTTCCATGTCTTCACGCACGCGTGGTTCAAGGCGTGCCTCTTCCTCGGCGCGGGTTCCGTGATCCACGCGCTCGGGGGCGAGCAGGACATGACGAAAATGGGCGGGCTCCGGAAGCTCATCCCGCACACGTTCGTCACGATGTTCGTCGCGACGCTCGCGATCGCGGGCTTTCCCGGCTTCTCGGGATTCTTCAGCAAGGACGCGATTCTCGCCGAGACGTGGGGCGCCGGCTACAGGGTTCTCTGGGCGCTCGCCGTCCTGACGGCCGGGCTCACGGCCTTCTACATGTTCCGCCTCATCAAGATGACCTTCTACGGGACGTTCCGTGGGACGGCCGAGCAGCTCAGGCACGTCCACGAGTCGCCGCCCTCGATGACCGGGCCGCTCTGGATCCTCGCGGCGGGCGCCGCCGTCGTCGGGTGGTTCGGGATCCCGAAGTTCCTCCTCGGGACGGAGCACGCCTTCGACCGGTTCATCAAGCCGGTCCTCGTGCTCCTGCCGGCGGACTGGGTCGCCGAGGCGCACGAGATGTCCCATGCGACCGAGCTGACGCTCATGCTGACGTCCGTGGGCGTCGCCGCCCTCGGGATCGTCCTCGCCTGGACGTTCTACGACGGGGAGTACCCCTTCCCGATCCCGGAGCGGATCGCCGCGTCCCTGGGCGGGTTCTACCGCCTCGTCCGCGACAAGTACCGCGTGGACGAGCTCTACGAGGCCGTCTTCGTGAACGGGCTCATCAAGAAGGGCGGACGCCTCCTCTGGGAGATCGACGCCCGCGTCGTCGACCTCATTCCGAACGGGGCTGCCAGCCTCGCGCTCGGTTTCTCCCACGTGTCCGCGTGGTTCGACCGCACGTTCGTGGACGGCGCGGTGAACGGCGTCGGAAACATGTTCCAGGCCGCGTTTCGCGGGATGCACCGCGTCCAGACCGGCCGTACCCAGAACTATGCGCTGACGATGGCCGTCGGCATTTTCGGCTTCGTGTGCCTCTATCTCCTCCTGAAGTGAAGGACGGCGAATGAACGGACTCCTGTCGCTCCTGATTTTCCTGCCGGTCGTCGGCACGCTCGTCGTGCTCTTCGTGCCGCGCGAGAGACCCTCCGTGGTGAGGTGGGTCACGACGCTCTTCGCGGGCGCCGAGTTCCTGCTGTCGCTTCCCCTCTGGACTTTCGCGGGCTTCCGCAAGTCCGGAGATTTCTTCTTCCGCGAGACGCACGACTGGATCCCGTCCCTCGGCGCGAAGTACTCCCTCGGCGTGGATGGCATTTCGGCGCTTCTGATCCTCCTGACGACTCTTCTCTCCTTCATCTCGGTCTACGCGTCGTTCTCGGCGATCACGAAGCGGGAGAAGGAGTACTACGTATTTCTGCTCCTTCTCGAGACCGGGATGGTGGGCGTCTTCTGCGCACTCGACTTCTTCCTCTTTTACGTGTTCTGGGAAGTCATGCTCGTGCCGATGTACTTCCTGATCGGGATCTGGGGCGGCCCCCGCAGGCTTTACGCGGCGATCAAGTTCTTCCTCTACACGCTCGCGGGCTCGGTCGTCATGCTGCTCGCGATCATCGCGCTCTACTTCTTCAACACGTCCGGTTTTCTGTGGTGGAAGGGCCTCGGGAATCCCGCGACGTTCGACATCGTCCATTTCCAGACGATCGCCTCGTCGATTCCGCCGGATCTCCAGCTCTGGCTCTTCTGGGCGTTCTTCGTGGGGTTCGCGATCAAGGTGCCGATGTTCCCGTTCCACACCTGGCTGCCCGACGCGCACGTGGAGGCGCCCACGGCGGGCTCGGTCATCCTCGCGGGCGTCCTCCTGAAAATGGGGACGTACGGGTTCCTCCGGTTCTCGCTTCCGCTCTGCCCCGACGCTCTCGCCTCGAACGCGCGGTTCCTCGGGCTTACGTCGGTCGGCTGGGTCGCGGCCCTCTCGATCGTCGGCATCATCTACGGCTCGCTGGTCGCGATGGTCCAGAAAGACATGAAGAAGCTCGTCGCGTACTCGTCGGTCGCGCACCTCGGCTTCGTCATGCTGGGCCTCTTCGCCCTCAACAACGCGGGCATCCAGGGCGGCATCCTCCAGTCGATCAACCACGGGCTCTCGACGGGCGGACTCTTCCTTCTCGTCGGGATCGTGTACGAGAGGACGCATACCCGCATGATCGCGGACTACGGCGGCCTCTCGGGCGTCATGCCCGTCTACGCGATGCTCTTCATGGTCATCCTTCTCGCGTCGATCGGCCTCCCGCTCCTGAACGGGTTCGTGGGCGAGTTCACGATCCTGATGGGCGTGTTCCTCGCGAACTGGTACTGGGCCGCATGGGCGAGCCTCGGCGTCATCCTCGGCGCGGCCTACATGCTCTGGCTCTACCAGCGCGTGTTCTTCGGCGAGCTGACAAACGAAAAAAACAAGGGCCTCCAGGATGTCAACCTCCGCGAGATCCTCACGCTCGCGCCCCTCATCGCGATGTGCTTCTGGATCGGCCTTTATCCGAAGCCGTTCTTCGAGATGACGGCCAAGTCGGCCGAGAAGATCGTGGCGGCCGTCTCGGCGCCGCACCTCCGCCGGGCGGCCCAGGAAGCCGCCGCGCGCCTCGCGTCGATGGCGCCTCCGTCGTCGCCGCCGGCCGTGGCCGTCCCCATGGCGCCCGTGCCCGCCGCTGTGGCCGTACCGGAGGTCAAGTAGGCCGTGCCATTCCCCGCGGGCGACACGCTCCTGATTCTGCCGGAGCTCTTCCTGACGGTGGCGGCGCTCGTCGTCCTCCTCTGGGCGACGGCCGTCAGCCGCGAGGGAGAACGCGGTCTCGCCTTCTTCTCGGTTGGCGCGCTCGCCGTGACGGGGCTCCTGCTCTTCGTCTCCGCGCGGATGGCTGGAGCGCTGCCGCGCAGCGGGTTCGGCGGCATGTTCGTGATGGACCGCTTCGGCCTTTACTTCAAGGCGATCCTGATCCTCGTGTCGATCGTGACGATTCTGTTCTCGCTGCGTTTCATCGGCGCGGCGTCCTATCCGGGCGGCGAGTACTACGGCCTGCTTCTCTTCGCGACCGTCGGCATGCTCTTCATGGCCTCGGGCACGCACCTGGCCTCGATTGTCGTGGCCCTCGAGCTGATGGCGCTCTCGCAGTACGTCCTCGCGGGCTACTTCAAGCGTGAGACGAAGTCCCTCGAAGCCGCCGCGAAGTACTTCGTCCTCGGGGCGTTCTCGTCGGGCGTCCTTTTGTACGGCGTCTCCCTCGTCTACGGCGCCGCGGGGACGCTCTCTCTCGCGGGGATCGCCACGGCGTTCGCGAAGCCAGCGCCACCGGCATTCCTCGTCGTCGGAATCATCCTCGTCGCCTGCGGGATGTTCTTCAAGATCGCGTCCGCGCCCTTCCACGTGTGGGCGCCCGACGTTTACGAGGGCGCGCCGACGCCGATCTCCGCATTCTTCGCGGTCGGGCCGAAGCTCGCGGCCTACGCGATTTTCGCCCGCATCTTCTTCGTGGGGTTCGGCCCGCGTGCCGGGGACTGGACGGCGATCGTCGCGGCGTCGGCGGCCCTCACGATGATCGTCGGGAACGTGGGTGCCCTCATGCAGACGAACGTGAAGCGGCTGCTCGGGTATTCGTCCATCGGACACGCGGGCTATGCCCTTCTCGGCTTCCTGGCGTACGGAGACAAGAGCGGGATCGGGCTGTGGTCGGTCCTCGTCTATCTTCTCGCGTACGCGTTCATGAACCTCGGGGCGTTCGGCCTCGTCATCCTCCTCGAAGCGAAGGGGTACGCCGGCGAGAGCGTGGACGACTTCAACGGGCTCGCGAAGAAGAACCCCTGGCTGGCCGCGGCGATGCTCGTCTTCCTGCTGTCGCTCGCCGGAATCCCGCCGACGGCGGGCTTCGTGGGGAAATACTTCCTCTTCTCGGCGGCGATGAAGGCCGGTTGGTTCTGGCTCGCGCTCCTCGCGGTGCTCATGTCGGCCGTCTCGTTTTTCTATTATTTCCGGATCGCCCGCGCGATGTACCTCGTGGACGGCGAAGGGACGCTCCATTGGCGCGAGGAGCCCGCCGTGACGGCGGCGATCGCGCTCTGTGCGGCCGGCACGCTGGCCATGGGAATTCTGCCCGGGCCCTTCGTGCAGTTCGCCCGGACGTGTCTCTTGCCCTTCGGGCCGTGAGCGGCGATCCTCCCGATGATCCGGGATCCCGCCGGTTCATCGGCGACGTCCTGACGTTCGGATGGGTTCTCCCCGGGGCGATCGCGGCTGGGGCGGGGCTCGGATACCTGGGCGACCGGCTCTTCGGCATCTTCCCGGTGCTGACGGCCGCACTCGGGATTCTCGGCCTCGTGGCCGGGCTCCGGCAGATCTACCGTGAGTCCGGGGCGCTTTCGGACGAGGGCCGGGGTCCCCGGAAGTGACGGACGTAGCCCGGGAGACCGTTTCGGCCACCCGTTGGTCCAACGGGCATCTCTTCCGGCTGGCGACGATTCTGGGCCTGCTGGGCGCCACCTCGCTGGCCGTCTGTGGCCGCTTTCAGGCCGCCCTCGCCTTGACTCTCGGGGCCTCGGTGGCTATCGTCTCCGCGCTCTGGCTGTCGGATCTCGTCGGCCGCTTCAAAGCGCCCGAGGAGGTTGCGCCAGCCGGATTTGACTGGAAATTCGGGCTTAGGGCCGTTCTTCGGTACGCCTTCGTCGGTCTTGCCCTGTGGGGGGGCCTGCGAATGCTGCCGGCCGACGTCCGGTGGGTGGTCGTGGGCCTCTCGACAGTGGTCGCCGCGTTGGTGATCGACGGGCTCCTCGCACTCCTGACCGGCCGCCGGAGCGGGACGGGTTCGGCTCAGTGAGGGTGGGGACGACGTGCACCACGAACATTCGATCTTCTTCGGGCTCTTCAACGCCCTCCTGACCCGCCTGTTCGGCTCCGTCGAAAACGCCCCGTCCTGGTGGCGGGACGGCGTCGCGCTCGGCGGCTTCCACGTGGGTGGCATCGCGCCTCGAGGAGAGCACGGCGAGCTCCTGGGCTGGATTCCGGATCACATCGCGATGGCCCTCGTCGTCTTCCTTTTTTGCGCCCTGTTTTCGTTTTTCGTGTCGCGAAGCTACCGCAAGGACGCTCCAGGAGGAGCGCAGAACGTCCTCGAGGTCTTCGTGGATTTTCTCCGCGACCTCATCAAGGAGAACATCCCTCATCACGGCGAGAAGTACCTTCCGATCGCCGGGACGTTCTTCTTCTTCATCTTCCTGAGCAACTTCTGTGGGCTCTTCTTCTTCCTGCAGCCTCCGACGGCGAACCTGAACGTGACGTTCGCGCTGTCGATCACGTGCTTTTTCCTCTACAACGCCGCCGGCATCAAGGAGCACGGGCTCCTCGGCTACCTCAAGCATTTCCTCGGCCCGATGCTCGTGCTCGCGCCGCTCATGTTCCTCATCGAGATGATCGGGAACTTCGCGCGCGCGCTGTCGCTTTCGATGCGTCTCTATGGAAACATCTTCGGCGAGCACACCGCCGGCAGCATCTTCGCGGGCCTCGTCCCGATCGTCGTTCCGTGGCCCATGATGGCGCTCGGCCTCTTCACGGCGCTCTTGCAGGCCTACGTCTTCACGCTTCTGACCACCGTCTATCTGGGCGGCGCCACCGCCCACGAGCATTGAGAGCACGAAGTCGATTTTTTCGATCACGAAAGGAGCTCCCGACATGTTGAAGAGAATCCTCCCGGGCGGCGCCCTCACGGCGCTCGCCCTCCTGCTCCCGAATCTCGCCCTCGCCCAGGACGCCGTGAAGACCGGTGGCGGCGCCGGTTGGGGCCACCTCTCCGCGGCGATCGCGATCGGTCTCGCCGCCTTCGGCGGCGCACTCTCGCAGGGCCGCACGGCCGTCGCGGCCTGTGAAGGAATCGCGCGGAATCCCGGCGCGGGCGCCTCGATTCGCGCGATGGCATTCCTGGCACTCGTCCTCATCGAGTCGCTCGTCATCTACGCGCTCGTCATCGCCTTCGTCATCAACGGCAAGTAAAGTCTTTCTTCTCAAAGAGATGAGCGGCCCTTGGTTGATGGGGGCCGCTTTTCTTTTCGGCGAGGCGAAGCCGGAGCACCCGGGTTTGCGTATTGCATGGGGAAGGGTGGAACTCTCGATATGGCCGCTTCGTCACATCCCAAGCCTTCACCGGCCCCGACCGCCTGGAACTTCCGGAGCGGGGAGCTTCCGTACGCGGACGCCCTTTACGGATCCGCGCTCCGGTTGACGCGGAACCGGCAGGATGCCGAAGACCTCCTCCAGGAGACCTTCCTCAAGGCGTACGCGCACTACGACGGATTCACCGAGGGCACGAACCTGAAGGCGTGGCTGTTTCGGATCCTCAAGAACGCTTTCATCAACGGGTATCGGCGCGTGAAGGCCGGGCCGAAGGAGGTCGATCTCGGCGCCGGGGGGGACGAAGCCTTCGATGCCGTACGGTCGAAGGCTCCGGAGGGCGGCAAGGACCAGACGCCGGAGGAAGGCCTCCTTGCGGCGACGATCGACCGGGGAGTCGCCGCGGCACTTGCCGCCCTGCCCGAGGACTTTCGGCTCGTCGTCGAGCTCGTCGACCTGCAGGACTTCTCTTACCGCGAGGTGGCCGACATCCTCGAGGTGCCTCTCGGCACCGTGATGTCCCGTCTCTACCGGGGCCGCCGCCTCCTCGAATCGGCGCTCCTCGACTATGGCCGCCGCCGCCACTATTTCGGCCCGGAGGAGCCCGCGCGGACGCGGCTCGCCGCGAGTGGACCCGGAGCCCCCGAAGCCCCCGAGGCTTCCCGCCCCTCGGCCGTCCGAAATCCCGTCACCCTCTCGGAATACCGCCGGCGCCGCGAACGTTAGCGCTTCAGGGATCGACGGGATGATGGACTGCCGCACGGCGAGCCTCCTGATCGAGGCGTACCACGATGACGAACTGGAGCTCGTGGATGCGGCGCGGCTCCTCGCGCACTTCGAGGAATGCCCGACGTGTTGCCAGCACTGCGAAGACGCGGGGAAGCTCCGCGAGACGCTGAAGACCTGCCGCCCCGTGGATCGTTGCCCCGAAGAGCTGGCCCGTCGTCTGGCCCGTCGCCTCGACATGCTTCCGGGGCCCAGGCCGCGCCGCGCCTTTCCGAGGTCCGTCATGATCGTCTTCGCAGCGGGCTGCGGAATCGCGGTGGGCTGGGCGGTGGTCCGATTCCGGACTCCGTCCCCGGCGGCGGCCGCGTCTCCTCTCGCGGTGCGGCGCGTGGAGGGAGAGCTCGTGTGCCTGCGTTGTGCGATGGAGCACGGGATCGCCGGGATGACCGGCGGCCGGCTCGAGGGAACACCGCATCGGCCGCTCCTCCTCACCGCCGACGGGAGGCTCTTCCTCCTGCGCGGAGAGAACCGGTTGCGCTCCCGCCTCGAGGCGGATGGTCCGGTGCGCCGTCATGTCGCGTTGATGGCGAGTCTCGACGAGACGAGCGGCCTCGCCGACGTGATGGAGGTGCTTCCCGAGGCGTCGGCCGCGGCGGCTCCGGCCGAGGGCGCCGTCGCGCGCTGATTCCGGGCGAAGGCTAGGCCTCGGACGAAAGGGCGGGCGGACTCAGGCGCTTCTCGAAGAGGATCGATTCGCGAGTGGCTTCGCCGACCGTCACCGGGACGAGGCCCACGACCCGGAATCCGTATAGCCAGTAAAGATGAGGTCCTGCGGGCGAGCCGGCGAACGAGCGCGCGCGCAGGAGCAGCAGCCGCCGCTCCCGGCAGGCCTCGATGCCGCGGAAGAGCAGCTCACGGCCCACCCCTCCGTTCCTCTCGGAAGCGTCCACTACGAGCCAGTTGAAGCGCGCGGCGGCCGGGTCGACAAGGTCGCGGGTCACGAGGAGCACGCCCACGAGCCGGCCGTCGCGCTCGGCCGTCAGGAGGGCATCGCGCCCGGCGTCGAAATCTCTCGCGATCGACGCGGCCTCGTTCTGCACGAAGCGCGCGACGACCGCGTCGTACTCCTCCGAGACGAGCCGCTCCACGAATGCCCGCACGGCGACAAGAGCGTCGGCGCCGCGGGCCTGGTAGACGACGTCCGCGCCCGGCATGCTCACATCCTTCCGGGAATCGGGACGCCGAGCACGCCGAGGAGGTCCGCGAGATGCACGGAGACGACCTGGAGGGTGGCGCGCCGGGCACGCCGGGTCGTCTCGTCCTTCTCCTGCGCGATGGGATGCGTGTGATAGAGGTGGTGGAAGCCCGCGGCGACCGCGAGCGCGTGCCGGACGAGGAGCGAGACCTCGAGCGACTCGGCGACCTTCTCGAGCGTGTCGAGCGTGCGGGAGCAGGTCCTCACGACGTCCCACAACCCGTCGTCGAGCGCCGATGCGGGGAGTTGGGAGAGCCCGTCGATCTCGGCGGCGTCGAGGCGCCCCGTGAGGCCCGTCTCCTCGAGCTTCCTGAAGATGTTCGCGGCGCGCACGGCGGCATATTGGAGATAAGGTCCCGTATCGCCCTCGAAGGCGAGCGCCTCGTCGAAGTCGAAAGCGATGATCTTGTTCCGTGAGAAGCGGGTCATGTACACGCGGAGCGCGCCGACTGCGATCGACTCGGCCCGGCCCGTTTCGGGAGGTTCGCCCCCGCGCGAGAGGATCTGCTCCTTCGCCTTCTCGACGAGCCGGTCGAGGAGATCCTCGGCCTTCACGCCGAGCCCCTTCCGGCCCGACATCTCGACGAAGGGGCGCGCGCGGTCCTCGTCGGTGAGCTCCACGCCGAGCGCCTCCGCCGAGGCTGGCGTCAGGGCCACCATCTCGTACGCGAAGTGGACGGATCGGTCGGCCGCCTCCGGGAAGCCGGCGCGCCGCACCGCCTCCTTGACGACCTTCTGGGGATAGGACTGCCGGACGTCGATGACGTTGATGACAGAGACGGCCTTTCCAAACCGGCCGCGCGCCGAAGGGTCGGCGCCGCGCTCGTCCCGGCGCGTCCTGTAGAGCGGAGAGACGCCATCCGAGGCATGGAACTCGGGTGAGCCGTCGACGTCCCGGTAGGGAACTTCCTCGTATTCGAAGTCGATCCCGAGGACGCCGAGCTTCCAGAGCTGGTAGGCGACGTCCTTCCCCGTGTACGTGACCGTGCCGTTCGACCGCACGAGGACCTTGTCGGCGTCCTCCATTCCCTCGAAATCCGGCGAGCCTTCGAGAGGCATGACCCAGCAGCCCGCGTTCTTGCCTTCCGTCTCGAGCCGCGCGGCGCCCGACGCCTTCAGGAGCTCGAAGGCCTTCAACCAGAAACGGCGTGCGAGGATGTCGCTCTCGCGCGGGAGGAGGTCGTAGGTGACGCCCACACGCTCCATCGTGAAGAGGTGGCAGCGAACCACCGCTTCGGCCAGGCGCCCCGCGAGATCGGCCGTGGCGGCCTCTTCCGGCGTCTGTTCGTGGCCCGTCGCGGCGCCTTCGATCGCGTGGAGCGTGGCCTTGCGCTTCTCTTCGAGCGTCGGGTCCGCCGCGTAGCTCTTCCCGGCGAGCGCGTAGAGGTCCCACGCGAGGTCGCCGAGGCGGCGCGGCTCGACGCCCGGGGCATGCTCGGGAAAGGCGTCCAGGATCTCTCTAATCTCGTCGGCGAGGCGGCGCGCCCGCGCGGGCTCGACGAGGTCGCCGGCGTTCTCGAGCGCGACCACGACGTCCGCCAGCTGGACGCCCGTGTCGTCGAGATAGTTCTGGATCTCGACCCTTCGGCCGAGGCGCTTGAAGGTGCTCACGAGGACGTCGCCGAGGACGGCATTCCGGAGGTGTCCGATGTGAGCAGCCTTGTTCGGATTGATGTTCGTGTGCTCGACGATGAGCTTCCCGGCGCCCGCTTCCTGTTCCGGGGCCGCGCCTCCCGCCGTGAGCATTTCCCGAAGAACGCGCGGGCGATCGAGGAAGAAATTGACGTAGCCTCCGCCTTCGATCGAGCGCCTGACGACGACCCCGGGCAGAACGAGGGCTGGGGCCAGCTCTTCCGCGATCTTCCGCGGCGGCCGTTTCAGGACCTTCGCGAGCTCGAAGGCGACCGGGCAGGCGAGATCGCCCTGCTCGACCTTCGGGGGCGTCTCGAGGACGATGCGTGGAGCGGGAACGCCGAAAACACGGAGGCACGCCTCCGAAATGGCGCCTTCCAGCTCACGCTTGAGACCGGGAATCACGCGGCGGCGCTCCCCTCGTGGGCGTGCGTCTCATTCTTCTCTCGTTCATCCATGGCGGCGCGGATTCTCGCACGCGGTAGCATTCCCCCGTGGGGGAAGATTCGGTCACCCGGGATGTTCTCGTGCGCGTTTCTCCCGAGCGCGCCTTCGACGCCTTCGTGGAGCTTTCCGACGTTCTCGCGTGGCTTGCGGACGGGGCTGTGATCGGGCCTCGGCCGGGCGGAAACTGGGGGCTCGGCTGGTACGCCGACCAGGACTCGAACACCGGGTACAGCTCGATCGGTCAGTTCGAGGTCTTCGACCCGGGCCGCCGGTTCGTCGTGTCCAGCCTGATGTTCTCGACACCCGAAGGGGAGTCCTTCGGCCCCATGCGCCTCGTCGTGGAGTTCGAGAAGCTCGAGGGGGGAACGTGCGTCACGGTGACGCAGTCGGGCTTCGAGGGATCCCCGGCCGGGGCCGATTATCGCGACCGGCTCGGACCTGGCTGGGAGCGCATGCTCTCCGACCTCAAGAATTGGCTCGAAGAGGGCCGCAAACTTCAGGGGCGCTGAGGGCTCGAGAGGGGTTAGAATTTTCGACTCGTCTGTCCTTCGGAAGGGGGCTTTCATGATCCTTCGCCGCGCTTCGTTCGCGCTCGTCCTTCTTCTCGCCGCCGGTGCCAGCGGAGCCGGACCCGAAAAGTACAAGGACTGGAACAAGTCTCCCGAGTTCGTCGGCCTCGCCGTCGAATCCGAGCAGAAGGAATGGAAGAAGATCGCTTCCGACGAGGAGGCCGAGCGCTTCATCCAGCTCTTCTGGGCGAAGCGCGATCCGGACCTGAAGACGCCGGTGAACGAGTTCAAGATCGCCTTCGACCAGCGCGTGAAGGAGGCCGACCAGCTTTTCGCGTTGCCGAGGACCCGCGGCGCGCTCACCGAGCGTGGCAAGCTCTACGTCCTCGTCGGCCCGCCGAAGAACCTGCTGCGCGTGACCGGCATCAAGTCGCAGCCGCTCGCCCCTCCCGGGCAGATCCCGCCGCCGAACGATCCGGGCACGTCGATCGGCGAGTCTCTCGCGACCTTCATTTACGACGCGGTGCAGCTCCCCGAGTGGGCCGGGGTGAAGTCCCTCCGGGCGGAGTTCGTCGTCGAGTCGTCTTCCGATTACATCAGCGGGAGCGGAGGTGGGGAGGTGCGGCGCCTCGAGACGAAGGCGCGCCAGGCGTCGATCCGGAATCCGTCGCTCAAGGAGGCTCCGCACTTCAAGACGGCCGCCGAGCTCGAGACCGACCGCAAGGCGGCCGAGGCGGTCGCGGCCGAGGCGCTGAAGGGGCCGGTCCTGACGACGTCCGTTCGGGAAGCGCTCGAAGGTCTCCTGGCCAAGGAGGATACGGGTCAGCTCTCTCTCCTTCCGATCATCGGGCGGGACGGGGAATCGCGGCTCGAGGTTCAGCTTTTCGTGCCGTCGTCTGCCGGGACGCCAGGGGCGGACTCGAAGCTGGCGATTCTCGTGAGAGACGAAGCCGGAGCCGACGCCGTTCGCGCCGAAGAGACGACGGCGCTCGAGGCCACGGCCGGGGGATCCGTCACGTCCCGGGCGTTCGCCGTTCCGGCGGGCTCCTATACCGTCGCCGTCGGAGTATTCGACGGGTCGGGGAAGCTCGTTTTCCCGGCGAGGCGCAAGGTGTCCGTCGCCTCGGCCGGGAAGGACTTCTCGCTGTCGCCGCTCGTCGTCGCGGCGAGTATTTCCCAGGCGGCGAAGGGGAAGACGGACGAAGCTTTCACCATGAGCGGAAATCACTTCGTGACGAAGGGCGGCCGGCTCGACCCCCAGGACGGTCTCCTCTTCGTCATACGGGTCTACAACCCGAAGGTGGACACCGCCACGAAAACGATCCGGATTTCGCGCACGGTGAAGATCAAGCCGAAGGGCGCCCCGGCCATGGACGTGCCCCAGCCCGCCGACGAACCCGTCGCCGTGCCGGACTCGAAGGGTGGAACGGAGCTCATTTCGCTCGACGTGGCCGCGGAGGTTATCCAGGCGAATCTGGGCGAGTATCTGAGAAAGCCGGGCGACTACGAGCTGAAGGTGGCGATCACGGACCAGGTCGCGCAGAAGACGGTCGAGGCCTCCGCGACCTTTACCGTGACCGGGGTCTTGCCGCCGAAGAAGAAGTAGCAGCTGCCCCGAACCGGGGGTCCCCGGGGAAGAGCCGCCGCGCTTCCTTGCGAAGCTGGAGCTCTCCCTCGGAATCCTCGGTCGAACGAAACGTCTTCATCCCCAGAAGGAAGGCCTCGGGCGTCGGCTGGCGTGAGACGAGCTCGATGATCACCCGGCGCGCGTCCTGCCTCCGATCCGCAGAGGCGTAAAGGGCCGACAGGGAGACGCGGGCGTCCGTGCGGTCCGGGTAGAGCCGCAGCTCCTCCAGGAATTCCTTCTCCGCCTCCGCCGCTCGGCCGGAGCGCGCGAGGACGTCGCCACGCAGCATGTGCATGCCGGACTGCGGGAGCTTGTCTCCGGCGGAGAGCTCCTCCGCCTTTTCCGAGAATCCCTTCGCGGCGGCGAGGTCGTTTCGCCTCACGGCGAGCCGGCCGAGAACGAGGCAGCCGCGGACGCGCGCCTTACCCTTGCCCGATTCCATGGCCTTCCGGGCGGCCACCTCCGCCGCGGCATAGTCGCCCTTCCCGAGGGCGGCTCGGGCGGCGATGTCTTCGGCGCCGGGGTCGCCCAGGAGGCGAAGCGCCTCGGCGTGCTTCAGGCCTTCGTCCCACTTCCCCAGCTGCAGGCAGAGGTTCGCGACCTCGGTGATGTAAGGCGCTCGCGCCGCTTCGGGAGCGATCTGAATCGTTTTCTCGAGCGCTTCCAGCGCCTCTTGGGATCGTCCCAGCTCCAAGAGTGCCCGGGACTTCATGTCCCAGATGTCGAGCATGCGCGGATTTTCCTTGAGCAGACGGTCGAAGATCTCGACGGCCTTCTCCTGGCGGCCTCCCGTCATCTCGCCGAGACCGGTGCGGAGCGCTTCGAACGTCTTGATCCGGTCTTTCGGATCGTCGAGAGTGCCAGCGGGTGATGGGCCTGCGCTCAGATACCCGAGCGAGGCGAGCTTCTTGCGCGCCTCGCTGTCGACATCGAGCGGAGTCTCGAACGAGGGCTTCCTCTTGAGGAGATCCGCGCGCAGCGCACGGAGGGCATCGGGTTTCTCGGCGATCCGGTTGTTCGTTTCGGAAGGGTCCGTCTCGAGGTCGTAGATCTCCGGGCGTGGTGCCTCGATATAGTGCCAGCGGCCTTCGATCAGCGAGCTCAGCTCGCTCCAGCCGAAATGGACGCGCGGGAAAAACGTCTCGGACAGGAGGCGCCGTGCGGCGGGCGGCGCGGAGTTGACGCCCGCCGCGAGATCGACGAGGGAGACGGTTCCGTCGGGCGGGCGGAAGTCCGCGAGCGCGACGGCCCGCCCGACCGTCGTGAAGACATCGCTGAGGGCGACGGGAGTCGCGACCGACGTGCCGGCGCTCTTCGCTCCTCTCGTCGCTCCGGGGAGCTTCACGAGGAGGGGCACTTGAAGCGTCTCCCGGTACAGGAACATCCCGTGCTCGGCCTCGCCGTGCTCCCCGAGGCCCTCACCGTGGTCCGACAGGAAGACGACGAGCGCCTTGTCGTAGATTCCCTTCCGCTTCAGGAACGACAGGAAGGTCCCCACGATCGCGTCGGCGGCGGCGACCTCTCCGTCGTACGGTACGGACGCATAGCGGGTCTTGAAGGGCTCGGGCGGCTCGTACGGGGTGTGGGGCTCGTAGAGATGGAGGAAGGCGAACAGCGGCTTTCCGGACTGCGCTCCCACCCACGCCTCGAGCTTCTTCTCCGTGTCGGCACCGGCGCGCTGGACGCGCCCGAGCGCGGCCTTCGCCTCCGGCGAGTCCACCTCGTCGTCGTAGAAGTCGAATCCTCGGGCGATGCCGCTGTCGCCCTTGAGCACGTAGCAGGAGATGGCGCCGCCCGTGGCGTATCCGCCCTTTTTCAGGAGCTCCGCGAGCGTCGGAACATTGCGCTTCAGGTGGTAGCCGAGGTTGTCGTGAATGCCGTGCTCCGCCGGGAGGCGCCCCGTGAAGACGGAGGCGTGGGAGGGGAGCGTCAGCGGCACATGGGAGTAGGCCTTCTCGAAGAGAATGGAGTCGCTCCGAAGGGCCGAGAGGGCCGGCGTCTCGACGCCTTTGTACCCGTAAAACGGAAGGTGGTCCGAGCGCAGAGTATCGACGCTGATGAGGATGACGGGAGCCGCCGGAAACGTCTGGCCCAGGTGGCCGGCGCCGGGGCCTCGGCCGCACGCGGCGCCGAGAACGGCCGCGAGGCAGATCGTGAGGAGCGAGACGCGTCGCGGCACGCCCGAAGGGTACCGCAGCTCGGCATGGACCAGAGGAGCCGAAAAGAAAAGGAGCCGGAGAGGTCTCCGGCTCCGAAGATCGAGGATTGAAATCGGGGGAAGCCCGCGGGCCTCCCCCGGAGAAACCTAGAGAAAGCCTAGAAGCGGATTCCCACCGTCGCCTGGAACGTGCGCGGCAGCTGGTAGTCGTTCACGTTGCGGGCCTGGCCGAAAAGCGGACCGTAGTTCCAGTTCGCCGTCGGGGTGGTCGTATTGCGGGCGCCCTGAACGGGGACCGTCGTGAACGGGTTGAAGTCCAGGTAGCCCGTCGTGTTCGCCCGCGTCTGCACGGTCGCGTCGACGCCGATCTTCCCCTGGTTGTTGAACACGTTGATGACCTGGGGTTGGACGAAGATCTCGACCGGGCCGATCTTCGTCGCGAAGTTCAACGAGAGGTCCGTCCGCTTGATGTCGTCGGTACGGAACGCGTCGCGCGCCGTGTAGTAGTACGCGACCGACGTGGGCGGAGTGTTATAGCCCGGGTTTGTCACGGACAGCGTCGAGCGGACGAGGCCGACCGCGCCGTAGGGGGCTCCGGTGTCATACGACTGGACGACGCCGAGCGAGAGGGCGCCGATCCTCTGCGGGACGAAGGGCAGATCGTACGATCCGAAGATCCTGACGCGATGGCGCTGGTCGCTGACGAGAGAGCCGGTCGGGTTGTTCCAGGCCGGGTCCTTGTACTCGGGATAGGTCTTGAACGCGGACGTCACCGGGCCGTTGGCAGAGGTTTCGCCGTCGTTGTTGCCAAGCGTGTGGGACCACGTCCAGTTCGCCGTCATCGTCAGGCGTCCCGCCCGGTACTGGAACTGCGTCTGGAGGCCCGTGTAATTGCGGACGAGATCGTTCGTGTTCCCCTGGATGCCGACGTCGAACTTGTGGCCGAAGGCATCCGCGGCGCTTCCCGTGCCGAGGTTGAGGAGCGTGTAGTAGGAGTCCTTGAATTCGCGCCGGACGACGTCGGCCCGGTACGAGAACGCTCCGATGGAGCCGCTTGCGCCGACTGTGTACTCGTTCGCATAGGGCGAGCCGATTCCGTCAGCCGGGATCTGAGTGCTGAGGCCCGCCACGGCCGCGCCGCCGAGGGGAAGCTTGCAGGTCTGGAGATTCGGGCAGCCGTTCGCGAAGAACCAGTTGAAGACCTGCTGGAGGGCTTGGGCGCGCGTCACGAGCGTGGCGCCGGCCGGAGGGTTGACGTTGATGGGCGTGGCGCCCGTGCCCGTGTAGTACCAGTAGAAGGTCGAGTTCCGCCCGGCGTTCGAGGCGCTGTCGAGGATGTTCTCCTGAATGCCCCCGACGTACTTGGCGTAGCTCGCGCCCACCTTGACGGAGCCCTTTCCCGTCACGTCGAATTGCAGCGCGAAGCGCGGGCTGAGCGCGCTGTCTTTCGCGGTGATGACGCCGCGGCTGTCTGCCGCGTTGTTCTTGTCGTACCGGACGCCGAGACTCGCGGAGAGGCGGTCGCTCACGCGCCAGGCGTCATTGAGGAACACCGAGTGCGTGAGGGCGTCGGATCCCTGGCTCAGCGTGTCGATCGGCGTGTAGTAAATATACGAGGTGCTGTCGATGACGGGGTAGATGTCCCCGTTCGCCAAGATTGCTCCGGTCCCGAAGAGACGGTAGTTGCTGCCCGACTGGTAGTTGTTCGATTTGCGCGACCCGGCGAAGTGGTCGTACCCGAGGACGATGTTGTGCGAGCCGAGGTTGCCGGTCGAAAGGAAGTACGTGCCCTTGACGAGGAAGTCCTTGTTGTCGCGGGCTTCCGGGTCGCACACGCCGCAGAACGTCGGCGCGTTGTAGCGCGCGTTTCCGCGGGAACGGTCGCGCATGAGCGTGCCCTTGATGATGTCCGTGTAGAGCGAGCCGGAGTTCTCGAACGAGAACTTGCGGCGGGAGTAAAGCCCTTCGAGGAAGAAATTGCTCGTGATGACGCCGTTGTAGTTCGCCGTCAGGATCTCCTGCGGGAGCTGGCGGGTTACGAGGCTGTCGAGGTCCAGGATCGTCCCGAAGAAGTTACCCTTCTCCTCCTGAGTGACCTTCAGGTAGTTGACCGCGAACGTCTGGCTCGCGAAGGGAGTCAGCGTGACCTTGCCTTGATACCGCTTCTGGTCGTTGCCCGTTTCGAAGGGGGTGTTCGTGAAGGACGTCTGGCCGGAGCCCGTGGTGTTCGCGAGCCGGCCCGATCCGAAGAACCAGACATGGTCCTTCCAGATCGGCCCGCCGAGGGTCGCCTCGTAGATCGGGTTGACTTTCTGGATGCGCGTCTCGCTCTTAGGCGAGACGGCGGTCCAGGCGTCATTGGCGAACGAGGTGCGGAACGAGCCGGAGAACTGGTTGCCTCCCGACTTCGTCACCGTGTTGATGACGCCGCCCGTGAAGCGCCCGAACTCCGCGGAGACCGAGTTGACGGACGTCGTCGTCTCCTGGATCGCGTCTTCGACGAAGAGGTTGTTCGGCGTGCCGCGGATGTTGTCCTGAACGACAGCGCCGTCGACCGTGAAGAGGTTGTCGAACGTCTGGGCGCCGGAAATCGTCACCGCGTTTGCGAGTCCCTGCACCCGGCTCAGGCCCGACGAAAGCTCGACCGACGCGAGGATCGTGCGTCCGACCGGCAGCTTGCTCGTGAGCTCGGAGGTGAGCGTCGTCGAGGCCTGCGTCGTCGTCGAGACGGTTTCGGCCTTGGCCGAGACCGTCGTCGCGGTCGAAATGCCCGACAGCGCGAGCGCCACGTCCTGAGTGGCGGGCTGGCCAGCCGTGAGCGCGATCCGCTTCGTCACGGCCTGGAAGCCCTGAAGGCTGAACGTGACCGTGTAAGCGCCGGGGGGGATGCCGGCGAACGAGTAGTCGCCGCTGGCGGATGTCGCGGCCGTGCGTTCGCCTTGCAGAGAGGGCGATTTCAGTGTCACGAGGACGCCGGGCAGGCCGGCGTTCTCGTTCTCGACTTTGCCACGCAGGGCGGTGGTCGTGGATTGAGCGAGCGCGAGCGAGCCGCAGCAGATCACCATGATCAGCGCGGCAACCTTCACTCCGAGACTACGGGTCATGTCCTCTCCTCCTTACCTCTTGAAACCAAACGCAAAAAAGAACGTGTGACTAAGGTCAGTATGCGGGTGTCCGTATTCATCATAGCAGGGCCGAATTGACCTCCCAAAGCACTTACTATGCCGGATGATCGGACCTGTCGCGCAGCGGATTCCCAGCGTTTTTGTCGATCGGGGCGGCCCTCAACGACGGAAACCGGGACTGGAATTCAAAATCCCGTAGTGTCCCGGAGCGGACCTGCCGCTGAAGTAAGGCGCTTTCTCTGCCGCCGGGGCCGTTTATGATGTTCGGTCGAGGGCGTGACTCCGCCCGAACACCCAGGGTAGGAAGGGAGTTTTCGATGACGCTTGGACGTGGACGCACCGCTCTCGCGCTCGTTCTTCTCGTCGCCGCGACGCCGTGCCTCGCGGCTCTCGACAAGCACAAGGACTGGGCTCAGTCGCCCGCGTCCGTCTATCTCGCGACCGACGACGAGAAGAAGGAATGGAAGAAGATCGCCTCGGACGAGGATGCCGAGAGATTCATCGCGCTTTTCTGGGCGCGCCGTGACCCGGACCTGAAGACGCCCGCGAACGAGTTCCGCGAGCGCTTCGATGTCCTCGTCAAGAAGGCCGACGAGATCTTCCCGCTCGGCCGCAAGCGCGGCGCCCTGACGGAGCGCGGCAAGGCTTTTATTCTCGTTGGCCCCCCGAAGTCCATCACGCACAAGGCCGAGGCGGCGCGCGCCCCGTCGTTCGAAGCGACGGGCGCGACTGCCGGCGCCGAAACGGGCGGAAGTTCGATCCTCACGCAGTTCCTCTACGAAAAGGCGCAGCTTCCGCCATGGGCGGACGTGGCGTCGCTCGACCTGAAGTTCCGGGTGGACGTCGGCGACCAGCGCGAGACCCTTCTCGACGTGGGACCGGCCAGGCGCCTAGAGACGAAGGCGGCCCAGCTTGCGCTCGTGAGCCCGCAGCTCAGGAACGTGCCGATCTACAAGACGATGGAGCAGGTGGCTGCCGAACAGAAGGCAGAGGCCGACAGGGCCGCCGAGGAGTCCAAGGGCCCGGCCCTCTCGGAGGGCGCGCGCGCGACGCTCGAAGGCCTCGCGAAAGGCGCCAAAGAGGCCAAGGAACCGTCCGGATCGCTCGCGCTCCTTGCGGTCTCGTACCGCGACGGGGCGTCGCGCCTCATGTTGCAGCTTTACGTATCGGCCTCCGTGGCCGGAACCGGAGAGGGCGCGAAGCTCCTCGTCCTTGCGAAGGACAAGGACGGCAAGGACGCCGTTCGGCTCGAGGAGGCGGCGGCGCTTCGCAGGACAAAGGCCGACTTCTTCACCGACCGCGCCGTCCGGGTGGTCCCTGGCGACTACGACGTCGCGGTCGCCCTCGTGGACTCCGCGGGCAAGGTGCTCGTGTCGGCGCGGCGGCCCGTCACCGTGCCGCCCCTCCCGACGGAATTCGCGGCCTCGTTGCTCGTCGTGGCGATCAACGACTTTCCCGTCGACTCCCCGAAGCCCGACGAGCCGTTCACGTTCTCGGCGCGCCGCTTCGTGGTCAAGGGAGACGGACGCGTCGATCCCGCCGACGGTCTTTCGTACGCCGTGCGCGTCTACAACCCGCCGATCGACCCGGTGACGAGGACGATCACGCTGAAGCGGACGGTGAAGATCAAGCCCAAGGGCCAGCCGGCGATCGACGTGCCGACCGCGCCCGAGGAGCCGGCGAAGGTGCCCGAGCAGAGGGAGCAGGGGACGCTCGTGCTCGACATCGCCGGAGGCGTCGTGGAGTCGAACCTGGGGCAGTACCTGAAGCCGGGGGAGTACGAGCTCAGGCTTACGCTGTCAGAGCCCACGACCCAGAAGAAGCTCGAGCTCGCTACCCCCTTTACCGTCGTCGGGCCGCTGAAGAAGTAGGCGTTATTCCACGCGCACGGACACCGTGCCGACGCCGATGCGGTTCGTGGCGATGTCTCGCACGGTCGCCACGAACCGCATGTTCCCCGTGCGCGACTTGAATTCGCCCCGGTAGACGAACGGCTCCCCGGCCGATTTCGCGAGGACCTCGGGGCTGACGACGATCTCGCGCCGGTCGGTCACGGGGTCCGAGCGCGACCCCTTGTCTTCGACGGCCGCGAGGCGCAGCTCGACGACCGCTTTCTTCATCCCGTTCTCGTCGAGAAACGTGAGCGACGAGAGCGGCACGACGACGGCGAAAGGCACGGCGCGGCGGCCCAGTCCGGCGCCCTTCTTCGAGGGAGCGGACGTCTGGAGCGTGACCGGAAAGTCGCCTCCGGCGTCCGGCGTGATCAGGCTCATCTCCATGCGGTCGTGCGCCGCGTCCGCGGCCGTGAGCGGCGTGTAGCCGCGCCGCGTCCGGACCGTCACCCCGGGGCGCGACGTCGACACCCGGACGTCATGGCGCGGCTTTTTCGCGTCGAGCGAAGCGAGCGTCACGCCGACAGCGTAGTAGCTGGCCGACTCGCGAGCGATCTGGTCGAGCGCGGGGGCGAACCCATTCCGATTCTCGACGAGGATGCCGCCCGTCTCGTCCGCGAAGCCCGCGAGCAGCTCGCGTCGATTCGCGTTTGCCAGGAAGGGATCAATTGCAGGCGGTTCGGACTCTCCGGCATCCGCGTCCGTCGCGAGGCCCCGGGCGTCGATCGCGTGGATCGTGATGCCCGCGCGGTTCGCCGCGTCCAGGACGGCCCGGTAAGGATCCTGGATGCTGTAGTCGAACTGGTTCAGGGCCGTCCCGCCGAGCGCCTGCGCGAGGCTCTGCCCGGGCCGCATCTCCATGCCGTGGGAGACGTAAAGGAGGACGCGTTTCCCCGAGCGCGCCCCGAGAGCCTCGACAGCGCGCCGGAACTCGTCCAGCGTTCCCTTGTCGCGCGCCCACGCCTGGGCGCCCCAGTTGCGGACGATGGAGTCGCGTGCGTTCTGGCCGCGCTGCGTGAACGCCGAGTACCGCCTGGCCTCCTGAATGGACTGGCGGTATTCGATGTCCCAGTGGAGGCCCCGAGGCGGCGCCCTTTCGAGTCGTGAGAGTCCGCCGAGGAGGTCCTCCTTCGAATTCGTGAACGGCACGAAGACGTGCGTCGAGACGTTGTACGCGAGGATCGCCATCGCGTCGGACGGGGAGAGGCGCGTCACGAAGTCGCGCAGGCCCTCGAGGACGCGCTTGCGCTCGAACGGCAGGAGGTGCTCGTCGTCGAAGAACACGAGGAACTGCCGAGGAAGAAAGCGCTCCGGGCCCGCCGCGGCCGTCTGCAGGATCAGGTCCGGCGACGCCGCCGCGAGGTCGGGGCCGTGAAGCTGGCCGGCTTCGACCCGCACGAAGTAGTCGAGCGAGACGGGCTTGCCGTCAACCGCCACGGAAATCTCGGCGCGGGTGAGGTCTGTCACCGGCCGTCCGTCCTTCGCCGTCGCGACGACGTCGAGGTCCATCGCCGTGACGTCCACGGCAGCGCGGAGTCCCGTGCGTGCTGGTGACGTGTCGGTGGCGCCGGCCGGTCCCGCGGCCGCGACGGCAGCGGCGGAGACGAGCAAGGTTGAGACGAGCAAGGCAGATACGAGCCGCGGAAGACAGGCGACGTTCATGGGTGACCTCGATTAGAGAAGGTGGTCAGAGCTGCAGGATCTCTCGCAGCATGGCCGCATCCCGGGAAATGACGTCGCATCGCTCCGGGCTCGCCGTCAGGGCGACGACCTGTTCGGTGAGGCGTGGGTCGTCGCTCGACCACTCCTGTCCAATCTGCTCGGAAGGAGCGGCCTGCTTGGCGAGAAAGATCAACCGTTCGGCGACCGGGCTTTTCGACGTGATGCGCCCGCTCGAGCCGAGGACGTCCTCGACCGTCTGGGGGAGATTCAATTTCCGGGCCAGGACGCGACCCGCGGCCGCTCGGAAGCGCGAGAGGGCGGCCGCGCGTATCGGACCGGGAGGGAAAGCCACGGAGATCAACAGCTTGAGGAGCTCGTAGCTGCCGAGAGGCTCGAGGAGCCCGAGCGTGTAAGCGTCCTCCCGCTCGAGGCCGTGCTCTTCGGCGAGGTGTGAGCCGGCCACCGCGGTGGACAGCGCCGAGCGCCTCACGACGCGCTCCATCTTCTCTTCCGAGGGCACCTTGGGAGACCCCGCATCCGCGAGGAGGCCGATGAAGCGGCGGATGGCCGGTCCCCCCGCGACCCGGACGGCTTCGCGAGCCGTCCCGATCAGCTCGGCCGGGTCCGTGCGCAGCGAGTTCGCGAGGTACAGGAGGTCGATGGTCAGAAAAGGGTCGAGTGCGGCGACCTGGACGAGGCGCTCGGGATCGCCGCCCTCGTCGAGCGCCGTCCTCAGCATCGTGGCCGTGTCATCGTAAATCGGGAAGAGCCGTGCGGGTTCGCGAAGCCTCTTGTGGACGCGGTTCGCGAACGAGGTGAAGCCCTGAAATGCCTCGCGAAGAGCGGTCGGCGCAGGCGTCTCGCCGGGGAGTCCCTCGAGGATCGTCCAGAACAGGGAGGCGAGCGCGTCCGGCTTGAACTCTTTTTCCCAGCGCGCGCCCGTTTCGTCGGCACCGGTGGCCATGCCGATGTTCACGCGCGAGTCGTCCATGGCCTTGGCGCCATGAAACGCGAGAACCTGCCCGCGCAGAGACAAGTGGATCCGGATCAGGTCCTCGATCTTGAAAAGAGGGTCGAATTCGAACGAGGCGCCCCCCCAGCTGAACAGGTCGAGGAGGATCTTCATCGCGAGGCCTTCGACAGCCTCGGCAAGCTTCTCGCGGGCGAGTAGGTTGCGCTCCAGGATGAGGCGCGTGAGGTTCTTGCCGGTCGCGAAGCTTTCGGCAAGAAGCTCGTATACGGCGGCCTCGGACAGGACCCTTCGGCGCGTCAGGTAGACGCCGAGCCGCTCGTTCGGCAGGGACGAGGAGACGAACACGATCGCGCCGCCCTTGAGGTCGATCGTGCGCAGGACCTCACCACGCCAGACCGTCACGCGGCCGGAGAGCGCGTTGATCTCCAGCCACTGAAGAAGATCGGCGAGGGAGAACGTGTCGAGGTTTCCGCTGAGCGTGCGTGCCACGGCCACGAAGAGTTTGACACGAAGCCGCCCTGAGAGCGGATTCCGAGCTGCCCCCACCACACTTTCAAACCGCGGCGGGTCGAGGCTAGCATCGGGGTCATGAGCGATTCCGTCGAGTCCACCCCGTCCGGCCTGCCCCTCCGGACGGTTTACGGTCCGGGCGATATTCCAGCCGGCTGGGCTCCTTCTCTCCCGGGAGTCGCCCCCTTCACGCGCGGCGCCCTCCCGGGCGGATACCGGACGAAGTTGTGGACGATGCGGCAGTACGCGGGCTTCTCGAGCGCCGCCGAATCGAACAGCCGCTATCGGTTTCTTCTCGACCAGGGGCAGACCGGCCTCTCCGTGGCCTTCGATCTCCCGACCCAGATCGGCTTCGACTCGGACCACGCACTCGCGCGGGGCGAGGTCGGCAAGGTCGGCGTTCCCGTCGCGTCCCTAGAGGACATGGAGACGCTTCTCGCCGGGATCCCGCTCGACACGGTGTCGATTTCGATGACGATCAACGCGACCGCGTCGATTCTCCTATCGTTCCTCCTCGCGGTCGCGAAAGGCCGCGGCACTCCGTGGCAGAAGCTCTCGGGAACGATCCAGAACGACATTCTCAAGGAATACGCGGCCCGCGGGACCTACGCGTTCCCGCCGAAGCCGTCTCTCAGACTCGTGACCGACGTCTTCGCGTTCTGCCTCGAGAACGTCCCGCGCTGGAACACCATCTCGATCTCGGGCTACCACATCCGGGAGGCGGGAGCGACTGCCGTGCAGGAAATCGCGTTCACGCTCGCGGACGGGCTCGAATACCTGGCCGCCGCGCGCGCCGCGGGCCTCGACCCCGCCGCGATCGCGCCCCGGCTGTCCTTCTTTTTCAACGTCCATAACGACTTCCTCGAGGAGATCGCAAAGTTCCGCGCCGCGCGGACGCTCTGGGCTTGGCTCGTCGGCGAGCGGTTCGGCATCACGGACCCACGCGGGGCGGCGATGCGCTTTCACACCCAGACGGCGGGCTCAACGCTCACCGCGCAGCAGCCCGACGTGAACGTCGTCCGCGTCGCCCTCCAGGCCCTCGCGGCGGTGCTCGGGGGGACCCAGTCCCTCCACACGAACGGGAAGGACGAGGCGCTCTCGCTCCCGACCGAGGAGTCCGCTCTCCTCGCGCTCCGAACCCAGCAGGTCATCGCGCACGAGACGGGAGTCGCGCGCGTCGTCGATCCGCTCGGAGGCTCGTGGGCCATCGAAGCGTTGACGGCGGGCCTCGTCGACGGCGCAGGCGCCCTCATCCGGAAGATCGACGCGATGGGCGGCGCCCTGAAAGCCATCGAGGCCGGGTTCTTCCAGCGCGAGATCCAGGAGAGCGCGTGGCGAGCGCAGCGCGCGATCGAGAGCGGAGAGCAGGTCGTCGTCGGCGTCAACGCGTTCGTGTCGCCGGAGGTGCGCGCGATCCCGACTCTCGTCGTCGACGCGGGCGTGGAGGCCGATCAGATCGCGCGCCTCGAGGCCCTGCGCGCGCGCCGCAATGCGGCCGCCGTGGAAAAGCGGCGCACGGCGCTCGTCGAAGCGGCCCGCGAGGGGCGAAACCTCATGCCTCCGATCGTGGAGGCGGTGACGGAGCTCGTCACGCTCGGAGAGATCGTCGAATCCCTGCGTTCGGTCTTCGGCGAGCACCACGAAACTACGGCTTGGTGAGCCCGTCCCCGGCCTCCGGAGCACGCCAAACCGGCATTCCATGCGGGTTTGGCGAGGTGTAAGAGGCTCCGAACCGCATGGAAAGCCGACCCGCCGCTGTGTAATTCGCCCGAACCCGCGCGGGAAGGGGGTTTGCGCCGTTCTTACACGGGGCGTCAGGCGCAAGTGACTGTCAGAAAGCAGGTTCTGGGTTGCACCCGAACTTGTGCAAAGTTCCGGAGAAAGCCGTCAGCGCGGAATCCTCGGCCTTTTGCACATCGAAATTCACAGGGCAACCCACAGAACCTCTGGGTTTCCTTCGAAGCCTTGATTCGTCAGGTGTTTGAACGAGTCCCGTCCCCGTCTTCCGGGAAGGGGAGCGAGCCAGCGGCGGACGCGACGCCGGGCTCGAAGCAGCGCCGGCAGCGCGCTTCGTAGAGACCCGCGGCGCCCACGACGACCCGCTCCGTGGACTCCACGAGACGCTGCGTCCGGCTCGCGGGCTGCCCGCAGCGCACGCAGATGGCGCGCGTCTTTATGACCTCTTCGGCCGCAGCCATGAGGGCCGGCATCGGCTCGAACGGCCTTCCGAGATAGTCCTGGTCCAGGCCCGCGGCGATGACCCGCTTGCCGAGATCGGCAAGACGGCTCGCGACGTCCACGATCCCGGCATCGAAGAACTGAACTTCATCGAGTCCCACGACTTCCGTGCGCGCGTCGGTCCTCTCGAGCACGTCGGCCGAGGACGCGACGGCGATGGCGAGGAGCCGGAGTCCCCCGTGCGATACCACCTCGGCCTCCGAGTAGCGGTCGTCGATCTTCGGCTTGAACACCTGGATGCGGCGCCGCGCGATTTGCGCGCGCGTCAGGCGGCGGATCAGCTCCTCGGACTTGCCCGAGAACATCGATCCGCAGATGACTTCGATGGAACCAACTCCGGGAGGCGTCATCGGCGTCCCGTCCTTTTCACCTTCAAAGAAATCTTCTCTTTCTTTCTCTGATCCAGTTTCGTATCCACGCCCACCTTCGGGCAGATGTCCGCCAGCGTGCAGAGGTCGCATTTCGGCCGCTGCGAGGAGCAGATACGCCGTCCGTGGAGGATGAGGGCGTGACTGATCCAGGTCCAGCGCTCCCTCGGGATGATCTTGTTGAGATCCCGCTCGGCCTTCACGGGGTCCATGTGTTTCGTCCATCCCAGTCGGCGCGCGAGGCGGCCCACGTGCGTGTCGACGACGACGCCGTCGGGCGTGCCCCAGACGTTTCCGAGGACGACGTTCGCGGTCTTGCGCCCGACGCCGGGCAGCGCGTGGAGCTCGGCCATCGTCCGGGGCACCACCCCGCCGTGCTTCTCGACGAGCGCCTTCGCCATCCCGCGGAGGGACTTCGCCTTCGCGTTGAAGAAGCCCGTCGAGCGGATGACGCTCTCGAGGGCGCCCGGCGGAGCCGCCGCGAGCGCCGCCGCGTCCGGAAAGCGCCGGAAGACCTCGGGAGTCACCATGTTCACGCGCGCGTCCGTGCACTGCGCCGAGAGAATCGTCGCGACGAGGAGCTCGAGCGGCCGCCCGAAGTCGAGCGAGCAGCCCGCTTCGCCGTAAAGGTGCTCGAGGCGGGCGAGCGTCTCGGGCACGGGAGCGGGCGGGAGGCGCTTCACCAGCATGAGCGCGGAGAATATGCTAATAATCGGAGGCCTTGAGGTCTTCACGTCGTCTCCGGTGGGTCGTTCCGGCCGCCGTCCTGAGCCTGCTCGCCGCCGCCCACGCGGCCGGGGCGGAACGCGTCGTCGTCACGATCCTTCAGACGACGGACCTCCACGGGCACCTGCTCCCCTGGGACTACCAGCGCGCCCAGCCGGCCGACGACGGCCTCGCGCGCGTGGCTTCGCGTGTTGCCGCGATTCGCAAGGAGACGTCAAACGTCCTCCTCCTCGACGCGGGCGACACGATCCAGGGAACGCCGATCGAGTTTCTGCACGCGAAGGACCCGTCGAAGGGTCCCGATCCGATGGTCGAGGCGATGAGCGCGCTCAAGTACGACGCGATGTCCGTCGGGAACCACGAGTTCAACTTCGGCCTCGCCGTCCTCCGCAAGGCTCAGAAGGAGTCCACGTTTCCCTGGTTGTCGGCGAACACGCGAAACGTCTCGGACGGGTCCGCCGCGTTTCCGGAGTACCTCGTGAAGACGGTCGCGGGCATCCGCATCGGAATCCTCGGTCTCACGACGCCGAACATCCCGAACTGGGAGCCCGCGCGCAACCGGCCTGGCCTGCGCTGGGAAGATCCTGTCGAGACGGCCGCCCGGCTCGTACCCGTCCTTCGCGGGAAGGAAGGATGCGATTTCGTCGTCGCCCTGATTCACAGCGGCCCCGAGGTGGACCTCAGAACCGGCGTGCCGGACGGCACGGATGACGAGAACCGCGTTGTCGCGCTCTCGAAGGTCCCGGGCATCGACCTCCTCCTCACGGGGCACACCCACCGGCGGATCCCGCTCACGCGGCTGAACGGCGTCCCGATGATCCAGCCGGGCCGCTGGGGAGACGTCCTCGCGCGCGTGGACGTCACGTTCGAGAGGGACGGCGGGAAGGTGGCCGTCACGGACGTCTCGGCCGCGCTTCTTCCCTCGGACGCCTCCGTCGCGACCGACGCGGCGATCGCCGCGATCGCGGCGCCGCACGACGCCGCGGCGCGCGCCTACATGGACACCGTGATCGCGACCGCCGAGGAGGACTTTCCGGGCGCCCGGGCCCGGCTCGAGGACACCGCCCTCCTCGATTTCGTGAATAACACGATGCGCGAGGCGACGGGCGCCGACCTCTCGATGACATCGCTCCTTCCGGGACGCTTCGAGGGCTTCCGGAAGGGCCCGATCAAGGTGCGAAACGTCTACACGCTCTACCCGTACGAGAACCAGCTCGTCGAGATCGAGATCGACGGCGCGACGCTGAAGGCCTGCCTCGAACACGCCGCCGAGTTCTACGGCGCCGCGCAGTGGGAGGGCGGGAAGCTCGTCCTGACGCCGAAGGAGAAGATGATCCCTTACAACTTCGACGTCGTGCAGGGCGCGGCGTACCGGATCGACCCGACGGCGCCTGTCGGCTCGCGCGTGAAGGATCTCGCCTGGAAGGGCCGGCCCGTGCAGCCGTCCGACCGCTTCACGCTCGCCGTGAACGCCTACCGCGCACAGGGCTCGGGCGGGTACAAGGCGCTCAAGGGCGCAAAGGTCGTCAAGGAGTTCCCCGACGAGATTCGCGAGCTTCTCATCGAGCGCCTCAAGAAGCTCGGCACCGTGAGGCCGCAGACGGACCACAACTGGGTCGTCGCGCCGGATTCGACGTGGGCGCCCGAAGCGCCCCGCCGGACGCCCGCGCCCTGAGGCCGCCGCCTCCTTCACCGCGGTTGCGCTTCCCGTGACCATGAGCCATCGTAGAGCACCCGAGGTGTGCGGATGGGGCTTGCTCCCGGCACGGGTCTGGGGCCTTACGAGATCGTCGCGCCTCTCGGCGCCGGTGGGATGGGTGAGGTCTACCGGGCGCGGGATACCCGTCTCGGGAGAGACGTCGCCGTCAAGGTCGTCCACCCTCGGTTTGCCTCCGATCCCGAACGGCTCTCACGTTTCGAGAAGGAAGCCCGCGCCGCCGCACAGCTCAATCACCCCAACATCCTCGTTGTCCACGATGTCGGCACACAGGAGGGAAGCCCGTTCATCGTGTCGGAGCTCCTTCAGGGCGAGTCGCTCCGGGAAAAGCTCGGCGCTCCTGTGCCGTCGAAGAAAGCCGTCGACTGGATCATCCAGGTCGCGCAGGGCTTAGCGGCGGCGCACGAGAAGGGAATCGTCCACCGCGACATCAAGCCCGAGAACATCTTCGTCACGAAAGACGGGCACGTCAAAATCCTCGACTTCGGCATCGCCAAGCTCCTTCCGTCGACCGAAACCTCCGGCGTCGACACTGAGACGCCCACGGCGAGCGCCACGCAGCCGGGCACCGGCCTCGGCACCGCGGCTTATATGTCCCCCGAGCAGGTCCGTGGGCGGCCCGTGGACGCCCGATCCGATCTCTTCTCCCTCGGTGTCGTCCTGTACGAGATGTTGTCGGGGAAGCGCCCCTTCCAGAGAGACACGGTCGCCGAGATCTTGACGGCGATTCTGCGCGAGGATCCTCCGGACCTTTCCGAGACGAACCGGAGCGTGTCGGCGGGGTTGGAGAACGTCGTCCGGCATTGCCTCGAAAAGGAACCGGACAGTCGCTTCCAGTCGGCTCGCGACGTCGTCTTCGCGCTCGAGGCTCTCTCCGAGGTCTCGACGACGAAGCGGCCGGTCCCGATGTCTCCGGCCGGCGTATGGCTGCATCGTCACGGGAAGTCGCTGGGCGCGGCATTTTTTCTGGCGCTGGCCGTCACCGGGGCGCTGATCTTCGCCAGCCGGAAACACTCGGCCGCCTCCAGCGGTCTGCCCGCCATCCTCGCGCTGCCTTGCATCGTCTATGGCGCGCCCGAGGTGGCCTTCCTCACGGACGCCGTCCCCGGGACCATCTCGACTCTCCTTTCGCGCGTCGAAGGCCTCGACACGAAGGTGCCGCCGTCGAGCCTCGAGGTGGAGAAGGTCAAGGGCGACCTCACGAAGCTGGCCGCCCTGTACCAGGTCTCGAGCTTCATCGTGACGTCCATCACGACGTCGCCGGGACGATTCGCCCTCAACGTCCAGCTCGTCGACGCGGGGACGAGACGCGTTCGGTGGGGAATGCAGTACGAGGGTCCCCGGGAGTCTTACAACGAACTGGCGCGCCAGGCGGCGGACGGGATCCGTCTGGCGGTGAGGCCGGCGGCGTCGGCGATTCCGACGAGCGCCGTTTCATCCGAATTCGAGCTGGCCCTGCGCGAGGGCGCGTACTTCTCGAACCGCTACAACAATCTCCACCGCCCGCCGGACTTCGATGCCGGTGTCGCAGCGTTCAAGCGCGCCCTCGAGAGCAATCCCTCGTCGGCCAGCGCCGCGGCCCAGATCGCGAGACTCTACGAGTTCCGGATCGAGGCCGAAGGTACCGCGAGCGGGGCGCTGAAGGACGCGGAATCGTGGGCTCGCCGCGCTGTCGCATTCGACCCGCGATCTGGCGAGGCGTGGGCGACCCTCAACGCCGTCGGCTGGTGGGGAGACGACAACGACCCGGAACGTCTGCTCGAATACGCGCTCAAGGCGGCCACGTTCTCGCCCCGCGACGCCTTCAGCCACATGGCCGTCTCGAACTCCGTGCAAGACCCGGGCACGCTCTCCCTGTCCGGAGCCGCGGCCCGTTGGGCGGTCGGGGTCGACCCGTTCTATCTCCCGGCAAGCAGCAACGTGGCCTTCGCTTCGGGCGGTCTCGGGCATCCGGAGGAGGCCCTTCCGTACCTGGACCGCGCGATGCTGGTCGAGCCCGACGCCTGGACGTGTGTGGTCGCTCGGGGCTATGTGCTCTTGAAGTCCGGCAGGATCGAAGAGGCGCGGAAGACGCTGTCGCCCTGGGAGCCGCGGTTCTTCGAACACCCCGAGGGCGCCATCAGCCAGATGTGGGGCCAGATCAGGTTCCTGGTCGCGGTCGCCGAGCGGGATGCCGGCGCGATCGCGAAGTTGGAGCCATACGTCGTTCCGCAGGCCCTCGCGGGAGGGACCGATTGGATTGCGCTCGGCGTGCAGCTCGTCCCCCCGGCGCTGGCCCGCCTGGGCCGAACGGATGAAGCGATCCGCCTCCTTCTCCGGTACGTCAAGGATGGCGATCTGCCCGCCTACGACTGGCTGATCCTCGATCCGGACATGCAGCTGCTCCGCGGCGATCCCCGCTTCGCGAAAGTCCTCGCGGCCTCGCGCGATGGTGCGGCGAAGGTCGCGAAGATCCTCGTCGAGGCCCGCGCTCGCGGCGAGTTGCCGAAGTACCTCGAAAAACCGCTCGACGACCTGCTCAAGCTGCTGAGCCAGAAGGATGCGACGCGCTGACGTCACTTCGGCGGGAACAGGTCCCAGGCGCGGCTCAGGTTGAACCCAATCTTGATGTTCCTGTCCGTGATGCCGCCGCCGTAGTCGCCGCCGATGTACTGATCGACGGTCGTGGCCTGGGTGTTCCCGATCCACACGGCGAACCGGTGATGAAAGACCTGCTTCTCGACCGCGACCGTCCACTGGGCCACCGAGTCCGGCAGGAAGCTCTTCTTCGGGACGAATTCGGCGATGAGGGAGATCGACTTCGTGATCTTGAGCTGCAGGACGACGGGCACGTTGAAGACGTCCGTCTGGAACTGCGTGTTCTTCGTGTAGCTCGGCGCCGCCGCGACCGTGACGCGGTTCGCGATCGTGTACGAGAGGAGAACCTGGCCGAAGGCGCTCGACTCCCTCGGCGCGTATGCGGCGGTGCGCCAGTCGAGACCGCCGCGCACGCCCAGGCCCAGCGGGAAGGACGACTGCGGCCGCACGAGAGTCGCCTTGAGCGCGAACTCGTAGTCCGCGTAGTTGTTGACGCGGGTGACCTGGACCGCGACGTTCGGAACGAAGACGTAGTCGATACCGAAGCCGACGGCTGAGCCTGAGTCGAGGCCGCCCAGGCTGCCGCCGCCCGCGTCTTTGACGTCCTGGTTGAAGCGGTGTGTGAAGGCCCACTCGAGCGCGCCCTTGTCGTTCGTGAGGGGCGTCGAGGTCTGGGAGAAACGGTTCCCGACGCCCGTCGCGACGCCTTCGTCGGCGCGGGAGGGGTCGCCCGCGCCGAGGGCACAGAGAATTCCGAGGGGCAGAAGTCCAGAGAGCTTTATGGGATCTTCCTCGTCCCGCTCTCTACTTCGCGACCAAAATCGGCAGAATGACGTCGGTATCGCGTGTCCGCCTGTCCTGCCGGAGGAGGACCATGAGGAACGGCGTCGTGCCGTCGGCCGGCACGACGTCCACGCGCCCGAGATCGGTGGCGGCGCCGGCCGGGGAGCCCGTAAGCGAGACGACGCCCCATGGCGGAACCGTCACGGTGCGGCTGCCGGTGACCTTCGCGTCGGCGCCGACGAAGTTCACGGTCACATCGCCGGGATTCGGGGACGTACTCGTGAGCTGAATCGTCGACGAAAACGCGTCGTTCTGCGTGGCCGCGAGGAAGACACCGCGCGATCCGGGCGAGACGGCCGTGGGAGACGCGAAGAACACGGCGGGGGCCGTGAAGACGGCGCTTCCGCCCGAGAGCAGCGTGGCTCTAAACGTCGCGAAGGCCGCGACCGGCTGGTTCGAGAAAATGTCGAGCGTGCCCGCGACCGCCCCACCGGCGTCGCTCAGGTCGAGCGTGGCCACGGTCCCGGGCGGGACGGTGGCCGTCGCCGCGAGAGCGGCCGGTGGGAGCACGGGCCCGTCCACGGGCTGAGCCACGCGGATGGCAAGACTGACGTGCGCCGGAATCGTGCCGGGGTTGAAGACCTGGAGCGTGGAGGTCAGCCCTCCGCCGCGCGCAAAGCCGGTAATCTGGAGCCCTTGGGTGATGTCACCCGATCTGATGGCGCCGAGGTTCGCCCCGTCGCCGCTCACGGGATCAAGGGCGGTGCCGAACAGCAGCACCCGTCCCGTCGTCACCGTGCAGACGATGCGCGCGGACGGGAGAGGCGGGAGAGCGAAGGCGTCGAAGATCGACGTGCCCTGGATCCGATAGCCTCCCGGCCAGTCGTACGCGTAGGTGCCCTTCGTGACGCCGCTCTGGTCGACGATCGAGATCGTGCCCGTCGACGGCTGCGTGACGAGAAGGCCCGCGATCGTGCGCTGCGCCGCGTCCGGGGAGGCAAACAGGAATCCCGTGTCGCCCGCACCGAGGCCGGCCGCGTCCTTCGCGGCGTTCGCGGCGTATCCCAGGGTCCCGCCGCCGGGCGCCGGAACCGAGACGCGCGACCAGGCGAACATATCGTCCGGAAGGTTCGACGTGATCTGAAGGCCGCCGAAGACGCCGGCGGAATCCATGTCGGTGCCGACGACGTCTTCCTGCGAGAGGAGCGTTCCTACCGGCACAGCTTGCGTCGTGGTGCCCGACAGCCCGGCGATCCACCCGTCGGGCAGGATCCGCTGGATCGTGCTGAGGGCCTGCGTCGCCCCGGTGGCGTCGGGCGTCCCGCGGTTCCAGGTGACGATGCCGGTGCGGTATGCGCGGGCAGGGTCCGAGGAGAGGGCCGCGGCGGAGGCGGACGTGAGGTAGAGATCCCGGACGTCGATCTGCGGTGGGGGCCCCAGGATGCCGATTGCGCCCGTCGTTCCGAAGAAGATGCGGCCTCGCACCTCGTCGATCAGCATGCCCCAGAGCGCGTTCCCGTTGTTCACGAGGATCTGCGCAAGGCCGGGAAGACCGCTTCCCAGGTCGAATCCCGGAACGGGCGGGATCAGATCCTGCTCGTCGAACGTGAGCGCGCTCGTGGCCGCGGTCGTCGGAAAGGTCGAGCGGACGGTCGGCACGACGTCGGCCGACGTCAGGGTCGTCGAGGTCGTGGGGACGACTTTCGTCGGGTCGAGGAAACCGATCTGTCCGGCGAGGTCGGAATAGAGGACGAGCCCGCGGTAGCTGCGAAGGTCGAAGGGAAGGTTCGACGAGTCGAGCGCGAAGATGTCGAGAATGCCCGTCGCGTCGTCGAAGCGCCCGAGCTCCGCCGAGCCGAAGAAGGAAATCCAGAGTTTGCCGTCGGCGAGGCGCACGATCTTCGAAGGGGAGAACGACGTGTCGGGAATCGTCCAGACCCGCGCCGTCGACAGGTCGGGCGCCCACCTCACGATCGACCCATAGATGAAGTCGAGCGAGAAGAGCGTCCCGTCGGGGTCCTGCGACGGGTAGGAGAGGTAGAAAACGCCTGGCGTCTGGTAGTAGACGAAGCTCGGAGCATCGGGGTCGAACAGCGCGAGAAGGCCGCCGGTTTCGGGCAGCCAGAACTTGCCGTCTGGCCGTTTCACGAGAGCGGTGGGCCGCCGCGTGCCGTCTACGTACTCCGTGACGTTTCCGCTCGCGGGGTCGAAATGCGCGACCTTGAAGCCGCCGAGCTCCGTCACCCAGAACGTTCCGTCCGAGTCGGCGAGGAGCGAGCTCGGAGCGCTGTCTTTCGCCATGATCCAGCGCGAAAGCTTCGTGCGGTCCGCGGAGATGCGGGAGATCGCGTTTTCCGCGGCGGACACGGCCCAGACCGCGCCGCTCGAGTCTTTCACGAGGTTCGAGCCGTCGTAGGCTCCCGCGCCCGTGAACGTGTAGATCTGGGAGCCGCCCGGGACGGAGCGCGGCGTGGGAGTAGGCGTGGGAGTCACCGTGGGCGTCGGTGTCGGTGTCGGCGTCTGCCCACGCGCCAGAGAAGCGGACAGGGCGACAGAGGCGGCAATGAATCGAAGGGAGCGGCGGAGAGAGGTCATGCGTGTCACGTTGGGCATTGTAGCGGCCAGGGATGCACGGTCCGTTCCGGCCCGGTTGTCGCGGAAAGTGGCCGGATTGACGCGGCCAAGAAGGTTGGCGTAGCATTCGGTTCTGCAGGGCGGCCCCGAACGTCGGAGCCCCACGGCGCCGTGAGACCGGAGCCGACGGCGAGAGAAGCCGAGAAGGCGACGAAACCGCGCCGCCCCGCCAGGGAGAACCCAAGTCAAGGGCCCGAAGTCCGGAAAATGGAAGATGCGTGCGTTCACCACGGAACGCCGTCTTCGACCGGAGGCTACGAGGGAAGTCCGTTGGCTCGCCACGAGGAGCCAACCCCGGAGGACCGATTGAGTGAGATGAACCCGAAGGACAGAGTCCTGACGGCGCCCGACGACGACCCGCGGGTGGTCGACGCCGACGGCGATTTCGAGGCCGATCCCGCCGGGCGCGAAAGCGACGAGGGTGAGGCCCTAGAGGGCGGCTCGGCCGAACGGCTGCCGGCCGGCGAGGGTGAGGCGTCCCCGGGGGAGGCGTCCCCAGAGGACGCGTTCGACCCGTTCCGCCGCCGCCGCCGCCGCCGTCGCCGCCGCGGACGTGGGCGCGGGCCCGGTGGCCCTGCGGAAGGCGGCGCCCCGGCCGTGGCCGAGGGAGTCTCCCCCGAAGCGCGCGGCCGGTACGCGGTCCGTGTCGAGCCTGCGGCCGCTGCGAATCAACCGCGCACGACGGTCAAGGGCGTCGTCAAGCTGCACGGCGACCATTCCGGGACGCTCGTCTCCTCAGAGACCTACTTCGCGGAACGGGGGGATCCCCTTCTTCCGAAGTTCCTCGTGGAATCCGAAGATCTCGAGGACGGGCTCCTCGTGGAGGCCGAGGCCGTATCGCGGGGGGGGAAGGGTCCGATGGTCCAGAAGATCCTGGCGATCGAAGGCCTCGATCCCGCGGAATATCGCGGCAAGTACATCCAGTTCCACAAGGGCGTCTCGGTCGATCCTGACGTGCGTCTTCGGATGGAGACCACACCGGACGAAATCTCGGGCCGGGTCCTCGACCTCGTCGCCCCGATCGGCCGCGGTCAGCGCTGTCTCATCGTCGCGCCCCCGAAGGCCGGGAAGACGTTCCTCCTGAAGACGATGGCGAACGCCATCGCGAAGAACAACCCGGACGTGAAGATCTTCATGCTCCTCGTCGACGAGCGGCCCGAGGAAGTGACCGACATGCAGCGGTCGATCACGGGCGAGGTCGTCGCCTCGCCGAGCGACCTGAACGCCGCCCACCACATCGCGGTCTCGGAAGCCACCTTCGAGAGGGCGAAGCGCCTCGTCGAGATCGGCCAGGACGTGGTCATCTTCTGCGACTCGATCACCCGCATGAGCCGCGCCTACAACAACGAACAGCGCGGCAGCGGCCGAATCCTCTCGGGCGGCATGGACGCCCGAACGATGGAAAAGCCCCGCCGCTTCTTCGGCGGTGCCCGAAACCACGAGGGCGGCGGCTCGCTCACGATCGTCGCCACGTGTCTCATCGACACGGGGAGCCGGATGGACGACGTCATCTTCGAGGAATTCAAGGGCACGGGGAACAGCGAGATCATCCTCGATCGCGGCCTCTTCGAGCGGCGCATCTTCCCCTGCATCAACATCCCGGCCTCCGGCACCCGCAAGGAAGAGAAGATCTACGACGTCGACGAGCTGCCGAAGATCCACAAGCTCAGGCGGGCGCTCTCGTCCGTGAAGCCGATCGACGCGATGGAGCTCCTGCTCTCGAAGCTCGCGAAGACGAAGACGAACAAGGAATTCCTGAAGTCGATCCTGTAGGAACCGGGAACGACGCGATCAAGCCGGGGCGCTCGCCTCGACCCGGGGCGCGACGCGCCGCCCCCGGCGCCGCCTGCGGCGCTTCGGCGCGCCGCCGGGCTCGGCGGGCGGAGGCGGAGGCTCGGCGGGCTCGTCCCCGAATCCTCCCATCGGCACCGCGAGACCGAACGCCTCGCGCGTCCAGAAGTCCGCGGGAAGGGCAGGGGATTCGGAGAATTCGGATGCGGGGATTCCTTCGAAGGTCGAGACCGGAGACGGAATTTCTTCGAAAGGGGGCGGGGCCGTGACGACGGCCTCGCGCGGAGAGGGACGCTCGGGTGGCGGGGGAGGCGGACGCCGTTCCACCGTCTCCAGCGGCGCGGCCGCCGCGACAGGCTCCGGCTCGTCCCTCTTCACCTTCAAAGAAATCTTCGGTTCTTTCTCTGGCTTCGGCTGCGTGAAGAGGGCGTCGTCCGGATGTTCCACCGGGATTTTCATGCCGATGAGGCGCTGGATCGCGTCGAGCGAGAACACATAGTCCTCGTCCGCGAGCGAGATCGCCTTTCCGGCCTGCCCGGCGCGCGCGGTGCGCCCGATCCGGTGGACGTAGTCCTCGGGATCCTGGGGAAGGTCGACGTTGATGACGTGCGTGACGCCGTCGATGTGGAGCCCCCGCGACGCGACGTCCGTCGCCACGAGGAGGGGAAGGACTCCGCTCTTGAAGTCCTGGAGGATCTTGAGGCGCCGCGGCTGCGGGATGTCCCCCGTGAGCGCGCCGATCTTGAAACCGTGCCTTTCGAGGTTCGAGACGAGGCGCTCCGCGAACCGCTTCGTGTTCACGAAGAGCATCGTGCGCTCGACGCCCTCCCGGCGCAGGAGGTTGAGGAGAAGCGGGATTTTCTCGCGCTGAGAGACGTGGTAGAGAACCTGTGTGACGCGGTCGGCCGTGATCTGCTCGGGTCGGATCTCGATTTTGCGTGCGTCGTTGAGGTGCTCGTACGCGAGCTCCATGACGCGCAGAGAGAGCGTGGCGGAGAAGAGCATCGAGTGTCGGCGGCCGGGCGGCGGGCAGCGGCGCAGGATGCGCCGGAGGTCCTTGATGAAACCGAGGTCGAAGAGACGGTCCGCCTCGTCCACGACGAGCGATTCCACCTCGCCGAACGACGTCGCGCCCTGCTGCTCGTAATCGAGGAGCCTCCCGGGTGTTCCGATCAGGAGGTCGCAGCCCGCGCGCAGCTGGTCGCGCTGGCGCCCGTAGTCGATTCCGCCGAAGACCGTCACGATGCGGGGCTTGAGGAAGTGTCCGAGCGCCTTGGCGTCCTCCTGGATCTGCACGGCCAGCTCGCGCGTCGGCGCCACGATTAGGGCGCGCGGGTTCGGCGACGCTTTGTGTCGCTTCGTCCGCACGAAGCGCGCGAAGATCGCGATCAGGTAGGCGGCGGTCTTACCGGTGCCGGTCTGGGCCTGGGCGGCGACGTCCTGCCCGGCGAGGAGGATGGGCAGCGTCGCCGCCTGGATGGGCGTCGCCCGGATGAAACCGCAGCCCGCGATGCCCGCGCTCACGGAGTGCGGGAGCTTCAGGTCGGTGAAGTAAACGTCGGACAGGTGGTCGGAGAATTTTCCCGCGGGGACGGTCATCCGGGTCGATTGTAGCTGTCCCGATGACTTTCCGGCGGGTTGGATATACTCGTAGGGGTCGTGCCGTTTCGGGAACTCACCAAGCGGTTTTTTCTCGGGAAGAGCCGCGACCCACTCGATCCGCAGATTTTCCATCAGATGTCCCTGGTCGCCTTCCTCGCATGGGTCGGCCTGGGAGCGGACGGGCTGTCGTCCTCGGCGTACGGCCCCGAAGAGGCGTTCCTCGCCCTCGGGACGCATACGCACCTCGCCGTGTTCCTCGCGGTTGCAACGGCGCTCACGGTCGTCCTGATCTCCGCGTCCTATGCCCAGCTCATCGAGCTGTTCCCGTCCGGAGGCGGCGGCTACCTCGTCGCGACGCACCTTCTCGGCGAGAAGGCCGGGCTCGTTTCGGGCGCCGCGCTCCTCATCGACTACGTCCTCACGATCTCGACATCCTGCGCCGCGGGCATCGCGGCGCTCTGTTCTTTTTTCGGCGAGGTCTCTCCCTCCCGCCAGCTCGTCTACGCGTTGATCTCCGTCGTCGTGCTCGTGTTCCTGAATCTGCGTGGTGTTCGAGAGTCGATCCAGGTGCTGCTCCCGATCTTTCTCGCGTTCCTCGTCTCGCACGTCGGGATCGTGCTCTTCGGCATGTTCCGCCACGTCGGGGCGGTCCCGGAGCTCGTCGCGCAGACCGTGCACGAAACGAGGTCCACGTGGATGGAGCTGGGCGCGTGGGGCACGATCATGCTTCTCCTGAAGGCGTTCTCCCTCGGCGGAGGAACGTACACGGGGATCGAGGCGGTCTCGAACGGCTTGCAGATCCTGCGCGAGCCGCGGGTCAAGACGGGGAAGCGGACGATGCTGTACATGGCCGTCTCCCTTTCGTTCATGGCGGGAGGCCTGATCCTGTGTTACCTCCTCGCGAACGTGCGGAAGGCCGAGGGCGCGACGCTGAATGCCGCGCTGTATCACATCCTCTCGAGCGAGCTGTTCGGTACGGGCGGCGTCTCGGCCGCGTTCGTGTTCGTGCTCCTCGTCTCCGAGGGCCTGCTTCTTTTCGTCGCCGCTCAGTCGAGCTTCCTGGCGGGCCCGCGCGTCCTCGCGAACATGGCGATCGACTCGTGGGTGCCGCACCGCTTCAGCCTCCTTTCGGAGCGTCTCGTCACGCAGAACGGCGTGATCCTGATGGGAGCCGCCGCGATCGGGATGCTCGTCTACGCTCGCGGTTCGATCCACGTCCTCGTCCTCATGTATTCGATCAACGTCTTCCTGACGTTCACGCTCTCCCAGCTCGGCATGTGCGTGCACTGGTGGAAGGTACGGAAATCGGAGAGCAGCTGGGGACGGCGCTTCGCCGTGAACGGAGCCGGTCTTTTCATCTCCGTGACGATCCTGATCGTCTCGACGGCGCTGAAATTCCGCGAGGGCGCGTGGATGACGGTCGTCATCACGGGCGCGGTTGTGGCCCTGTGCCTCGCCATACGGCGGCACTACAATTCGGTCCGTCTCCTCATGAAACGCGTGGACGACGTCCTGACGACGCTGCCCAAGTCGAAGCCGGGCGATTCGGGCTTCACGAGGAAGGCCGGCGCGCCCGTTCCGCGCAACACGCCGACGGCCGTCTTCCTCGTCTCGGGCTTCAACGGGCTCGGCATCCACTCGCTCCTCCAGGTCCAGAAATACTTCCCGCGTTACTTCACGAACGCCGTCTTCCTGTCGGTGGGCGTCCTCGATTCGGCCAAGTTCAAGGGCGCGAGCGAGGTCGAGAACCTCAAGAAGGAGACGGAGCAGGATCTCGACCGGTACGTCGAGTTCGCCGAGGGCCTCGGAATGCACGCCGAGCAGGATTCGGCCATCGGCACGGACCTGCTCGACGAGATCGTCGAGCTCTGCCAGAGGGTGAAGGAACGCTACGACCGCCCGGTTTTCTTCACGTCGAAGCTCATCTTCCCGAACGAGAACCTCGCGAACCGATTTCTGCACAACCAGACCCCGTTCGCGGTGCAGCGCCGTCTCCAGTTCGAGGGGCTCCAGACGGTCATCCTCCCGATCCAGGTGACGATCTAGCACCCCATGGCCCGGTTCGCCGAACGCCGCCCCTTCCTCTTCGCGCTCGGCCTCTCGGCCCTCGTCCTCGCCCTCACGGCCGACGAGCGCGTTTTCGGCCTCGTCACGGACGGGCAGATCATGACGCGCACCGCGTATGCGATGTCCTCTCTCGGCGAAATCGGCATCGCGATCGGCCATCCGGTCGACATCCTGAGACCCGCGGGCGACGCCGTGACCCGCTACGGGATGGGGCCTTCGTTCGTCCGGGCGCCGGTCGCGGCCGTCGCGGGCGCCTTCGAGGACGCCTTCGGGACCGGGGCGTCGCAGACGCTCTTCGTCCTGGAGCAGATCCTTCTCGTCCTTCTCGCGGCCCTCGCGGCCGGCTGGCTGGCCCGCGCCTGCGGGGCGGCGGCGAAGGGCGTCCGGCATGCCGTGCTCGCGACGGCGCTCGCCTCGCCGCTGTGGGCCTATGTGTCGTCGGATTGGTCCGAGCCGCTCCAGGCCGCCTGCGTCGGGGGCGCGTTCGCGTGCGGGGCGCTCGCGGGCAGCGCGGGCGCGCGGCGCCCGGTTGCCCTCGCGGCGGGGGCCGGGGCGCTCGCGGGCCTGGCGCTTCTCTCGAAGTCCGTTTTCGTCGTCCTCCTGCCTCTCGTCCTCGCCGTCCTTCTCCTGGAGGCGCCGCGCGAGAAGCGCGCCGTGCGGGCCTTCGCGTTCCTGGGTGGGGCCGCACCGCTCGCCGCGCTCTGGCTCGCGTTCGAGATTGCGCGCTTCGGCAGGCCCTTCGCCTCCTACGGCGGGGAGCGCTTCAGCCACTCCGCGCTCGACGGTCTCTGGCGTCTGACGGTGGGGGCGAACAAGGGCCTTCTCCTCTACTTCCCGCTCGCGCTCCTCGGGGCGTGGGGCTTCGCGCGCGTCACGAAGGAGCGCCGCGCCCTCGGCCTTGCCCTCGCGGGCTTCTCGGCCTTCCTGCTCCTCACGACGGCGGCATGGTGGTCGTGGGACGGCACGGCCGGTTGGGGCCCCCGGCTCCTCGTGCCGCTGATTCCGCTCCTCGCCGCGGCCGCGGCGATGGCAGCGCCGGCATTTCCGGCGGCCGCGTTCACGGTCCTCTTCGCCCTCGGCGTCGCCGTCAACGCCCTCGGTGCTCTTCAGCCCGACGCTGTCCTCACGTGGTACTACGCGACCGTCAAGCCGCGCACGCTGACGGCGAGCGAAGCGCGGACGTTCCCGGCGTTCGCGACCGAGGCCGACACGGCGGGCGGCGCGAGGCTGCTGTCGATCCACGACGTCGCGAACCATGCGGCGCTCTCACCGCTCCGGGTGAACGCATGGCTCCTTGGGAAGCGGCTCGCCGGGGGCGACGTCCTCACGGCCTTGCGGACGCCGCCGTGGCGAACGGACGTACCGGGACAGGAGACGGGCGCGACGCCGGAGGCGGCGATTCCGCCGAGCGCGCTCGTCTTTCTGACGTCCGCGTTTCGCTGGCCTCATCTCGGCATGTCGTTGACGCGCAGCGCCGGCCAGACGGACACCGTCCTTTCCTTCGTCGACTGCCTCTACGACCAGGCTCTCCGTGCCCAGGACATGCGCCGCGGCGACCGGGCGATCCGGTTTGGCGAGGAGCTCTACCGGCGCGTCCCCTCGCCGCAAACAGTTACGGCTCTCGCCGAGGGCTACCGCATCGCGGGCCGGCGCGAGGCGTTCGGGGATTTCATCAGGGCGCTGCCCGCCGTGCAGCGGACCACGCCGGACCTCGGCCTCGTGCTCGCTCTCGCGGCACGTGACGCGGGGAACGAGGCTCTCGCGCGCGAGATCCTCGGGCAGGTCTTGCACGCCGGGGGGCGGCCGGAGTACGCGCGTCTTTCGTCCTTGCCGCTCGTGCAGTGGCCCGCGACGCTGCGAGCCGCTCAGGCCCGGGAGCGGGAGCGTTGACGCGCCCTTGCGCAGGGTAGGAGGAGGCGCGCGGCCGCGTCCTCCCGCGAGTAGGATGTGCCCGTGATCCAGATCCACTCTCCCGCGACCGGCGAGCTCCTGGGCGAGGTTCCCGATCTCGACGCGGCGGCGGTCGGCGAGGCGGTCGCGCGCGCCCGCGCGGCGGCTCCGGCGTGGGCCGCGCTCGAGCTCGGAGAGCGCGTCGAGGCGCTCCTGAAGTGGCGGGACCTCGTCCTCGACACGCCCCTCGTGCCCGAGACGCTCGTCCGCGAGAGCGGCAAGCCGCGTCACGAGGCCGAGGGGCTCGAGGTCCTCTATCTGTGCGAGCTCATCCGGGCGATGGCGCGTCTTTCGCGCCGGGCCTTTGCCGAAGAGACCCGGAACCCGCTTCTCTTCCTCACGAAGAAGACCCGCCTCGTGAGGCATCCGCTCGGAGTCGTGGGCGTCATCGGGCCGTGGAACTTTCCGATCCTGAACAACGCGGCCGACGCCGTCGCGCCGCTTCTCGCGGGCAACGCGGTTGTTCTGAAGCCGTCCGAGATCACGCCCTTGACGTCTTGCGTGCTGCGCGACCTCTGGTTGAAAGCGGGAAATCCACCGGACGTCTTCCAGGTCGTTACGGGCCGTGGCGCAGCGGGAGCCGCGCTCGTCGATCTCGCGGACGCGGTCATGTTCACGGGCTCCGTGGCGACGGGCCGGAAGATCGCCGCGCGCTGCGGCGAGCGGCTGGTCCCGTGCGTGACCGAGCTGGGCGGCAAGTCGCCGTTCGTCGTCCTCCCCGGCGCGAATCTCGAACGGGCGGCCGAGGCGGCCGCGTGGTCGAGCTTCATCCATTCGGGCCAGGTGTGCATCCGGACGGAGCGCATATACGTGCACGCCTCGGTCGCGGACCGCTTCGAGCAGCTCCTCGTGTCCCGCGTGGCGGCGCTTCGCCAGGGCCCGCCGGATCCGACCGGGGGCGCTCACGACCTCGGCTCGGTGACGTTCGTGCGCCAGATCGAGGTCGTCGAACGGCAGATCGCCGATGCCGTTGCGAAAGGCGCGCGTGTTCTCGTCGGCGGTACGCGGCGGGGGAGCGGCCCCGGCCTCTTTTTCGAGCCCACGGTCCTGTCGGGCGCGACACACGATATGGAGGTCATGCGCGAAGAGACGTTCGGCCCCCTCGTTCCCGTCATGCGCTTCTGGGAGAACGCCGAGGCGCTCCACCTCGCGAACGACACGCATCTCGGACTCAACGCGACGGTCTTCGGACCGCCCGCCGAGGCCGAGGCCTTCGCGCGCCGCCTGCATTCCGGCCAGGCGATCGTGAACGACGCCCTCGTCAACTACTTCGTCGTGGAGTCTCCTCTCGGCGGATGGCGCGCGAGCGGTCTCGGCGTCCGTCACGGAATCGAGGGGCTGAGACAATGGACCCGCGTCGAGGCGATCACGATGCGGCGCCCTCTTCTCGCGCCCGTGGATCGCTTCCTTTCGAAGAGACTCGCGTTCCCGTACGACCCGCGCGTGCTCGCTGTTCTGCGTGTGGCGATGCGGCTCCTCTATCGGCGGGGATTCGCCGCGAAGCTGCACCGGCCGTCCTGACGGCGCCTCCTCGAGGTCGACGGGCCGTACAATCGTCCCGATGAAAGCTGTTCTCACCGTGCTTGCGGTTTCCGTTGTCCTTTCGCTCCCCGCTGGCGGCCAGACCCGCAAGCCCGCGCCCGCCACCGCGCCGGGGCTCCTCGTCACCACGGGAAGTACGGCTCCGAAGGGCGGCTCCCCGGCGAAAATCGAGGATGTGCACGTCCTCGAGGGAGGCGTGGCCGACCCCTTCGAGCTCGAGCGTCTCGGCCTCGCCGCCGTGAACGCGAACCAGCTCGACCGCGCCCGCGCCTTCTTCGAGCAGGCGTGGAAGCGCGGCGAGCTTCCCTCGGCGGCCTACAACCTCGCCTGCCTCGACGCGCGCACGGGCCGCGCCGATCACGCGTTCCAACAGCTCGACAAGGCGATTGCGGCGGGTTTCGACGACGGCGTCTCGCTCGAGAAGGATCCCGACCTCGGTTCGCTCCGCGGCAAGCCGCGGTTCGCCTCGATCGTGTCCGGCGCCGCGAAGAACCGAGCCGCGGGGGACGCCGCCGTCGTGAAAGAGGGCGTCTTCCTCTTGCCGAAAGAGAAGGCTCTCGCTGTCCTGCTCCTTCTCCACGACAAGGAGTCCGATCCCTTCACGGTGAGCGGACCGTTCGCGGACGTCGCGCTTTCGCACCACATGGTCGTTGCGGCGCCGCGGGGTCCCGGCCGCTCGGCGAGGAGGCGCTTCGGCTGGGGGTCGGCCGAGCGCGCCGAAAAGGCGATCGAGGCGGCCGTCGCCGCCGCCCGGGCAAAGGCCGGCGACCAGAAGCTCCCCGTCCTTATCGTGGGAGTCGGGCGCGGCGGGACGGAGGTCTTCCGGGTGGCTGCTCGAAAGCCGGCCGGCACGTTCGCGGGAGTCGGGTCGATCGGCGGGCCGTTCGACCCGGGGACATCGCCGAATCCGGCCGGGCTCCGCGGAGCGCGGCTTTTCATGGGTTTCTCGCGCGATGCCGCGCCGGCCGAACTTGCGGCGGGCCGGCGGGGAATCGAGGTCCTCCGTCAGCAGGGGCTTCAGCCGATCGTCGCCGAATGGCCGGGGGCGGGCTCCGGGCTACCGAAGGACGCCGCCCGCGCGGTGAAAGAGACGCTCGACGCCTTCGCGGGGATGGCGCCCGCGGTGACGCGCTGACGCCCGCATGGCCGTCGACTTCTATCGGCACTCCCTCGGCGAGGACGAGAAGGCGGCCGTCCGCGGCGTCCTCGATTCCCTCTTCCTGACGACGGGACAGAAGGTCTATGCGTTCGAGAGCGCGTTCGAGGACTATCTCGGTGTTGCCGCGGTCGTCTGCACGGCACACGCCACGGCGTCTCTGCATCTCGCGATGCTCGCGGCCGGCATCGGCCCGGGAGACGAGGTCGTCACGACGCCGATGACGTTTCTCTCGTCGTCGAATGCCGTCGTGTACGCGGGCGGGACGCCCGTCTTCGTCGACGTCGATCCCACGACCGCGAACATCGATCCCGCGGCCGTCGAGGCCGCGATTACGCCGCGCACGAGGGCCATCGTCGCGGTCGACCTGTACGGCCTCATGGCCGACATGGTGGCGCTCCGGGCCATCGCGAACCGGCACTCACTCGTTCTCGTGGAAGACGCCGCCCACTGTGTCGAGGGGCGGCGCGACGGCTTCGGGCCCGGGCAGCTCGCCGACTACGGCTGCTTCAGCTTCTACGCGACGAAGAACCTCACGTGCGGTGAAGGCGGCGCGATCACGGCGCGCGACGCAGGGAAGAAAACGCTCCTCCGGCAGCTCGGCTCGCACGGCATGTCGAAGAACGCGGCCGACCGCCATGCCGGAAAATACGAGCACTGGGACATGGAGCGTCTCGGGTACAAGTACAACCTTTCCGACGTGAATGCCGCGCTTCTCCTCCCGCAGCTCCCGAAGCTCGCGGACCGGCTCTTGCGCCGCGAGGAGATCTGCCGACGGTACGAGGCGGCGTTCCGGGAGACGCCCGGCATCACGTTCCCCGTCGTGCCCGAGGGCATGACGTCGGGGCGGCACCTCTTCACGATCTGGGTCGATCCCGCGAGGCGGGACTCCGTTCTCGCCGGGATCCAGGCCCGCGGCGTTGGCGTCGCGGTGAACTACCGCGCCGTCCACCTCACGAAGTTCTACGGGGAACGCTTCGGCTTCCGCCGTGGCATGTTCCCGAAGGCCGAGCTCATTGGCGACTCCACCATCACGATCCCGCTCTGGCCCGCGATGACGGACGCGCAGGTGGACGAGGTCATCGCGGCGGTGAGGGCAGCGGTGGCAGATCCGCTGCGTTAGAACGCGCCTTTCAAAGGGCCGTGGTGGCAGACCGAGTCGGCCTCGCCCCGGCGGCGCGCCTCAGGCGCGCCATCGCGCGCCGATACTTCTTTCCCACCGTCTTCATTGAGTAGCCCACATCTGCCGCAAGGTTGACCAGCGGAACCTCGTCCAGGATGTGCCGGACGACCAGCCGCTGCGCGCGTTCGTCTAGCGTGGCTAGCAGGCTGCTGAAAAAGTCGGATGAGTTAGCTTTCGAAGTCTTGAAGAGAGCGAAGTGCGGAAGCACCTTGTTGGGATGCGTGGAGACAGAGAGCAGCAGCCCGACCTCGTTGTGACGATGACGCCCGAGGAGCTCG
>JBBRRY010000021.1:0-72423 GCA_038245905.1 Thermoanaerobaculia bacterium | reverse complement strand
CGTCAACGACGGCGCACAGCCCGGACAGCGCAGTGGCGACGGCGCGTTCGTCTCGGCAAGCGTCCCTTCACCCTGAGTCTGCCTAGCTCCCCGGCACGAAGCGGAAGAGTCCGCGCCCGATCGTCGCGAGGTAGAGGCCCGCGGCCGAACGGGGGTCGCCCGCCCACCCCGCGACGACGAGGCCCGTCTCCGGCATCGTGACGGAGACTCCGCCACCCGCGTCGTCCTCGGGCCGAAAGACGAGAACCGAGCGCTCCTGAGCGAGTGTTACACCGATCGGCTCGGGAACGAAGTGCGTGACGGCGCGCGGCCGCCCGAACCCCCCCGACAGCAGCCGCCCCGCGCCCGGCAGGGGCCCCCGCGCCCAGTCGGCTCCGTCCCACCACAGCGTGAGCCCCTCGGCGTCGGCGGACCACGTCTTGAGGCCGCGATCGGGAAGGCGCGCGCGGCGCACGTCCTCGACGCGCGACTTCAGGCTGCCGAGACGCCGCCAGCTGCGGCCGCCGTTCACAGACTCGTAAACACCCGCGTTCGTCGCGGCCAGGATCCGCCCGTCGCCGTCCGACGCGAAGGCGCGCGTCCCGAGCTCGAGGACGCGCGTGAACGCCGCTCCCGCACGCACAGCCCGGTAGATTCCGTCCGGCGCGCCCGCGAGAAGTGCCTCTCCGGCGGACGCGAGGGAGAGCACCGTCGCGGGCGGAGACGACGCGAGCCTCTCCACGTCGCCGGTGATCGCGTTCACGCTCCACAGGCCGCCGCTCTTCCCGTCCGCGGCGCGCGCCACGACGACACGGCCCGAGGGGAAAAGCGTCACGGCCGACACGCGCGCCTCCGAGAGGCCGCGGTTCGATTCCGTGAGCGTGACGCCGCCGTCCTCGGACCGGAGGATGCCGTCGGCCTCCGTGCCCACGATGAGGCGGGAGGGATCACGCGGGTCGAAGACGATGGCGTTGACGACGACGTCCGCGGAGATGCGGCGGAAGGTCTTCCCGCGGTCGCGGCTCTCGAAGAGGCCCCCGGTCGTGCCCACGAGGACGCGGTTCGAATCCCGGGGGTCCACACGGACCGCCTGCGAGCGGCGGTCCGCGAGGCCCTCGCGGTAGCGCGTCCAGTTCGCGGCGCCGTCGATCGTGCGGTAAACCCATCCGCACGTCGCCGCCCAGAAGTCGTTGGGATCGTGGGGAGAAAAGTCGATCGCGAAGACTTCCGTGTCTTCCACCATGCCGTTTGCGATGCGAGACCATGTTCGACCGCCGTCGACGGACCGGAAGGGGTGGCGGAACGACCCGCAGTAGAGAACGCTCGGGAGGACAGGATCGAAGGCGAGGAAGGAGACCCCGCTCCCAGGGTCCAAAGGCGGCGCGGAGACGCGCCATGTCACCCCGTCGTCGTTCGAAAGCTCGATGCCCCAGTCACCGCCTACGCCAACAATATTCCGCCCCGGGGGAGAGACGGCCACGACACGTGCACCGGCGCGGTCTTCCCAGCGCCGCACGACCTCGAACGTTCTCCCGAGGTCCGTCGAGCGCGCGAGGAGACCGCCTTTCACGACGCCCGTCAGTCCGGCCCAGACGGCTCCAGGCCGACCCGGATCCGCGACGAGCGATGTGACCGCGTAGCCGGGAAAAGGGGCTCCGCCGGGCGGAGAGGTCCAGGACACTCCTCCATCAGCAGACCGGTAGATGCCCCCCTGCGCCGTGCCCGCCCAGAAAACGCCGGGCAGGGCCGGGTCGGCGACGAGGGACTTCACTTCCGCGCCCGGCAGCGGGTAGCGATACCAGGAGCCTGTCGCCCCGCGCTGCGGCGATCCCGAGAGGGCGGGCGCCGAAACCGAGACGAAGAACGCGAGGATGCCCGCGAGGGCACGAGAGCGCATGAGAGAGTTTAGCGGGAAGAATGGAAAGTCGGGCCGCGCGCGAGAGACGCCGCTGTTACTTCCTATCGCCTTTTTTCTTCTTTGAAGGCGCGGGGGAGGTCTTTCCAGCGGGAGCTGGCGAAGCCGCGGCCGTTTCGCCACCGCCTTCCCTGTTCCCCTTCGAAGAATCTCCCTCTTTCTCCTTCTTCCGCTCGCTCGGCGCATCCGCGCCCGCCTCGCTCGCGCCGCTCTTTCCCTCTTCCCCTTTCGAAGAATCTCTCTTCTCTTCGCTTTTCTCGCTTTTCTCGCCTGTCGAGTCTTCGCTCCGCGAGCCCGGCTTCGCGTAGTCCGTCGCGTAAAAGCCGGAACCCTTGAACTGGACCGCCGGAGAGGAAAGCAGCTTTTTCAGCAAGCCGCCGCACCGGGGACACTTCGTCTCGTGCGGGTCGGAGAAGTTCTGGATGAACTCCGACTTCTTGCCGCATTTCTTGCACTGGTATTCGTATAGAGGCATGAGTCCTGCTTTTCCTTTCGATGCCGGGCGCCGTCAGCCGGAAGAGCCTCCGCCCGCGACGGGATGGCCGCCGGAGGTCGTTTTCCACTGAATGCGCTTGATGCCGCTCGTGTTGACGTCGCGGCGCGTCACGAGGTGCAGCACCCAGAAAGCATAGATCAGCTTTGCATTCGTCGAAACGTCGCCAGGCCCTGCGGTGATGAGGTCGCGTAGCGTGCGCCGCCCGTCCACCAGCGAGAGGAGCTTCAATTCGGCGGCGTTCCAGGAGACCCCACTGCTCTCGGCGGACACCTCGCCACGGTCGAACACCGTCCATGACGGCCCGAGACGGAGGACGACACGGCGCGGATCGGGCAGCAGCCGGATGCCGTCGGCAATCGCCTGCGGCGTGGACACGTCGAGCTGGATGAGCTCGTCCTTTCGGAAGCCCCCGACCTCGAACGTCACGCTGCCCGTTTCCCACGAGAAGACCGAGTTCAGGATGGCTTTCACCTGCTCGGTGACGATCTGCCGAAGCAGCTCGGGCGTCAGGACTCCCATCTCGACGAGCAGTTCGCCGTGGCGCCTGCCCTGTGAGGCGTCGATCCGGTCGACCGACAGGCGCAGCTCGGCGGACGAGACGAGCGCGCTCTGCTTTAGATAGGCGCCGAGAGAGTCCCTGAGATCCGACGACGTCGCGAAGATCACGTTCCCTCCCATGAGGTAGATCTTCTTGACGACCTCGCCGGACGTGGCCGTGACGACCCCGGGAACGCGGTAGTGATGAATCGTCCGGAGGATCTCGGGAAGCGGTTCTTCCCCGAGATCGCCCGTGTACTGAAACGGGGACTCCGTCACGTTCGGGGGATTCTACTCACGGACGCCTGCCGCCGCCTTGCTACGATCAGCCCCGTGCTCGCATTCGACGACGCCCTCGCCATCGTCCTCGGCGCCGTCACGCCGCTCGCCGCAGTCGAGCTGCCCCTCGCCGACGCCGCGGGACGGGTGCTCGCCGAGGACGTCGCCGCGGATCTGCCGCTCCCTCCGTTCGATACGACGGCGATGGACGGATGGGCCGTTCGCGCGACCGACGTCAAGAAGATACCGGCGCTCGTCGCGCGCGCCGGCGCCGCGGGCGCCGGCAGCGTCCCTGGGACTCTTCCTGAGAGCGCCGCCTGGAAGGTGATGACCGGCGCCCCGATGCCACCGGGCAGCGACGCCGTCGTCCCCGTCGAGGACGCGGTCGAGATCGACACTGACATCGTGAGGCTCGACGTCGCGCCGCGTCCCGGCGCGCACGTTCGCCTCCGCGGAGAGGTGTTTCCGAAGGGCGCCCTGCTTCTTTCCGCAGGCCGCCGCCTGACTCCCGCCGACCTCGTCCTCGCAGCGGCTGCCGGGCGTGCCACGGTCCGGGTCGCGCGCCCGGTGCGTGCCGCCGTGCTCGTGACCGGGGACGAGATCGTCGCGTCCGGCGCGACGCCGGGCCCCGCGCAGATCCGCAATACGAACGGGCCCCTCCTGATCAGCGCGCTCCGGCACGCGGGCGCGGAGGTGACGGACCTCGGCGTCGCGGGCGACACGGAGGCCGTCCTCCTGAAGACGCTCCGCGCCGCGCTCTCGCGTCGCGACGACGTTCTCCTCACGACCGGAGGAGTGTCGGCGGGCGACTACGACTTCGTTGCCGCCGCCCTCGAAGCCGCGGGCGCCTCGATTCGTTTCCACAAGGTCGCGATTCGTCCGGCGAAGCCCGTGCTCTTCGCGACGATGGGAGCGACTCTCGTCTTCGGGCTGCCCGGCAATCCCGTCTCGGCGGCCGTCGCGTTCGACTTTTTCGTGCGCCCCGCGCTGCGCGCAGCGGCCGGCATCCGGCCTCCTCTCCCTCCGGCGCTCCCCGCGCGCCTCGCGGCCTCCATTCGGAACAAGGGACCACGCCTCGCATTTCATCCGGCGTCGCTCACTCTCCGCGACGGCGTCGAGATCGTCGAGCCGCTCGCCACGAAGGGCAGTCACGACGTGCTTGCCCACGCGCGCGCGAACGCCTTCCTCGAGCTTCCCCCCGCGTCGTCCTTCGACGAGGGCGATCTCGTCCCCGTGCATCGCGGATCGGCCGAGAGCACATTTTGAGGGGCCGTCGCGTCGTCGTGACCGGTCTCGGCTGCGTCACTCCGATCGGGATCGGCGTCCCCGCGTTCCTTGAAGGACTGCGAAACGGTGTCTCCGGTGTCGCGCGCATCACGCTCTTCGATCCCACCGCTCTCGACGTCACGATCGCCGGCGAGGTGAAGGGTTTCGATCCCGAGTCCGCCCTTCCCGCCAAGGAGCTCCGGCACGTCGCGCGCGTCGTGCCGCTCTCGATCGCCGCTGCCGCCGAGGCGCTCCGGAGCGCGGGGATCGACACCGGATCGCTGTCCCTCGAGGAGCGCCGCCGCATCTCGGTGGTCTTCGGCACCGGCGGCGGGCCGGTGGAGTTCTTCGAGAAGATGTACGGCCACTGGTATCGCGGCGAGCTCAAGAAGGCGTCCGTCTACTCGATCCCGACCGGGACGATGGGAACGCTTTCTTCCGAGATCTCGATGCGCTTCGGCCTCAAGGGCCGTTCCCACGTGATCACGACGGGCTGCACGTCGTCGGCGGACGCGATGGGATACGCGACGCGCCTCGTGGCCTGGGGCGACGAGGACGTCGTCCTCACGGGTGGGGGCGACGCGGTGATCACCCCCGGCATCATGACCGGCTTTTCGCTCATGCAGATCCTCTCGACGGCGCGCCAGGGCGCTCCAGGGACCGCGAGCCGGCCGTTCGACGCGGGACGCGACGGGTTCGTCCTGGGCGAGGGCGCCTGGATGTTCGTCCTCGAGCCGCTGGAAAGGGCGCGCGCGCGAGGCGCCCGGGTTCTTGCCGAGGTCTGCGGCTACGGCACGACCTGCGATGCCTACCATCGCGTCCGCCTCGACGAATCGGGCGAAGAACCGGCGCGTGCGATGGCGGAGGCGCTTGCCGATGCCGGCATCGGTGCCCGGGACATCGACTACGTGCAATATCACGGGACCTCCACGCTCCTGAACGACCGCATCGAGACGCGCGCGACGAAGAAGGCGCTCGGCGAAGCCGCTGCCGGCATCCCGGGGAGCAGCGTGAAGAGCCAGATCGGGCACCCGCAGGGCGCCTCGGGGGCCGCCGGAATGGCGGCGACGATTCTCGGGATGCAGGGCGGCTTCCTTCCTCCGACGATCAACCGGGACGCGCCGGACCCAGAGTGCGATCTCGACTATGTTCCAAACGAAGCGCGCGCGGCCGAGGTCGAGTTCGCGCTGTGCAACGGGATCGCCTTCGGGTCCAAGAACTCCGCGCTCGTCCTCAAGAACGGCCGGGCCCTCTGAGGCCCGGGCCCCGGCGATGAGCTTCTGGGTTCCGGAGCGGCGTCCCGATCCGGAGCTCCTCGACGGCGACAGCGTGTCGTCGTCCGAGGCGGAGGCGAGCCTCGCCGACATCGAATGGGTGCACCGGCGGCTCGGCGGGCGCGCTCTCGTCAGGCGTCGGCTCCTGCCGCTTCTCGCGACCCTGCCCGCACGGCAGGGCGTGCTCTCCGTCCTGGATCTTGGGTGCGGTTCCGGGCACGTGGGCCGCGACCTCCTCGCGGCTGCCGCGGAATCGGGTGTCCGCCTGCGCGTCCTCGGCCTCGACCGCAAGACGTCGCACGTGCGGCTCGTCGATCGCGGAAGGGCCGTGGCCGCGGACGCGTTCCGGCTTCCCTTCCAGGACCGGAGCGTGGACGTCGTCCTGTCGACTCTCTTCCTGCATCACTTCGCTCCCGCCGAGCTGGCCGCGATTCTCGCCGAGTCGCGCCGCGTCGCCGCCGCGGCCGTCGTCGCGCTCGACCTCTCCCGCCACCGGCTTGCGCTCGCCGCGATCGCCGTCATCGGCCCTCTGGCATTCCGAAGCCGGCTCTCAGTCCTCGACGGGAAGACCTCCGTCCGCCAGGCCTACACCGCCGCCGAGTTCGCCGGGATTGTCGGGACGGCTCTCCCGGGCGCGCGTGTGACCCCGATCTCGCGTCTCGTGTGGGAGCTCGTCTGGAAGCGCGCATAGCCGGCGTGGACCCCGAGGCTCGCTGCGACGTGGCCGTCATCGGGGGCAGCCTCGCCGGCGCCGCCGCCGCCACTGCGCTCGCGCGGGCCGGAGCGCATGTCGTCGTCCTCGAGAAGGCGGTCTTTCCACGCCACAAGGTGTGCGGATGCTTTCTCTCTCACGAGGCACTTCCGGTCCTCCGCAAGATGGGAGTGGAGGAAGAGCTTCGACAGGCGAATCCGGAGACGATCACGCGATTCGCATTGGTGGAGCGTGGCGGCAATCGCGTGGAAGCGGATCTGCCCGCGCCCGTCCTCTCGATTTCGAGGGAACGGCTGGACACCGTCGCCGCGGCCGCGGCGGGGCGCGCGGGCGTCGAGATCCGCTTCGGGACGACCGTTCTGGCGGTCAAAGGCGACCTTCACCGTGGATTTCTTCTGAAAGGCCCGGGATGGGAGTTGTCCGCGCGCACCGCCGTGGGCGCGTGGGGACGTTACAGCTCCCTGGATCGCCGCCTCGATCGCACTTTCATTCAGAGAAAATCTTCTCTATTCGGATTCGGAAAGACCCTCGCCGGAAAGAGTGACCACCTCGCGAACCGCGCCGTTCTGCATTTCTTCGAAGGGGGCTATGTCGGCCTTTCCCGCGTCGAGGGAGGGCTCGTCAACCTCGCCGCCCTTTCTAATTCGCGGGTTGCAAATTCCGCCCATCACGATTTCGATTCGTTGCTCGAACGGCTCCGGGGCGAGAGTCCGGCCCTCACGGCCGATCTCGCCGGGCTGACGCCGCTCCCCGGGCCGCTGCTGGTCTCGGAGCCGCTGCACCTCGGCCCGCACGGGGCTCTGGCCGGAGACGTGCTCTGCGTGGGCGACGCCGCGGGAGTGATCGACCCGTATACCGGCACTGGAATGTCCCTCGCTCTGCTCTTCGGCGACGCCGCGGCGGGACCTCTGGCCGCCTTCCTGTCGGGGGACCTCGACGCGCAGGGCCTCCGGCGCGAGCATCTACGCCGCCACCGCGAGATCGCGGGCCGGCGCTTCTTCTATTCCCGCCTCTTCCGCCCGTTCTTCTCGGGCGGGGCCCTCTCGCGCCTGGTGCGCCCGACGGCGGCCCCGCTCGCGCGGTGGGCCGCGCGCCTCACGCGGGGGTGATCAGCGTCGTTTCGGAGTTTTTTTCCGCGCCGTCTTCGCGGGCTTTCGAACCGCACGCTTCTTTCCAGCTCTCGGGAACAGTCCCGTGCGGATCGTCTCGATCTGCGAGAGGTGAATCCGGTCGTGACCCGCGTACATCGCGACGAGGGAACGGATTGATTCTTCGCCCCGCTCGGCGTGGAGGCCGACACGGTCCCACGCCTCCTCCGGCAGGCGCTCGAGCAGTCCGAGATTCACCGCGCGCGCCATCGCAAAGTCGTCGGCCAGGTCGACGGCTTTTCCGTTCAGCGGACCGAGGCGCTCGACGAACGCGTCCTGGTCGTACCCCATCAGCGGGGGGCGGTCGTGCGCGGCAATGAACCGATAGCGGCTCCCGAGAATGACCTCACCGTCCGCGAGGTGCGCGACGATCTCCTGAATGCACCACTTGCCCGGCGCGGGTCTCGCCCGGAGCTGCCTTTCCGAGAGCCCCCGGAGGAGCTTCCGGACGAGGTCCGGCGTCTCAGCCATCGCCGCCACAGGGTCGTCGTTACCGAGGGCGGCCTCGTAGCGCGAAGGCTCGACAGGTCCCGGAGCGCTTGCGGCCATGGGCCTCCTCAGCGAATCGCGGACGCGATCTCGGCGGCCGAAACGGGTTCCCGGCTTCGGAGCCGGACATTTCCGCCCGTGCGCCACGCGATCCAGTAGGGCGCCTTGTCGATTCCGGACTCCGTCGCCCACTGTCCGTGCGGATCGAAGACGACGGGCCGGCGAATTCCCCGCGCGCGCTTGACCGCCTCTTTCACGGGCTCCTCGCCGATCACGACGAAACACTCGATCCCCTGCTGCTCGAGGTCGTTCGAGAGTTGGAGCGCGCCGGCGAGCGCCTCCTTCGAACCCTTGCCAATCGTTGGCGTCAGATACACGGCCGCGCAGCCTGGCGGCGCGCAGCTGCGCAGAAGCACCGCCTCCATGTTCGACTCGAAACCAGCGTACTTCTGGAGCGACTGAGCGCTGATGACACCGGGGGGCTTCAGATAGAGCCAGGTTCCTACGATGACGGCGCCGATCACGAGGAGGATCGAGGCTCCCGAGGGACCCATCGATACGGCGCGCTGCTCGAACCGGAAGCGGGACGTGACCGTCGTCTGGGCAACGGGCTCGCCGCCCGAAGGGGGGCGGCCGCCGGGCGGTCGCGGCGTCGGAGGCGGTGTAGCCGTACCCATGACCCTGTGATTGTAGCGAAGCCGCCCGAGCCCTGCCGTAATGCATTCGCGTCAGGCGGCCGGACCCTTCCGGATCGTGACGACGCCCGAGCTCGACCGGATCATGAGCTTCGGCCCGCCGCCGTTGATCTTGCCCTCTCCCACGATGTGCCCGGACCGGCGCGAGATCGCGATCTCCGGGAACTGCGTCGAGATGGAGTCGGAGTCGAGGTCGACGCCGCTCACGTGGATCTCGACGTCGGCCCGGGCGTTCGCGGGCAGCGTCACCGTCACGTCCCCACCGCTCGTCACGAGCTCTCCGGCGGCGCCCGCGGCGCTCGTGATCTCGCACGTGATCGAGCCGCCGGACGTGCGCGCCGTGACGGGGCCCCGGACTTTCTTGAGAACGACGTCGCCGCCGCCCGTCCGGGCCGTCACGGCGCCGCCTGCCGAGCGAACGACGACGTCGCCGCCGCTCGTCTCGAGGCGCGCGTCGCCGGCGACGGAGCCGACGCGGATGTCGCCGCCAAACGTCGTGGCCTTGACCTCGCCGCCGGACGACTCGATCCGGATGTCGCCGCCCGCGGTCGAGAGCTCGGCGCCCTTGCTGGCTTCCTTCACGCGGATCTGCCCGGAGCGGCTCGTGATCGTCGCGCGGCCCGAGACCTTCCCCACCGTCACGTCGCCCGAGACGATCGACGGCGCGTAGTCGCCCGCGACGTCGCCCGTCACGGTCGAGCGGCCCCACGGATCGGGCGGGATCGGAGCGAGCGGCGCGCGTGGAGCCGCGGGCGGCACGCCGGCGATCGCAGGCGCCGGCGGGGCCGGAACGGCGTGCGGGGCAGGCGCGGGTGCGGGCGCCGGGTGCTCGCGCACGACGATGCGCGAGACGCTCGGGAGGGGCGGGATCACGACGAGGTGGGTCGATCGGGGCGACGTGAGCCGCCGGGCTTGCGCCTCGCTGGTCCCCTCGGCGAGGATCACGATCCGTCCGTTGAGGTTGGACGCGCGGACCGTCGCGCCGCCGTCCCCGATCGTGCCCTCGTAGGCGCGATTCAGGTTCACGGTGATGCTCCGCGAGATCTCGCGGCCCAGGTCCGCCATTTCCCGGTTCAGCTCGGCCATCGCCTCGTTGAGCTCGGAGAGGTCGATCACGACGTCGTCGTCGCTGTCCTTCCGGGAGCGTTGCTTCTCTTTCGCTTTCTCTTTCGCGCGGATCTCGTCCCGGATCTTGCGCTGCTCGGCGCGGATCTTGTCGCGCGCCGCGTTCGCCTCGTCGCGGTCGCGTTCGGCCTCGGGCGTCGCCGCGGCCGGGAAGGCAAAGCTCGAGAGGATCTCGCCGCTCATCGTGTGCCCCTCGAGGCGGAACCCCGCCTTCGCGGGCAGGGTGAGTGCGATGGAGCCGTTCACCGTGCGAACGTCGAGGGCCGCGCCCTTCGGGAGGTCCGTGAAGATTGCCTCGATCGCGCCGTTCACCGTGTTGAGCTTCGCGTCGCGGCGGGCGCCCGCGATCGTGATTTTGCCGTTCACGGTCGTGAGCTCGAGCGGGGCCGCGACACCCGCGACGCTCACCCCGCCGTTCACCGCGGACACGTTCACCGTCACGCCGGAAGGCACGGTGATCCGGTACTTCGTCTCGCTCCGCCAGTCGTGGTCGTCGCGGCTCGAGACGTTCCAGCCCCGGCCCGGCCGCTTCATGTGCACCCCCGACTCCTCCGTGTAGAGGGCGAGGTTCCCGTTCTCGTTCTCGAAGCGGACCTTCACGTCGGCGAGGTTCTTCTTCGCGTCGGAGTCGCTCGAGCCCCAGGCGGTCACCTCGACTTCGGCCTTAAAGGACGTCCCCGCGACGACCTCGACGCGGCCGTTGACGGTTTCGACGGAGAGGGACTTGAGGTCGCCGGAGGCGTTGAACGTCTCGCTCCGGGTGGCCTTCGCTCCCCACTCCTTGCCATCGGCCTTGAGACCCGCGGCGAGCGAGAGGAGGACGAGCGCGAGAATCGCGAGCGCCCAGGCGAGGGCGCTCCCCTCGCGGCGGATATTCTTGGGGGCGGGTGCGGCGTTCGTGCTCATGTCAAAGAGACGCTCCAGCGGGCGCAAGGTCACTCAGATCTCGATCTTCGAGAGAGCGAGCGCGGCCTGGCTGCGAACGTAGCCGTTCTCGCGGTCGTCGCCCGCCTTCTGGCGCAGGCTCTCGATGGACGTCGCGTCCTTGAGCGTCGTGGCGGCCTTCGCGAGGCCCTCGACGGCGAGGATGCGGACGGCCGGGTTCGTGTCAGTCTTCAGGGCCGTCGCGAGAGCGTCCCGTGTCTCGGGCGTCGGTGGCATCTGCGCGAGCGCCTCGGCGGCCTTCCGTCGGACGCCCGGGTTCTTGTCGGTCTCGAGCGTGCGCCGAAGCAGCGCGACAATCTCCGGCGAGACGGGCGCGCCCCCGCGCGTGCCCTCGGAGACGAGGTCGAGGGCCTTGCCCTTCGCGCCCTCGGACCCCGCGCTCCCGGAAACGAGCGAGGCGAGGAGATTCGCGACAGCCTGCTCCTCGGGCCTGCCGACGACCGTGTAGCGCGTCGAGACGTCGAACGAGACCGCGATCCGGCCCGCGGCGTCAGCGGGCGCATACGCGACGTTCGAGAGGCGCGGCTTGCCGGAGAGGTCCAGCGCCGAGCGGGAGGCATCCACCGTGCGATTCGCGACGAGGGTGAAGTTTTCCCCGGCACCGAGGCTCGGCGTCGGGAGCGCGGTCGAGGCCGTGAACGGCGCCGGACGATCGGTGCCCCGCGCCACGAGGAAGCCGAGCCCGCCGGCGAGCAGCACAACGGCAACTTTCAGGAGATTCTCGCCCGAGCGCGGAGCGGGAAACGGCAGGAGGCTCCCGCGCCGGGCCGATGCGATCGCCGCCGTCGTGCGCGCCGCGAACTCCGGCGAGAGCACGAGGTCGGCGCCGTCGTCCTCTCCAAGGCGGGTCCAGACGGCCTCGAGCGCCTCGAATTCGGTGCGGCACGAGGCGCAGAAGGCGAGATGGGAGTCGAGGAACGCCTCGTCCGCCCCCTCCGCCGGGGCTCCGGCGAGACGGTCGAGAACGAGCTCACGAACGTTCAGTGCGTCGCGGCAATCCATGGTGAGTCTCCTGATGAGAAATGGGCCTTCAAGGTTTCCATGGCCCTGAAAATCCGAGTCTTGACCGCGCCCTCGCTGATATTCAGCGTCCTTGCGATGTCGGCATAGGGCATCCCGTGGTAGCGGGCGAGGACGATGGCCTCTCGCTGTTCGCCGGAAAGGTGCTGGAGGGCGCGCCGTACGGCTTCACGGCGCTGCCGATCGACGAGGCGCTCGTCCACCGGAATTCCCGGCTCGGCGACCTCGGCCACGGCATTCAGCGCAACGCTCGGCCGGCGCACGGAGCGGCGCTGGCGGTCGCGGCAGGCATTCGTGGCGATCGCGAAGAGCCAGGAAGCCACCGGCGCGCGCCCGTCATACTGATCGGCCCGCGACATGAGCTTCAGAAAGACGTCCTGGGTGACTTCCTCGGCCTCGGCGGAATTTCCGAGCAGGCGGCCCGTGAACCTCAGGAGGGGCGCCGAATAGCGGTGAAAGAGCCGGGTCGCTCCCTCGGCTTCTCCACGGCGAACCTGCTCCAGCGACTCGAGATCCGCTTCCTGGTCTGGGTTCGCCGCGGGTGCTTCCAGGCATTCCTCCAAGGCTGAAATGGCAGCGCCCACGTCCCCTAAGACGACCGGACGAACGGAAGGTTACGGCGAGGGGGCCGCTCTCAGCGACTGTAGATCGCGAGCCCGCCGGCGGGTTCGATGACGAATGTGTCGACCGTGCCCCCCGTTCCCGGTGAGCGGAAGGGTCTTCGGCACGGCGCGGCCCGGCGGCGGCCGTAGTATTCGCCGATGCACGGCCCCGCCGTCTGGATCGCCTTCAACGTCTTCGTCCTCGCGATGCTCGCGCTGGACCTGGGCGTCTTCCACCGCAAGGCCCACGCCGTCTCGCTCAAAGAAGCGGGAGCCTGGAGCGCCGTCTGGATCGCGCTCGCTCTCGTCTTCGGGGCGGGCCTCTGGCACTTCGAGGGCAAGGAGCCCGCCCTCCAGTACCTCACGGGCTACCTGATCGAGAAATCCCTCAGCGTCGACAACATCTTCGTGATCGCGCTGATCTTCACGTACTTCGCGGTGCCGGCGCTCTACCAACACCGCGTCCTCTTCTGGGGGATCCTCGGCGCCCTCCTCCTGCGGGGTGCCCTCATCGCCGCGGGCGCGTTTCTCCTCGCGAAGTTCCACTTCCTCGTCTGGATCTTCGGCGCGTTCCTCGTCGTGACGGGCGTCAAGATGGCCCTCCACGACAACGCAGAGCTCCACCCCGAGAAGAACCCCCTCGTCCGCCTCGCGCGGAAGCTCCTTCCCGTCACCGAGAGCTACGAAGGCCAGGCGTTCTTCGTCCGGCGGGCAGGGCGCCTCTTCGCAACGCCGCTCTTCCTCGTCCTTCTCGTCGTCGAGAGCATGGACCTCGTATTCGCGGTGGACTCCGTGCCCGCGATCTTCGCGGTCACGTCGGACACGTTCCTCGTCTACACGTCCAACGTCTTCGCGATCCTCGGCCTCAGATCCCTCTACTTCCTGCTCGCCGGGATCATGGGGCGCTTCGTCTACCTGAAGCTCGGCCTCTCCGTGATCCTCGTCTTCGTGGGTCTCAAGATGGCGCTCGTCGAGCTGGTCAAGGTCCCCGTGGGGATTTCCCTCGGCGTCATCGGCCTCGTCCTCGCCGTCTCCGTCGTCGCGTCGCTCCTCGCGACGCGCCGTTAAGCTGCCTCAGCGCCGGACGCCCAGGAGCATGCCGTCGAGCGTCGGCAGGCAGACCGTGTCGAAGGCGACCCGCGCCTCCTCGTGGAAGCGCCGCATCGCCGCGGCCTCCTCGGAGTCCTCGAGGAGCCGGCCGAACAGAAACGCGTTGTCGCCGATGAGAAGGCCGCCCTTCCGGACGTTCTTCGCGGCCCAACGGCCGTAACCGTCGTAGTTGCGCTTGTCGGCGTCGATGAAAACCGCGTCGAAGGGGCCTTCCTTCTCGAGCGTGGGCAGGACATCGAGGCCCGCGCCCTCGAGGACCGTGACCCTCGCGCTCTCGCCCGCCGCCGCGAGGTTCTCGCGCGCGACGCGCGCGCGCTTCGAGTCGAACTCGATCGTCCAGACGTGACCGTCCTCGGGCAGCGCGCGCGCCATGACGAGCGCCGAGTACGCCGCGAGCGTCCCGACCTCGACGACCTTCTTCGCCCCCGCGAGCTTCAGGAGGAGGGCGACGGTCTTCGCCTCGGACGCCCCCAGCTGGATCGCGGGCATCCCGTGCGCGGCGGGCGCGTCGAAGGCTCTCGCGAGCGCGGCGTCGTGAGGCGCGTGCGTCGCCGCGAGCCAGTCAAGAATCTCGCGCGTCGAGTACGAGAGGCCGGCGCGCGAGTCGATGTCCGCCATCAGTTCCCCGGACGAACGCTCGTCACCGGACCGCGGCCTCCAGCAGCGTGAGCGTGCCCGCGTCGGCGTCCAGCTCGGCCATGACACCGAGTGGAAGCGTCGCCTTGTCCGTCACGTGGCCGAAGACGAGACGCGCGAGGACGGGAATTCCGAGGCCTCCGAACCGGTCCTTGCAGACCTCCTCCCACGTCCACGTCCCGTAGGAGTCCTCCGAGTTGCACTTCGAGAACTTGCCGAGCGCGACGCCCGCGAGGCCGGAGAGCTTTCCCGTGAGGAGGAATTGAGTGAGCCAGCGATCGATGCGGTACGGGTCCTCGCCGACCTCCTCGAGGAAGAGGATGCGGCCCTTGAGCTCGGGCTCGAACGGAGTTCCGATGAGTGTCGAGAACACGGAGATGTTCCCGCCCACGAGGCGCCCCTTCGCCTTGCCCGGCGCGAGGCGGTAGAGGCGGTTCTCCTTGTCCACCCAGCCTTCGCGCGGGGGCTTGCCCGGAGGCGGCGGCTCCGCGATGCGACCGGCGGCCTGCGGGTTCGTGACGACGCGCCGGAACTGGTCCAGCGTGTAGTCGCTCTGAACGTCCCCGCCGTTCGGGCCGTGAAACGTCACGAGGCCCGTCAACCGGTTGATCGCGTTCAGCGTCCCCGTGATGTCCGAATAGCCGATGAAGACCTTTGGGTTCTTCCGGATCGTCTCGTAATCGAGGAGCGGCAGGATGCGCGGCGTGCCGTAGCCGCCGCGCAGGCACCACACCGCGTCCACCGAAGGATCCGCGAAGGCCGCGTTGAGGTCAGCCGCCCGCTCCGCGTCCGTCCCCGCGAGGTAACGCGTGAACTTCCCCGCGTTCGGCATGACCCTGGGTTTGTAGCCGAGGGACGTCACGATCTCGACCGCCAGGTCGGTGCCGTCGGGCTCGTGACCTGGCGAGGCCGGCGAGATGAGCGCGATCGTGTCGCCTTTCTTCAGCGCCTTCGGGAAGACAGGTTCCGGCGGCTTCTCGGCGTACTTCTGGAGCGAGGCCTGCGCCGAGAGCGGGAACCCCGCGATGAGGGAGGCGAACGAGACTTCCTCGAGAAACGCGCGTCTGCTTGTCGGCATGCACCGGATTCTAGGCCGTGACGGTCCTCCACGGGCCGGGCACGAACCGCCGAACCGCGGCGAGGATCAGAAGGGCCGCCCCGAACGTCGCGACGATGGCCGCGCCCGTCGGGAGGTCGAAGAGGAACGACAGCCAGACCCCGACTGCAGACACGAGGACGCCCATCGTCCAGCCGATCGCCAAGCGGACCCCGAGCCGCTCGGAAAAGAGCATCGCGGCGACGGACGGCACGATCAAGAACGAGAAGACGAGGAGGACGCCGGCGATCGCGACGGAGCTCGTCACGACGAAGCCGAAGGAGGCGTAGAAAAGAAAGTCCCAGAACTTGACGTTCCAGCCGCGGCGGACGGCCTCGGCCTCGTTGCGGGAGATCAGGAGGAACCGCTCGCGGAAGACGAAGTGGAAGACCCCGACGAGGGCATAGAGCGCCGCCGTCTTCGCGAGGTCCGGCCACGAGACCGAGAGGATGTTTCCGACGAGCATCTCCTTGAGGTGCTCGGTCTCGCGTGTCGCCTTCGACATGACGAGGACCGCGCACGCCGCGGACACGGCGTACGCGATCCCGATGATCGCCTCCTGCGGGATGCGTGTCTTGCCGTGCGATTTCGTCAGGGCGAAGATCGCGGCCCCAAGAAGCGTGAAGGCGAGTGAGAACGCATACGAACCGTTCGAGTGCATCTCGTATCCGGCGAGATAGCCCACCGTCCCTCCGAACGCCGCGATCTGTGCGAGCGAGAGGTCCACGAAAATTACCCCCCGCTCCACGACGTGGACCCCGAGATAGGAGTGGATCCCGGTCAGGATCAGGCTCGCGACGAACGCGGGGAGCAGGATCTCGAAGACGGTCATTTCCTCTTCTCCAGAGCCGCAGCGATCTTTTCGACGTCGACGTCGAAGAGCGACAGATAGTCCTTCGCGGCGGGCTCGCCCCCGACGGAAGGCGGAATCACGACGACCGTCGCGCCCGTTTTCAACGCCACGAAGTCGGGGTCCTTCCGGTCGAAGTACACCTCCATGAGGATGAGAGGGACTTTCTCGGCGTTCATGAGGTTGATGATCTCCAGCTTGTGCTGCGGCGACGGCGGGATGCCCGGCTTCGGCTCGAGGAACCCGACGACGTCCAGCGAAAACGCCTTTGCGAAGTTCGGCCACGAGCTGTGGTACGTGACGATCTTCGTGTTCTTGAACGGCGCGAGGCGTGCGGCCCACCGCGCCTCGGCCGCCTTGAGCTTCGCCTCGAAGTCCGCAAGGTTCTTCGCGTAGTCGGCGGCGCCGGGCGGGTCGAGCGCCGTCAGCTTCGCGGCGATCGCGCGGGCGATCACGCGCCCGTTCTTCGGGTCGAGCCAGTAGTGCGGGTTCCCGTACGGGTGGACGTCTCCCATCGCCCGCGTGACCTGACCGGCGGGCTTATCGAGGATGTCGCAGCCGGCGGACGCATCGAGGTAGCCCGCGCCCGTAGAACGGATCCTCTCGTTGCGCGCCTGGTCGAGGAGCGGCGGCAGATACCCGATCTCGAGCTCGAGGCCGGCGACGATCAGGACATCCGCTCTGTTGAGCTTGAGGACGAAGGACGGCTTCGGCTCGACGAAGTGCGGGTCCTGATAGCCCTTCGCCAGCGCTTCGGCCTCGACGCGGTCCCCGCCGATCGTCGCGGCGAGCGATGCGAAGTCTGACAGCGTCGTGACGACTTTCAGCTTCCTTGCTTCGGCGGAGGCGGAGAGAAGAAAGGCAACCAGAATGAGCAGCGGCCCAATTATCCTTCTAAGAAAATCTTCTCTTCTGCGTTTCATTTTCTTCCTCGCATTTCTCAGAAGGGGTGGGCGCCGTGGGCGCCGATGACGAACTGCAGCTGGACGAGGAGCTCGGTGGCCTTCACGGTGCCACCGGGCTGGGCGTAGCGGTTCTGCCGGAGCTGGGTGCGGACCATCGAGAACTCCGACGGCAGGAACGTGAGGATCGCCGAGTCGCCGCGGTCGCGGAGCGTCGCGTCGTCCGCGTGGTCCGACTCGTCGTGCCGATAGCCGGCGTTCCAGCGGCGCCCGAGCTGGTACTGGGCGAGGGCATACCAGCCGTCCGCGCGGACCGTGGCCCCCGCGGCCCTCTCGCGCTCGGAGGTCATCCATTCGCCGCGCACGAGGAGCGACCGGTACAGCCCCTGCTGCAGCGGCTTCCAGCGGAACGAGACGTCGATCCCTGCCAGCGCCGTGTGGAGGCCCGGTCCTTCGACACCGTTCCCACGCGTCCACGAGCCCCCGAGCTCGAGGTTGGTGGATTCCGAAAGGTCCTTGTAGGCCTTGAGGTGGAAGAGCGGCTCGACGTCGTTGCGGGTGTCGGCCAGGAAGAGGTTCTCCGACGTGCCGCGCAGGAGCTGCCCGGTCGCCTCGAGCAAGATCTCGGACGGCATCGGGATGAGGCGCGAAAGCGAGAGTCCGGAGTCGTTGATCCCGTCCTCGCTGCCGAGAAGGTTCAGCACGACGAGTGGCGTGTCCGCGTACTGGCGGACGTGCGGGTGCTCCGTGTTCACCTTGCCGAAGGCTGCCTTGAACTTGCCGGCCTTCGCGATGAAGTCGCCGGGAAGAGTCAGGAAGGTGATGAACCCTTCCTCGATCCCGACGTCTCCCCTTTCGCTCCCGAAGCTCACGAAGAAGTCCGCGCGGGCGTACGGGTCCACGATCGCCTGAAGGCCGATCTCGGATTCCTTGAGCTGCAGGCCCGGCTGGTTGTCTACGGTGTTGTGGCCGACGAAGCCGAGCGCATTGCCGATCACGGAGATGTTCGGGTTGAAGACGTTCCCGGTCTGGGCCGTCTGGGCGGCGGCCGGAGCCGCAGCGAGGGCCAGGAAACAGAATTCTGCGACAAGGATGAAAAGCGCGGCCGCGCGTCTTTCTCGATCTTCTTTCAATGAATCCTCCTCCGAAGGCGTTGACGGGAAGCGGGACGCGCTGCGTCCCGCCCGGCGACGTCTACGCTGCGGAAGGAGGCGAACGACCGGAGAGCTCGGGGAGATCCGGGGTGGGCGAACTGCGATCCGTACGCGATTCCGCGAGCGGGTGCGAAAGAGGCGGCATGAGGAAGACAGGCGCCGACGCCGGCGGCATGACGTTCGAGACGGCGCAGGACGCGCACGCGTGCTCGTGCTGCGGGACGAACGGGGCGTGCGCGGGGTGGTCCGGATGAAAGAGCTGCGTGCCCTGCGAGAGAACCTCGAGCCCGTCGACGTGCCCAAACGCCCCGCCCAGCGCCAGCGGCGCGAGGAGAGCGAAGACGGCGGCGCGTAAGAGAGAGCCCTTCACTTCGTGGAAGTCTACGCTTCCGGGCCCCGCGGGGTTCCGCGACTACTTCACCCCGCTCATCCCGAGATAGCTCCCGTCGCCCGTCCCCTGCCCCGGCGAAGCGCCGTCATTGACCACGCCGTAGACGATGAACGGAACGACGTTGCCCGCCGGAGCCCGTACGCGTACGTATCCCGTCCGGATGCCCCTGGCGGTGAGGGGGGAATTGAGCTGAATCCATCGGGGATAGAACGCGTCCACGGAAACGGTTTGAAATCCGGCTGAAAGACCGGTATCGCCGTCGAAGAACTCCACGGAGAGCTCGACGGGCGACGGAGTTGGGGGAGATCCCGACGGCGGCGGAACCGTGTTCGTCAGCGCGAGGTTGGAGCGCGCCGAACCGTCCTGTTTCAGGCCGAAGACCCACGCCTCCGACAGCGCGGCCGCGGACGGCCGGATCGCCGGATACGCGACGCCGAACGTCCCGCCCACGGGTGTGGAGGAGGAGGTGCGGGCGCTCGCGTGGAACTCCGCCGCACCCCCCTTCGCGAGCGTCCGCACGGACGCGAACGCGGCGTCGCCGAACGACAGCCCGGAGTACGCGAGCCGCAACGTCCCACCCTGGTTGCCCGGCGGAACGGGGAGGCCATGGTCACGCAGCCACTGGATCACGTCCGGAAAGACGAGCTGTCGTCCCGCCGGTACCGCCGTCGTGAACGTGCCGCTGCCCGTCGAGCCGAGCGCCACGGATGCCGTGAACGTCAGGTCTACGGACGCGTCCGTCGTTCCGCGGTTCCCGAGAGTGAGCTCCGAGACGAAGCGCGCGCCGTTCACACCCGCGACGTCCACGACGACGGGCACCGTCAGGACGGACAGCGGTCCGTCGGCATCCACGAGGCGGTACAACGTGCCCGAGGCGCGCGAAGTCGCGCCCGCGATAGACGAAGCCGCCCGTGATCGAGCAGTTGCCGCCGCCGTGCCCGTACTCGGCCACGGGAAGCGTGATGCCCGCGAAGCTGCAGCCCGTCGCCGGGTTGTAGCAGTGCGCACCCTCGGTGACGCGCCAGCCGCAGTTCGCACCGCCGGGAGCCGCCGCAGGCTGGAAGTCGACTTCTTCCCACGCGCCCTGCCCGACGTCGCCGATGAAGAGGTTCCCCGTCTTGCGGTCGAACGAGAACCGCCACGGATTGCGCAGGCCGTAGGCCCAGATCTCGCGGCGCGAAGACGAAGAGCCGGCGAAAGGGTTGCCCGGCGGGATGCCATACGGCGAGGCCGAGCCCCGCACATCTATTCTAAGAATCTTTCCAAGAAGAGTTCCGAGACTCTGACCGTTGTTCGAGGGGTCGCCCGCGCTCCCTCCGTCGCCCATGCCCACGTATAAGAACCCGTCGGGCCCGAACGCGAGCTGGCCTCCGTTGTGGTTCGCGAACGGCTGCGGAATCTTCAGGAGGACCTGTTCATCGAACAAGCTCGCGACGTCCGGGTCGCCGTCCTTCACGATCTTCACGAGGCCGCCCTGCTCGACGACGAACAGGCGGCCCGAGCCGTCGCGCGCGCTCGTGATCTGTGTCGGGCTCGAGAAGCCGCCCGCGACTCGGGTCAGCGCGACGCTCGGCCATGGGGCCGCGGCGAGCGCCGCGGCAACGAGCAACGAGACCATGACCCCTCCCTAAGCGTAGTGCTGGAGGGCCACGCTCTCCTCGTCGTAGACCTCGAAGACGGGAAGGAGATCGGAAAGGTGCAGGCTCTTGCGGACACGCTCGTGCAGGTTCAGGAGCTTCAGTTTCGCGCCGAAGCGCTCGGTGATCTTCAGACTCGCCACGAGCTCGCCCGTGCCCGCGCTGTCGATGGCCGTCACCTCGGAGAGGTTGAGGAGGATCTTCTTCCACCCCTCGGCGAGGAGCTCGTTTACGACGTTGCGGAGGATCTCGTCGCCGACTCCCGCGAGAAGCTTCCCCTGGAGATCGACGATCACGACGTCCTTGGCTTTACGGACTTCGACGTGCATCAGGGTGATCGTACCCTGAAGCTGGCAGAATCGCGCCCTCATGAGCTCTCAGACTCTCCACGACGGCCTCGAGGCCCTGCGCGCCGACCGCGCCCACGAGCCCGCCGCCCGGGGCGCCGTTTCGCGTCTCGCGTCCGAATTCGGAACCCCGCTCTACGTCTACGACCGCGCGACGATCGTTTCCCAGTTTCGTTCCCTGCACGCGGCGTTCGCGTCCCGCTTCCCGAAGCTGCGCGTTCATTACGCCCTCAAGGCCAACGGGAACGGGGCGCTTCTCAGGGTGCTGCGCGGCGAGGGCGCGGCGCCTGAAGTCGTCTCGCTGGGCGAGATCGAGACGGCGCTCCGCGCGGGATGGCGAGGCGACGAGGTTCTCTTCACGAGCTCTTCGAAGGGACCCGACGAGATCGCGAAGGCGGTTGAGATCGACGCGGTCCTGAACGTCGACTCGCGCGACGAGCTCGAGCAGGCGGCCGCCTCCGCTGCGGCGGCGGGAAAACGCGCGCGCATCTCGTTCCGCATCAACCCCGGCGTCGACCCCCACACCCTTCACCACATCAACACGGGAATCCCTGAGGCGAAGTTCGGCCTCCATCTCGACGGCGGCCTCGCGCGCGCGGCTTACGACCGCGCCAAAGAGCTCCCTTCGGTCGCGATCACGGGCATTCACTGCCACATCGGATCCCAGATCATGGAGACGGACGGCTACGTTGCGACGGCGCGAAAGATGCTCGGCTTCGTCGTGGAGCTGAAACGGGACCTCGGCCTCTCGCTCGAATTCGTCGACCTCGGCGGCGGGCTGGCCGTGCCGTACCACGATGGCGAGGAGGGGCTCGCCCCCGCGGTCCTCGCCGCCGCGCTCGCGCCGGTCTGGAACGAGGCGATGTCCGCTCTCGGCGGGGACACGCCGGCCCTCTGGCTCGAGCCGGGCCGCTTCTTCGTCGCCCCTTCGGGATTCCTCGTGACGCGCGTGAATTCCGTCAAGACGACCACCGTCAAGACCTTCGTGAACGTGAACGCGGGATCGAACACGCTCCTGCGCCCCGCGATGTATGCCGCGCACCACCGCGCGCGCGTCGTGGGCGCCTCCGGAACGCCCGAGATCCTCGACGTTGCGGGCGACGTGTGCGAGACCGGTGACATCCTCGCCGCCGAGCGCCACCTTCCCCGGCCACAACCCGGCAACTTCGTCGTCTTTCTCGACGCGGGCGCCTACGGGTTCGCGATGGCGTCGACGTACAACGCCCGGCCCCTTCCTGCCGAGGTGCTCGTCGACGGCGATACGGCGACGCTCATCCGCCGCCGCGGGACCTTCGAGGACCTGTTCCGGGACGAAACAACATGATGCAACTCAAGACTCTCCGCCTGACCGCCGTTCTCGCCGCGTCCGCCCTCTTCGCGTCCTGCAGCGGCGGCAACCCGTTTCCTCCCGTGACCATCGACTTCGGCCAGCTCACGGCGGACGCTCCGCGCGCGATTTCAATCCCGCTCGACGAAAAGATCGGCCAGCTCTTCGTCGTGCCGGCCCGCGGCATCTACATGAGCGAGGAGTCGAAGGAATTTCGGACATTGCGCCACCACGTCGTCGACAACCGCGTCGGCGGCGTCATCCTGTTCCGGTCGAATGTCTACGAGGCCGCGGTCCTCGTCGGGAAGCTCCAGGAATTCGCGCGCGTGCCCCTCCTCGTGTCGGCCGACCTCGAGGCCGGACTTGGGATGCGTTTCGACGACGTCACGTACGGTCCCTGGGCGATGGCGATCGCCGCGGCCGGCGATCCGGCGCTCGCCGAGAGGCGAGCGTTCGCGACGGCCCGCGAGGCCCGGGCGATCGGCATCGGGCAGGTGTTCGCGCCCGTCGCCGACGTGAACGTGAACCCCGACAACCCCGTCATCAACGTGCGGAGCTTCGGCGAGGACCCCGCAGACGTGTCGCGCTTCGTCGAAGCCACGGTGAAGGGGCTCCAGGAGGGCGGCGTCCTCGCGACCCTCAAGCATTTTCCCGGCCACGGGGACACGGCTGTCGACTCGCATCTCGCGCTGCCCGTCCTCGCCGTCACGAAGGAGAGGCTCCAATCCGTCGAGCTCGTGCCCTTCCGCGCAGGCCTGAAAGCGGGCGCCGGTTCCGTCATGGTGGCGCATCTCTCCATCCCTGCGCTCGACGACACACCCGCGCCGCCGCTCCCGAAGACGAAGGGCGAGGCTGGAGCGGACGGAGTCCCCGAGCTGGAGACGAAGGGGACGACGCCGACCACGCTCTCGGAGCCGACGGTGACGGGGGTCCTTCGGAAAGAGCTGGGTTTCAAGGGCCTCGTCGTGACCGACTCTATGGCGATGGGCGGCATCACGTCTCACTTCACGGCCGGCGAAGCCGCCGTGCGTGCGATTCTCGCGGGATCGGATCAGATCCTGGTATCGGCCGACACGGACGCCGCGATCGCGGCCGTCAAGGAAGCCGTCAAGTCGGGCCGGATCACCGAGGCGCGCCTCGACGAGTCGGTGACGCGGATCCTCGACTGGAAGAAGAACCTGAAGCTCTACGAGGACCGGATTCCTTTCGTCGGCAGTCTCGCGAGAGTCGTCGACACGCCGGCCGTCCAGGCGCTTGAGGCCGAGATCGCGAGGCGTTCGCTCACTCTCGTCCGCGAGGAGAAGGGTGTGCTGCCGCTCCAGAAGGGCGCGAAGCTGCTCTCCTTCGTCATCTCCGACGAGGCGTCCCTGAACGGCCCGACCGGGCCCCTCGCGGCCGATCTCAAGACACGCGCCTCTTCCGTGAAAACCGTTCGTCTCGACCCCCGCTCGACGCCCGAGGAGACGAAGGCCGCCGTCGAGGCCGCGAGGAACGCCGACGTGGTTCTCGTGTCGCTGTTCGTGAGGACTCGCTCGGGACAGGGGAAGATCACCGTGCCCGAGCCGGGCCGCAACGCGCTGCCGCAGCTCCTCCTACTCGGCAAGCCCGTCGTCACGGTCTCGTTCGGGAGCCCCTACCTGCTGCGCGATTTCCCCGACCTCCCGACGTACCTCTGCGCGTGGGGCGGCCAGGATGTCAGCCAGGCGGCCGCCGTGCAGGCGCTCTTCGGGGAAACGGCGATCGGCGGCCACCTTCCGATCACGATCCCGGGTCTCGCGAAGCGAGGGGACGGAATCGCAAGAGCCTCATCCGTGGCGCCCGCCTCCACGAAATAGCACCGGCGCTCGCCGGCCACGGCGCGGGACTCGTCATCCTGAGCGCTTGGGCGGTGTTGTCATTCGTGCGGACAGTCAAGCGTCTCCGCTGGGTGTAGGCCGGCCGAGGAAGGCGATAAGATCCCTCCGACGGTGAGGAGATCCATGAAGCTTCCGTCCGTATTACTCCCGGCGGTTCTCGTCGCGGCCTTCTCCGTGTCCGCCGCGGAGATCCCCGCCGACCTCGCCGCTCGGGCGGACGCGCTGCGGGCGCAGGCGTCACCGCAGGTCCTCTCCTGGGTGAAGGATCAGGGGCGCGCGCTGGCGAGCGCGCGGGGACCGGTCGACGTCGCCGCGTTGGAGCAGTCGGTGCGGGCGCGGTTCGTGACGCGGCGCGTTCGAACCGCCGGGGGAGCGGGCGTCACCTATCCGAATCTCGGGGCGACGGGAGACGGGGACATTATGGCGCTCTGCTTCATCGTCATGATGGAAGCGGCGAAAAGTGCCCAGGAGGATCTGAAAGCGATCATGGACGGCGTGAAAGCTATCAACAAGGACAAGGAAGGGTGGAGAGCCGTTTCGAACACCGTCAACTCGTCGGCCGCCCACGCGCAAACGTCCACATCCACGCCCACGCCGGTTCCCGATCGCTCGGCGCAGCTTCTCCGGGCGGCACGTTCGACCGCGGACAAGATCCACAGCGCAAACCTGTCGCACGTGGTTTCGCGCTGAAGGCTTCCGGGCAGTCGACGATCTGGTTTTTTGACCTCGATCGGAGCCGGACCTCGGGAGGCTCGTAAGGCGCTGCTGGCGGCGAAGTGGGACGTCGCGGAATAATCCCTTCCATGAAGCCCCTTCGTTCGCTCGCGCTCGCCGCGCTCGTCCTCTTGTCTTCAGCCGCGTTCGCCTCCGACCTCGACGAGGCGCGGGCGCTTTTTGAGCGCAATCTCGCCGCCATTCACGCGCATGACAAGGCGGCCTACCTCGCCTGCTACCTCGACTCGGAGCGGCTCGTGCGCACCTCGCCGGAAGGCCAGGTCCTCGGGTTCACGGATTTCGAGAAGCAGGCGGGGGCGAAGTGGCCCGACACCCTCGAGGCAGCCGACCTCCAGCTGGTTCCCGTACGGGACGGGATCGTGTACGGAACGTACCGCTATCGCGTGCGCTACGGCGGAGACGAGCACGCCGGCATCTCGGAGCGGCTCTTCGTGAAGACGCCGAAGGGCTGGAAGATCACCGTCACATCCGCCTTCGAAGCTCCGCCCGGCACGCCGCCGCCGCCTCGCGCCTTCACGGGCGCGACGCTGCTAGATGGCAACGGCGGCCCTCCCGTGAAGGACGCCGTCGTCCTCGTGCGCGGCGGAAAGATCGATTGCGCGGGATCGCGCGCGGCCTGCCCCGTTCCGGCCGGTGTCGCGCGAACGGATCTGACGGGTGCGTTTCTCACGCCCGGACTCGTCGACGCGCACGTCCACTTCGCCCAGACCGGTTGGGCTGACGGGCGGCCAGACGCCTTCGACGTGCGCGCGAAGCACCCCTACGAAGACGTTCAGAAGGACCTCCGCACGCGGCCCGAGCGCTTCTTCCGGTCCTACGTCTGTTCCGGCGTCACGAGCGTCTTCGACGTGGGCGGTTACGCGTGGTCGCTGGACCTTCCGGCCCGAGCGGAGAACGACACGCTCGCGCCGCGCGTCCGCGCCGCCGGGCCGCTTCTCTCGACGATCGACTTCTGGCTGAATCTCCCGGGCGAGAGGCAGTTCATCTTCCTCAAGGACGCGGAGGCCGCGAAGACGAGCGTCTCGTACCTGGCGTCGCGGGGCGCACAAGCCGTCAAAGTCTGGTACGTCGTCACTCCCGACCGTCCTGTCGAGGCGTCCGAGGCGGCCGTCCTCGCGGCCGGTGCCGAGGCGAAGAAACAGAGTCTGCCGCTCATCGTCCACGCGACCGGCCTCGCGGAGGCGAAGGTCGCTCTCCGGGCGGGGGCCTCGCTCCTCGTCCACGGCGTCTCGGACACGCCCGTCGACGACGAATTCCTCGTCCTCCTGAAAAAGAGTGGCGCGATCTACAACCCAACGCTCGTCGTGATCGACGGTTACGTCGCGCTCGCGAAGGCCGCAGCGGCGGGCACGGCCCTGGCGTTCGACGACCCGAATGGTTGTGTCGACCCGGCGACGCGCGCGCGCCTCGCCGCGACTCCGGAGATCGATGCGGCCAGCGTCGCGTCGAAGGTCCGTGACCGCGAGGTCCGAACGGCCGAGCGGAACGCCGTCGGCCTCGCGAATCTCAAACGGGTACGGGACGCCGGCATTCCAATCGCGATGGGGACGGACGCCGGCAATCCGGGAACGCTCCACGGCCCGTCCGTATATGCCGAGATGGAAGCCATGCAAGCGGCGGGAATGACGCCGATGGAGGTCCTCGTCGCCGCGACGAAAGGCGGCAGCCGCGCGCTTTCGCGGGACAAGGAGATCGGGACCGTCGAGAAGGGCAAGCTCGCCGATCTCGTCGTCTTCGCGAAGGATCCCTCGGCGACCATTGCGAACGTCCGCTCGGTCAAGGGCGTCGTCCGCGGCGGCGTCTACCGCACGGGAGAGGAGCTGCGTGCGATCGTCGCGGCGGAACCGGCGGAACGGCCGTGACGGCGGTGTTCCTCGCCGCCGTCCAGGCGGCGGCGCTCGCGCTCGCCTCTCCCGCGGCCGCTGGAATGTCCGCCGACAGGCTGCACGCCGTCGACCGGGTCGTCGAAGACGCGATCCGGAACAAGGAGTGCCCGGGCGCCGTCGTTCTCGTCGGCCGCCGCGGCACCGTCGTGTTTCGCAAGGCGTACGGAAACCGCGCCCTCGCGCCCGCGGTCGAGCCGATGACTCTCGACACGATTTTCGACATGGCGTCGCTCACGAAGGTCGTCGCGACGGCCACGAGCGTCATGATGCTCGTCGAGGAGGGAAGGATCCGCCTCCAGGATCGCGTCGCGAAGCACATCCCCGAGTTCGCGTCCGGTGGCGGCGCGCGGGATCAGGTGACGATCGAAGAGCTGCTGACGCATCGGGCAGGCCTCGCCGCAGACGACCCGATGGCCTTGTATATGGGGACCAGAGAAGAAATCTTTGAAAGGAAATACCGGCAGCCTCTCACCGCGGCGCCCGGGTCGCGTTTCCTGTATTCGGACGTGGGGTTCGAAGTGCTCGGAGAGCTCGTGCGGCGTGTCTCCGGACTACCTCTCGATGAATTCGCGGCGAAACGGATCTTCGAGCCGCTCGGGATGACGCACACCGCCTTCCTCCCTCTCTCTCCCCCTTCAAAGCAATCTCTTCCTCTTCCTCTCTCTCTCGTCGCCCCCACCGAGAAGATCAACGGCACGATCCGCCGCGGCGCGGTGCACGACCCGCGCGCTTACGCGCTCGGCGGCGTCGCGGGGCACGCGGGCCTCTTCTCGACTGCCGACGATCTCGCGCGCTTCTGCGCGGCGATGCTGAAGGGCGGCGGCGGCGTCCTCTCGCCCGCGGGCGTCGCGTCAATGATGCGGCCGCGCTTCTACGGCGACGGCGTCCTCCGCGGCCTCGGCTGGGACGTCGGGAGCTCGTTCTCCTCGAACCGCGGCGACCTTTTCCCCCTCGGCTCGGTCGGACACACGGGCTGGACGGGGACGTCCATGTGGCTCGACCCCGCGACGGATACCTTCGTGATCCTCCTGACGAACCGGAACCACCCCGACGAGTCGGGCAACGTCGTCGCGCTGCGCGGCAAGGTCGCGACGATCGTCGCGAGCGCGATCAGGGATAGAACTCCGGAAGAGCTTAGAAAGGCTTCGGAAGGGACTGCGCTCCTTTCGGCCATCGGCACCGCGTCGTCGGCTTCGAAGAGCACGGGCGCGCCTTCGGCGCCTTCCTCGAATGTGAAAGAGCGCGGGGGAGCTCCGGCGCGACTCCTCGGGCAAGTCCACCCCGGGATCGACACACTCGAAGAAAACTCCTTCGGCGTGATCGCGCGAATGCGCGTCGCGCTCCTGACGAACCACACCGGGCTCACGAGGGACGGCAGGTCCACCATCGACGTGTTGAATTCGGAGAAGGCGAAGGCGGCGGGTGTGACCCTTTCAAAGCTCTTCTCTCCTGAACATGGAATTCGCGGCGCTCTGGACGAGAAGGTGTCGGACTCCGTCGACGAGAAGACCGGCCTCTCCGTGCGCTCTCTCTACGGCGACACGCCCGAGTCGCGGCGGCCGTCTGCCTCCGACCTCGCGGGCCTCGACGCGGTCGTCGTGGACCTGCAGGACGCGGGCTGCCGCTTCTACACGTACCTCACGACGCTCGGGTACGTCCTCGAGGACGCCGCGAAGGCGAAGGTGAAGGTCGTCGTCCTCGATCGGCCGAACCCGATCCGCGCGGACGTCATGGAAGGCCCGCCCGCCGATACCGATGCGCTCACGTTCGTCGCGTATCACCCAATCCCCATCCGGACCGGTATGACGATCGGCGAGCTCGCAGGTCTCTTCAACGCCGAGAAGAAGCTCGGCGCGGACCTCACGGTCGTCAAGATGGCGGGCTATTCCCGCGACCTCTGGTATGACGAGACGGGCCTGCCGTGGGTGAACCCGTCGCCGAACCTCCGCTCCGTGGCGGAAGCCGCGCTCTATCCAGGCGTCGGCCTGCTCGAGACGACGAACGTCTCGGTCGGCCGCGGCACCGACACGCCGTTCGAGCAGTTCGGCGCCCCGTGGATGGACGGCCCCCGCATCGCGGCGACGCTGAACGCGCGCGGGATCCCGGGCGTGCGCTTCACGCCCGTGCGCTTCACGCCGTCCTCCTCGGTCTTCAAGGGCGAGTCGTGCTCAGGCGTCCGCATCACCGTCGTGAACCGCGACGCGCTGAACGCCGTCTCCCTCGGCTTCCACGTCGCGACGGCGCTCCGCGACCTCCACCCGAAGGAGTGGAAGTCCGACCGCCTCCCGCGCCTCCTCGTGAACGACGCCGCCCTCGCCCGCTTCCAGCGCGGCGAGACGGCTGGCGAGATCACGGCCGCGTGGGCGGCCGGCGCGATGGAGTTCGAGAAGCGGCGGGCCGCCTTCCTCCTCTACTAAGAGGTTGCTGAACCCGGGCTCTATGCCGGGCGGGCCAGCCTCGGTTTTTCCGGAACTCCCGGTTCCTCCGCGGGCGGAGGGACAAGAGACAGCGCCACCGCGGGCGCCCCGCGCGGTACGACGCGGCGAACGAGAGGACGCAAGGACTCCCATGCGTCGAGGACGCGGGCCGCGACCGCGCTTCCGGTCCTCTCGAGGTGGGCCCCGAGAAGCGGCAGGAGGATCTCCTCGTCCTCCGGAGCGAGGGCCTCGACCGAAACGAGCTCCGTGTTGCAGCGCGACGCGAAGCGGCCATCCTCGTCGAGCACATACGCGACGCCGTTCGTCATGCCCGCGCCGAAGTTCGCCCCCGTCGTCCCGAGAACCACGACGACGCCGCCCGTCATGTACTCGCAGCCATGGGCGCCGAGCCCCTCGACGACCGCGATCGCGCCCGAGTTACGCACCGCGAAGCGGTCGCCGGCGCGGCCCGCCGCAAACAGGCGCCCGGAGGTCGCCCCGTAGAGCGCGGCGTTCCCGAGAATCGTCTGCGCGTTTGCCCGTGCGGCATAGCCCGCCCGCGGGAACGGTTTGACGATGATCTCGGCGCCCGAGAGGCCCTTCCCCACTCCGTCGTTCGCCTCGCCCTCGAGCTCGAGGACGAGGCCGCGGATCGCGAACGCGCCGAAGCTCTGGCCCGCCGGGCCGCGGAATTTCAGCCGAACCGCGCCGGGAGGCAGCTCGCCGTAGCGGCGCACGAACTCCCCCGACAGATGGGCGCCGACGGAGAGGTTGTGATTTCGGACCGCGAAGGAGCCGGAGTACGCGCGCCCCGTGCCGAGGCTGAGCGCGGCCTCCGGCAGGATCTCGCTGTCGAGGGACGGGAACTGGGGGCCGGTGCGCGGCCTGTCGTTGCGAAGCTGCATCCTCCGGCGCGGGCTCGATTCGTCTCCCGCGCGCTGGAGGAGGAGGGACGTGTCGAGGAGCGCCGCTCGCGGCGCCTCGGGCCTCTCGACGCGGGTGAGAAGGTCCGCGCGCCCGACGATCTCGTCGAGCGAGCGCACGCCGAGCGACGCGAGGATTTCGCGCACGTCCTCGGCGAGGAACGTGAAGTACGCGACGATCTGATCGGGGGTCCCGCGGAACTTCTTCCTAAGGTCCTCGCGCTGCGTCGCGATGCCCGTCGGGCAGGTGTTGAGGTGGCACTGGCGCGCCATGGCGCATCCCGCGGCGATGAGCGGCGCTGTCCCGAACCCGAACGCCTCCGCCCCGAGGCACGCGGCGATCACGACGTCCCTCGCCGTGCGGAGGCCGCCGTCCACGCGCACCTCGATCCGCGTGCGGAGGTTGTTCTCGACGAGCGCGTGCTGCGTTTCGGCGAGCCCGAGCTCCCACGGCGAGCCGGCGTGCTTGATCGACGACAGCGGAGACGCCCCGGTGCCTCCCGAGTGGCCGGCGATGAGCACGTAGTCGGCGTACGCCTTCGCGACGCCCGCGGCGACACGCCCGACGCCCGCTTCCGCGACGAGCTTCACGCCGACGCGCGCGCGCGGGTTCACCTCCTTGAGGTCGTAGATCAGCTGCGCGAGATCCTCGATCGAGTAGATGTCGTGATGGGGCGGCGGCGAGATGAGCGCGATGCCCGGAACCGCGTGCCGGAGCCGCGCGATGAGCGGCGAATTCTTGTGAGCGGGCAGCTGGCCGCCTTCTCCGGGCTTGGCCCCCTGCGCCATCTTGATCTCGAGCTCGTCGGCCCGCACGAGGTACTCGGCCGTGACGCCGAATCGCGCCGAGGCCACCTGCTTGATCTTGTTATCCCGGCGGTTCGCTCCCGTCCCCCTCCAGGTTTCGGGATCCTCGCCGCCCTCGCCCGAGTTCGAGCGCGCTCCCATGCGGTTCATCGCGATTGCGAGCGTCTCGTGCATCTCCGGGGAGAGCGCGCCAAGAGACATCGCGGAAACGATGAAACGCTTACGAATCTCGAGGGCGCTTTCGACCTCCTCGACCTGCACGGCCTGTCGGGTGCCGAAGCCCAGCAGGTCGCGCGGCACGGCGGCCCCCCGGGCGTCCGCCTTCGAACGGAAATCCGCCCACGCCTCCTCCGAGCCCTTCGCGGCTTTCTGAAGGGAGACGACGACGGGCGGCGACCACGCGTGCTCCTCCGCGTCCTTGCGGTAGCGCACGCGCCCGTGATCCGGAAGCGGCGCGCCCGGCGCGCCTGCCCAGGCGGCCTCGTGCACGGCGAGGACATCCGAGGCGATCTCGGCGAAGCCGAGTCCCGAGAGCGGGGAGGACGTCCCCCGGAAGCAGCGCTCCATCACCTCGGGCGCGAGCCCGATCGCGTCGAACACCTGGCCTCCGCAGTACGACGAGAGGGCCGAGATGCCCATCTTCGCGAGCACCTTTCGGAGGCCTTTCTCGGCGGAAGACCGGAATGCGGCCCCGGCGTCGCCAGGCAGGCCCTCCGTGGCGGCCAGCGCCCTCACCGAGGCGATCGCGAGCCACGGATGGACCGCTTCGGCGCCGAACCCGTGGAGGACCGCGAGGTGGTGGACGTCGCGCGCGTCCCCGGATTCCACGACGAGGCCGACGCGATATCGGAGCCCCGCGCGGAGCAGGTGCTCGCGGACGGCGCCGAGGGCGAGAAGCGAGGGGATCGCGGCGCGCTCTTTCGACGTGGCGCGATCCGTGATCACGAGGATCTCCGAGCCCGCGCGCACGCCTGTCTCGGCCCGCCGCGACAGCTCTTCGAGCGCGGCCATCAGGGTTCGCTCCCCTCCTGCCGCCTCGAAGGTGGCGTCGAGCGAGAGCGGATGAAATTCCGAAGAGGCGAGAACGCCGGCCATCTCGTCCTCGAGAAGGACCGGATGCTCGAGCGTGAGGAAATGGGCGTCGCCGGGCTCTTCGAGGAGGAGGGAGCCACCCCTGCCGAGGTCCATGCGAAGCGACATGACGAGCGTTTCGCGCAGCGAGTCGATCGGCGGGTTCGTGACCTGCGAGAAGCGCTGCCGGAAAAACGCGTACAGCGGCTGAGGCGTCTTCGAGAGGGGCGGAATCGGCGCGTCGTCTCCCATGCTGAAAAGCGGCTCCAGACCCTGGGCCATCGGCGCGAGAACGTAGCGCGCGTCCTCGACGCCCCAGCCGTGCGCCACCTGCCGGAGAAGCATCTGCGCCGTGTCGGGCGGCCCGGCCGCATCCGGCGCGGGCGCGACGGGACGCAGGTGGCGGAGGTGGCGCCGCACCCACTCGCCCCAGGGCCGCCTCGCGGCGAGCCGCGCCTTCACATCGCGGTCACGGAGGATCTCGCCCGTCGCCGTGTCCACCGCGATCGTCTCGCCGGGACCGAGGCGTCCGCTCTCCACGACGTCTTCCGGCTCCATGTCCACGATTCCCGCTTCCGAGGCCGCGACGACGAGCCCGTCCTTCGCGATCTTGTAGCGCAGGGGCCGGAGGCCGCTCCGGTCGAGATGCGCGCCCGCGACGATGCCGTCCGAAAACGCGACGGCGGCGGGCCCGTCCCACTGCTCGACGAGCCCGGCGTGGAAGTCGTAGAAGGCGCGCAGCGCTTCGTCGGTCCACTCCTGCGGCGCGTCGGGGATCAGCATCGTGAGCGCATGCAGCGGATCGCGCCCCGAGCGGACGAGAAGCTCGAGCGCCTCGTCGAGACTCGTCGAGTCGCTTCCCTCATCGGTGAGGACCGGGACGAGGCGCTGGAGACGATCGCCCCAGAGAGGCGAGGAAAGCTCCGGCTCGCGCGCGCGCATCGCGTTGCGATTGCCCCAGAGCGTGTTGATCTCCCCGTTGTGCGCGAGGAGGTGAAAGGGCTGGGCGAGGCCCCAGCTCGGGACCGTGTTCGTCGAGTAGCGCTGATGAAAGAGCGCGATCGACGTCGTGTAGTCGGGCTCCTCGAGATCCGGATAGAAGGATTTGAGCTCGGTCCCGGTCAGGAGCGCCTTGTAGACGATCGTCCGCGCGGACACCGAGACGGCGCAGAAGCCGTCGAGGCCCTCCGCGCGTGCGCGGCGCGACGCCACGCGCCCCGCGAGATACAGCCGGCGCTCCCATTCGTCCGCGTCCACGCCGTCCGGCATGCCGAAAAACGCGTGCCGGATCGCCGGGCGGGTGGCCTCCGCGGCGTCCCCGAGCCGATCCGTTCGCACCGGCACGTCGCGCCAGGCGAGGAACGCCACACCTTCGTCCGTGAACGCTTTCTCGACGATGGCGGCCGCCTTCGCCTCGCCGCCGCGCGGGAGGAAGAACGCGCCAAGGCCGAACGGCGCGCCCGCGGGAAGCGGCAGGCCCCGCCGGGCCGCGTCGCGGCGGAGGAACGCCTCCGGGACGCGTGTCAGAAGGCCGGCTCCGTCGCCGGTGCGATCCGCGCCGGTCGCTCCGCGGTGCGCCACGCGAGCCAGGCCGCCGAGGGCGAGCCTCAGGATGCGGTGCGACGAGTCCCGGGGATGCGCGACAAAGCCGACGCCGCAGGCGTCGTGCTCGCGAAACGGATTTCGGGCGGGGCTGACGCCGTCGGTCCAACGCCTCCCTTCGCCCGCGTTTCGCTCTCTCGCCATGCCCTTCCCCTTCTCCTCAAACGTAGGATTCACAAAATGAAAAAGCCCGCTCCCTCGTGGGAGCGGGCTTTGGGGGTTCCATTTGGCTTTCTGCCTAGTCCCCTCGCCCGCTCTCCACCGTGGACCGCTTAATAAGGACGAGGCCCGAGACGCCCCGGCCCGACCGAGTCGAGGTCTCGAGGGTCCGGGTGGCCGTCGCCAAGGAAGTCATCATCGCGGCGGAAGTATGGGGAGCGCGTCCCTTCGAATCAAGATAGATTGAATACGCTCCAAATCTTTGACGGAGGCGATAAATGTCCGATTCGATCCGGCCCCCCTCGCCCTCGCGACGCGGATTCGCGAAAAGTCTCGCGCTCGCGGCGGCCGCGCCCGCTCTCGCGGGGGCCGGCATCGCCCTCGGGCAGACGGCGCCGACGCCGTCTGCTGCCCCCACGGCCGTTCCCAGCCCGGTCCCCACGCCCGAGGCGGCGCCGTCCTCTGTCGCCGAGGCTCTCACCGAGATCGTTCGCATTCGCTGGGGGAAGAACCTCTCGGGCGAGCAGCTCGGCGACATTGCGAAAAGTCTCGACCAGCGCCTCAGGGGCGCCGAGGCCATGAAGAAGGTCAATCTCGCGAACGCCGACGAACCGGACGTCGTCTTCTCCGCGGAAACAGCCGAGAACGCGGGAGGCCGCTGATGGCTCTCGACGAATCGGTCTTCTTCCTCTCCGTCAGGGATTTGTCCGCGAGGATCAGGGCGAAGAGACTCTCCCCCGTCGCACTCGCGGAGGGGTACCTCGAGCGGCTCGAACGGATCGGACCAAAGCTCGGCGCCGTCGTGACGGTGACGCGCGAACGGGCGCTCCAGGAAGCCAGGGCGGCTGAGGCCGAGATCCTGGCAGACAAGTGGCGCGGGCCTCTCCACGGCATCCCTTACGGCGCCAAGGATCTCCTCGCGACGAAGGCGATTCCGACGACGTGGGGCGCGCAGCCCTTCCGCGATCAGGTCTTCGACTACGACGCGACGGTCGTCGCGAGGCTCCGCGAGGCCGGGGCCGTCCTCGCCGGGAAGCTCGCAATGGTCGAGCTCGCGGGCGGGTTCGGCTACAACAATGCGGACGCCTCCTTCACCGGACCCGGCCGGACGCCCTGGAACACGAACTTCTGGTCGGGCGGCTCGTCGTCGGGCCCGGGTGCCGCGACGGCTGCCGGCCTCGTCGCGTTCTCGATCGGCTCGGAGACGTCGGGCTCGATCGTGACGCCGGCGGCCTTCTCGGGCGTCACGGGTCTCAGGCCCACGTATGGGCGCGTGAGCCGGCACGGCGCAATGGCGCTCTGCTGGACGCTCGACAAGCTCGGCCCGATGTGCCGTACCGCCGAAGACTGCGGCCTCGTCATGGCCGCGATCGCGGGCAAGGACCCGCTCGACGCGACCTCGCTGAACAGGGCCTTCCGCCCGGCGCCCGCGAGCGCGAAACCGCGCCGCCCCCGGATCGGCGTCATCAAGGGCACGACCGAGAAGGTCCAGCCCGAGGTCCGGAAGAACTTCGAGGAGTCGCTGAATGTCCTCGGGTCGTTCTGCGACGTCGTCCCGGACGTCGAGTTCCCGGACTTTCCGTACGGGCCCGCCGTCGGGACGATCGTCGCGGCCGAGGGCGCGAGCGCGTTCCGCGACCTCGTCGAGAGCGGCCGCGCGAGAGAGCTGAGGGTCCCGAACGACCGCTGGGGCGGCTATGCGGCCTCGATGGTGTTCGCCGTGGACTACATCCAGGCGATGCGCCTTCGCACACCGATGAAGAAGGCGCTCGACGCGCTTTACGCGAAGTACGACGCGCTCGTCTCGCCCGCGCGCGCGACCGTCTCCTACCCGATCGGGCCTGACTTCGACAAGGTCTATCCGGGGATCAGCGGCGGGCCGGGCGTCATTGCGGCCGGCAACCTCGCCGGCCAGCCCGCGCTCGTCGTCCCGAACGGCTTCGGCGAGAACAACCTTCCCACCGCGTTCCAGTTCACGGGCCGCGCCTTCTCGGACGAAGCGCTCGTGGCTCTCGGGTCGCAGGTCCAGGCGCGGACTGAGTGGCATCGGAAGAGGCCGCCGGTTTGAGCGTGCGCCTCGAGCGCGCGATGGATGAAATAGCGGCTCAGTGCGCCGGGACTCAGGCCAGAATCTCGTACTCGATGCCGAAACGCTCGTAAGTCACGGCCGCCCGCCGGTCCCGCGTCACCAACCGGGCCCGCGCCCTGAGGACCGTCGCGGCGATGAGCGCATCGTGAATGGCGCCGCCGGAGATCCCTTCCGCCGCCGCCTGCCGAATCAGGTGCTGATGCTCGCGCGGCGGCAGAGCGAGCGGAGCCTCCGTGAATCTCTCGCTCAGAAAGGTCGCGACCAGACCGGCGGGAGCGCGGTGGGGGGGCGGCAGCCGCGTGAGAACCGAATACGACTCGATCAGGACGTGCGCCGGAACTCTCGGCCTCCGCGCGAGGACCGCCGCAGCGGATGGATTCCCTTCGTGCCACGACGCAAAGGCCGCGACCACGACGCTCGTGTCGACCGCGATCACCTTCTCGTCCGCTCGAGCGTCTCCCGCACGATCTCGTCCGTCAGCGGTGGGAGCTTCTCCTCCGGCACGGCGACCCGGCCCCCGGCCCGGCGCACGAGGGACATGGGTGTCGCCGCCGGCTCGATCTCGATTCGCCCGTCGCGCTCCCGGATCTGGACGACTCCCCGACGCCCGATTCCGAGGCGCTCGCGCAAGTCCTTCGGGATGAGGACGCGGCCCGCAGCGTCAATGGCAGCTTTCATGGGGCGAGATTACCATCAGAAGTCGGCGTCGTTTCCCCAGACACCGCCGCGCCTCGTCGTTGCTCGTGTACCTCGCGCTCTGGGCTAAGGCGAACGGGCCGCGCCGCCGGCCCGCCTCAGCCTTCGCGCGGTTGACGGTCAGTTGACGTGCTTCTCGGCGTGCTTCTTCTCGGCCAGTGCGCGGACGGTAGCGCCGGGGAGCGTTCCCCCGATCGAGACGCTCGACTTGTCGCGCGACACCGTGAATTTGCGGAGGACGGACACGGTCTCCGGCGACTTCTCCTGCGCCGCGAGGCGCCAGGCGGCGAGGACGCCGCGGAGCGCGTCTTCCATGAGGCCGGCCGTCTCGTCGTCGCTGACGAGGCCCGTCGCGTTGAGCTTGAGAGCGTCGCCCTTCGCGGTCGCCTGAAGTGCGAGGAGAGAGACGGACTTCATGGACGACAACAGGGCCGTGGCAGCGTCTGCGCCGTTTTCGTGCGACTGCGCATGCACCTCCGCGTGGCGGACGGCCGCGTCCCGTTGCGGGAGGCGCGAGACGTCCACGAGCGCCCACGCGGAAGCGCCGGAGTCGATGCGGCCGAGGTGGCGGCCGAGGCCCGCACCCGAGCGGAAGGCGGTGCCGCCGGAGGCGCGCTGCGCGAGGGCCGCGACGACCGAGGGCTCGTTGCCCGCGATCACGAGGTGGTTGCTCGCGAAGGCGATCGCGCCCTGCCCGTGATGCGAGGCGTCCGTGCTCTTGTCCGGAAGGAGGAAGTAGTCGCCTGCGGGCGTGGACTTGCGGGTCGCGCCGCGCGCCGCGATCGCGGCGGAGAGCGCGGCCGGGTCGAACCGGCCCTCGAAGAGGACGAGACCCCAGCCGCCGCTTCCGCCGGTGCCCTTCGGCGATCCGGCCGCGACGACCGTGTCGACGTCTTCCTTCGGGTTCAGGCGCGCCTCGGAGAGAAAGTGCGCCGCGTCGCCGTCCACGGTGAGCTTGTCCGTGTCGGAGAAGACGCGCGCCGCGAGCGGGCTCGAGCGAAGGTCCGCGACATGGATCATGCCGACGGAGGACGCGTCGGCCGGAACCAGAGCGAGGGCATCGTCGCCGCCGCGTGCGGCAATGGGCAACGCGATGGCGGTCGCGAGGACGAGGACGGCGGCGGACGAGAGAACGGCGAATCGCTTCATGGTCAGAAGTCCTTTCTCCGAAACCTTAGGCACGCGAGCGAGAGACAGACGGCGCCGAAGAGGCCCGTCGTGAGGAAGGGCTGCAGGGTGAGGGATTCGCGCATCCGCCGCGGGCCTTCGTCGCCCATCACCAGGGCGACGACCGCGGCCCCGAGCTGCGCGGTCTTGGGGAAGATCCAGTAAAGGCCGTGGACGAGCTGGGCGGCCCATTCGGCGGACATCGCGGCGCCAATGCGGTCGTGGTTGGAAAGAATCGCCGAGATGAAGAAGATCGCAAACGTGGCCATGATCGAGACAGCCGTCGAGGACGTCAGCGTCCCGACGAGGAACGCGAAGGCCATGAGCGCGGCGATCCCGAACAGGATGATCCCGGCCGCGAAGAAAAAGCGCGGATGGACAAGGTGCGTCTTCCAGATGACGAGAAGCCACATGGCGCCGAGGAGATAGAGGACGTTCGAGGCGGAGAGCAGCAGCCCACCGAGATAGCGCGAGAGGAGAAGCGGCACGCGGCCCACGGGGCGCGAGAGGTAGAGGTCGACCGTTCCCTTCTCCATCAGGCGGGGCACGAGGTGAGCGGACGCGAAGATCGCGAGAAACGTCCCGACGACGTAGAGGAAGCCGGCGAAGCCCGACTCGAAGCCGAGGACGAGCTTGTCGAGGTCCACGCTCTGCCGGCCCATGCTGACGTTCTGGCCGAAGATTTTCGCGCCCGCGAGCGCGCCGTTCACGACATCGAGGTTGACGGCGAGCGCGAAGAGGAGGACGAAGAGCGACGAGAGCGCGAAGTACGCGAGGAGAGTCCAGCGCGCGGCCGCTTCGCGGAAGACTTCTTCGATGTTCGCCGCAAGTGCTCTCATGTTGCCTTCTGCTCAGACGGTGTCGGTGGATTCGGATTCGGATTCCTTAGAAGGTGAAGAGGGCGCCACAGCGTCGGGGTTCGCCTTGACGAGATCCACGAACACGTCTTCGAGAGTGCTCTTTTCGGGAGTCAGTTCGGTCAGCAGCGCGCCGCGGGCGCGGGCGGAATCGATGAGTGCGTTCAGGTGCTGCGCGTCGCGCGCCTCGAGACGGAAGTGCCCGTTGACACACTCCGCCCCTGCGCCCGTCGCTCGAAACGCCGCAAGGACCGCATCGTCAATGCCCGACGCAACGAGCTTGTAGACCTTCAAAGCTTCTTTCTTCTCTTCTCTCTTCGTCAACTCTTCCACCGTCCCCATCGCCGCGACCTTGCCCTTGCGTAACACCGCAACGCGGTCGCACGTGAGCTCGATCTCGGAGAGGAGGTGCGAGTTCAGGAGGATCGCGCGCCCCTTCGCGGCCTCGGCCTTCAGGAGGTCGCGGATCTCGCGGCGCCCCACCGGGTCGACGCCGTCCGTCGGCTCGTCGAGGAGGAGGACCTCTGGCTCGTGGACGAGCGCTGCGGCGAGGCCGAGGCGCTGCGTCATCCCCTTCGAAAACTTCTTCACCTTCACGTCGACCCACTCGGAGAGTCTCACGCTCTCAAGAAGCGCCGGAATGCGCGATTTCAACTCCGCCGGAGCCACGCCCGACATCCGTCCGAAGATGGACAGCGTCTGGCGGGCCGTGAGGTAACCGGGGAACCGGTGGCCCTCCGGCAGGTAGCCGACGCGCCGGCGGCTCTCAGGGTCGCTCGAACGCAGCCCGAGAAGCGACGCCTCGCCCGAAGTCGCGTGCGTGAGGCCGAGGAGAATCTTCACGCACGTCGTCTTCCCCGCCCCGTTCGGGCCGAGGAGACCGAACAGCTCGCCGGGCTCGACGGAGAAGTCGATGCCGGCGAGGGCACGAACCTCACGGCCGCCCAGCCCATCGCGGTAGGTCTTCTGGAGGCCCCGGACCTCGATCGCGGCGGTCATGCCAACATCTCCACGCCCTTAGATACGGAAACGGGGGCCGGGAGTTCCCGGAGGAGGCCCGGTGGCGAGCGAAGTCGAGGCGTTCCTGTCAGTTGAGGTTCCGCTGCGCCTCCTCGCGAGGACGCCGGAGAGGAGCGCGCCCGCGCCCGTCCTCCTCGGGTTGCACGGCTACGGCATGGATGCCGAATCGCTCCTCGCGGTCCTCGTCAAGGTCGCGCCGCCGTCGTTCCTCGTCGTCTCGCTCCAGGGGCCGCACTCGACCCTCGTGAAGGGCGTGGACGATGCCGGGCAGGAACGCGGCTTCCACTGGGGCGTCTCGCCGAACGCCGAGGACAACCGGCTCGTCCACAGGCGCGCCGTCGTCGCGGCGCTCGCCTGGGCCGCCGCGAACGGCGGCGACTGCGGCCGCACGGTCCTCGCGGGCTTCAGCCAACCCTGCTCGTTCAACTACCGTCTCGCGGCGACGCCTCCGGCCGGGCAGCCCTTCGCGGGCGTCCTCGCATTCTGCGGCGGCGTGCCCGGTGAGTGGGCGGGCCCGGGCGGGCCGACCGCCGCCTCGGGCGCGACGGACGTCCTCCACGTCTCGACGAATCACGACCCGTACTACCCGGCCTCCCGCATCGCGCCCTACCGTGAAATCCTCGACTCGCGCTTTCGGACCGCCGCGCACAGCCTTTACGACGGCGGCCATCGCGTGCCGTCGGCTTCGACGGACGAAGTTCACGCCTTCCTCACCGCCCGGGGCTGAGCGCGGCCGCGCGCTTCTCGACGTCCTCGAGCTCGCGCTCGAGGACGCTCACGCGCTCGATCTGGTAGTCGCCGGGCCGGCCTTCATAAGAGAGGATCGCGTCGTAGACGTACGCGAGGTGCTCGCGGAGGCGCTCTTCGCCCGTGATCGCGCCGCCCTCGGACGTCGCGACGACTTCCTTGCGGATCGCCTCGGCCTCCGTGGATCGGAAGCCTTTCAGCCGGTCGACGACGTCGCTCATGCGCCCGAAGAGCGCGTGCGCCTTCATCGCGGCGTCGTACTGGGCCTTGCGGTCCGCCGGCGTGAACGGCGCCTTCGGGTCGAGCGAGACGACGAGCGGCGCCTCGACGACGTCCTTGCCCTTCGTGAGCCGCACCCTGTAGGCCCCCGGCAGGACGCGCGGCCCGGAGCCGGCACCGGCCGCCTGCGCGGCCGTCGGGACGCGGGGCGGCTTCTCCTGCATCGACCACATGACGCGGTTGATGCCCTTGCGCTTGCCGGCGGGCGGCGTGTCGACGACGCGGCCGGACGCGTCCAGGATCTCGAGCTTCATCCGGCCGAACGTGTGCCGGGTCTTCTGGTAGTAGGAAATGACCGCGCCCGACGGCGGGTTCGGGCCGTAGAACGAGGCGTCCCCTTCGGGCCAGCCGCCCGAACCGCGCGGCTTCTGTACGACGGGGCGCCCCGCGAGAAACGCGACGTCCTTCGCGAGCACGTCATCGGTGAGAGCGCGCAGCGGCGTCAGGTCGTCGACGATCCAGATTCCGCGCCCGTGCGTCGCGACGACGAGGTCCTGCTCGCGCGCCGCGAACGCGAGGTCGCGCACGGAGACGGACGGGAAGTTGCCACCCTTGAATTCGGCCCACGTCTTTCCGGCGTCGGGGGAGATCCAGAGGCCGAACTCGGTCCCGAGATAGAGGAGGCCCGGGCGCACGGGGTCTTCCTTGATCACGTACGCCCAGCCGCGGACTCCCGAGGCGGGCCCCACGATCCGCTCCCACGTCGTCCCGAAGTCCTTCGTCGCGTACACCCAGGGCGCGAAGTCGCCGAACGTATGGCGGTCGAAGGCCGCGTACGCGGAGCCGTCCGCGTGCGGCCCGGCCTCGACCCACGAGACCCAGCTCGCGGGCGGCAGGCCCGGCACGTTCTTCACGACGTTCGTCCACGCCGCGCCGCCGTCCTTCGTGAGCTGGAGGTTGCCGTCGTCGGTCCCCACCCAGAGCGTCTTGCCGTCGCGCGGGCTCTCGGAGATCGAGTAGATCGTCGTGTGCATCTCGGCGGCCGAGTTGTCGACCGTGATGCCGCCCGACTTCTCCTGCTTCTGCTTCTCGGGATCGTTCGTCGTGAGGTCCGGCGAGATCCGCTGCCACGACTGACCGGCGTCCTTCGTGGCGAAGAGGTACTGGGCCCCGATGTACAGCTTCCCCTTCTCGAGGCGCGAGACGTGGATCGGCGTGTTCCAGTTGAAGCGCAGCTTCTCCTTGAAGCCGGCCTTCGGCTGGATGTCGCGTGCGGAGAGCGTCCGGCGGTCGACGCGGCCGACGAAGCCGCCCTGAGCCTCGGCGTAGACGAAGTTCGGGTCGGCAGGATCCGGGAAGACCCAGAAGCCGTCGCCACCGAAGAGGTTCTCCCACCGGCTGTTCGTGATGCCGCCGGGATACGCGGAGTCGCCGGCCCACGAGCTGTTGTCCTGCAGGCCTCCGTACACCTGGTACGGGTCCTTTTCGTCCGCGGACACGTGGTAGAACTGCGAGACGGGCAGGTTGTTGCACTTCCACCAGCGGTTCGCGCCGTCGTGGGAGATCCAGAGCCCGCCGTCGTCGCCGGTGACGACGTGCTTGGGATTCTTCGGGTTGATCCAGACGTCGTGGTGGTCGCCGTGCGTGCCGCCGCCCACGTCCCCGAAGCTCTCGCCGCCGTCTTCGGACGCGATGAGCGTCAGGTTCGGCTTGTAGACGCGGTCGGGATTCGTCGGGTCGACGACGAGGCGCGAGAAGTAGAACGGCCGCCAGACCATCCGCTGGCTGTCGTCCTTGCGGGCCCAGGTCTTCCCGCCGTCGTCGGAGCGGAAGAGCGCGGACTTCACGCCTTCGATCACCGCGTACACGCGCTCCGGCTTCGAGGGCGCGATCGCGACGTCGAGACGGCCCCACGGCCCGTCGGGCAGGCCGGGTGCCGACTTCGCGTCGAGCGTCTTCCACGTCGCGCCGCCGTCCTCCGTGAGGAAGAGGCCCGAGCCCGACACGCCCGTCGGACCGTCGCCCCCCGAGCGGAACGTCCAGCTTTTCCTCCGGAAGTCCCAGAGCCCCGCGAAGAGGCGGTCCGGGTTGCGCGGGTCCATCGCGAGGCCGGAACAGCCGGTCGAGAGGTTGCCGCCCTTGAGGACGAGCGACCAGGTCTTGCCGCCGTCCGCCGTCCTGTAGAGGCCGCGGTCCGCCGAGTCCGACCAGAGCTTGCCGGGCACGCACGCGTACACGACGTCGTGGTTCTTCGGGTTCACGAGAATACGGTCCACGCGCTCGGACTCCGGAAGACCCATGTGCGTCCACGTCTCGCCGCCGTCGCCGGAGCGGTAGATCCCGTTTCCGGCGGACACGGAGTTGCGTGTCCAGCCCTCGCCGGTGCCGACCCAGACGACCTTCGGATCGGCGGGATCGAGCGCGATCGCGCCGATGGACTGCACGGGCTGCCTGTCGAAGACGGGCTTGAACGTCGTCCCGCCGTCGAGCGACTTCCAGACGCCGCCGGAGGCGGCGCCGACGAAGAGCGTGACCTTTCCGTCGTCCTCGACACGGCCCGCGAGCGCCGCAATGCGGCCGCTCATCGCAGCCGAGCCGATGTTGCGGGCGCCGAGGCCCGAGATCGCGCCCGAGTCGACGGCCGGCGAAGCCGGGAGTGCGGCGGCGAGGAGGGCGGCGGCGGTGAACGCGGCGGCTCTCATCGGCCCGCTCCCGCCGGCGCCGCGTTCGCCGGGAACGCGAACGCCTCGGAGGGTGTGGCCATGTTCGCCTCGACTTTCTCGAAGACGGACTCGTCGCGGGAGGAGACCGGCGAGTTGCGCGGCCCGCTCGCCTCGCTCATCGGGACGAAGACGCCGCCGACCTTCTCGTAGTCGCCGTAATCGGTCTCGATCTCCTGCTCGGCGCCACGCGCGAGTTTTCGCTGCAGGTCGCGGATCACCATCCATGTGTCGGGGTCGATCCAGACCGTGAGGTCGCCTCCCCGCTTCAGCCTGACGCGCAGCTTGTGCGCGAGCGTGCCGTCCACGTCCTCGGTCCCGAGGTACTCGAGCGCGTGGCCCTTGGCCTTTGAGTTCACCCACGGGCCATCGAGGTCCGCCGCGAGCCGAAAGGGCCGGGCGTCGTCCTGGGACATGTACGAGGGCTCCTTGCGGCCCTCGAAGGGCTGGATCTGCCAGGCCTTCTCCCCGTCCCACGCCTGCACCTGCGTGAGGCCCTGGTACGTGGTCTCCTGCCGGATCATCCCCGGTCGTGCCTTCACGTCGGAGAGCGTGATCAGGACGTTGCGCCCCGGCCGCACGAAACGGCCGGTCCGGCGGAGACTCTTAAGCGAGGCGAGGGCGGCAGCGCCGCCGCGCGCCTCGACGTTCTTCGCGACGATCTCCTCCGCCGTGATCGCGGCGGCAGGCGGGGCCACGACGACGAGGATGGACAGCAGGATTCTTACGAGGGGTTTCATCATGGTTCCCCTTTCAAGCGGGCATTCTCCGTCAACGGCGTGGCATCCTGCCCGCATGTCGACATTTCGCAGGGCTTCTAAGCAGATGCATCAACGCGCCCGAAACGGCCGCTCTCTCCACTAGAATCCGGCCGCCCGCCGGCTCCGGCGGGACCGTCGGAGGATCACATGAACGACAGTTTCAAGACGAAGTCCCGTCTCAAGGCCGGGTCCTCGAGCGTCACGATCTGGAGCCTCAAGACCCTCGAGAAGAAGTATCCCAACGTCAAGAAGCTCCCCTACTCGCTCCGGATCCTCCTCGAGAACCTCCTCCGCCACGAGGACGGCCGAACCGTCACGAAGGAAGACATCGAAGCGCTCGCGACCCGAGACGTCCGGAAGCCGACCGACCGCGAGATCGCATTCCGTCCCGCGCGCGTCCTCCTCCAGGACTTCACGGGAGTCCCGGCCGTCGTGGACCTCGCGGCGATGCGCGAGGCGCTCGCCTCGATGGGCGGCAACCCCGAGAAGATCAACCCGCTCGCACCGGCCGACCTCGTGATCGACCACTCGGTCATCGTCGACCAGTTCGCGACCTCGCGGGCGTTCGGGACGAACGCCGCGCTCGAGTTCGACCGCAACCGCGAGCGCTACGCGTTCCTCCGCTGGGGTCAGAACGCATTCCGAAACTTCCGCGTCGTCCCGCCCGACACGGGGATCTGCCACCAGGTGAACCTCGAGTATCTCGCGAGCGTCGTCTTCGCGGGCGCGGGCAACACGGCCTACCCCGACACGCTCGTCGGGACGGACAGCCACACGACGATGATCAACGGGCTCGGCGTCCTCGGCTGGGGCGTCGGAGGGATCGAGGCCGAGGCCGCGCTCCTCGGCCAGCCGCAGTCGATGCTCATCCCGGACGTGATCGGGATGAAGCTCGTCGGAACGCTTCCGGCCGGCGCGACGGCGACGGATCTCGTCCTGACCATCACGCAGATGCTCCGCAAAAAGGGCGTCGTCGGGAAGTTCGTCGAGTTCACCGGTCCCGGCGTCGCGACACTCGCATTGACCGACCGTGCCACGATCGCGAACATGGCGCCCGAGTATGGCGCGACGATGGGCTTCTTCCCCGTCGATGCGGAGACGATCAAGTACCTGAAGTTCACGAACCGCCCGGCGAAGACGGTCGCGCTCGCCGAGGCGTATTGCAAGAAGCAGGGCCTGTTCCGGACGGCGGACTCGCCGGAGCCGGTGTTCACGGACACGCTGACGCTCAACCTCAAGGACGTCGAGCCCTCGCTCGCCGGCCCGCGCCGCCCGCAGGACCGCGTGCCGCTGAAGGACAGCAAGAAAATTTTCAGAGAGAGTCTCAAGAGTTTCCTGGAAAAGGAAAGTGCGAAGGTCGATCCGAAGACGATCGTAAAGTGGCTCGGCGAGGGTGGAGACGGGGGGATGACCGCGCGGGGAACGGCTCTCCAGCCCTCGGCGCCGGCGCCCACGGCCGCTGAGAATCCGGCGCTCTCGGCGCCTCCCTCTTCACCTTCCTTTCTCTCTTCCTTTTCACCTCTCGGATCCTTGACGAAGACCGCGCCCGTCGCGGACGGGCGCGTCACGTACGACCTCCCGCACGGCGCCGTCGTGATCGCGTCGATCACCTCGTGCACGAACACGTCGAACCCGTCCGTCATGCTGGGCGCGGGGCTCCTCGCGAAGAAAGCGGTCGAGCGCGGCCTCTCCGTCAAGCCGTGGGTCAAGACCTCTCTCGCGCCCGGATCGAAGGTCGTGACGGACTACCTCACCGATGCCGGCCTCATGCCCTACCTCGAGGCCCTCGGCTTCCACCTCGTCGGCTACGGCTGCACGACCTGCATCGGCAACTCCGGCCCGCTCCCGCCGGCCGTCTCCGAGGCCGTGCGCGCGGGCGACCTCGTCGTCGCGGGCGTCCTCTCGGGCAACCGCAACTTCGAGGGGCGCATCAACCCGCAGGTCAAGATGAACTACCTCGCCTCGCCGCCGCTCGTCGTCGCGTACGCGCTCGCGGGCGAGATGGACAAGGACCTGACGACGGAGCCGCTCGGCACGGACAAGAACGGCGCCCCCGTCTATCTCAAGGACATCTGGCCGACGCCGGAAGAAGTCGCCCACGCGGTCGCGACGGCCGTCAAGCCCGCGCACTTCAAGAAGGCCTACGGCGAAGTCTTCGACGGCGACGCGAACTGGCAGGGCCTCAGGATCCCGAAGGGCCGCACGTACGTCTGGGACGAGAAGAGCACCTACGTGAGGAAGCCGCCCTTCTTCACGGACATCCCGAAGACGCCGGCGCCCGTGAAGGACATTGCCGCCGCACGGTGCCTCGTCATGCTCGGCGACTCCGTCACGACGGACCACATCTCCCCGGCCGGCAACATCGCGAAGAATTCGCCGGCCGCGAAGTACCTCATCGCGCACGGCGTCTCCCCGGCGGACTTCAACTCCTACGGCGCCCGCCGCGGCAACCACGAAGTCATGATGCGCGGCACGTTCGCGAACATCCGCCTCAAGAACTTCCTCATCCCAGGGAGCGAGGGGAACGTCACGGTCCACTTCCCGACGGGCGACCAGATGTCGATTTACGACGCGTCGATGAAGTACCAGGCTGCGAAGATCCCCCTCGTCGTCCTCGCGGGCGCCGAGTACGGAACGGGCTCCTCGCGCGACTGGGCCGCGAAAGGCACGATGCTCCTCGGCGTCCGGGCGGTGATCGCCAAGAGCTTCGAGCGCATCCACCGCTCGAACCTCGCGGGGATGGGCGTCCTCCCGCTCCAGTTCGAGGCCGGGCAGGACGCAGAGAGCCTCGGGCTGAAGGGCCAGGAGACGTTCGCGGTGACGGGCGCGGCGAAAGACCTCGCGCCGAAGAAGAAGCTCACGGTCACGGCGACGAACCTGGAAGGAAAGAAGACGACGTTCACGGTCGTCTGCCGCCTCGATACGCCAAACGAGGTCGACTACTACCGCCACGGCGGCATCCTCCACTTCGTCCTGAGGCAGCTCGCGGCGTCCTAGTCTCCGTCTCGCCTCGGCCATGAGTTAGTCTCCCGCGCAGCGTGTCTGCGCAACCGGATCCCCTGATCGGGACGACCGTCTCGCACTATTCGGTCGTTCGCCGGCTCGGCAGCGGCGGAATGGGAGTCGTCTACGAAGCGGAAGACTCGCGTCTCGGGCGCCGGGTCGCGCTGAAATTCCTTCCGCCCGATCTCGCCCAGGACGTTCCGTCGCTCGAGCGCTTTCAGCGCGAGGCGCGCGCGGCGTCCGCGCTGAACCATCCGGGGATCTGCACCGTCTTCGCCATCGAGGAGCACGAGCACCAGCTGTTCATCGTCATGGAGCTCCTCGAAGGCCAGACGCTCGCGCAGATCATGGTGGCGCGGCCCGTCTTCGAGCTCGAAGAGCTGCTCGCCGTAGGCGTCCAGATCGCCGACGCCCTCGAGTCCGCGCACGCCCGAGGCATCGTGCACCGCGACGTCAAGCCCGCGAACATCTTCGTGAACGCGCGCGAGCAGGTCAAGATTCTGGATTTCGGCCTCGCCCGCATCGAGAGCGTCCATCGGGGCGCCGGCGGGGCAGTCTCGCGTCTCGAGACCGTGGGCGCCCGAAGCGATCTCACGTCGCCCGGCACCTCGATGGGCACCGTGTCGTACATGTCGCCGGAGCAAGCGCGCGGGCAGCCCGTCGACGGCCGCACAGACCTCTTCTCTCTTGGGACCGTCCTCTACCAGCTCGCCACAGGAACACTGCCTTTTCCGGGCGAGACGTCGGCCGTCGTGTTCGACGCGATCCTCAACCGCGATCCGCTTCCGGCGGCCCAGAGAAACCCCGCCCTTCCTCCGGAGCTCAGCCGCATTCTCGACAAGGCTCTCGAGAAGGACCGGAACCTGCGCTACCAGACCGCGACGGACCTGAAGACCGATCTCGCTCGTCTGAAACGGGACATGGACTCGGGCCGCAAGCGCGTGGCCGAAAAAAGCGACTCGCGTGGGGGCGGAACGCGCAAGGCCGAGAAGTCGATCGCTGTCCTCTACTTCGAGAACCTCTCCGGCGTGAAGGAAGACGAGTACTTCCGGGACGGGATCACCGAGGACATCATCACGGAGCTCTCGAAGATCAAGGGCCTGAGCATCTTCTCGCGGCCCACGGTCCTCGCGTATCGGGACAAGCCGGTCACGCCCGCGCAAATCGGGCAGCAGCTCAACGCGGCCTACGTCCTCACGGGGAGCTTGCGCCGCGCCGGCAACCGGCTGCGCATCAACGCGCAGCTTGTGGACACGCACACCGACTTTCCGCTCTGGTCGGAGAGATACGACCGCGAAATGCAGGACATCTTCGAGGTTCAGGACGAGATCGCACGCAAGATCGCGGAGGCCCTCCGGGTCACGCTCACGCCCCAGGAGGAAGAGGCCCTCGCGGCCAAGCCGACCGAGAGCCTGCAAGCGTATGACCTCTACCTGCGCGGGAAGAGCTACGCGCGTCGCCTCACGCGCCAGGACTTCGAGTTCGCGCTCCAGATGTTCGAGAACGCCGTCGCGCTCGACCCGGGCTTCGCGCTCGCGTACGCCGCGATCGCGAACGTCTGCGCCCAGAACCACTACAACTACGGGCGGGATCCCGTGTGGCTGAATCGCGCCATCTCGGCGTCACAGAAAGCCGTCGCCTTGAGGCCTCAACTTCCCGAGGTGCTCGTCGCCCAAGCCTGGATCCTCTACGCCGATGCGCAATACGACGATGCGCTCCGCTGCGCCCGGCAGGCCGTCGAGCGCAAGAGCGACTGCGAAGGCGCCTACTACCTGCTCGGCCGCACGCTGTTCGCCTCGGGCCGCTATCAGGAGCTCGCCGACGTCGCCGACGCTGCACTGGCAGCGGGCGGCGACGACTATAACGTCTACGTGCCGATCGAAAACGCTCTCGGGGCGCTCGGAAAGAGCGAGAGGCTGCGGAATATCCGCCAGCGGATGGTCGCGACTCTCGAGAACCACCTGAAGCAGGTTCCCGAGGACGCGCGCGCGCGCATTCAGCTCGCCGGCGAGTACGCGTTCCTCGACCGGACCGAAGACGCCATGCGGGAGACGAACCTTGCCGTGGCACTCCGCCCGAACGAAGCCACTGTTCTCTACAACGCCGCCTGCGCCTACGCGCTCTTGAAGAGGAAACCGGAAGCCATGGACGCGCTCCGGAAGGCCTGGGACGCGGGCTTCAAGGACGCCGTCTGGGCGCGCCAGGACCCCGAGCTCGAGATTCTCCACGGTGACGCCGAGTTCGAGCGGCTCTACCCCGAGCGCCCGGCTGGGGGCTGAGCAGCCTCCGAGAGGGCCGGCCTCGGAGTGCGTCTCACAATCGACTGTAAGATCCCCGCACCTTGAGCGCGCGTGCGGCGCAATGTCCGAACTGCGGGGCGCTGGTCCGGTTTCGGACCGGGGCTTCGCTCGTCTCCATCTGCCCGCAGTGCAAGTCCGCGATCGCGCGCAAGGGCGCGGACCTCGAGGCCATCGGCACGGTCGCCGAGCTCACGCCAACCTCGTCTCCCTTCAAAGTGGGGATGGACGCGCGCCCGCAGAAGGGGACGCGGCCGTTCCACATCGCGGGGCGGCTCCAGCTCTCGACGGGCGAGGGCACTTGGGACGAGTGGTACGTCGGATTCACGGACGGGACCTGGGGATGGCTCGCCGAGGCGCAGGGCGGCTTCTGGCTCATGACGCCGATGAAGCCCCCGGCGGTCCCGGCGTTCGAGGCGCTGTCGCCCGGGGAGACGCTCGACCTCGGCGGTTACGGCAGCTTCGCGATCACCGAAGTCCGCGACGCCACATATTCCTCCGCCGAGGGCGAGCTGCCGTTCGTCGCTCCGCCCGGGAGCGTCTTCCGCTTCGCGGATCTCTCCGGAGCGGATGGGAGTCTCGCGACGCTCGACTACGGCGACGGCCCCTCTCTCGACGGCTTCTACGTGGGCAAGCCCGTGGCGCTCGAGAGCCTGGGCATCGCGGAGCTCGTCGCGTGGTCGGATCGCACGGTCTCCACCAGGGCCCTCGCGCTGAACTGCCCGAACTGCGGCGGCGCGCTCCAGCTGAAGGACCCGGCGAACACCGTCAGGATCGCGTGCCCGTTCTGCGGCTCGCTCCTGGGTTCGGCCGACCGCAAGGAGACGGGCCCTCCTTCGAAGTTCACGGTGCTCGAGAAGCTCGCCGCGGTGCCGTTCAAGCCGCTCTTGCCGCTCGGCGCGGAAGGAAACCTGCGAGGCCATCGCTATGCCATTCTCGGAGCGGTCCAGAAGATGTGCTCCTCCGACGGCGAGGACTACTTCTGGACGGAATACCTCCTCAAGGATGAAAAGTCGGAGGCCTACCACTGGCTCGCGGAGTCGAACGGCCACTACACCCTGCTCGAGCCCGTGCCCGCCGGCGAGGTGGAGCACGGACCGAAAGTGGCGGCCTTCCGGAACAATAGTTACCGCGTGTTCTCGCGCAACAAGGCCCGCGTTGCCGGAGTGCTCGGTGAGTTCTACTGGACCGTACGGACCGGAGAGACGACCGAGGCCACGGACTTCGTCAGCCCGCCTCGCATGCTTTCCATGGAGAAGGCGCAGAAGGAAATTGCCTGGACCGAGGGCGCCTACGTCCCGCCCGCGGAGATCGAGGCCGCCTTCGCGCTCAAGGAACCGCTTCCGTCGCCTGAGGGCGTCGGAGCGTGCCAGCCCTGGCCCCACGCCGAGACGGCCCGCATCTGGTGGAAGACGGCCTGGATCCTGACCCTCGCGTCGATCGTCGTCTTCTTCCTGGCGCGCCTCATTACGCCGCATGCCGTCGTCTACGACCAGACCTTCGACCTCGTGGATTCCGCGCGCGGCATCTACGCGGCGCGCGGGAGCAAGACGTCGACCTCGGCCGACTGGTCGCAGAACGACGAGTCGCTCCCGAAGCCCGCGAACCCCATCGCGGCCCGGGAGGCCGCCGAGAATGCGCTCGCGGCCGCGCGCGCGATCGTCTCGGCACCGTTCGAGACGAAACGCGGCGCGAATCTCGCCGCGGATCTCTGGGCGCCGACGGAAAACAACTGGGTCGCCGTCAGCTTCAACCTGATTTCCGAGGCCACCGGCGAGGTCCGGTCGTTCGACATGATCTCCGACCGCTACGCGGGTGTCGACGGCGGTGAGAGCTGGAGCGAAGGCAGGCAGAACCGGCGGATCTACGTACCGCGCATTCCGGCGGGCAAGTGGGTCCTGAGGCTCGATCCCGAAACGGAGGCCGGCAAGGCGCCGCCCTCGTTCCGCGTGCGGCTCACGAGCGGCGTGCCGCACGTCTCGCATCTGGTTTGGGTCATCCTGCTGCTTCTCGTGATCCCGACGGTGCTCAGCTTCAGGAAGCTCACGTTCGAGGGGCGCCGCTGGTCCGAAAGCGACTTCACGAGCTCGGGCGGCGAGCGCGACGATGACAAGGGCGACGACGAATGAGGGAGGCCGGATGAATCCGATGAGACGCTTCTTTCAGGTCTTCGGCGGCGCGCTCCTCCTCGCGTACACCCTCGCTGCGTTCTCGGGGTGGGAAACGGCCGGAAACACGCAACGCAACACGCTGCCTCCGGGTGCCCGTAACGCGGGCGGCTATCGGACGTGGCACTTCTGGAGCGGAGGCAAGTAATGGACTGGTGGCAGCTACACGGGCATCAGGTGACGTCGACGGTCGTGTTCTCGGTCCTCGGAATGGTGCTTCTCGGCATCTTCTTCGCGATCCTGCCGCGAATACTCCCCTTCTCTCTGAAAAAGGAGATGGAGGAAGACCAGAACACGGCGCTCGGCATCGTGATCGGGTCGATCGTGATCGCCATGGCGATGATCATCGCGGCCGCCGTCATGGGAGGCTGATCGCGTGGGCGACGGCGCACAGGGCGCCGGGCCCGGTTCCGGCGCGGTCCCGGCCCTGCGGCCGGGGCCGGTCTACCTCACCGTCCTCGCCATCGCGTCCTGCGGCCTCATCTACGAGCTCGTCGCCGGCGCGCTCGCGAGCTATCTGCTCGGCGACTCGGTCACGCAGTTCTCGCTCGTCATCGGCGTCTACCTCAGCTCGCTCGGGCTCGGCGCGTTCCTCTCGCGCTTCGTCGTCCGCGGAGTCGCGCGGCGTTTCGTGGAAGCGGAGATCGCGGTCGCGTTCGTGGGCGGGCTCTCGGCGCCGCTCCTGTTCTTCGCGTTCTCCTCGCCCCGCTGGTTTGCGCCCGTCTTCTACGGAGTCGTCGTCGCGATCGGAACGCTCGTCGGCCTCGAGATCCCGCTCCTCATGCGCCTCCTCAAGGACACCGTCGTATTCCGCGACCTCGTGGCGCAAGTCCTGACCTTCGACTACCTCGGATCCCTCGCCGCCTCGATCCTCTTCCCGCTCGTTCTTCTTCCGCGCCTCGGGCTAACGCGCACGTCGGTCCTGTTCGGCCTACTGAACGCGGCCGTCGCGTTCTGGTCGATCCGCCTGTTTCGCGACCGGGTCGGGCCGCCGGGCGGGCTCTTCGCGCGGGCCGGCATCGTCACGGCGATCCTCCTCGCCGCGTTCGTCGCCGCGGACCGGCTCACGGCGGTGGCCGAGGAGAGCCAGTACGCCGACGAAGTCGTCGTGGCCCGGTCCACGGCCTACCAGCGCATCGTCGTGACGCGCAACCGGGCGGGCTTCCAGCTCTTCCTGAACGGGCACCTTCAGTTCTCGTCCGTGGACGAATACCGCTACCACGAGGCCCTCGTCCACCCGGCCTTCGCGGCCGCGCCGCGCGCTCGGCGCGTGGCGGTGCTGGGCGGCGGCGACGGCCTCGCCGTGCGGGAGATCCTGAAGCACCCCGAGGTCGAGAGCGTGACGCTCGTGGACCTCGATCCCGAAATGACGCGCCTCGCGATGACGCATCCTCTTTTCCTCGCGCTGAACGGCGGCTCGCTCCTCTCTCCGAAAGTCCGCGTCGTCAACGAGGACGCTATGATCTGGATCGAGAAGGAGCCCGACCTCTTCGACGTCGTTCTCGTCGATTTTCCGGACCCGAACAGCTACGCGGTCGGCAAGCTCTACACGTCGCGGTTCTATTCCCTCGTGAAACGGAAGCTGGATCCTGACGGCGTTCTCTGCGTCCAGTCGACGTCTCCCCTCTTCGCCCGCCGCAGCTTCTGGATCGTGGACGCGACGCTCCGCGCGGCCGGCTTCGCGACACGCCCGTACCACATCGCGGTGCCCTCCTTCGGCGACTGGGGATTCGTCCTCGCGGCGGCCACGCCGCCCGACGTGAAGCCGCGTCTTCCCGAGGGCCTGCGCGCCCTCTCGACCGACCTCCTGCCGGGGCTTTTCGTCTTCGGCCCGGACGTGGCGCGGATCGACGACGCGCCCGTGAACCGCCTGAACGACCAGGTCCTCGTGAGGACGTACGAGGGAGAGTGGAAGCGCTTCGACTGAGCCGCCGCGACGCGATCGCGTCGCTCGTCGGGCTCCCCGCGCTTTCCGCCCTCGCCGCGGCTCTCACTGCTTGTGGGAAGTCGGAGGCTCGTGGCCTGCCCTTCGGCGGCCGCATCGTGGGGCCGGACGCCGCGCGCGGGCACCTTCTCCGGTCGGGCGATCTCCTGTCGCGTCCCGCCGTCCGAACGGAGCGTGTCGGCACGGCGATCGTGGGCGCCGGGGTTTCCGGTCTCTCGGCCGCGTGGTGCCTCGCGAGGGCGGGCGACCGTGACTTCCGCGTCTACGACCTCGAGGACGAGGTCGGCGGCACCGCCCGGTCTGGCGCGAACAACGTCTCCGCTTTTCCTTGGGGCGCGCACTACGTGCCCGTCCCCGCCTCACCGAACCGCGCCCTCGAGGCGGTTCTCGAAGAAGCCGGCGCCCTCGTCTCCCGCGACGCGGACGGCGCTCCCGAGTGGGCCGAGGAGATGCTCTGCCGCGAGCCGGAGGAGCGCCTCTTCTTCGGCTACACGTGGCGCCAGGGCCTCTACCCGCGGGACGGCGCCTCGCCCGAGGACCTCGCGCAGCTCGCGCGCTTCCAGCGCGAGGCGAACGCCTTCGCCGCCCGGAGGGACGCGCAGGGCCGGCGGGCGTTCGCGATCCCGACGCGCCTCTCGTCCGACGACGCCGACCTCGTTGCTCTCGACCGTCTCACGATGGCCGAGTGGATGCGCGCGAAGGGTTTCACGTCGCCGCGGCTCCTCTGGTTCACGGAGTACGGGTGCCGCGACGACTTCGGCACGAACCTCGCCGGCACGTCGGCGTGGGCGGGCCTCCACTACCATGCGGCCCGGCTGCCCGGCGAAGACGACGACGAGGATCCTTCGGAATTCCTCACGTGGCCCGAAGGCAACGGCCGCCTCGTCGCGCTGCTCGCGAAGAGCGCGGACGGACGCCTCGCGCCGGCCTCCCTCGTGTTCGACGTCGCCCCGGCACCGAACGCAGGCGCGCCGGTGACGCTGCGCTTCCTCGACGCGGCTCGCAACGAAGTCGTCGCGGTCGAGGCCGCTCACGCGATCCTCGCGCTGCCGAAATTCGCCGCGGCGCGTGTCTTCGCGCCGTGGCGCGCGGCGCCGCCCGCCTTCCTCGCGGACATGTCGTGGGCGCCGTGGCTGGTCGCAAACCTCACGCTACGCGCCCGGCCCGAGGAGCGCGGTTTTCCCCTCGCGTGGGACAACGTCCTTCACGATTCGCGCTCCCTCGGCTACGTCGTCGCGACCCATCAATCCGGCCCGGAGCAGGGACCGACCGTCTTCACGTACTACCTTCCCTTGACGGACGAAGCGCCGGCGGCCGCGCGCGCGAAGCTTCTCGGAGCCTCCTGGGACGACCTCGCTTCGGCCGCCCTCGCGGATCTCTCCCGGGCGCACCACGATCTTCCCGGTCTCGTCATGAACCTGGACGTCGTGCGCTGGGGCCATGCGATGGCGCGGCCCACGCCGGGCTTCCTCTCGAGCCCCGTCCGCCACCTCGCCCCCGAGGGCGGAGTCTTCTTCGCGCACGCCGACTCCGCCGGGCTCCCGCTCTTCGAGGAGGCGCAGGACGCCGGGGTTCGCGCGGCCGAGGGGATCCTCGCCGCACGCGGCGCGCGGTTCGCCTCGATTGCCGCGAGCTAACATGCCCGGCGCCGTGAATTCCCCGTGGCTCTTCGGCAGGCGCACCGATCTTCTCCTCTTCGGAGGGTCGACGGCGGTCGCCCTGCTGTTCCTCGGCATCGGTCACGCGACCGGCCTCCTCGATGGAGACGCTCCGCCGTGGCTGTTCCTCGTCGCCGTCGTGGGCGTGGACGTGGCGCACGTCTGGTCCACGGGATGGCGCGTTCTCTCGGATGGCCATGAGGTCTCCCGGCGCCTCTGGCTCTACGCCGGCGTTCCTATCGCGGCGTGGTGCGCCGGCGTGGCCGCGTACTCCGTTTCGCCGCTCTTCTTCTGGCGCGTCCTGGCCTACCTCGCGGTGTTTCACTTCATCCGGCAGCAGTACGGCTGGGTCGCTCTGTACCGCCGGAAGAACGGCGAAGGTCAAGGCGGGCGTTTCCTCGACGCCGCCGTGATTTACGGCGCGACGCTGACTCCGCTTCTCTTCTGGCACGCGCACCTGCCCCGGAAATTCCAGTGGTTCCTGAAGGGCGACTTCCTGTCGGGCCTTCCTGACGGCGTCAGCCGCGCCGCTTTCGTGATCTACGCGGGCATCCTTGCCGCGTGGATCGGGAAGGAGCTCGCACGCGCCCGCGCGGGCCGTCCCATTTCGTGGGGCAAGATCCTGATCGTCTTTTCGACCGCTGCGACGTGGCATCTCGGCATCGTCGTCTTCGACTCGGACTACGCGTTCACGGTCCTGAACGTCTTCGTCCACGGCATCCCGTACATGGGCCTCGTGTGGTTCACGTCGAAGGCGCGCGCGGCGGCACGCCTCGAAGCCGGAGAACCGCCCTCCCTCGCGGACCGGTTCGCTCCGAAGCTCGTCCTCTTCCTCGCGCCCCTTCTCCTCGTCGCCTTCGCGGAAGAGTGGGGTTGGGACCGCCTCGTCTGGCACGATCACGCCGTGCTCTTCCCCGGACCCGCCCTCGATCCCGGCGTGCTGCTCCTCGCGCTGATCGTGCCGCTCCTCGCGCTCCCGCAGGCGACGCACTACGTCTGGGACGCGTTCCTCTGGAAGGTCAAGCCCGCGAACGAGGCCGCCGTAGCCACGATGGGAATTCGATGAAGGTCCTCGGCGTGCACTTTCTCCTCGACGTCGCGGGCGCGCCGTTCGCGACGCTCGACGATCCCATCCTCGTCGAGACGCTCCTCGTGGACGCCGTGAAGGCGATGGGCGCGAATGTCCTCGGCATCCACATCCACCGACTGAGCCCTCAGGGCGTCAGTGGCGTCGTCGTCATCTCGGAGTCGCATCTCACGATCCACACGTGGCCCGAGCGCGGCGAGGCCGCCGTGGACCTCTTCACGTGCGGCGACGTCGCGCGCGCGCGGAAGGCGGTCGACGCGCTCGCGAAGGCGCTCGGGGCGCAACGTTCGACGGTCGAAGAGCGCATCCGGGGCGCCGACGCCCGGTGAGCGCCGCGCCGTCGGGGCCGGGCCAAGGGCCCCGCCACCCTGGAATTCAGTACGACATCGTCGCAATCGTCTACTGCACGTCCGTCCTCGCGTTCGCCGTGGCGCGCGCCGTCCTCGTTCCGATCACCCACGACGAGGCTTTCACCTTCCTTCACTGGTCGACGGCGCCATGGCGGGCCATCTTCCTTTTCGAAGGCCCGGGTCCCGCGAACAACCATCTCCTCAACACCGTCCTGATGAAAGTCTCATCGGCTCTTCTCGGCCCGGGCGAGGCGCCTCTCCGCCTCCCGAACCTTCTCGCGCTGGCTTCGTATCTCGCATCGCTCTGGCTCCTCCTCCGCCGACACGCGCCGCCTGTCCTCGCGCTCTCAGGTCTCGTGCTCGCCTCGGCGAACCGTCACCTCCTCGAAATGTTCTCCCTCGCACGCGGTTACGGCCTCTGCCTTGGACTCATTCTTCCGGCGCTCCTCCTGGCCTCTCTCACGATCGAGAAGTCCGATTCGCCAAGGAGAAACGAGTGGTTCGCGCTCTCTCTCCTGTGTTTCGCGGTCCTTTCCCAATTCGTCGCTCTCGACGTGTTCGCCGCGATGGCGGCCATCCTCGTCGTCATTCACGCCGTTCGCGCGTGGAATGCCGGGTCCGGCCCAACGCTCCTGCGCCGATTCGGGCGACGCCTCGTCCCCCTCCTCGTCACATCCGCAGCCCTCGCGATGGGTCTCACGGGCATTCTCTGGAGGATCGGAAAGTCCGGCGGCTTCTACGCGGGAGGAACGACGGGCATCTGGCACGACACGGTCGAGAATCTCGTCTGGCTCACGCTACTCCCCGCCCCCTGGCTCGGACGCTTCGAAAAACCGCTTCTCCTCTTCGTCGCGGGATCTCTGGTTCTCGTCTCATGGGCCGGGATTCGCCTTCTGTTCCGTCGGCAGCGCGGCCCGTCCGATCTCGTCGCCCTTGCCTTCATTTCACTTCTCGCCCTGACCGCTCTCGCCGTGAAATCGCAGAGCCTTTTTCTCGGGCTTCGCTATCCCACGGATCGGATCGCGACGGTGTTCATCCCTCTCTTCGTTCTTGCGGCGACGCTCGGGGCGGCAACTGCGCCTCCGGCCGCTCGGAAGGCGGCGACGGCCCTCCTCGGCGTACTCGCTCTTCTCGCGTCGATTCACCTCGTGCGCGTCGCCGACACGAACCGGTCGGCCCTCTGGTGGTTCGACGCGGATGTGCGCCTCGTCGTCTCGGACCTCGACGAATACACAAGGCGGGAGGGCCGTACGCGAGCGACACGAGTTGGCTCGATCTCCCATTGCGAGCCGGCCCTGAACTACATGCGTGTCGTCGAGGGCCTTTACTGGCTGGCTCCGGTCGAACGACTCGAAACGGACAGGTGGGACTACGACCTCTGCTACGTGACCGAAGCGGAAGCTGCCGAGGCAGGGAGGCGAGGATTCTCGGTCCTCCGGCGTTACCCGCGGACGGGGAACCTCCTACTCCTTCCGCCCCGCTGAGGAGCCCGTCGCGACTTCGGCCGCCTCCGCGCCTTCCAGCGCCTTGCGCGCGGTTGCGACCTCCTCACGCAACTTTCTTTCAAGCCTCATCGCGGACGAGAGTGCGGTCTCGAGCTCCTGCTGCCTCTGCCGCGCGGCCTCGAGGGCCTTCTCCGCCGCCGCGAGACTTGCGCGCGCCCGCTGCGTCTCCCGGGTTCGCGCCTCGAGGAGCTTCTTCGCCTCGGCCGACTTCTTCTTCCCAAGTTTCTCCGCGAGCGCGCGCTCCCGGGCAGGAGCCGGCCTCTGGGGGGCGGGTGGCCGGGATTTCGGAACGAGGCGGAGGCGCGCCACTCCGGGGCCGAGAAGGCCACGGTCGAGCAGCGCGTCCGCGGCGCCGGGGGCCCATAAGGACACATTGACATGGCATCAAAGTGGCCATAGTGTCATGACAGGTAACGGCCATGCCTTCTTCTCCGCTTCGCAATTTTCACCTTCCTCTCACCGGCGAGACCTATGACCGCCTGAAGGAGGAAGCCGCTCGCGAAAGCCGGCCCGCGACCAGCGTCGCACGTGACGCCATCGAGGAGTGGCTCCGCGAGAAGCGCCGCCAGTCCGTACGGGAGGAGATCGCCGTCTACGCCGCGAGCACCGCGGGGTCCACTGCCGATCTCGACGCCGGACTCGAGAAGGCCGCGGTCGAGCACCTGCGGGGGAGCCGCAAGAAACGTTGAAGCGCGGCGAAGTTCACTGGGCCGACCTCGAACCCCGTTCGGGCTCCGAGCAGCGGGGTCGACGCCCGGTGATCGTCGTCTCGAACGACGGTTTCAACGAGACACCGGGCTGGCGCTCTGTGATCGTAATCCCCGTGTCCACCTCGGAGAGCCAGGGCGCCAGGGGCCCGACCGCCGTCCACTTGCCTAAAGGCGCGGGCGGGATGAAAAGAGCGGGTTTCGCCCTCTGTCATCAGGTCACGACTCTCGATCGCGGGAAGCTCGTGGAGAAAGCCGGTTCCCTGACCTCGGAGCAGCTCTTTCTCGTCATGCAAGGCTTGAAGGCCGCGCTCGATATCGACTGACCGTCCCGGCACCCGCCGGACAGGAGTTCTCCATGACCTACGTGAGAGCGTTCCTCGCAGGCTTCCTCTCGACGCTCGTCTTTCATCAGGGTGTCCTCGCGATCCTCCACGGAGTAAGGATGACCCCACGCAACCCATGGGTGATGACGCCGACGCCTCCGATGGGAGTTCCCTCCGTGCTGTCGCTCGCGTTCTGGGGCGGCCTCTGGGGAATCGCGCTCTGGCTGACGATCGCCGGCGCCTCGGGGCCGAAGTACTGGCTCCTCGCCGTCGCCTTCGGCGCCATACTCCCCACGCTCGTTGCGTTCCTCGTCGTCCTGCCGCTCAAGGGGCTGCCCGTCGGCGGCGGCTGGAAGCCCGACCTCATCGTCGGAGCGCTCCTCCTGAACGGAGCATGGGGCGCGGGCGTCGCGGCCTTCATGCGGCTCTTCGGCAGCGTCAGGAGCTGATCGGAAATTCCTGGACACACGTAGTGTCGCCCGCGGGCGCCTCAACAGGACTCGGACACGACGGCCGGCGCCACCCCGGCATCCGCTGAGACGTTGGAGAGGATCACCGTCGATCCCTCGGCCGCGAAGAGTGTCACGAAGGCCGAGCCCCCCGGCGGCAGATCCAGCGTCGACCTCTCCGCGAGACTTCCGTCCGCGGAGCGGATTTCGAACGCCATCGCCGCGGACACGGGAGACAGATTTCTCCCGCCGATCCGGAGGAAGCCCTCCCGTTCGTTCACGCGCGTCGTGTCTTCTCCGGGCGCGAGCGCGGTCCAGAGGGGAACGGCGACGGCGCGCAAGGACCGGCGGAAGCCGCGGAACCCGTCGCCGTCGTCGATACCGGACGAGATCGCGTCGGGGTCGTCCATCGGCACGACGATCCACACGCGGGCGCTGAACGCCCGATCGACCGGCCGCGCCGCGACGCCTTCCAGCATCGCGAGGTCCGCGTCCGGAAGCTTCAGGATCTCGGACGCCGCGAGGAGGAACGCTCCCACTCCGTAAGAGACGTCCACGGCGGGGTCGCTCGACGTCGTCACGCCGCAATCAGGGCCGGTCCCGGGCGGCTGGATGCCGGACACATCCCCATGCGCGTCGAGCCGCCCGAGGAGAAGAGAGAACGCCTTCAGGATGACCGGCGTGAAGGCGGTCCGATCCAGCCAGCCTTCGTTGACGCCCTTCGCGAGCATGTACGTGATGAGCCCCGTTGCCGAAGTCTCGCTCGAGGGACAGTCTTCGGGGTGCGCGAGGTCCGTCGGCCAGCCGCCGTCGTCCGAGCGACGCGCCGCGAGAGCCACCGAGAATCGTACGAGCACCTGGCGAATCCCCGTCCTGTCGAGAACGGCGTCGTAGCGGTTCCCGCCGTACGGATTGTCGAGATACCCGGCCGAGCGCGCGAGACCCCATGCGGCCCAGCCGTTCCCCCGCCCCCAGTAGCGCGACCGACCGGAATCCGTGTCGTGGCGGAAGAGCGCGAGCGCGGGATCCCAGAGAAGCGGCCCCGCCCGCCGGCGCTCGGCAGGGACGCCGGCAGCCGGCGCGTCCCCCGACGCGGGGCGGTGGTCGTAGAGATAGGCCTCGATCCACTCGTAGGCGAGGTCGCGCGCCGCCGCGTCTCCAGGGAGGCCGTCGCGCTTCGCGCCGCGCATCGCGAGTCCGGGAGGCATCGTGAAGAGGTCGTCCACCCAGAAGCGCGTGCCATACCCGCCGTCCACCCACCAGTCCGCGAGCGGCGGGCTGTTCGAGGGAGCGGCGTGGAGCGCGGAGGCCGCAAACCGGAGCGGACCTTCCGTCGCACTAAGAAAGGCGGCTCTTCTCGCCGTGTCTGAGGGCGGCGTGAGCCGGTAGAGATCCATCGCCGCCTGCGCGTAACCGGCGTAGTCGCCGTTGCCGATGGGGGCATCTCCGCCTCCAACGATCGCCGCAGCGCGATCGATCCAGCGTCGTCCCGCGCCCGGCGTGCTTTTCTCGAGCTGCTCGGCGACGAGGAGGAGGCCGACGAGATAGGGTACGTCCTCCCAGCGGCGCCCCTCGGACCGGATCGCCGGAAGTCTGTCGGCCGCCCGCTCCGCGGCCTCAAGGACGTCGGCTCTCGTGGCAGCGCGGGCCAGACCTGGAACGAGCGTCACGACCGCGAGAAGGCAGAAGGCACGGCAGCGCACATTCGGGAGTGCGCGACGAGGACGACGCCTCACCGATCCCGCCGGCACCCTCCGGCCGGGTCTTTCTCAGGCTCGAGCGGGTAATTGGAGGCCGGCGGCGTGCGCCCCGGCCGCTTTTCCGCCCGCGACCGCCTCGAAGGCGGAGCCGAGCGCGCCCGCGACCGCGCGCGCGTCCATCATCTGGATCTCGTGCCGCTGGAGGAGGTAGACGAGCTTCCCGTCCTTGAGGATGCCGATCGAAGGTGACGACGGCGAAGCGCCGGTGAAGTACGAGCGGGCCCGCGCCGTCGCCTCGAGGTCCTGCCCCGCGAACACGGTCACGAGCCTCTCGGGACGAAGCGGATGCTTGACCGCGAGCGCGACGCCGGGGCGCGCCTGGCCGGCGGCGCAGCCGCAGACGGAATTCACGACGACGAGAGTCGCTCCCTTCTGCGAAACGGCGGCATCCACCTCGGCGGCCGTGTGAAGCTCGGTGAAGCCGGCCTGCGTGAGCTCGTCGCGGAAGGGTTGAATCATCCGGGGGTCGTAAGGCATCGGGATCTCCTGTCCTGTTACTTCGGGGTCTTGAGGGCCGCGAGATCCGTGAGGACGTCGTCGCTGTGGGTCGCCGGGCTGACTTTGACGTAGGTCTTCCGGATGACGCCCGAAGGGTCGATCAGGAACGTGTTCCGCGCCGACATGGTCTTCTCGTTGTAGGTCATGGTGGAGCCGTAGGCTTTCGTGACGACCGCCTGCGTGTCCGCGAGGAGCTTGAAGCTCAGCCCTTCCTTCGTGCAGAACCCCTTGTGCGAGTCCACGTCGTCGACGCTCACGCCGAGGATGACCGCGTTCGCCGTCTCGTACTTCGCGAGGTCGCGCTGGAAGTTGTGGGCCTCCACCGTGCATCCGGAGGTGAAGTCCTTCGGGTAGAAGTAGAGGACCACCCATTTGCCCTTGAACTGATCGAGCGTGACTGTCGAGCCGTCCTGGCTCTTGAGGGAGACGGCCGGAGCCTTCTCGCCCATGGAGGGCACGTCGGCTGCGGCGGGGCTTGACGCGCCCGCAAGGAGAACGCCGGCTGCGAGGAAGCGGAGAAGGATCTTCATGAACCGGAGCGTATCAGATTGAGAATTCGTCTCAGCTGCCTGCGACCGGCCCGAGCGTCCGGTCCAGCCAGTCGAGGATCTCCTTGATGATCGGCTGGATCCGCGGCGCGACGTGCCCGCCCTCGTAGACGACGTGTTTCTTGCCCTTCTCCGGCGTCCCGAGCGCCCGGAAGAGCGGAAGCTGCGAGGTCTCGACCGGGTGCTGGAAGTCGTACCGCCCGGCAATCAGGAGCACGGGGATCCGGATTCGCGGAGCGAAGTTGACCGGATCGGTCTCCGGCGCGGCACGCACCTGCCGGAATCCGCCGGACATCAGAACCGCTGCCCGGAAGCGGTCCTCGACACCGAGCAGGGTCACCCCGTCGTTCGCACCGAGGCTGACGCCGTAGTAGGCGAGCCGGCTCTTGTCCACGTCCGGCCGGGTCTCGAGCCAGTCGAGAGCGCGCCCGAGGTCCTTGGACCACTGAATGACGAGGTCGCGGCGGAAGTTCTGGCCCGATGCGGTCCTCTCGACGTGCCGTTCGTACGTGTCCCGGTAAACGGGGTAGCAAAGCGCGCGGCCGCTCCGCATGACGAAGTCGATGGCCGTCATGTCCATGTCCGCGGTCGACCGCGCGATCCGCGCGCCGCTGTGCGGAAAGAAGACCACGGTCTGGTAGGGCGGCCGGGCGTTCTTCGGCAGGAAGAGGAAGATCGGCACGCGCTCGCTGCCATAGGCCGAGAGGACGCTGACTTTTTCCCTCTTCCAGTATGCAGAGGCGTCGTCCACCCGTTCGCTCTTCGCGTCGAGCGGCGTCTTGTCGTACGCATAGAGACGCCGGTACGCCCGGAACACCTCGTCGGAGACCGGCTGCTCCTTCGAGTAGTCGCGCGTGAGGAGTCCGGTCGGAGCGAGGAGCGCAGCCGAGGCCGGCGCCGCGTATCGCGCGCACCGGAAGCCGTAGCCGGCCTGCCGGACGAACGGTTCCTGCGCGTCGGACTCCCGGAACATGTAGCTCACTTCCGTCGACGAGCCGCCAAGGATGTAACGCCGCGCGCCCGTCTCGTTCCAGCACCACTCCTTCACGTTCCCCGCCATGTCGTAGTTCCCGAACGGGGCCAGGCCCTGATAGGTCCCGACCGGCGCCGCCCCCTTCCCGCCGAAATTGGAGAGCGTCAGGATCTCCGAAAAGATCCCCAGTCCCGCGGCCTTGTACCAGTGGTAGACCGTCGGGAGGCTTCTGCCCGCGAACTCGGCGTACGCCGCGGCCTCGTACCAGCTGACCCCTTCGACGGGATATCCCTCGCGCCCCTCGGGGAAGCCCCCCAGCTCCCACGTCGACGGGCCCGGCCGGCCCGTCGCGTCGCGGAACTCCGCAAGCGCTTTCTCGAAGGGGATCTCGCGGCCGGCGCGGAAGAACGGCATCTTCCAGTATTCCCGCTTCGCGTAGCCGCCCGCGTCGACGAACGCCTTGAACTCGCGATTCGTGACCTCGTACTTGTCCAGCCAGTAGTCGTCGAGCATGACGGCGCTGAGCATGCCGAGCGTGAAGCTCCCGCCGGGGACCCGCACCATGCCCTGCGGTACGGTCCCCTTGGGGTCCAGCCGGAGGTTGAACGCTTCGGGGCCCGCCGCCGCCTCGACCGTCTCAGACCCGGCCCGCGTGAACTTCCATCGGTAGTACGTGAGAGGCAGCCGGATCTCCTCGATCGGCGTCTTCCCCACGGGCTCCCACTCCGCGCCGACGTCGAGGTACGGCTTCATGAGCACGTCGGCTCCCGGAGGCTCGCTGCGGACGGAGAACGCGGTCCAGGTCTCACGGCGCAGCCGCGCGACATCCGCGGGGACGATGCGTTCGGCCTCGCGCGCGAGGCGGATGGCCGCGCCGACCTTCTGCTGTTCGACGAGGCGACTGATCTCGGGCAGAGTCACGGTCCGCGCGTCGCGGATTCTCGAGTCCCGCGCGATGCGCCAAACCGCGCCGCCGGCGATGGCGAGAGCGACGACGGCGGCCGGAACGAGAATCGCCGGCTTCCGCCACGCCGGGCGGGCTCCGCTCAAGGTGGCTGCGGCGCCGCCCCCTAGCGCCGCAAGCTCTTGCTCCATCTCGCGGCCCGAAGCGAACCGGTCGCCGGGGCTCTTCGCGAGCGCGCGCATCACGACGCGCTCCACCAGAGCGGGGACGTCGTCGCGGACCGTGCGGAGCGACGGCGGCGCGTCGCGAAGGATGGCGGTCAGCGTCTGGAGGTACGAGTCCCCCTCGAAGGGGCGGCGGCCTGCCAGCATCTCGTAGAGCACGGAGCCCAGTGAGTAGACGTCCGAGCGGGCATCGACCGGTTTCCCCTCCGCCTGCTCGGGCGACATGTAAGCGACCGTTCCGAGAATGGTTCCCTGCCGCGTGCGTTGAATGACCGAGGCCGCGGTCGCCGTCGAGTCGGTCGTCTCGACGACACTTGCCCCGCCAGGCTCGACCAGCTTCGCGAGGCCGAAGTCGAGCACCTTCACCCGCCCGCCGGGGGCCACGACGGCGTTCGCCGGCTTCACGTCGCGATGGACGATGCCCGCGGCGTGCGCCGCGCCGAGGGCCGACGCGATCTGGGCGGCGTAGCGGACAGCTTCCGCGACCGGCAGGCCTCCCTTCGGGATGAGCTTGTCGAGAGGCTTCCCTTCGACGTACTCCATCACCATGAAATCGAAGCCCTGGTCGGCGTCGATGTCGTGGATCGTGACGATGTTCGGGTGGTTGAGCGCGGAGGCGGCCTTGGCTTCCCGGACGAATCGCCACTTCCGCTCCGCATCCCCCACGGTCTCGGGGCGCAGGAGCTTCAGGGCGACGACGCGGTCGAGGCGCGTGTCGAGGGCGCGATACACGACACCCATCCCGCCCTCGCCAACCTTCTCGAGGATTCGGTAGTGAGAAAGCGACGTGCCGATCAGGTCCTGTTGGATCCGGCGAATGTTATCCCGCCGGTCCTCACTTCCCCGGATCGTCCGCCGAAGGCCCGTAGATCGACGGGACCTTCGCTCCCATCGGACGGAGATACGTCGAGAGCTGGCCGCGGTGGTGGATCGCGTCGAACAGGAAGCCGTAGAGCATGTCGCCCAGCGGGGCTTCCCAGGCGACCTTGCCGTCGACGAGGAAGCGGACCCTCTTCTTCCACGCCGCGTCCGTGACCTTCGCGAGCCGGCGCTTGACGCCGGCGGCGTTCTTCTCGTAGGTCTTCACGGCTTCCGCGACCGTCGCCGGAGCCGGGTGCTGCGCGAAGCTCACCTCGCCCTTGTCGAGGAGATCGCAGGCGTCCTTCAGCTCGCTCGCGAGGAGCCACACGAGCTCCCCCGCCGACATCGAGCGCTCGTGCGGACGGTAGCCGGCGCCGGACTCCGGAACGGCCTTCAGGACGCGCACGAACTTCGGGACCTCGGCCTTGAAGCTCTGAATGAAGTATTCACGGGTGTTCATGTCATCCTCCTTCTCGTTACTTGGCGGCGCCGAGCGCGGCCGCCTTCTTGATCCAACTCCGGAGCTTCGCGTCGGACGGGAGGTCGGCGAGGCTCGTGAGGCGCCCGAGCTGGCCCATCCCCTCGTCCTCCTTCCTAACACGCGCCGCGGCGGGGATCGCCTGCGTCCTCCCGCGCCAGAAACCGAAGCTCGCGTGCGCCGTGAACGCGGCCATGTGGCAGAGGATCTTTCCGTCAATAACGAAGAACGGCATCCGCCACTTCACCGTCTCCTCGGCCTGCGGGCAGGCGGCGTGCACGGAGGCCCGCAGCTTCCTGAGAATCGGCCGCGCGAACGGCGCCGCTTTCAGGATGTACGCGTCGATGCGGGGGTCTCTCTTCATCTTGCCCGTCTTCACCTTACCTCCGACAGCGCCTTCAGGCGCGCGGCCTCGAACTCGTCGCCCTTGTTCCAGCGCGGCATCGCCGGCGCGTCCGCGACGCGGCAGCCGAGCCAGAACGCGAGCTGGAGATCCTCGACGGCGCCCGAGAAGTCCCAGGACTCCTTGAACTCGTCCGACGGCTGGTGGTAGTCGTTCTTCTCGTACGCTTCCTCCATCGCCTTGCCGAGGCCCGGCTTGCCGATCACGTCGTTTCCCTTCTTGACGTACGCGGCCGGAACGCCGATTTTCGCGAAGTTGAACTGGTCCGAACGGTAGAAGCTCCCCTTCTCCGGGGACTCGTCCCCATGCGTGACACGGCCCTGCATCTTCGCGAGGGCGTTGAAGTCGGAATCGAGCGACGACTTACCGAGACCGATCATCCCGACGTCGCGCGTCTTCCCGTAGAACCCGATCCCGTCGATGTTGACGTTCGCGGCGATCTTTCCCGCCGCAACGGGCGGGTGCGTCGCGAGCCATTCGGAGCCGAGGAGGCCCTGTTCCTCCCCCGCCACGAAGGCGAAATACACCGTCCGGGCGGGCTTCTCCTTCAGGTCCGCGAACGCCTGCGCCACCGCGAGGACGCCCGCCACGCCCGACGCGTTGTCGAGCGCGCCGTTGTAGATCGTGTCGTCCCCGATCTTCGCGGCCGGCTTCACCCCGAGGTGGTCGTGGTGCGCTGTGTAGATCACGGCCTCGCTCGCCTTCTTCGGATCGGACCCGTGGAGAACGCCGATCACGTTCCCGGATTCCTTTTTCGTCACGGTATTCGTGAACGCGAGGGACATCGTGACACCGAGCGGCACGGGCCTGAACGACCGGGACTCGGCCGAGGCGCGCAGCGCGTCGAGATCCTTCCCGCCGAGCGCCGCGAGCTTCTTCGACAGCTCGTCGGTCGCCCACATCTTCATCGTGACGCGCGGGCCGCCGTTCTCGGGCAGCTCGAAGAGCTCGCCCTTCCAGGACGTCTGGATCACCTGCCAGCCGTAGCCCGCCGACGGCGTCGTGTGGATGATGATCGCGCCCGCGGCGCCCACCTTCGCCGCCATGAGGAACTTGTAGTCCCAGCGCCCGTACCACAGGCGCGTCTTCCCCGCGAAGAGGGTCGGCTCGGCGGCGGAGCCTTCGGGATCGTTGTTCATCACGAGGAGGACCTTGCCCTTGAGGTCGGCCCCCTTGTAGTCGTCCCACTTGTATTCCGGCGCGACGATCCCGTAACCGACGAAGACGATCTCGGCGTCCTCGATCCGCGACTGGGGCTTCTGGGCGCCCGACACGGCGACGAAGTTCTCGCCGAGGACACCCGTGGCCGCCCCCTTCGGCGATGCGAATGCGGCCGGACTCGAATACGCCGGCTGGATGCCGACGAGCGGGACCTTCTGGATCCACCCTCCGCCAGGCGCGCCCGGCTTGAGGCCCATTCCCTCGAGCTGCGCCTGGATGTAGGCCTCGGCGAGAGAGTCGCCGCGCGTCGCGGGCCCGCGGCCCTCGAGGAGGTCCGAGGCGAGGAAGCGGATGTGGGCGCGTAGCAGATCGGGCGTGATCTCACTCGCCGCGTCCTTCTCGGCAGGCGTGACGGGAACGTTCCCAGCGAAGGCCGTTAATGCGGCGAACGTGAGAGCGGCGGGGAGAAGACACCTTGAAGCTTTACGCATGGTGGCGGATTATTACTCCGCTGCCCATACGGAGGATCTCGCCATGTCGAACGCCGAATCCACGAAGCCCGCCCCGCATGAGGCCGCCCCGTATTACGCGACGTACATCGACAAGGTCCCCGCGGGAGACATCCGCACGACCCTGGAGACCCAGCTCGACGAGACGCGCGCGATTCTGAACGGCATTGGCGAGGAAAAATCCCGGTACCGCTACGCTCCCGGCAAGTGGAGCCTCCGAGAGGTCGCGAGCCACATCAACGACACGGAACGGCTCTTCGTGTCCCGCGCCTTCTGGTTCGCACGCCGCTTCGATACCCCGCTTCCGGATTTCGACCAGGAAATCGCCCTCGCCGCATCCTCGGCGCACGACATCCCGTGGGCGCGTCACGTCGCGGAATTCGGAGCCGTCCGGGCGGCGACCACGCACTTCTTCCGCAACCTCCCGGACGCGGCCTGGTCCCGGTCCGGCATCGCGAGCGGGAACCCGTTCACGGTGCGGGCGCTCGCGTGGATCACCGCGGGGCACGTCGCCCACCACATCGGCCTCGTCAAAGAGCGCTATCTGTGAACAGGCAAATCGCGAAGACGACCCCTCACGCCGCTGGGTTCCGGCAGCCCGCGGAGTGGGAAGGCCACGAGGCGGTCTGGCTCGCATGGCCCAGCCACCAAGACCTCTGGGGCGACGCCCTCGAGAAGGTGCGCGCCGCGTTCACGTCGTTCGCCGCCGCGATCGCCGACGTCAGCCCCGAAACGGGAAAGCCCCGTGGCGAGAGGCTCGAGGTCCTCGTTCCGGACGCGGAGAACGAGGCCCTCGCGAAAGCCGCGCTTGCCGGCATGGGCGGGCGCTTCCACCGGATTCCCTTTGGCGACATCTGGCTGCGCGACACGGCCCCCGTCTTTCTCGTGGGGCCGGGCGGCATGCGGGCCACGGCGTCGTTCGCCTTCAACGGCTGGGGCGGGAAATACGTCCTGCCGCACGACGACGTCGTGTCGTCGCGCGTCGCGGACGCCGCGAAGCTTCCCTCCTTTCGCTTCGACTGGGTGCTCGAGGGCGGATCCGTGGACGTCGACGGCGAGGGCACGTGCCTCACGACGCGGCAGTGTCTCCTGAATCCGAACCGCAACCCGGGGATGACGATCGAGGCGATCGAAAAGAGCCTCAAAGAGGCGCTCGGCTGCACGTCGGTTCTCTGGCTCGGCGACGGCCTCCAGAACGACCACACGGACGGTCACGTCGACACCGTCGCGCGCTTCGTCGCGCCCGGGGTCGTCGTGTGCATGCGCCCCTCGGGCAGCTTCGATCCGAACGCCCGGGCGCTCCTCGCGATCGACGCCGACCTTTGTTCCTTCTGGGACGCGCGCGGCCGGCGCCTGAAGGTCGTGAACGTGCCCTCACCCGGGTTCGTCGCGGACGACGACGGGAAGGCGATGCCCGCGAGCTACGTGAATTTCTACGTCGCGAACACGACGGTGATCGTGCCCGCATACGGCACACCGAACGACGAGCCCGCGCGCGCCGCCCTCGCGAAGCTGTTCCCGACGCGCCGTGCCGTGTCCGTTCGCGCGAAGGAGCTCCTCGAAGGCGGCGGGGCGTTCCACTGCATCAGCCAGCAGGAGCCCGCGTGAGCGCAGCGGGAGCCGACGCAGTCACCTTCGCCGCGGTGCAGTGCGCGCTGCCGGGTCCGCTCGACGCGAACGTCGCCAAAATCGAGGCGCTCGTTCGCCAGGCCGCGAAGAAGGGCGCAACCGTGATCCTGCCGCCTGAGCTCTTCGAGGGTCCTTACTTCTGCCGCGAGGAGCGCGACCTTTTCTTCTCGTGGGCGAAGCCCTTCGAGGGGCACCCGACGATCGCGCGGTTCTCGGCGCTCGCGAAGGAGCTCGGCGTCGCCATCCCGGTTTCCTTCTTCGAGAAGGCCGGCCACGCCTACTACAACAGCCTCGCGATGATCGACGCGGACGGGACCGTGATGGGGATTTACCGCAAGAGCCACATCCCGGACGGCCCGGGCTACGAGGAGAAGTTCTACTTCCGTCCGGGCGATACGGGCTTCCGCGCGTGGACGGCGAAGCCCGCGCACCTCGGCGTCGGGATCTGCTGGGACCAGTGGTTCCCCGAGGCCGCGCGCGCGATGCTCCTCGCCGGGGCCGACGTCCTCCTTTACCCGACCGCGATCGGCTCGGAGCCGGAGAACACCGAGCTGGACACGAGAGACCTGTGGCAACGCGCGATGCTCGGCCACGCCGTCTGCAACGTCGCGCCCGTCGTCGCCGCGAACCGGGTCGGAAACGAGGGCGGGCAGGTTTTCTACGGGTCGTCTTTCGTCGCGAACCAGCGGGGCGAGAAGCTGGCCGAGCTGGGCCGCGACGAGGAGGGCGTCGCCGTCGCGACGATCGACCTCGCCGAGGTCCGGCGCGACCGGGCGTCCTGGGGCTTCTTCCGCGACCGGCGGCCGGAGCTGTACCTCCCGCTCACAAGCTGAGATCCGGCCTTGACACGGCCCCCCATTCGGGGATCTGCTACGCATACTCAATCAGTAGCTGAGGAGGGCTGTTCATGGGCCTGTCCCGACGAACCTTCCTGAAGGCGGGGACCGCTGGCGGAGCGGTCGCCCTTGGCTTCGATCTCCACGAGGCACGGGCCGAAATGCGCGAGTTCAAGATCTCGCGTACCACCGAGACGCGCAGTACCTGCCCGTATTGCGCCGTTTCGTGCGGCGTGATCATCCACACACTGGGCGACAAGAGCAAAAACGCGACGGCCTCGGTCGTCCACGTCGAAGGCGATCCGGATCATCCGATCAATCGCGGGACGCTGTGTCCGAAGGGCTCGACACTCAGGGACGACATCAACAATCCGAGCCGGATCACGACGCCGAAAGTCCGGCGACCGGGCTCGGACAAGTGGGAAGACATCTCCTGGGACGAAGCCATCTCGAAAATCGCGCGGCACATCAAGACGACGCGCGACAAATGCTTCGTCGCTAAGAACGCCAAGGGCCAAACCGTGAACCGCAACCCCGGGATGGCGATGATCGGGGGGTGCACGGACACGAACGAGTTCAACTTCCTGCAATGGAAGTTCATCACGGCCATGGGGGTGACGTACCGGGACAGCCAGGCCCGGGTATGACACGGACCCACGGTGGCCAGTCTGGCCGCCACGTTCGGACGGGGAGCGATGACGAACGGCTGGGTCGACATCAAGAATGCCGACGTCGTCCTCTGCATGGGCGGAAACCCAGCCGAGAACCATCCCTGCGGCTTCAAGTGGGCCATCGAGGCCAAGAAGACCCGTAACGCGAAGATCGTCTCCGTCGACCCGCGCTTCACCCGCACCTCGGCGGTCGCGGACGTCTACTCGCCGATCCGGACCGGGACGGACATCGCGTACCTTCTCGGCATCATCCGGTACGCGATCGACAAGAACCGCTTCCACGAGGATTACGTCAAGCTCTACACGAATGCGACGTACCTCATTCAGGAAAGGTACGCGTTCGACGACGGCCTCTTCTCTGGCTTCGACGCCGCGAAAGGCGAATACGACAAGACCGCCTGGGCTTACGAAGCGGACCCGAAGACGAAGGCCTACGCCGTCGACGCGACTCTCCAGAACCCGCGCTGCGTCTTCCAGCTCCTGAAAAAGCACGTCGACCGGTACACGCCGGAGATGGTCGAGAAGATCTGCGGGACGCCGAAAGACACGTTCCTCAAGGTGGCGGAAGTCGTCACGTCGACGGGCAACGCCCAGAGGGTCGGGACGATCATGTACGCGCTGGGCTGGACGCAGCACTCGATCGGCGTCCAGATCATCCGGTGCGCGGCGATGCTCCAGCTCCTTCTCGGAAACGTCGGGCGGCCCGGCGGCGGTGTCAACGCGCTGCGCGGCCACTCGAACATCCAGGGCGCCACGGACATGGCAGGGACCTTCGAGATCCTGCCCGGCTACCTCAAGACGCCGGCGGGGCCACAACAGACTCTCAAGGAGTACCTCGAGTCCGCGACGCCGACGACGCTCAACAAGCAGGCGTGGGCGTCCATGAACTACTGGCAGAACTACCCGAAGTTCATGGTGTCGCTCCTCAAGGCGACTTACGGCAAGAACGCCACTAAAGAGAACGACTTCGGCTACGCGTGGCTCCCGAAGATCGACGGCAACTATTCGTGGATGTACATCTTCGACGACATGTACCGCGGGTCGGCAACGCGTGCGGGGGCCAAGGAGCCCTGACCCGAGGGCTTCATCACGTTCGGCATGAATCCGGTCGGGATCGGGCCGAACACGTCGAAGGTCATCAACGCGCTCGCGAAGCTGAAGTGGCTCGTCGTCGTCGAGAACTACGAGATCGAAACCGCGACGTTCTGGAAGGCGCCGAAGGAATACGGCGGGCCGGACGCGTCGAAGATCCAGACGGAAGTCTTCCAGCTTCCGGCTTCGGGGTTCGCGGAGAAGGACGGTACGTTCACGAACTCCGCTCGCTGGATGCAGTGGAAATGGAAAGCGATCGATCCTCCGGGAAAGTCCAGGACGGACCAGGAGATCCTCTCTCGCGTCTTCCTCGCGGTCCGCGACCTCTACAAGAAAGAGGGTGGGCCGGGCGCGGAATCCGTTCTCAACGTGTCCTGGAGCTACACGAACCCGGTGGCACCCGACCTCGGAGAAGTGCTGAAGGAAATCAACGGCAAGGCGCTCGCCGACATCCCCGACCCGAAGGACAAGACGAAGATGATCCGCACGGCCGGGCAGCAGCTTGAGAACTTCGGCCAGCTGCAGGACGACGGCTCGACGATGTGCGGCAACTGGCTGCACCTCGGCGTCTACACCGAGGCCGGCAACATGGCCCAGCGGCGGAACAACGCCGATCCGCTCGGCCTCGGGATGTTCCACCAGTGGGGTTTTTCCTGGCCGGCGAACCGCCGCGTCATGTACAACCGCGCGTCCGCCGACAAGGATGGCAATCCGTGG
>JBBRRY010000020.1:0-73005 GCA_038245905.1 Thermoanaerobaculia bacterium | reverse complement strand
TCCTTGCTCTTGACGCCAGCGTAGCCGACGCTTGCCGTGAAGGCGCCGAAGTTGTGCCGGACGCCCGCGCTCCACTGATCCGAGGACGGCGGCCTCGTGTTGTTGTTGAGAAGATACGTCTCGGGCGGATCGGTCGTGCCGGAGGCGATGAGCGCCTGCAGGCCCGCGAGGCTCAGGTAGCTCGGATTCCACTTGGTGGCGGGGCGCCCGTCCTGCGGGCTTCCGTCCTTGGAGAACCAGATCGTCGAGACCCTGTACTGAAGCCGGTACTTCTCGTCGAGGGTGTCGTTGTAGAGAGTCCGGTCGTAGTACTTCCCGTAACCTGCGTATGCGACGGTCCTGCCGTCGCCCGTGATGTCATAGGAGAGGCCCACGCGCGGCTGAACGGCTCCGTAGAAGACCGGGCGGTTCGTGCCGTCCGTGAAGTAGTCCGACGAGTAGACATTGCTGAAGCCGGCACGCACGGCCGCCGGCGTGACGTAGCTGTTGTTGAGCTCGTCGGTTTCGAAATCCCAGCGGAGGCCGACGTTCGCCGTCAGGCGGGAGTTGATCCGCCAGTCGTCCTGGATGTAGACGCCGAACTGCCTGTTGTTCGTCGACAGGTCGGGATCGCCGGAGCCGATGGACGCCTTGTACGGCATGTCGCCCGGCGTGGAGAGGAACGTACTGTCCCGGAAGTTGAAAATCGGGTTGCCGTTCTGGCTCTTGATCACGTGATACTTCAGGTAATCGAACGTGACGCCTCCCTTGAGGACGTGCTCGCCCGCAACCTGAAAGCTCGACAGCGTCACGTCGTCCCTCACGGCGAAGCGATCCTGGGTGAACTCCTGGGTCGAACTGGAGTTCCCAATCTGCATCAGTCCTTCGAAATTCTGACCGATGATGGAGTTGTCCTGCGGGACCGGATTCCACTTGTAGCGCTGAAAGCTGAGGGTCGCTTCATTCAGGAGGCCGCCCAGGAGCGCGGTGTGCTTGGCGCGGATCGTTCCGACGTCGTTCTGGATGTTGTTGGCGGCCTGGTAGCTCGTTTGTCCGCCGAAGTCCCGGATGTCGGTCTCGTGCCGCAGATCGCCCGACACGTCGAGGGTCGAGCCCGTCCCCATGAGGAACGAGAGCTTGCCGAAGCCGAGGGTGGCGCGGAACGGACTCGTGAAGAGCCCGGTGTACGACGTGAACTGGTTCCGGACGGCGGTCGGCCAGTTCTGGTTAGAGCCGAGGAAGACCTCGGATTCGCGGTTCTGGTAGTTGCCCTCGTACGATCCGAAAAAGAAAACCTTGTCCTTCGCGATCGGGCCGCCGAACGACAGGCCGGGCTGCCAGCGCGTGTATTCGGGCTTCGGCGAGCCGCGCCCCTCGGAGAACGCGTCCTGACTGACGAGGTTCTTGTTCTGGTAGTAGACGAAGGCGTCGCCGTGGAAGTCGTTCGTGCCCGACTTCGTGACCGCAGAGATGATGACGCTCGAGGCCTTCTGGTACTCGGCCTTGTAGTTCTGCGTGATGACGCGGAACTCCTGGACCGCGTTCTGCGGGAATGGGTTGCCGCGACTCGAGTCTCCACCGGCGACGCCGCCCAGGAGGATGTCATTCTTGTAGGAGGCCCCGTCGATGAAGACGTTCGTGTTCGTCGCGCCCTGGGCGCCGTAGCTGATCTCCTGCCTGAGCTCGTCGTGCGAGAGCCTCACGCCGGGGGCGAGGGCCGCGAAATTCAGGAAGTTGCGCGTGGACTGGGGAAGGTTCTGGATCTGGTCGAGCGACACGTTCGTCGCGACTTCCGACGAGCGGAGCTCGACCTGCGGCACCGCCTCGGCGGTCACGGAAACGGCCGCCGACACTTTCCCGGGCTTCAGGTCGAAGTTGAACTCGATCACCTGGCCGACCTGAAGGCGAAGCGTCGTCTTCTGCTCCTCGAAGGCTGTCGTCCCGCCGGCCGTCACCGTGTACGGCCCCGGGGGGACGATGAGGACATAAGTCCCGTCCGTTCCCGTGACCGTGGAGCGCTGCAGCCCGTTCTCGGTGTTGACGGCCGTGACCGTCACGCCGGGCAGCGCCCCCGACGCATCCCGGGTGACGCCTTGAAGGCGAGCCGTCGTGTTCTGTGCGAGAGCGGGAAGACACGCGAAGAGCGCGCCGAGAAAAAGAAGACGTTGCCAGGAATGTCTCATGGATCCTTCCTCCTTGTACGAGAGTGACGAGTCGATGGTGTTGGTTTCAGGGTACGGCTGCCGGACGAGCGCCGCGCGACGAGGCGGGTCGGCAGGGTTTCATGGCATGGGACGTGGCGGCGCCCATCCCGGAGGGCCGCAAGCAGCCGCTGCATCGCCCGCGCGCCGAGGTCCGCGATCGAGACAGCGACAGAGGACAGGGGCGGCGTCATGAAGCGCGCGATCGGGATGTCGTCGAAGCCGCCAACCGCGATATCGCCGGGGACCCGGACACCCTGCTCCTGGAAGGCGCTCAGGAGGCCGATCGCCATGGAATCGTTTGCGGCGAAGATCGCCGTGGGCCGAGGCCGCATCCCGATCACGACGCGGGCCGCCCGGTAACCCGACTCCTCGGTGAAGTCGCCTGGCACCTCGAGCTCGCGCGCGTCCCCCCCGCCTCCGGCGAGGACGGCGCGCCGGTAGCCTCGGCAGCGTTCGCGCGCGTCCCAGTTGTCGGCCGGGCCGGTGACATGGGCGATGCGACGATGGCCAAGCCCGGCGAGATGCTTCACCATCGCGGTGGCGCCGCCCTCGTTGTCGATGTTGATCGAATCGAACGCCGCCCCGTCCACGGCGCAATTCAGGAGTATGACGGGCCAGCCCTCGGGGAGATTCGCGCTCAGCGTCGGCCCGTCGACGTTCGGCGACATGACGACGAGCCCGTCCACGCGGCCCCGCATCGAGCGGAGCGCCGTCTCGGCCTGGGCGCGGTCGCCGTGAGAGCCCGACACGAGAAGCTGATATCCGGCCCCGCGCGCCGCGCGATCGATTCCGCGAATCGCCTCGGAGAAAAACTCGCCGAAGAGGTCCGGCAGGAGAACGCCGATCGCGTTCGTTCGCCTCGTGATGAGGCTCCGGGCGCCGCTGTGGGGAACGTAGCGCAACCGGTCGACGGCCGCACGGACGCGGCGGCTCGTGACTTCCCGTACCGGGCCCTTGCCGTTGAGGACGCGGGAGACCGTCGCGACCGAAACGCGTGCGTCCCGCGCGACCTCGCGAATGGTCGCGCTCACGGCACCGGCTTCCTGACGGCCCTTTCGGGGTCCCTGGCGCCGGGTCTTTGGGGACGTGCGCGAGTCTCGCATTCGCAGATGTAAACGTTTACATTCTGTAAAGACCGGTGTCACCATGTCAAGCGCGATCGTGAGGCCCTCGAGGGATGGCCGGCGTTAACGCGACAGGCAGAGGCCTAACATCGGGCGCGGGAGGATGAGTGGCCGGGGTTCTTCTCGAGAAAGTCGGCAAGGTGTACGGAGAGACGCGCGTCCTCGCGGGACTCGACCTCGACGTCGAGGACGGCGAGTTCCTCGTCCTCGTGGGACCCTCAGGATGCGGAAAGTCGACCGCCCTGCGCCTCATCGCGGGCCTCGACGAACCCACCGAGGGCACGATCTCGATCGGCGGCCGCGTCGTGAACGGCGTCCCCCCACGCGACCGGGATATCGCGATGGTCTTTCAGAGCTATGCGCTGTACCCACACATGACAGTCCGCGAGAATCTCTCGTTCGGCCTCGAGATGCGCAAGGTGCCGCGCGAGGAGGCGGATGCCCGGCTCCGCGACGCGGCGGAGTTCCTCGGACTCTCGCCGTATCTCGACCGCACGCCGCGCCAGCTCTCCGGCGGACAGCGCCAGCGCGTCGCGCTCGGTCGCGCCCTCGTGCGACGGCCCGCGCTCTTCCTTTTCGACGAGCCGCTCTCGAACCTCGACGCGGCGCTCCGCGTTCAGATGCGGGCCGAGCTCGCGAGGCTCCAGGAGCGGTACCGGACGACGTCGATCTACGTCACCCATGACCAGGTCGAGGCGATGACCCTGGGCCACCGGATCGCGATCCTGAGGGACGGGATTCTCCAACAAATCGGCGCGCCGCTCGACGTCTACCGAAACCCCGGGAACCTCTTCGTGGCGGGCTTCCTCGGCACGCCTCCGATCAACCTGCTGCAGGCTCGCGTGGCGCCGGGAGGGACGGTGTTTTCCGGCAACGGATTCGTTCTTCCGATCCCACCCGCCCTGCGCGCGATCACGGCCCGACGCGACGGCCTCTCCGTGGTGGTGGGCATCCGGCCCGAGCATCTTCACGAGGAGCCCGGCCCCGGGCGCGTGCCGCTCGAGGTGCGTGTCGCCATGGTCGAGCCGCTCGGCCACGAGGTCATCGTCCACGGACGCGTCGGCGCCGCCCCCGGCACGGCCGTCACGGCCCGCGTCGCGCCGGCGCATTCGCTCGAGTCCGGTGCGCCGCTCGCGCTTCACGCCGATGTCGCCGCGCTTCTGCTCTTCGATCCGGAGACGGGCGGCCGTCTCGCCGCTTGACAGCCTGGGAGAGCGGCCTGGCCTCCGCAAGATTCGCGAGGTCCTATGGCTTCTCCGCCTTCTCCGCCTTCTCCGCCTTCGCCGGGCTCTTCTCGACCGGGAGCTCGCTCTTCCTGCTCCATTCGTCCCATGAGCCGTCGTACAGGAGCGCCTTGTAACCGAGGCGCTTCGCCGCGAAGTACAGGACCGTGGCCTGCTGGCCGATGTGGCAATAGCTCACCACGGTGTCGCCGGGCTTTATGCCCGCCGCCTCGAGAATCTTCGCCGTCTCGTCGCGGCTCTTCATCCGGTTGTCGTCGGTAACGAGCGTGTCGAAGGGCAGGCTGTGGGCACCGGGGATGTGGCCGGCGCGGGGCATCGTGCCCGGGTCCGTGCCGTCGAAAAACTTCGTGTTGCGCGAGTCGACGATCGCGACGCCAGGCACGTTGAAATTCGCCTTCACGAAGTCGAGATCGGCGACGAGCTCGGGGTGCGGCTTCGCCGTGATCTTCCCGGGCTTGCGCTGGATTGCCGACGAGGGGTCGGCCGCCGAGGAGACGACGGCGCCGCCCACGGCCTTCCAAGCCGGCATGCCGCCGTCGAGGATAGACGTCCTGTCGCCGAGGCCAGCCGCGTCGAGGCCGAAGTAGACGCGCGTCGAGGGCGAGACCCATTCCTTCGCGAAGTAGACGATAACGCGCGAGTCGTCGCCGATGCCGAGGCCTTCGAGCTTCGCGCGCAGCTGGTCGGGCGGCAGAAGCTGGAGGATGAGCGCGCCCTCGGTCCTCGGAATCGCCAGGTCCTGCGGATTCACGGGGACCGCGCCGGGGATGTGCTCCTTTTCGAAGTCGGCCGGCACGCCCACGTGCAGGAGGACGAGGTTCCTTTCGCCGCGGTGCTCGACGAGCCAGCCCGGCGTCACGAGCATGTCCGCCGCGGACACCCGCAACGTGGACGCGAGGAGAACGAGACTGGCGAGGGCGTGCTTCATGGAACCTCCGGAAGCCGCCCATTTTGCCTCGTTTCGCCAGGAGCCGGGTTTCCGGGGCGTTCCTGTCCCATCTCAGGAAAACACCCGAGAGATCTCAGGCGTTTTTCCCTCGAATGACCGGGATCGTCCCGATTGGCGAACCCTTGCGGAGGGCCCACATTGTCACCGTGAGCAGCAAGGAGAACGCCATGAGAAAACACACGAACGAAACCAACGAAGCTCGGAACGGAAAGATGGTCATCGGCGGCTTCTACCTGAACCGGAAGACCTGGGACCTCGTGACCGTGAACGGCAAGAAGGGCGTCCTTCCCACGAACGACGTCTACGTGAAGATCCCGGCGCTGGCGATGCTGGCGGCCGGCCCGGTGCTCGGCGCGACCCTGGTCGTCTTCCTTCCGTTCGTCGGCATCGCTCTCTTCGCGGCGGCCGGCCTCCGGAAGGTGATGGGGCTCGAGAAGGCCGCCAAGGCCGCCGAAGCCCACGAAACGCGCTGAGCATCCCCGAGTCGTTGGAACGAAAAGAAAGAAAGAGCAAGGAGCACATCATGAAACGGTTCGAAGGCGGCAGCAAAGTCAAGGGCGGGTTCTACTTCAACCAACAGAGCTGGGATCTCGTGACGGTGAGCGGGAAGCACGGAGTCCTGCCCGGCACGGCACGGGACCTCCATCTGAAGATCCCGGTGCTCCTGATGCTGCTCGGGGCTCCCGTCATCGGCGCGACCCTCGTGATGTTCCTCCCCTTCGCCGGCATCGCGCTGTTCCTTCACGCAGGGTATCGGAAAGTCGTGCCCACGCCCACGGCGTCCGCGAAGCCCGCCCCCGCGCGGATTGAGGAGTGACGCCGCGCACAGGTGGCGAGCGGCTGCGCGCGCCCGCCCTGGCGACCTGAGGCCAATCGAGCCGTTTGGCGCCGCGAGACGACCTTTCTGCGCGGACAGACCACGCGGCAGCCTTGCGCCCGAAGACTCCCGGACGCAACTTGTCAGGCACAAGGAGAACGAAACATGAACCGATCCAAGCGATTCCTCTTCTCGGCCGTCCTCGGCCTGGCCCTCGGGGCCGGTTCGGCCTGGGCCGCGGTCGACTCGATCACCGTGGACGTGATGAGCCCGGCCTCCCCCGCCACGCTGCTCGGCAAGACGGCCGCGGCTCCATGGGACGCGGCGCACTCGGTGGAAGTCGCCGTCCACTGGGATCTCGTGTCCGCGGCCACGGGATACGTCGGCGTGTACACGCTCGGCGTTCCCCCGAATCCCTCGCACACCGGCCTCGAAACCATCCTCATGATCGCCCACAAGGGCCAGGGGAAAGGCACGAAGCGCTTTTCGATCGCGTGTGACGGCACGACGCCGGGCTGCGACATCTCGAACGTCAAGGTCGCGCTCATGACCTCCGGCCCAGGAGGAGCCTCGACGCTGGCCTCCCAGATCGTGCCCGTGAAGTACACCTTCAAGTGCCCGGCGAACCCCCTCGTCCCCGGAGGCAACCCCGGAACGCAGCCGACGCATCCGCCGAATGGCGACAAGAAACCCAACATCACCTCGGTGCGGCCGGGCCTGTACATCTGGGGCAGCGATCCGGCGAAGAAGCATTGGATCAACTGGAACGGCACCGCGAAGCTCACGGCCGCCGAGTCGATCAACCCGAAGCTCGGCAGCGGTGCGTGTGCGTTCAACGTCGAGTACTACATGAAGGAGACGAACGGCGTCGCGACGGGTCCCTTCAAGAACAAGATCTATTCGGACGGCGCCGAGCGCGCCATCAACGGCCCCGATTCGCTTGCGGCCTCCGAGACGAAGTCCGTCACGACGCAGCCGTACCTCGACAACGGCGGCCACGGCCTGAAGCTCGTCCTCGACGCGGACGGAAGCGTCGCGGAGACGAACGAGGGGGATAACGCGTTCCAGGTCCGCTACTTCCTCGAAGGCCGGTGCCTGCCGTCGGCCACAACCGCCCCCGCACGCAAGTAACCGGAAAGCCGCTCTTCCGCTCCGCGCGGCGCCCTAGAACGCCGCGCGGAGCGTGAGAAGGCCTTCGTCCGGGCTGATCACGCCCTTCTTCGACGCGGCCTCGTTGCGCGAGTACTCGACCGTGAGGTCGAGACCGCGCACGATGCCGAGGCGAAACCCGAGGTCGAACTTGCGCCAGTCCCATCCGACGGACGGCGCGACGAATCCGGGCGGCGCGTCGAACAGGTTGTCGATGTACGAAACGCGGACGGCGGGCTCGATCCAGTTGAGGATGGACTGATCCCCCGAAGCGAAGAGGCCCGGGAGCGGGATGCGCGCCGAAAGCTCCGCCTCGTAACCCTCGCGCTCGAGGCCCGCGATCGACTGCTTCACGCCCTGCGCGAAGAGATGCACGGGCCCGAAGCGCGCCTCGAGGTTGACGCCGTATTCGCGTTTCTCGGTGCCGCTTACCGGCAGCGGGACGAGAAAGCCGCGCAGGAGCCTGATGTCCCCGGAATAGAAGGTGCCGCTCAGCGACACGCGATCGGCCAGGTCGCGCCGGAAGTACCAGCCGAGAAGGTCGATGCCATCCCGGTGGTTCTCGCCCCAGTTGAACCGCAGGCCCATGCCGCCGCCGAGCTGAAAGCGGCCCGAGAGGCCTGTGTCAGTCGCCATCGTGTCGTAGAGGATCGGAAACCCGGACCCGTAGACGACGGGCGTCGTCGAGCCGATCGTGCGCTCGGGGGTGCCGTTGTCGCCGGCCACGGCGTTCACGTCCCGAAAGAAGAGCGGGGTTCCTCCCGTCGCGCTCGCGCGCCAGTAGACGTGAGGCCCGAACGAGCCGCCCGCCTCCGCCCCCGTCTCCTCAAAGCGGCCGACGGCCGTGCCCCAGAGCCCGTAGCTCTCGAGCTTCCGCGCGGTCCGCTTCGAGAAGCGCGGGGCCTTGCCGAGCGTGAGGTAGGCCGTCGTGCCCGGCATTTCCTTCAGCGATTCCCACTTCTTTCCGAAGCGCACGAACGCCTCGCGCACGAAGACCCGGTCCGCGCTCGACGTGGGATTGCGGTTGTAGAGGTCGAGGACGTGTACGACGACGCGGGCGAGGATGTCGGACGTGAGATCGCCCTCGGCGGTGAGAGCGATGTTCGAGATTTCCGCCGAAGTGTGCGCCGAAACGGTCTGCATGACGACCGGAAACGGCGCGCCCGTGTTCGCAACGGGAAACTCGACCGAGCTCGAGGTGCGCGCGTTCACCTTCATCTCCACCTTCAACCGGAAGCGGCCCGCATCCGTGGCGAGGGCGTCCGCGCCGAGGAGGGAATCCTGGGCGGAGGCGACGGGCGCTAGCGCCACCGGCGCCGCACAGAGGATCATCGCGATGAAGATGCGCCGCATGAGAGTCCTCCCGAGGCAGGACGATTCTACTTGGGCGTTTCGAGCCTCTTCTTGAGGGCCGCGATCTGGCGCTCGGAAACCTGTTCCTTCGGAAGGGATTCGGCCCAGGCCAGCGCGTCCTCACGCGTCTTCTTCGCGCCCGCCGCGTCGCCCTTCTTGTCGTAGATGTCGGCGCGCACATTCAGGATCACGAGCTTCCGGGGACCGTATGCCAGAAGGAGCGCGCGGTCGGAGGCGGCGAGGGCCTCGTCGTATCTCTTCATGCCGCGGTAGGCGAGCGCGAGGCGCGCGGGCGGGTTGTAGTCGTCGGGAAAATCCCGCTCGGAGGCCTCGAGCATCGGGATCCCGCGCTCGGGCTGGCCCAGCGCGAGATACGCCGTGATGCGGTGCGGGTCGAACGCCGCCCGGGCTTCGGGGGTCTTGCCCTTCGCAGCTTCACCCTCGAGATACGCGGCCAAATCCTCGAGGACCCTTTTCTTGCCGGCCGCGTCGCTGGCCGAATCCCGCTCTTCCGCGACCGTCAGGTAAAGGCCCGAGACGTCGTCGACCGCGAGGCCCGTGCGCGGCCCCCGGAGAACCTCTCTCGCGTCTTCCGCAAGGACCGAGACAAGCGCGGCCCTCGACGGGATGGTCTTCTCCATCGCGAGCGCGCAGTCGAGGCCCGAGCCCGCGACATTCGCGGCGGAGGGCGAGGTGCGCAGGTGCGGGAACGCGTCCTTGGCGACGGCCGCGCAGACTTCGGGCTGCTTGCTCGACGAGAGGGCGAAGAGGAGCGACTCGACCGTGCGCGCGTACGACGGCGACGTCACCGACATTTTCGCGAGCACGGCGCGGTAGGCCTCGGCCGCTTCCTTGTCCTTACCCGCCGAGTTGAGCGCGTCGGCTTTCGCGAGGAGCTCGTCGGGCTTGATGGCGCGGTTGGAGCGGCTCGCGGCGCGCGCGCCGTCGTCGAGGATTCGCTGGAGCTGCGTCACAGTGGCGCCGCCCACGTACTTGAGGACGACCTTCTCGGCCACGGGATCGATGACGAACAGAGTCGGCGAGGCCTGAATCGGGTATTTCGCGAGCACGGCGGCGTTCTCGCGCTTTTCGGTGTTGATGGAGAGCCAGACGAACCGTCCGGCCTGCCGCCCGAGCGCCTTGTCCGTGAAGACGAAGGCCCTCATGGAGCGGCACGTGTGTCACCAGGGCGCCCAGGTCTCCAGGAAGATCGGCTTCTTCTCGGCGCGTGCGGCCGCGAGCGCCTTCGGGTAGTCGTCCGCGATGAACGGGAGAACCTCTTTCGCCGTGGAGGCGGGAGATGAGCCAAAAGCGGCCGCAGAAGCCGCGAGAAGCGCCGTGACGATCGCCGCCGAGGAAGTCTTTCTCATGCCGGAACTATACGGCGCCACGGGCTTCGAGTTTCCTTCGGGTTTCCTCCGGGATTCCCTCAGCGGGAAACGGCCGAAAGCGCCTTCTCCGTTTCGGCGAGAAGCGCCTCGGGCCCCACCGGCGCGCCCGTGGCCGCTTTCATCCAGAGATCCGGTGCAATGTTGCCGAGCTTTGCCATGCGCTCGAATTCGGGGCCGACGGTTCCCGCCTTTTCCATCTGGCGCTCGATCTGGAACGCGATCATGTGGCCCATCGGATAGTCGGGCAGGTACAGGAACGCGTCGATCATGTGCGAGTAGACCGCCAGAAGTGTCACGTCCTTCTCGCCGAGGACCGGTCCGTAGTAGCGGTTCCAAACGTCGCGCGCGAGCTTCATCGTCGCGGCCTTTAGCTCCGCGGGCGTGGCATCGGGGTGGTCGTACATGAAATGCCAGACGCCCATGTCGACGAGGGCGACGCCGCCGATCTCGTAGGCGCCCCAGAACGCATCGAGCGCCGCCAGCGCGCGGGCCTCTGGGGACGGCTTCGCGAGCCCGAGCAGCTCGAGGTCGCGGCCCTGGAATACGAACGCGAGGGCTTCCGTGAACGCCGTGTTCGGCACGCCCTGAAGGAGCGGCTCGTCGATGTCGTAGAGCGAAATCGTCTGCTCGACGTTGTGGCCCATCTCGTGGACGGCGATGTTGTAGCCCTTGTAGTTCATGCCTTCCTTCTCGACGCGCGTCCTCAGGTACGACTTGTAGCCCTTGAGGCCGGCGCCCGCGGCATGACCGGAGCCGCGCGCGGGATGGACGTCGATGCGCGAGGCAATGAGGTCGGCGCGGTCCTTCGGGAAGCCGAGTTTCACGAGGAGGTTCGGAATGTCCTTCGCGTAGGCCTCGGGCGTGGGGTACTTCGCGCGAACGAGGGCGTCGAGCTCGGCAGCGGATCTCGGGGACTGTGGACGGAACCCCGGATACCAGACGTCGATGGGCACGAGCTTCCGTCCCAGACGCTTTTCGATGAGCGCCGCGACCTTCGGGACGAGCGGCGACGAGAGGACGTCTTCCAGCATCTTCTTCACGCGCGGCTCGGGAATCTGCCGGTCCTCCTCGAACTTTCGCGCGATGAACGTTGGGGCTGTTGGAGAGAAGGCGTCCGCCTGGCAGACCGCGCGGAAGCACGCGAGAAGCGTCGCGTACCGCGTGTCGGGCTCGGGGCCGGAGGACGCCGCGCCCGATTCCTTCGCGGGAACATCCGCATCCTTGACCGCCGCCGGACGGACCTCGTTCGTGAACGGGTTCCAGTCGACTCCCGGGTTGTCGAGGACGGAGCGCGGGATCGTCTGGTCGACGATGCGCTCCATGACACGCCGGATCACCCGCTGCTTCGCGGCACCCGTCGCGCCGCCTTCGTAGTCGGACTTGATCTCGTCGCGGAGGTTCCAGTGAGAGAGGAGGCGCATCTTCGCCGGGAAGAGGCGGACACCCTTCTCGTCCACGAGGTGGTGCATCCAGATGTTGTACGAGGCGATGTACTGGGCCGCATCCGATTGGGCCTTCGCGATCGCGAGATTCACGTTCGCGGGCACGCGCGTCGCGAACCGGTCGGCGAGGCGCGCCTCGGCCCACTCACGCCGCGTCCAGGACGAACCGAGGCGCAGCTTCTCCTCGAGCGTGTACACGGGGAAGTTCAGAAGCGTCGTGAATGCGAGCTTGTTGTCGAAGAGGTCGTCCGTGAGGTGCGCGCCCGGCTCGTAGCCCGCGAGAACCTCGTCGAACGCGAGAATCGGCCCGCTGTCGAGGTCCACGTACATGCGCAGCTCGCGACCCGCCTCGCGCATGTGCCCGTCGAGGGAGACGAGCGCGCCCGACAGCCGCGCGAAAAGCGCGTCACGGTTCGCGGCACCGGCCGCCGTGTTCACGCGCGCGAACGCCTCGAAGGCGGCGGCGTCGCCGTCGGCCGGCCGCCAGAGGGCCTGGGCCTGCTTTCTCCCCCGGGCGTCGGTGGTCTGGGCCACGGCGGCGAACATCAGGAGCCCGAGGAGGACAGGAGAGAGAAAGAGAAGTTTTTTGCTCCCGTGCTTTTCCATGAGGAGATCTTAATGGCTGATCTCCCAGCAGCGGTTTATGGCGCTTTTCTTAGAAGGGGAGGAAACGCGGCCCTCGCCTATTCCGCCTTTCTAAGAAAATCTGTATTTCTTCTCTTCTCGCACTAAAGAAATCCTCTTTCTGTCTCCTACGGCAGGGGCACCGGCGTGATGCCCCCCTCGGAGATGTTGAACGTCGTCCCGCCGCCGTTGTCGAGGGTCAGGACGTAGCTGCCCGGCGCGAGGTTCGTGAGCCTCCTGAAGCCGGTCTGCCCGCTCGCGTCGGCCGTGATCGAAACGCGTCCGTCCGTCGAGAAGAGCGTGTACGGGTAGGGAACGCCCGCCGCCGTCTTCAGCGTGCCGCGCAGGATGCCCTTGACGAAGGACTTGGGCCCGACGGCGATGTCCGCCGAGCCGCCGGGCGTGAGCGTGATCGGCACGGGCTGCTGCGAGGGCGCCGAAACGCTCTGGAGATAGACAGTCGCGTAGCCGCTCGCGTTCACGAAGACCTGGTAGCTGCCCGGCTTGAGCGACGGGATCTCGCCGGCCCCTTTCGTGTCGAGGGCGATCGTGCCCGTGAAGACGGCGGACTTGTTTCCGTCGAAGACGCGTGCGATGACGCTGCGCATCGGCACGCCATAGAGTCCGTCCCGCACCAGCACGCTGATTCCCTGTCCACGCGCGAGCTCGATCGAGACGTTCTCGCTGGTGCCGTCCTCGGCGGCCGTGAGGCTGCGCTTGTCGAACTGGTAGTCCGTCTTCTGGGAATTGAGCGTGTAAGCCTGCGGCACGATGTCCGTGAACAGGAAGTGACCGTTGCTGTCGGTGGTGGCCATGCGCTGCAGCGCGACCGTGCCCGTGCCAGCCGTGGCAGAAAGAGACACGGTGGCGTCGGCCAACGGCTGTTTCGTGTCGGCGTCCGTGACGACGCCCGCGACCTTCGCGGTCGGAAACGTAAGATCGAGGCTCTGATCGCTCGTCAGGGAGACGGTCTGCCGCACCTGCGACCCTCCGCCGGCGAGCGGATCGCCCATGGCGGTGACGCTGTACGAGCCTTCCTGCAGGCCGGAGAGCGTGTAGCTGCCGCCGTCGTCGCTGCGCGTCGTCGCCTGCCGGCCGCCGCCGCCCTGCAGGTTCGCGACGACCATTGCGTTCGAGACGGGCTGGCTCGCGCGCGTGACGTGTCCGCTCAGCGTGAAGCCGACGTCGAAGACGATCTCCGTCTGGAGAACGGGCAGGTCGTCGCTCGCCGTGACCTGCTTGGTCGCGCTCCGGGACGTGCCAAGGCCGTCGCCCGCCTGCGCCCGGAGAGTCACCGGGCCCGCCGGCACGCCCGTGACCGAGAAGCTCCCGTCGGCGCCGACCTTCGTGTTCGCGAAGAAGGCCTGGACGCCCGTCACCATGACGGTCGCCCCGCTCCGCATCGCGTCGGTCAACCCGGACACCGTGCCCTGGATCGTCGAGCCCGAAGAGAGCGAGAGCACGAGATCGCTCTTCGAGTCGCCGGTCTGTAGGACGAACTCCGCGAGGTTGCTCGACTTGCCGTTCATTCCGGCCGACACCGAGTAGCGGCCCGCCCCGAGGTGATCGAAGTGGAAGCGTCCCGTCGCGTCGGAAGTGGTCGTCTGGCCGCCCCCGAGAATGCGGCCGAATCCCGTCTCGCCGGCGGCCGAGATCGAAACCTCCGCGTTCGGGAGGGGCTGATTCCCGGCCACGACGACGCCGCTCGCGGAACCGCCCGAGGCGAGCTTGATCTCGACGGTGCCGCCCGTCTCCTTGACGTCCGCGACCTCGCTGCCGTCCGTGTAGTCGGGATTCTTCGCGGTGATTTTCAGGCGCCCGACGCCGATGCCCTCGATTTCGAAGTTCCCCTCCGCGTCCGTGGTGAGGTCGCCCGAGCCGTCCAATCCGGCCAAAGGACCGCCCCGGCCGCCGACGCCGCCGAAACCGCCGGGGCTCCCGCTCCCCGCCGCCTCATGCGTGATGCTCGCGTTCGCGACCGGACGCCCGTTGCGGGCGTCCGTGACACGGCCCTTGAGAACGACGCCCGGCGTCGCCTTCACCTCGACCTGGTCCTTCGAGCCGTTCTCCTCGACGACGAGGTTCGCGACGCGCGCCTGCTGATATCCCTTGGCCTCGACGACGACCGTCCAAGTTCCTGCGGGCACGTCCTCGAGCGCAAACGAGCCGTCTTCGGTATTGAACTCGCGTTTCTGGCCGATGCCCGTCTGAACGCCCGCGCCGCGTGCGACCATCCGGATGATGCCGCCCCCGCCGCCGCGATCGGGCTCGTAAGAGACCGAGAAGCTCTTCAGCGGCTGCCCGCTCCGCGCGTCCAGCGCCGTTCCCGTGATACGGCCGGTGCCAGCCACGAGGAGGTCGACGTTCGCGGCCGGCGCCACGACACCGCGCTTCTGCGGGCCGAGGCCGACGCCGCCGAAGACGGACAGGTCGTAGACCTGACCCGGCTTCAATCCGTCGATGACGAAGAGGCCGTCGGGACCCGTCGCGAGGTCGGTGCCCGTCCCGGCGAAGGGGCTCCCGCCGCCGCCCGCGCCCCGGCCCCCGGTCCCGACGCGCACGATGTATCCCTCGGCGCCCTCGCCGTTCTTCTTGCGGACGATGCCGGCGATCGAGGCCTCGGGGCCGAGCGTCACGACAACGGGTTCCGCGCCCTTCTCCGTCACCTTGACGGGGTCGACCCGCTCGTTCGCGAAGCCGGGCTTCCGGATCTGAAGCGCGTACTCGCCCACGGACATGCCCGTGACGTGGAACGTGCCGTCGGCCGCCGTCTTCGTCTTCGGACGCACGCTCGCGCCGCCGATGCGCGCGAAATTCGCGACCATGCCTCCGGCGCCTCCGCGGAAGTTCACGGACGGGTCGACCTGCACCTCGACGTCCGCGATTGGCTGATCGCTCGCGTCCCTCACGACGCCCGAGATCGTGGCGCCGCGCCGCATCACGATCGTCACATCGCCCTTCGTCCCGCCCGACGGCAGCGAGAGTCCGGCCACCGTCGCGCGCTCGAAGTCGGCGTGGCTCACGAAGAGGCGTTGGTTGTCTCCCGGCGCCAGGCGCGTCGCCTTGAACGTGCCGTCCGCGCGCGTCCGAAACGCCGTCGTCTCTCCGCCGACGCGCAGCATCCGGCGGATGCCCGCGATCGCGTTCTCGCCCCCGCGGGTGAGAGTGCCCCGGGCCGCGCCCACCGGAGCGCCGTTTTCGTCGACGGCCTTGCCGGTCATCGTCGCTCCCAGCGTGACCGCGACGTCGAGTCGCCTCGTCTCACCGGGCGCGAGAGCGAGATCCGGCTTCACCCAGGGCACGTAGCGCGCCTCGTCGACCGAGAGCCGGTACGTCTGCGGCGGAACGCCCTTCAGGTGGTAGAGGCCGTCCGGCCCCGTGCGCGCGAGGCGCGCGAATCCGTTCGCCTTGACGAAGACCTTCGCGCGCGGCACGACGCGACCCGTCTTGTCGTCGACGACCTTGCCGTCGAGCGCCGCGGGCCGCGCGAGCGCAATCGTGATCGACTTGCCCTCGCCGAGGGGCAGCCTGACGTCCGGCTGGCTTCCCCACCCGGCTTCTCCGGCGTCGACGACGATCGCGCCGCGTCCGTCCGGCGCGTGCGGGATCGTGAACCGTCCCTCGGCGTCCGTCTCGACCCAGCGCGTCGTCGCGCGGGAGCTCTCGAGCCTCACGAGGGCGCCCGCGGCGGGTTTCCGGCTAGCGCCCAGGACGACGCCCGTCACCGGATCGCCCGCCTTGACCGTGATCGGACGCGGAACCGCGCCCGCCCGGAGGCCCGTCTCCCGGGCCGGCGCCAACCCGGCCTTCTCGATCGTGACGCGGTTCCCCGTGGCGCTCGCCTCGTCGAACTGGAACTTTCCGTCCTCGCCAGTGACGGCCTTGCGCGTCACGACGCGATACGCGAGGTCGTCGCCGCCGGCGACGCCCGGCTCGAGCGAGACCGCCGCGCCCGCAATCGCCTTGCCCGAGGCGTCGACCGCGATTCCCGAAAGCCTCTCCCCGCGCGGCAGCGTATGTTCCCCGAGATCCTCGATCTCCGAGGCGTCGTAGACGCCCTCGAAGAGCACCGGCACGATGCCCGCCCCCTCGGCCCGAACCCGGAACAACTTCTCCTGGCCCGCCTCGGCCGGCGGTATCGTGAGAACGAAGGACCCGTCCGCTCCGCTCGTCGCCGAGGCGACGGGCTTCGGCGGCTCGCCCCCCTTCATCTCGCGCCGGGCCTCGTCTCCGGGCGTCTCCCAGGGAACCGTGGAGATCGTGACACCCGGGGCGGGCCTGTCGGCGCGGTCGGAGACGAGGATGCGGCCGCGGATTTCGCCCGCGCCCGCGGGAGCGGACAAGACGAGAAACGCGACGAGCGGGACGATTCGACTCACGAACGTCGCTGGGGACTTGACCACGGGAGATCCTCCAAGCCGTTTTGACCCCTCACGGGCCGATTGGGAATGGGCGAGCAACTCCGGGGCCATATTCCGCGGCCCTCGCCGGATGACGAACGGATCATTCAGCACAAGACGTTTGAAACGCGAATAGGTTACACAGGGCCGTGTCAAAGTGCGGCCGAGGACGCTCTCGGAGGTCGCGCGCGCGTCGGCGACGGGCGGCCTCGTCGCTATACTCGCCCGCGTGAGCGCCGAGCCGCCCCTCGGGACGCGTCCCGCCTATCGCCTGTGGGCCGCGACGTACGACGTCGAGAACCCGCTCACGACGATGGACTCGCTCGCCGTGCACCTTTTCTCGCACGACATCGAGGGGAAAGACCTGCTCGACGCGGCCTGCGGCACGGCCCGCCGGCTCGTTTTCCCGGAGCGGCACGGGCCGCGGATCTCCTGCGGCGTGGATCTCGTCTTCGAGATGTTGGCCGCAGGCCGCCGCGATCCCGCCCGGCCTCGCACGACGGCCAGCGGGGACCTCCGCGCGCTGCCTTTCGGAGCGGGAGCCTTCGACGTCGTGTGGTGCCGGCTCGCGGCCGGCCATCTCCTCCGGATCGCCCCGCTCTACCGGGAATTCGCGCGCGTTCTCCGCAAAGGCGGATACGCCGTCGTCACCGATTTTCATCCGGAGGCCATCCGGCGGGGCCACGCGCGCGCGTTTCGCGACGTCTCAGGCGCGGCGCACGTCGTCGAGCACGTCGTGCACGACGGCCCGGCCCACGAGGCCGCCGCGCGCGAGGCGGGCTTCACCTTCGACGCCTCGGGCTCGCTCGGCGTTGGTTCCGAGGTTCGGCCCTTCTACGAGCGCGCGAAGAAGCTCGACCGGTACGCGGCGGACCTCGGCCTCCCTCTGCTCCTCGCCCTGCGCTTCTCGAAATGAGGTTCCGCCTCGAGGCGGGAAACGCGACGCGCGACGTCGAGGGCGGGAGGCTCTCGACGCCGGAGGGCGTGGCGGCCTTCACGCTCGACCTCGGGGAGACCACCCTGATGCCGGGCCTCGTGAACGCCCACGACCATCTTCACCGGAATCACCTCCCCAGGATCGGCGAGCCGCCCTACACGAGCGCCGCCGTCTGGGGCGCCGACCTTCATGCACGCTTCGCCGACGATCTCGCGCGGCGCCATATGCTGCCCAAGCGCGACGCCCTCCTGTTCGGCGCGTTCAAGAACATCCTCGGAGGCGTCACCTCGGTCGTCCACCACGACCGCTGGGAGCCAGACTTCGAGGCCGGCTTTCCCGTGAACGTCGTGAGAGTTCACACCCTCGACGGGCTCCACGACCTCCGCGATGCCAAAGCGCCGCCCGCGGCCGGGCCTTTTGCAATGCACCTCGCCGAGGGGACCTCCTCCACTTCCGCCGAGGAGATCGACGAGGCCTTCCTTCGCGGGCTTCTCTCTCCGCGCCTCCTCGCCGTGCATCTCGTGGCCGCGGAGCCTTCGGGAATCGCCCGGCTCGCGGCAGCCGGCTGCGCCGCCGTCTGGTGCCCCACTTCGAACTTCTTCCTGTACGGCGCAACGGCCCCGCGCGCCCTTTTCGAAGCGGACCTCGACGTCCTCCTCGGGACCGACGCCCTCGTGAGCGGCGCGGGCACGCTCCTCCATGAGATCCGCGCGGCGCGCGCCCTCGGCTTCATGCCCGACGCGCGGCTCTCCTCGGCCGTCACGGTCACCGCGGCGCGCCGGCTGGGTCTGCCCCGGCCGTCACTCGACGCGGGGGCTCCCGCGGACGTCGTCGCGCTCTCCGCGCCGCTCCTCGAGGCGCTGCCTCGCGACGTGGCCCTCGTGCTCGTCGGCGGGCAGCCCGTCCTCGCCGACGAACGGCACGCAGGGCTCTTCGAGGCGGCGGGCGTTCCATCCCTCGCCCTCAGCGTCGGCGGCGTTCCAAAGCGGGTGGCCACCCCGCTCGCCGCTGCCGCGCTCCTCGCCTTCCGTCTCGTGAAGGATCTCCGCCGTATCATCGAGTGAGATGATCGATGCGCCCGTTCTCGTCCTCGCCGAGGGCGAGCTCCGCCGCCACGAGACATTCGGCCCTCACACTGTGAATCGCGGCGCCGTCCTTTTCGAATGCACCTGGGAAGGCGGGATTTTCGAGTCCGGTGTCATGGTGGGCGGGCTCTTCCGTTCCGGAACGTTCCGTGGCGGCGTGTTCTGGGGCGGCGTATGGATGGGCGGCACATGGAGCATCGGCGACTGGGAAAACGGCTTCGGGCCGGACGGGCGATACCACCCCCGCACCGTGCATCCGTGAAGGTCGTCATTGCCTCCGCGCACCGGTTCCCGGACCACGCGCGGCTCTGGTTCCGGCTCTTGGGGCGCGACCTTCTGCCCGCGCTGCGCCGAACCGGCGCGAAAGTCGAGGTCCTTCTGTTCCGCGACGCGACGCCCGAGGGCTTCGAGCAGAGACATTTTCCCGGGGCTACGCTTCTCACGCGCTCTTTCGAAGCCCTCGACGTCGTCGAATTCCGCGAGAAGGCGCTCGAGCGGCCTGGCGACATCCTTTTTCTTCTCGACGCGGACGTTTTCGTGCTCGATGGCGAGTGGGTCGCCTCGCTCCTCGGACATTTCGAGGATGCTACGGTGGCGGGAGTTTCGCTCCTCCGGCGCGGGACCTTGCCAGGTGTGTTCGCCCTCATGGCGCGTCGCGCCGCCTACCGGGCGCTTCAGGCACCCGTGCTCGCACCAGCGTTCGAGGGGCTCGAACGCTGGCCGCGTTCGACGAAGCGCCAGGCGGGAGACCGCGCCGCGCTCGCGCTGCGCGCGCGCGGCAAGAGAATCGTCGATGTCCCTCTCGCGGCAACGGCGGCACGCCTTGTGGATTTCAGCGGCGCCACCGCGATCCGGACCGCGCGCGAGGTGTATGGCGCCGTCCTTGGCCCGCGCTTCGATACGCTCCTCGTGGAAGAGCCCGACTTTGCCGCAGGCGCGTACGAGAACATCCTTCTCGGTGCGCTCTTTCGCGTCGTCTTCGGCGCAGCGTATGCGGTGGCGCGTGGTCCTCTGCCCTTCACGGCCCCGGACAGCGACGCGCACCTCTCCGGAAGCGCGACTCCCGAGGAGCTCCGCGCGGCGCTCGCGACGATCCGCGACCGGAAGGCGCTCGCGCCTCTCGTCGCGTCTTTCGAGAGATCCGATCGCGCCCTCACCCGCCTCGCAACCCTCGAAGGGTTGACCCGCAGAGCCCTGCACGTTCCGCCCGTCCTGCCGCGCGCCCGCGTCCTCGAGGCCCGCGCGCGGGCCGCGGCCAGCCGGCTCTTCGGGAAGAGGTGACCGCCGTGGAATCCTGGTCTAGGGACTCCCGGCCGGTAAAAAAGGCCTCGGGATTGAAGAGAATACCGGGAGATTACTTCCAGTGGCCGTCGACCCAGTACCAGCCGTCGCGGTGCTGCTTCCACTGGCCATTCACCCACGTCGCCCGCGAATGAGGACCGCGGTCCCAGCGGCCCGGGACCCATACGTACTCGCTCCCGCGCCACGCGTGATAGCCCGGGATCCATACGTGATTCGCGTCTGGCGCGCTTCCGCGCACCTCGACGATGGCCACAGGCGGCCGCGTCCGAACGTAGACGGTGCCGCGCGGAGGGGCCGTGACACATGCCGTCAGAATCGACCCCGTGAAGAGGGCGGCCGCCGCCAGTTTCATCCCAGGGAAGTACTTTGGATTCATTCTCGTCTCCTTATAGACCACCGTCGACCGGCATGAACTTCGCACAGACCGTGCCATGTACACTTGGATCCCGGCGCCGCGGGAGCGAAAGGCACGCCCATGAGACGACGAATCGATGCCGCCGGTTGGCTCTCCCACGTCCTTCCCGTGACGCTGCTCACGGCACTTCTCGCAGCCGCGCCACTGCAGGCGGGCCTCATCTTCTCTCCCGTCGAAACGCTCCCGGGCGCGAACGCGACCGCGCTGGCCGGAAGCGGTGCGACCCTCTGGGCGGCGACGCCTCGCGGCGTCTGGCGGCTCGAGGCCGGCGCGTGGACGCTCGACGGCCTGTCGGCGCGGACGATCGCGTCGATCGTCGTCGCCGACGCCGTCTACGCGGCGGATGGCGAAAAGGTCTGGAAGCGTGGGGTCGACGGAACGTGGACGGCTGAAACGCTCCCCGCGGCCCTGACGTTCCCCTCGGTTCTCGCCACGGACGGGACGGTGGTGTGGGCGGCCGGAGTCGGAGTCGCCAGGCGCTCCTCCGGAACCTGGACGGCGCTGACGAACCCCGGCGGCGGCGTAACGGCGGCGTGCGTTTACTCCGCTGATCTCGTCGTGGGATTGCGCGGGGGCGCGGCGCGCTATGCGGGCTCCACGGTCACCCCGATCTCGACCGGGCTCCCGGTCACGTCCACGGTTCAGGCGCTGGCGGTCGCGAACGGCGTCCTCTACGCCGGCACCGACAAGACGCCGAGCCCGACTCTCTACACGTTCTCGGGCGCATGGGCCGCGGTCCCGGGCTTCGGCTCGCACGACGTGCGCGCCATCACGGATGCGGGCGGCATCGTGCGCGTGGCGACCGCCGACGCGGGAGTTCTCTCCGGCGTCGGAAGCTGGCAGGCCACGAACTCGGGCCTCCTCGTCGCGTCGGCGAAGAGCTTCGGAACGCTGGGAGGCGATCTCTACGTCGGCACGGCCGGCGCGCCCATCTACCGGCTTTCCGGAATCTCGTGGAGCGCGGCGGGAACAGGGCTTTACGCGGCGTCGATCACCGAAGTGAAGACCATCATCGGCGAGACGTTCGTCGCCGCTCACGGGGCTGGCATTGCCGTGGTCCCCGGAGCCAATTTCGCGCCAGAAGGCTGCGGAGACGTGAGCTCGATGGCGGTGAACTCTCTGAGGGTTTTTGCCGCGACGAATTGTCACCTTTACACCTGGGCGCTCGGACCGAGCATCTTCAATCCGATCTCGGTCCTGGAGGACGGATTGCCTACGGGCGTCGCCATCAGCTCGCTCGCGGCGGTTTCCGACGGCACGGTCGCCGGCGGCACGCAGAACGCGGGAATGTGGCGGCTCGTGGCAAGCACGTGGTCGTCCGACAACGCGGGCCTGCCCACGAACGGAAGCGTGCTGACGGCTCGAGACGTGGGGGGGAAGCTCTACGCCTCCGTGGGATCGAGTCTTTTCGTCCGTCAGCAGAGCGCCTGGCAGGCGGTCCTCGGCGCACCCTCGTTCGTCCAGGCGCTCGGCGGTGACGCGAGCGTGCTTTTCGCGGCGTCCGTCTCCGGCGGGATCTCCTCGTCCGCGGGCTCGTGGCGCGAGGACGACTTCGGTGCGAGCACCGAGTTCGTCTCGTCGTTCGCGGCCGATGGCCGGTTCGCCGTCGCGGGCGCGGGCAAAGCGGGAGTCCTCCGAAGGATCGGCGGCGGCTGGCAGCCGGAGAACGCGGGGCTCCCGGCGGGCGCGGACGTACGCGTGGTGCGCCGGAGCGGCGACGCCGGTAACCTGTACGCGGGCACAGCGGGTCATGGGCTCTTTCTCGCGTCGACGACCGCGTCCTCGAAGTACATTCCTGTGGTCCTCGACTTGACGGGCGCCACCGGCGCGCGCTTCCGCTCCGACCTCACGCTCGGAAACCGCTCGACCGCGCCCGTGACGGTCCATGTCGGATTCATCCACGCCCCGGACTTTCCCCTCGCGTCCAGCGACGGCTCGGTCTCCGTCACCCTCGCGCCGCTCTCGGAGCTGCGTGCGCCGGACGCGCTCCAGTTCTTCCGCGATCGCGGCCTTGCGATCACGCCCAGCCCCTCGGGCACCGCGGGCTCGATCTCCATCGCAGGCGACCCGCAGACGCTTCCCTCGGACGCGACGGACTCCGTCTACGCGTTTTCCCGCGCCTACACCGCCGGCGCCACCGGCAGCTTCGGCACGTTCCTCGATGCGCCGTCCGACCTCGACGCCGCCGAATCCGAAGGCGCGGTCTACGGGCTTCGAAGCATCTCCGGCACGTCACGCTCGAATCTTGCCGTGGGACACATCCCGGGCCGCGGCGCTCAGGCGCTCTCTCTCTCGATCCAGGTTTACGACCAAAGCGGCGCGGTTGCGGGAGCCCCGATCACGACGACCCTCGGTCCCGGCGAGTGGCGGCAGTTCAACGCGATTCTCGCCCGCGCGGGTCTCCCCGACGATGCGTACGGCTACGCAAAGATCACCCGGACCGGGGGGATCGGATCGTGGACGGCCTACGGCGTCGTGAACGATGCCGTCACGTCGGACGGTTCGATCCTGCCGCTCTACAGGCCGGGCGGCCTCGCGGCCGCTCGCAAACTCGTCGTCCCGGTCGTCCTCGACGTGCTCGGTGCGGCGGGCTCCCATTACACGACCGAGCTGACTCTCGCGAACGACGGCAACTTCGCAACACCAGCGGACCTCGTCTACCGGCCCGCGCCAGGATTCGGATCTTCGAGCGGCGTCGCGGTGGTCACGCTGCCGCTCGCCGCGCATCAGCAGACGACGATTCCAAACATCCTCGCGTATCTCAGGTCGAAGGGCGTCAACATCCCGGACGCGTCTTCGGGCGCGCAGGCCGGGTCCCTCTCGGTGGACTTCCGAAACCTCGGCACGATCGACTCGCCGAAGACGGTCGCGATCGCGCGCACGACGACGCCCAACACCGATACGGCGACGGGCGGCTCGTTCGGTGTCGCGTACCCCGCCGCCGCGAAGGGGGGTGGCGCGCGCGCGTCGGCTCTCGTGCCGGGCCTCACGCGTGATGCCTCCCTGCGCTCGAACCTCGCCGTCGTCCACCTCGGAGGCGGTTCGGAAATCGCGCTTTCCCTGTCCGTGCGCCTTTACGACGCGGCCACCTCTCAGGCCGTGGGAAGTCCGATCACGGTCACGCTGCAGCCGGGCGACTGGACGCAGTGGTCCGGTGTCTTCGACACGGCGGGCGTTCCGGCGGGAACGACGGCGGCGTACGCGGTCATCACGCGCCTCGCGGGCGACGACACGTGGCTCGCGTACGGCGTCCTGAACGACGCGAAAACGTCGGATGGCAGCGTCCTCCGGATGTTTCCCAGCGCCGAATACTGATCGGCAGGGAAAGGTCGCCTCGCGGGACGACACTTCCAGGTGAACCGCGCCTTCTCGGACGGAGCGGCTCTCGAAGGAGCGCCAGGTGACGAAGATCCAGCCTCGCCCCGCCGCGGCCCTTGCGTCGTTCATCCTCTTCGCATGCGGAGCCGTCGCGGAGGCGCGGGTCATCTCCTATGCCCCGATCACGAGCCGGCAGGCGACTCCCGCCGTCCAGAGGAGGACGAATCGCCACACGCTCCTCGTCGAGCAGGTGTCCGTCGCGTACCCGAACCTGGGGCCGAGCTGCCTCTCCTGCTTTCAAACGCTGTCGCGGCTCGTCGTGTACGACACGCAGGGCCTCGAGGAGCCCCGCGACGTCACGCCCCGCGGCGCGCCCGCGATGTTCTTTTCCGTTGCCGCCTTCGAGGCGGAAAACGGCCCTCTCTTTCTCTACGCGAACGGGTACCCGGTCTCCGACCCTCCGAATGCCACGATCCGAAACCTCTTCAGCCGGGACGGCGGGACGGTGTGGACCGAAGTGGCCGCGCTTCCCCGCGTCGGGATCGGCAGCGGGACCCAGATCGACGTCGGCGGGCCGCTCGTGAGCGGGCGCGGAGCTCAGGTTCTTCCTGGCTCTGCCGACGCGCCCTTCTTCGTCGAAGCCTGGACGGGCTCCGGCTCCGAGATCTGGGCGATCGGGGCCGACGGCGCTGGCCGTCTCGTCGCCCAGAGCCCGAGCCCCCTCCGCCTTCTCGGCACGAACCGCGAGGGCACGCTCGTCCTCTTCGCCGGCCAGCCTTCGGGCCCGCCGCTCCCGGGGCTCGGCCTCTGGACCGCGGACGCCGGCGGCCGCCGCACCCTCGTCACCTCATTCCTCTCCGACGTCGTAACGGACGGCTGGATCGCGCCGGACGGATCCGCCTACGCGAACGTCGACTGGGGCTACGGGGTCGTCGGCCTGGGCTTCACCGCGCGCCGGTCCGTCGTGCGGGCCTTCGGCGGCGCGACGGGAACCTTCGCCGAGATCGCCACCTCCTCGAGCACGAACGCGACCGACCTCTTCGCCGTCCCCACGGCCGGCTTCGGTGGCGCGTGGATCCTGCAGCGCGGAGCCGGGCCGACGATCCTCTCTTCGCACACTCCCGCGGGCGGCCTCGTCGAGGCGTGGCGCGACGTGACGCGGCCGGAAGTCGAGGCGCTTCACGCCGCGCCCTCCGGAACGCGCCTCCTCGTGCAGGTCCACCGCCCGCGGCCGCAGGTCGACCAGCGCATCTTCAAGGACCCGGCGCTCGCGATCTGGAGCGTAGGCGCGCCCGCCCCGGCGTCGTACGACGAGCTCTTCCTTCAGGAGACGATCTACAAGGGCTTCGTCCATCTCGACGTCGACGCGGCCGCCGCGGGGGCCCCGTTCCTGTTCAATTCCGGGTCTTCCTACGGCTGGTTCACGGGTGCTCCCACGGGTGGACCCTCCGGCTCCGGAGGCGGCGGCGACGTCGTTCAGGAGTGGGGCGTCGTGCGCGCCTCGCTTCGCCAGCGCCTCGTCATCCCGGCGGCCGCGCGTTCGAACGGAATCAACGGAAGCCGCTGGCGGACGGACCTCGTGCTCCGCAATCCTGATCCCGAGCCCGTGTCGGTCGTCGTGCGGTTCCTCCCGAACATCGACGCGCCCCCGGCGGCCGCGGACCAGAGCGTCCTCATCCCCGCGTCGTCCGTCGCGACGTATTCCGACGCTCTCGCGTCCTTCTTCGGACTCGAGACCGGCTCAGGCGCGATCCTCCTCGTGCCCGAGGGCACGCGGTCGATCGAGGCGACGAGCCGCACGTACACGGCGGCAGCCGGCGGCGGCACGTACGGGATGTCCGTCGGCGCCGTCGACGTCTTCGCCGCGCTCGGCGCGAACTTCGCGGTCAGCTTCTCGGCGGGCCTCCTCGGTGACGGGTTCCGGACGAATCTCGTCGCGACCGACGTGAGCGGCCGCGGCGCGAGCGCCGACCTCAGTCTCGCCGCGGACTCGAGCGCGCCCGGGCCGCTCGAGGGCACGATCGCCACCTCGGCGTCAAGGCAGCGCCAGGTGTCCGATCTCGGCGCCGCGCTCGGCGCGCCGGCCTGGAGGACGGCCTCGCTCCTCTTCACGCCGCGGAGCGGGGAGAGCATCGCGGGCCTCATGGCGATCGACAATGCGACGAACGACCCCACGTGGTTTCCGCCCGATGTCCCGTCGCTCGTCCCACGCTCGATTCCCGCGGTGGTCCACGCCGACGGTGCGAACGGCGCGCGGTATCGGACCGACCTCTTTCTTTTCAACCCCTCCGAACGGACGCAGTCCGTCACGCTCGCGATCAAGCCGTGGAGCGTGAACACGTCCGAGCGGCTCCTCACGCTTCCGCTCCTACCACGCGAGTCGAAGACGATTCGCGACGTCCTTTCCACTGCCTTCGGGCTCTCGGGCGTCGCCCGCCTGCGCTTCCAGACGACGGGAACGCTCGACGACTCCGGCGGCGTGCGCGTCACGTCGCGGACGTACACCCTCGCCCCCTCCGGCGGCACGTACGGGCTCCTTCTTCCGGCCCTGAACGCTTTCCAGTCGGCGGGCGGCGGCGAGTCTCTCGAGATTCTCCTTCCGGCGGGAGGCCCCGGTTTCCGGACCAATCTCGCGCTCGTCGACCTCAGCGCGGCTCCCGGCTCCGGAACGGTCAGCGTCAAGGTCGAGGTCTTCGACGAGTCGGGCGTCCGCCGGGACGTCTTCGAGACGCCCGTCCCGCTCGCCGGAGGAATCCAGATCGACGACCTCTTCCACGGCCGCGGTCTCGGCGACGGACCCCGCGCGGGAGTCATCCGCGTCTCGCCCGCCGGCGGTCTCGTCGCGGCCTATGCGAGCGTCATCGACAACGCGACGAACGACCCGCTCTACGCGCCCCCCATGCTCGCGGCGAAAAACTGAAGACGAAATACTAGGTTCGCGAGTCTTTCCGGGGCAGCACGAAGCGCTGGAGGAGCACCGCGACCGCCGCGAGGCTGATCGCGAGGCCGACGAACGACGCGACGCGATAGAGGCCGCCGAGACGCGCGAGGTCGAAGAGGAAGCACTTCAGGATCGTGACGACGAGAAGCACGACCGCCGCGATGCGGCCGCGGCGGTTTCCGGCTGCGATCGAGACGACGAGGAGCACGATCGCGAACCCCGCCCACGAGAGCGTGTAGGCGAGGCCCTCGGCGAGGGACGATGACAGGACGTTGAACGCCGGCACAGCGCCCACCGCGAAAATATTCGCGATCTCGAGGTTCACGAGGACGAAGAGCAAAGCAACGCCGCCCGCCGGAAGAAGGTCCGCGAGCCTCCGCGCCCTCGCGTCGCCCGTCGAGCGGAGGAGCCGGGCACCAAGGAAGAACGCGGCCGCCGCCACGCCGTAAACCGCGACATACCAGTTGAAGAGCGGCGCCGCGGCGCGCGGGTGATAGGTGAGAACGGCCGGGTTCATCGCGAGGCGCAGGAACGCGGCCGCGAAGAGGCCCCCCGCCCACCAGACAAGACCGCGGTGCGGAATGCGCCCGAAGAGCCACGAGAGGGAGGCGCCGAGAAGCGCCCAGCCGAGCGTCAGCCACTCTCTCTCGAACTGGAGCGGGATCGCGACCGTGACGAACGCCAGAACCGCTCCCGCGACGAGCGCGAGGCGTGCGCGGTCCTCTCCCTCGGGAACACCGAGCGTCAGCAGCCGCGCGAGGAGCAGCGCGAGGCCGAGTGCGAGCGCGAGCGGCAGGAGACCCATCACGCCCCGGTATCCGCCCTCGAGGAGCGCGGTGCGAAAGAGCGGAAAAAAGATCGCGCTCGCGAGAACGGCCGCGAGATACGGCTCCTTCGCCCGCTCCGCGCGCTTCCCGAGGACGAGCGGGTATGCGAGAAAGATGATCCAGAACGCACCGCCCAGAAGCAGCTCGTCCTTCCAGAGGGCGGAACCGCCCCGGTGCGCGATCTCCCAAGCATACGCGGCCGCCGCGGCGGGCAGGACCGCGAGGACCGCGAGCCCCCCCGCGCCCGAACCCTCCGCGAGAGAGAGGAGCGCGAGGAGAAACACGACGTGCGCCGCGAGAAGAGCGCGGAGGGGCGGCGCGCCGTGGGCGAACGACACGGAAATCGCCACCGCTTCGGCCAGAAAAAGCGCGACCGCCGCCCCGGCCGCGAACGCCCGGCCCTCCCTCCACACCCAGGCGCCGACGCTGAAGAGCGCGAGGGTCGCGGCCGCACCGAGCGCGGCGACAGGCCCGGATGCGCGTGTCGCCACGACAGACAGCACGAGGGGTGCGAGCGATGCGAGCGTGAGCGACGCGACCTGCAATCGTGCGGGTCCGCGCCGTGCCGCGACCCAGGCGGCGGCGACGACGAGAAGTCCGAGCGCGATGGCCGCGCGCGGGTCGGGAGGCGACGAGAGGCTGCGCTGGGAGGCGACGAAGAGGATCAGGAATGGCCCCAGGAGCCCGAGGTGCGCGGCGTCGTCGGGAATCGCGCCCGGCGGGTGCACGCGCGCCGCGAGCGCGGGCGCGACGAAGTAGAGAATTCCGAATGCCGCGGCGGCGGCGAGGCCGGGCGCCAGAAGCTCCGGAGTCGCCGAACGCACGAACCACGCGCCGACGACGGCGAGCGTCGCGAGGCCGGCCATGACGTGGAGGGCCGGCGCGTCCTGAACCGCAGCGAAGGCCAGGAGGCCAAGGTCGAGGACGAGAAGAAAACCGAAGAGGATCGGCCAGAGGCTGCCGTCATCCGGTGACGTCGCGAGGGAGAGTGCGTAAAGGGTCGTGACGGGAACGCTCACGAACGGAAGGAACAGCCAGCGCTTCTTCGCGGCGGCCCACACGAGACCCACGTCGAGGAGAAGGAGGTACGAGAGGAAAGTCCCCGGCCGGTCCTCGCCCACGGCGAGGAGCGCGGGCGTCGCGAAGCCGCCCAGGAGACCCAGCCCGGCGATGAACGCTGAGTCGTGGCGAACCGCAAGCGCGACGGCAAGCGCCGCCACGAGCGCGAGCGCGGCGAACGCGGGGAAGAGGCCGAGGATCTCCCACCGCGCGTACGCGGCGTAGAACGTGGCGAAGAGAATGGCGAGCCCGGCGGCCGCGAGCGCGCTTGCCGTCACCGCATAGCGCCGCGCGGCTCGAAGCTCGCACAGGATCAGGACCCCGAGACCCACGGCGAGCCCGATGGCCATCCGAATGGGAGGCGAGAGCCAGCCGCGCTCGATGGAGTAACGCAGGAAGAAGATCGCGCCGAGCGTGAGGAAGATGCCGGCGGTCCATGAAAAGAGCTTGACGCCGACGAAGCTCTCCCAGTCGATACCCGGCGGCAGAGCACCGGCATCGGCGCTTTGCTTAGAAGGGTGAGTGACGGGCGTCGCAGTCGCAAATGCGATTGGCGGCGCGGGAAATGCGATCGGCGGGGCTTTCAAATCCACTGTCTCGACCTGCGCCTGCACAACCGGCGACGAGAGCCTTCTGACCTCCTCTTCCAGCCGCGCGACGCGCTCTCGCAGCAACGCGGCGATCACGAGAGCCGCGCCCGCGACCAGGAGTGCAAAGAAGGAAAACACGGAACCTCAGCTGCGGCCGTGCATGAGGCGCTGAAGCTTCGGGGCAATCATGAAGAGCACGACACCCGCCACGACCGGAAACGCAAGGAAGATGGCCCAGAAGGTCACGGGGTCGTGAATCGTTCCGGTCAGAGCGCCGAGGAACCCGCCAACGACGTTGCCCGCGAAGTTGGACAGGAACCAGACGCCCATCATGAGCGAGACGATCTTCACCGGCGCGACCTTCGTGACGAGGGAGAGCCCGATCGGGGACAGGCACAACTCACCCCACGTGTGGAATCCGTATGCGAGGACCAGGTACCAGGGGCTCGCGAGATGACCCGCTTTCACGTCCTCGGCAGCGGCGATCATAAAAATGAAACCAAGGCCCATGACGACGAGGCCGATCGCCATCTTGCGCGTCGTCGAGGGCTCGAGGTTTCTCCTCGAGAGCCAGGGCCACAGGAGGGCGAGGAGCGGCGCCGAGGCGAGGACGAACACGGCGTCGATCGACTGAAACCACTCCGGGATGAGCTTCCAGGAGCCGAGCGAGAGGCGCGTGCTCTGGGCGGCGAAGACGTTCATCGAGTTCCCGGCCTGCTCGTATGCGGCCCAGAAGAAGATGACGAAGAACGAGATGACGAAGAGCGCCGTCACGCGCTCCCACTCGTCTTTCGTGAGCGGGCCGGACGGCGGCGCGCCTTCGGCCGCTCGCCGTTTCGCGCTTGGAAGGAGGCCCGCCGTGCCGAGAAACTTCTTCCGCGTCGCCATGAGCGTGAGGACCGCGAGAAGCATTCCCACGCCCGCCGCCGCGAAGCCGTATGGCCATCCGTAATGAACGCGCAACCACCCGGTGACGATCGGCCCGATGAACGCACCGAGGTTGATTCCCATGTAGAAGATCGTGAATCCGCTGTCGCGCCGCGGATCGCCCTCGGCGTACAGCTCGCCGACGCACGCGCTCACGTTCGGCTTGAAGAGCCCCGTTCCGAGCGCCACGAGGAGGAGGCCGATGTAGAACGCCGGCATCGCCTCGATCGCGAGAACGAAGTGGCCGGAAGCGATGACGAGACCGCCCACGAGGAGGGACTTCTGGGCTCCCCAGAAACGGTCCGCGATGTAGCCCCCGAAAATCGGCGTGAGCCAGACCAGTCCCGTGTAGAACCCGTACAGAACGGAGGCCCTTGACGGCGTCCACGCGAGACCCTGAACGAGATAGAGAACGAGCATCGCCCGCATCCCGTAATAGCTGAACCTCTCCCACATCTCGGTCAGGAAGAGGGCCGCGAGCCCCCGGGGATGCCCCGCAATTTCGGTTTTCACGGGCCGAAGTCTAACCCCCGGGTCCGAGCCTGCTAGACTTTTTCCCGGTCGCCGGGGAGGGAACTTCGATGGGCATGTACATCATCGCCGAGCCGTGCATCGGAACGAAGGACACCGCCTGCGTCGAGGTCTGCCCCGTCGATTGCATCCACCCGAAGAAGGACGAAGACGGGTTCGGCGAAGCGACGATGCTCTACATCGACCCCAATACGTGCATTCAGTGCGGAAACTGCGAACCGGCGTGCCCCGTGAAGGCGATTTTCACGGAGGAGACCATCCCCGAGAAGTGGAAGCACTACCAGCAGATCAACGCCGACCATTTCGCGTGAGCGCGGACCCGCGATTCGCGGGGGCGAGGCCGGGCTCAGTCGTCGTCGCGTGAAAGCAGGTATCCGACGACGACGCCGATTCCGAGGGCGGCGACCGCCATCACGAACGCGTTGTCGCGTCCGGCCCGGTCGACCGTCTTCCAGCGGCGGGCGAGCTCCTTGCGAATGCGCTTTCCCTGTATGCCCGCATCGTCGAGAACGTCTTCGACGCGTCCGGCCACTTCCTTCGCGAGATCCTGACCTTTTTCGCCGGCCTCCGAGAAGCCTTCGCGCATCGACCCGAGGATGTCGTCAACCCGTGAGCGTGCCATGTTGAACCTCCCTGCGCCGCGGGGTGCGGCTTCTCACGATCTTACTCCGGCGAACGGCCTCCGTTAGACTGTAGGGCTCGTGGACGAGCGCGATATTCTCACGCGGCTCTATCGCGCCGCGGTGGCGGCCATCGATCCGGCGGCTCTCGTCGCCGAGGCCCTCGGACGCCGGGGAGCCGGCGTCTTCGTCCGCTCCGTGTCGGCGCGCGCGCAGCGCGAGTTCGTCTTCGCCCCCTCGCGCGTCGTCGTGCTCGCGGTCGGGAAAGCGGCCGTGCCGATGGCCGCGGCCGCGCACGCGAACCTCGGGTCGCGCATCGACGACCTGCTCGTCGTGGCGCCCGAGGACGCGCCGTTCCGCGTCCTGCCCCCCTCCGTGCGCACGATCGGGGCGCGCCATCCCGATCCGGACGAGAGCAGCCTCGCCGCCGGAGACGCGGCGCTGTCGCTTGCGGGCTCGCTCGGCAAAGGCGATCTCTTCGTCGTGCTTCTGTCGGGAGGCGGATCGAGCCTCCTGTGCGCGCCCGCTGCGGGGATCTCGCTCGACGACAAGTCAAAGACCTCGCGGCTCCTCATGGCCGCGGGGGCTCCGATCACAGACGTGAACGCCGTGCGCGCGGCGCTGTCGCGCGTGAAGGGGGGGCGTCTCGCCGCCGCCGCGGGCGCGGCCGACGTCGTGACCCTCGTCCTTTCGGATCTCGGAGACGACGGGTGGCATCTCGTCGCTTCCGGCCCGACGCTCGGTTCTCCGACGCGGCCGGCCGACGCGCGCGGCATCCTCGAGCGCTACCGGATCGGGCCGCTCGCGCCGGCTTCCGTCCGGGCCCATCTGTCTTACGGGCATGAGCCGGCCCAGCTCCGATCGGGCGGACCGCGCTGGAGCGTGCTTCTCGCGGACGTGCACACGGCCCTCGACGGCGCGCGCGTCGAGGCCCTGCGCCTCGGGATCGAGCCGCGTGTCGTTCCCGAGCTCCTTTCGGGCGAGGCGCGGACCGCCGGCCGGCGCCTCGCGTTCGCCGGGGCGATCGCCGGAGATCTCCGTCGTCGCCGTTCCACGTTCGCCCCAAGGCGCCACGTCACGATTCTCGGAGGCGAGACGACCGTGACGGTGAAGGGCTCTGGACGCGGCGGACGTAACCGCGAAGTCGCGCTCTCGGCGGCGCGCGAAATCGCGGAAGTTCCGGGCATCACGATGCTCTGCGCCGGAACCGACGGCATCGACCACGAACCGGATGCCGCGGGAGCGTTCGTCGACGGCGGCACCATGGCGCGCGCCGAGACGCTCGGACTCGATTCGGCGCGCGCGCTCGTGGAGAACGACACGGCCCCGTTCTTTCACGCCCTCGGCGACGCCTTCGCTCCCGGGCCTACTGGAACGAACGTGGGCGACGTCGCGTTCGTGCTCGGACCTCCCGTGTCCGAAGACGATTCGCCTGGCGTCCTCCAACCGGCATAAGATTCGCCCGGGAGAAGAGGAAACATGCCGGGTGTGCTGACCATCCGCGCGGAAGGCGAAGCGCGGCGTCTTGTGTTCGAGCAGCAGGCGGTCGTGGGGCGCGATGCCGACTGTGACGTGCCCCTCGAGAGCCGGTCGGTCTCGCGCCGCCACGCGCTCCTCGAGAAGACGGAGAACGGCTGGTCCCTTCGCGACCTCGGCAGCGCGAACGGCACGTTTCTCGGCGGAGCGCGTATCACCGAGGTTTCGCTGCCGCCCGGCGCAGCCCTGCGCTTCGGCGAAGTCGAGGCTCTCTTCGAGGTCGAGGTGAAGGAGACGACGAGCGCGGAGCGCCTCATCTCGTCCCTGTCCATTCCGCCCGTCCGCAAGGCGCGCCCGGTCGCCGTCTTCGTCGTGACGACGGTGGGTGTCCTCCTCCTCGCTGCGGCGACGATCTGGGCCCGCTACTGTGACCGCGCTCCGGCGAAGGCCAGCGCGCGGGCCGCGGCGGCCCCGCCGATCACCAGGAGCTGACCACGGGGCGCCCCTCGCGTATCCAGCGCGCGATTCCACCCGTGAGGTGCGAGACACGCCCACGGCCCGCCGCCGCGAGAATCACGAGCGCGCGGGCGCTCCGGATTCCGGATTCGCAGTAGACGAGGACGTCGCGGCCGCGCGGGACCTCGTCGAGGCGGGAGGGCAGTCCCGCGAGCGGAATGTTCACGGCCGCCGCGAGCGAGCGCGCCGGGACCTCGAACGGCTCTCGGACGTCGAGGAGAAACGGCGCATTACCCGAGGCGAGCCGCTCCGCGAGCGCCGCCGGCAAGGTTTCCGCGATGGCCGCAGCGGGGCGCCCGGCACAGAATGCTTCCGTGTCGACGAGGTGCGTCAGAGTCGGTCGCAGGCCGCAGATCGCGCATGCGGGATTCTTCTCGGTCGAGATCGTCCGCATCTCCATGCGAAGCGCGTCCACGAGGAGGAGGCGGCCGACCAGCGGTTCGCCGACCCCGAGGAGGAGCTTGAGGACTTCCGTCGCCTGGATCGTCCCGAGCAGGCCGGGGAGCACGCCGAGAACGCCGCCTTCGGCGCAGGACGGCACGAGATCCGCGGGCGGAGGCTCCTCGAAGAGGCACCGGTAGCACGGGCCCCTCGCCGCCCAGAATACGGAGGCCTGCCCGTCGAAGCGGGACACCGAGGCGTAGACGTTCGGCTTGCCGAGGAGGACGCAGGCGTCGTTCACGAGATAGCGCGCCGGAAAATTGTCCGTCCCGTCCGCCACGACGTCGTACCCGGCGAGAACGTCCAGCGCGTTCTCCGGGGAGAGCCAAAGAGCGTGTGGGACTATCCGGACCGCGGGATTCAGGTCCGAAAGACGCGCGGCCGCCGCCTCGAGCTTCGGCCGCCCCACGTCTCCGGTGCCGTACAGGATCTGGCGCTGAAGGTTCGTGACGTCGACCGCGTCGAAATCGACGAGGCCGAGCGTGCCCACCCCCGCGGCCGCGAGATACAGCGCGACGGGAGAGCCGAGGCCACCCGCACCCACGACGAGAACCCGCGCGGCCTTGAGCCTCTCCTGGCCTTCCTCCCCGACCTCGGGCAGCGCGAGATGCCGCGCGTAGCGGATTCGCTCCGGCGGAGAAAGCCCAGCGCGACGGGACACGGACGAGCCTAACATCGCACATGACCGTTCGCCGCCTTCCCGCCTCCGCCTACGGGCCGCTCGGCAGGATCCACTCCCGCGTCTCGAGAGTGGGCTTCGGCGCGTACCGTGTGGACGACCGGATCGACGTCCACCGCGAGGCCCTCCGCGAGGCGCTCGTCGCGGGGGTCTCGCTCGTCGACACCTCCACGAACTACGCGGACGGCCACAGCGAGATCCTCGTCGGCGAAGTCGTGCGCGACGTCGTCGCGCGCGGATCCGCGCGGCGCGAGGACCTCGTCCTCGTGACGAAAGCGGGCTACGTCCAGGGCTCGAACCAGCGTGAGGCCTTGCGACGAGCCCGCGCCGGCACTCCGTGGAGCGAGATGACCGAGTACGCGCCCGATTGCTGGCACTGCATCTCGCCCGACTTCCTCCGCGACCAGCTCACGGCCTCCCTCGAACGCCTTGCCATGCTAAAGGTCGATGTGCTCCTGCTCCATAACCCCGAGTACTTTCTGATGGACGCGGCCCACCGGGGCGTGCCGCCAGGCGAAGCGCGAGAGGCGTTCTACGACAGGCTGGCCCGGGCCTTCCGTCACCTCGAGTCCGAAATGGTCGACGGTCGCATCGGCGCGTACGGCGTGTCCTCTAATACTTTTGTCGTGCCTCACGAAAAGGAGGACGCCGTCTCGCTCGACCGCGTCCTCTCTTCGGCCGGACCCGGCTTCGCGGTCGTTCAACTCCCCTTCAACCCGCTCGAAATCGGGGCGAAGCAGCCCCTTCACACTGCAGACGGCCGAAGCGTCCTCGACGTGGCGAAGAGCGCGGGCCTCGGCGTCCTCGTGAACCGCCCTCTGAATGCGTTCTCCGAGCGCGGCCTGACGCGGTTCGCGGCGCTCGCACCCGACGTTCTTCGCGAGATCGGACACGCCGCGGATTGGGACGCGGAGCGGATGAGGCCCCTCACGTCGTATCTCGAGGCGGAGTTCGAGGGCGACGCGGGCGCGGAGGCGAACGCCGGCGCCACGCTCACCCAGCGCACGCTTCGCGCGCTCCTCGCGACCCCGGGCGTCGACGTCGCCCTCGTCGGGATGCGGCGTCCCGCGTACGTGCGCGACGTCCTCGGCGCGTTCGCCTGAGGCCTCAGGGCTCGACCGGCGAGATCCGGCGCTCGAGACGAAAGCGGCCTTCGCCCTCGGGCTGAAGGACGAGGAAGTCCCCGCCGTAGCCGGGCGCGAGCGAGGGGGCGTTCCCGATCCAGGCCTTCGCCTCCGCAGCGAGGTCGGCCTCGGAAAGAGTGAGCACGCCCGCGGCCGTGGCGCGTCCCCGGGACACGAGCCCGGCGAGCGTCCGCTTCCAGCCCTCCTCGCCACCCGGCGGTGCCACGGCGAGCAGCCGGCCCGTCAGATCGATCTCTCTTTTCCCGAGGAAGTCCGACAGGTCGCCCACCTCGAACACGCCGCCGCGACTCTCGCGTCCCGACGACCCCGCGAAACTCGCGCGCGCGGGCGGGAGGTTCATGCCGACATCCGCGAGATACGGCGGAAGGCCCGCCCCCGAGATGACGCGCGCGTTCCGGAGGAGGAGGTCGAACAGCCGGTCGCGCGTGTTGAGCGGGATCGCGTCGTACGCCTTCGCGTCCACCGCCGCGAGGGAGCCGTCCGCGAGCGCGTGCAGCGTCCCCAGAAGAGCCACGAAATTCAGACGCACGAGCGTATTCGCCTCGTCGGACCCGAAGAAACCGCCCGACTCGATGAGGAGCGTCGCGGTGCCCCAGCGCGTCATCGAATCGCCGAAGGCGCGCGCCGTGTAGTCCATGTCGTAGCGCGCGACGCGGCCCTTCGCGTACGGCTCGAGGAGGCGCTGGACGAGGACCGCGAGCCTTTTCGTCGCAATGCGGCCCTCGTTCTCCGTGAAGGCCTCGTCATACGGGACGGCGAGGACCGAGATCGCGACCTGCGGTCCCTGCTTTCCCGCCGTGACGCTCGGGCTGTGGTTGTGGAGGTTGTACCCGATCGACGGCTTCAGCCGGTCGCGGACGGACTTGAGAAAGCGGCCTTCCGGAGTCACGAGGCGCAGGGCGTCGCGGTTGATGTCGATGCCCTGCGCGTTCGTGCGGCGCGTCCTCTCCGCTCCGTCCGGATTGAGCATCGGGATGATCGCGAGCGTGAGGCGCGACAGGAGACGTTCCGTCTCCGGCGTCTTTCGCGTCCGCCCCAGGTGCTCGAGGACGTCGAGGAGCGCGCTCGTCGCCGTCGGCTCGTCGCCGTGCATCTGGGACCAGAGGAGAACCGTCGTAGGCCCGCTGCCGACCATGACGAGGGGAATCTTCCTGCCTTCCGTCGAGACGCCTTCCTCGGCGATCGTGAAGAGTCCCGCGTGCCGCGCGAGGAGCGCGGCGAGCTCCGCGCGCACTCCCTCGTTCTTGAGTGCGAAGGGCGAGACGGCGACCGTGTGCGGCCAGGCATCCCAGAGAGCAGACGAATTCACGCTCGCGCCGGCGCCCCGTGCCGGGTGCGGACAAGGAGCCGCGAGGAAAAGGGGGGCAGCGAGAGCGAAGAGCCTGGAAAGAGCGGCGCGCGTCCAGCAAATGTGCATGAGGTCGCAATTGTAGATAATCGGGGACAGCGCCATGTCCGTCGAACCCGGTTCGCGCCTCGGAGCGTACGAGATTCTCGGTCCTCTCGGGGCGGGAGGCATGGGCGAGGTCTGGCGGGCGCGCGATACGCGCCTCCAGCGCGAAGTCGCGCTGAAGGTTCTCCCGGAAGCCTTCGCAGCGGACGCCGAACGCCTCTCGCGGTTCACGCGGGAGGCCCACGTTCTCGCGTCGCTCAATCACCCCGGGATCGGGGCGATCTACAGCTTCGAAGAGATCGGCGGCACGCACTTCCTCGGCCTCGAGCTCGTCCCCGGCGAGACGCTGAAGCAGCGCATCGCCCGCGGCCCGATTCCGGTCAACGAGGCGCTCGGGATCGCCCGCCAGGTCGCGGAGGCGCTCGAGGCCGCGCACGGGAAGGGCATCCTGCACCGCGACCTCAAGCCGGCGAACGTGAAGGTGACGCCGGATGGGCGGGTCAAGCTCCTCGACTTCGGCCTCGCGAAGGCCATCTCCGCCCAGCGCGCTTCGCCCGGAATCTCCCAGTCACCCACGGCCGCGGCAGACGGAACGCGGCAGGGTCTCATCCTCGGGACGGCGAGCTACATGAGCCCCGAGCAGGCGCGCGGGCTGCCGCTCGACGCACGGAGCGACCTCTGGTCGTTCGGCTGTCTTCTCTACGAGATGCTCGCGGGCCGAAAGGCCTTCGACGGCGAGACGCTGTCCGACATCCTCGTGGCGATTCTCGACCGTGACCCGAACTGGGACGCCCTGCCCGCTACGACCCCGCCGCCCGTCCGCGACCTCCTGCGCGGACTTCTCGAAAAGAGCGTCGACAGGAGGTGGCGCGACGTGCGCGACATGACGTCGGCGCTCGACGGCGCGTTCGCAAGCCATTCGACGATGCAGACGCTTGCGCGCGTCCCCGCGACTCGCCGTCCGCTCCGCTGGGCGGCCGTCGGCGGCGCTGTGATCGCGGCGCTCGTCGTGGCGTTCCTGCTGCGCACCCGCTCGGGCGACGGCGCCCTGCCGAAAGAGAAGTACCTCGCGATCATGCCGTTCAAGGACCTCTCGGGGCGGCCCGACGGGCAGCTCGTCGTCGACGGCCTCACCGAGAGTTTCCGCGCGCGGCTCACGAAGCTCCGGGTGCCTGGGCTCATGGTGATGGCGGCGGCCGGAGGGGCCGCTGGCGACGACCCCGCGCACTTCGCCCAGGACCACGGCGCGAACCTCGTGCTCACGGGCGCCCTTCGCCGCCAGGAGAGTCAGACTCGCCTCACCTACAACGTGCTCGCGGCGGGCTCTCCCGGAATCCTCGCAGCCGACGAGATCGCGGGGAACGCGACGGATCAGTTCGGACTCGAGGACCGCCTCGTCGACAGCGTCGTCGCCTCCCTCCGCGTTCACCTCGAGGGCGAAGGAAAGGGCGCGACCGCGAAGCAACGGCCCGCCGAGAGCGAGCCGTACTACAAGGCGCTCGGGCTCCTCCGCAGATACGACGACCCGCGCTCGCTGCTCGCGGCGATCGACCTCTTGAATAGCATCGGCGGGGGTGAACGTTCGCCGCTCGTGCAGGCCGCTCTCGGGCGGGCATGGATCGAGCGCTACCGTTCCACGAAGGATCCCGCGGCCGCGGAAGCAGCCCGTGCGGCGGTCCAACGCGCGATCACTCTGGATGACGGATCGCCCGAGGCCCATCTCGCGTCGGGACAGCTCCTCGCGATGATGGGCAAGCCGAAGGAGGCTGTCGTCGAGATCCGGCGCGCGATCGAGAGGCAGGCCCCGTCCGCCGACGGCCTCCTCGCGCTTGGCGACGCGCTTCTCGACGCGGGCGACGCCGCCGAGGCCGAAGCGACCTACCGTCGGGCCGTGACGCTCAATGCGGGCTACTGGGCCGGATACAACAAGCTAGGGGCGTTGTTCTTCGGGCGCGGGGATCTCGCCAGCGCTCTCGAGGAGTTTCGACAGGCCGACCTGAAGAACCCCGGAGTCCCGCGCGTCCTCAGCAACATGGGAGGAACGCTGCTCCGGCTCGGACGGCTCGAGGAGGCCGGCTCGGCGCTCCGCCATTCGCTCGCTCTTTCTCCCACCGCGGGCGCCTGGTCGAACCTCGGCACGTGCGAGTACCTGCTCGGCCGGTTTCCGGAGGCGGCGCTCGCCTTCGAACAGGCGATCGCCCTCGTGCCGCGCGATCTCCGCTACCGCGTCAGCGCGGGAGACGCCTATCGCCTCGCACCCCGCCTCGAGGAGAAGGCGCGCGCGTCGTACGACAAGGCCCTCGAGCTCGCCGACACCGAGCGCACCGTCCATCCGCTCGACGCTGCGACGCTGGCGCTCGTCGCGAAGGCGGAGGTCCGGACGGATCGCCGGGAGGCGGCCCGGAGCTCGGTCGAGAAGGCCCTCGCGCTGCAACCCGAAAACCACACCGTTCTCTTCCGCGCCGCGATCGTCGAGAACGTCCTCGGAAGAAAGGCGGAAGCGCTTGCCCTCCTCCGGAAGGCCGTCGCGAGGGGCATGGGCACGACGCAGATCGCCCGCGATCCGGAATTCGCGGACTTGAAGGACAATTCCGAATTCCAGTCACTGATCGCGCCGACGCCTGCGACGAGGTGACGCGACACGGCAAAAGGAGGCCACCATGGCGAAGAGAAGACCGAAAAAAGAACGGATCGTCTGCATCTCTCTCCGGCCGGACGGATCGCTTCGGGTCGAGCCCGAGTCGATCAAGGTCAAACGGGGCCATCTCGTGCGGTGGATCACGATCGTGAGGGACGCGAAGGTCGCGATCGATTTCAAGAGGAAGACCGGCTCTCCGTTCACGAACGAGCGCGTTTCCACACTGGCCCACGGGCAGGCGCTCTCGACCGCCGTGCGCGCCGACGTCCCGGTCGGCAAGAAGTTCTTGTACAGCGTCCTTCTCGCGATCGGGAGACACGAGATCAAGGTCGACCCCGACGTCGAAATCGAACGTTAGCTCTCCGCGCGCGTCCGGCGGCGCCCCAGCGCTCGTAGACTCGACAGATGGGTGCGCGGTCGGCGAGCGGGGCGATCCTGCGGGTTCTTTTCCTCGCGGTGGCAGTTGCCGCCGCGCAGCGGGCGTCCGCGCATCAGGAAGTCATGGTCGCGGCCGGCATCACGTTCGGTAGCGACGCGACGTTCCGGCTGGACGTGATCCTCGACGCCGAGCACCTGCCACCCGCTCCGGCGGCCGCTTCCCTGGAGGGGGCGCGCGTCATGGGATTGACGCCTGGCCTCGAGACGCGTTTCGGCCCTTTCGTCCGCGCGTTCCTCGAGCGGTCCTCTCTGTCGTTCGATGGCCGCCGCGTCCGGCCCGAGTCCGCGACGCTCGTGGCCGAAGGAGACGCCGATTCCGCGCCCACCCTGCGTCTGGCCGGCACGGTCCCGACCGGTTCCAAGACCTTCACGTTCTCGAGCGGGCTCGACGTGGGCACGGTCGTTCTCCGCCTCGCGGCGCCAGGGATGGACGAGCCGATGCGGCAGTGGCTGAAGGGCGGCGAGACGAGCCGCCCGTTCCCGCTCGGGGCACGCGTCGTGCCGGAGAGCCGGGCCGCCGTCGTGCGCGGCTACTTCGTCATGGGCTTCCGGCACATCCTTCCTGACGGGACCGACCACATTCTCTTCGTGCTCGGCCTCTTCCTCCTGTCGCCGCGGCTGAAGCCCCTTCTCGTGCAGGTGACTTCGTTCACCGCCGCCCACACGCTTGCGCTCGCGCTCGCGGCGCTCGGCTTCGTCTCTCTCTCCCCGCGCATCGTCGAGCCGCTCATCGCGCTCTCGATCGTGTACGTCGCCGTGGAGAACGTCGCGACGCGGCGGCTCACGCCGTGGCGGCCGGCCGTGGTGTTCGCGTTCGGCCTCCTCCACGGGCTGGGCTTCGCGGGAGCGCTGCGGCAGGCCGGTCTTCCACGCCCCGAGATCCCGGCCGCCCTCCTTTCGTTCAATGCCGGCGTCGAAGGCGGCCAGCTCGTGGTGATTCTCGCGGCATTCGCCGTCCTCGCGCTGCCGTTCCGGGATCGGCCCTGGTACCGCCGCCGCGTCGTCGTCCCCGGTTCCCTCCTGATCGCGGCGGTCGGCCTCTTCTGGTTCGTCCAGCGCATCGTGACGCCGGCGTAGCCGGAAGCTCTCTCGTGGCCGAGTGCCCGTCCCTTGGAGTACGCTTCGTTCCAAAGGAAGAGAATAGATGAGCGGCGGACGATCCTCATCGGCCGAAACGGAATCCTTCGGTGAGGACGTGAGTCGGAGCGTTGCACCCGTGCCCGCGGATTCTCCGGCCGCGCCCACGCCCCTGCTCGAGACCTGGGACTGGGAGTCTCTCGACAGTCACCTCAGGCCGCGCCTTCTCCACGCGGGAGTCACTCGATTCGGCATGACCCGCGACGAGGCCGAAGATCTCCTGCAGGACACGTTCGAGTCCGTCTTCACGAAGCGGCCGCGCGTGCGCAACATGGAGGGCTATCTCGTCGGGGCCTTCTTCAACCGATGCGTCGACCGGCTAGAGAAGCGAGAAGGCCAGCGCCGGAACGAGGGGCCTCTCGACCCGAATCTTCCCGACGCGGTCACCGCCCGGCGGATCGTCGACGGCGTGCACGTGCGTTCGGCGTTCCGTCTCCTGACACCCGGCTGTCGCCAACTGATCCGCGCCTACTGCGTTTTGCGCCAGACACTCGCGGAGACCGCGGCCGACGCGGGGTGCACCGTTCCGGCGGTCTGGAAGCGTCTCAATCAGTGCATGAAAAGGATGCGCGGATGTCTCGGTTGAACGGTCCGACCCCGCACCCTGCCGAAGCGGACCTTCTCGGCCTCGAGATGGGCCGGAACGAGCTGGGTGCCGCCGCGGCTGCCCTTCACGTGGCGGTCTGCCGCGTCTGCACGCGCCGACAGGCGGCGCTCGCACGCCTCGTCGGCGGAATCGAGACCGCGTCCGCCCTCGACGACTTCCTCTCCTCCTCCGCGACGGACGAGCGGCCTGGAGGGACGTCCGCGCGAACCGACCGTCTTCAAACCCTGTCGGTGGCTGCGGAGGCAGCGGATCAAACGGCGCGACGGATCGTGGAATCCGCCCGTGCTTCGGACGACGCCCTCGCCGCGCGGTTGGCCGAGACGGGCGACTCCGACGCCGGGCGGCTCGGCCTTCTGTACGCCGCGCAGACCGCCGCGCGCCTGGCGGCGGCCGAGCCCCATCGCGCCCTTGCGCTCGCACGCGCCCTCGCGGCGCGCGCGGAAACCCTGCCCGCGTCCGGCTTCGTCCCCGCGAATCGCCTCGCGGCGGAGGCCTCGATTCTCGCGTCGCAGGCACTCCTCAACATCGGCCGGCTCGCCGAAGCGCGCGCGGCCGCCCACGCCGCCCGCGTCGCGTTCGCCTCCTGCGGAGACGAGCCGTTCGACCGGGCGGTCTGCGCGTACTTCGAGGGATCCGCGGCCGGGTTCCAGGCCGACTTCGCGTTCGCGGAGCGCGAGCTCAAGCTCGCCGCGCGGATCTTCGCGTCGTACGAACAGGAGACTTGGACCGCCCGCGCCCAAGGGGCGCTCGCGGGGGTCTACATCCAGCGCGGGAACCCCGCCCGCGCCATTCCTTTCCTCGAGAGCACGATAGAGGGGCTCCACGGACCGGATGACGCCCATGTCCGAACCGCGGCCGAGATCAACCTCGGCAGGGCGTTGGCCCTCGTCGGTGCTTACGACCGGTCGAGGGCCGTCTTCGCCCAGGCGCTCGCGGACGCACGCCGCCACGACCTGGGGAATCTCGTCTTCGCGGTCCGGATCGGCCTCGCCGAACTGGACCTCCTGCGAGGTGAGACGACCCGGGCGCTCGCGGCGTTCGACACGCTGGCAGCCGAGGCGGATCGGATGAATCTCGAGGAGGACCGGGTCTTCACACGCCTCTATGCCGCCGAGTGCCTCGGCCGGCTCTCCCGAACGCATGAGCTCCTCCGGCGCCTCGAGGAGCTGCGGTCCTTCGTGACGGTCGAGACTCTCGCGGGCGTGCCGGCCTGGGAAGAGCTCGCGTCGTGTCTCGACCGGGGGGACATCGAGAAGGGTCTCCTCGATCGAGTGCGGGCGTGCCTCGGAGTCCTCTCGGGAGGTCTCGGTCTCCCAGCCAGACACGAGCGCCGCCGGGCCTGATCCGAAATTTCTGAATTTTCTTTCGAGGGTGGTTGAAAACCGCCCCTGAAAACCGTCTCTATCCATGTAAGGCGGTGATGACCGAGCGCTCGTGAGTTCCGCCTCCCGAGCCGCCCCGGAAAGGGCGGCAACAGGAGGAACTCGTGGACGCTTCGACCTTCATCGATCTCGTTTTGTCTCTTCTCGGACTGACCACTCTCGACGAACCCGCTCCCGGCGACGGGACGGACCCCAGCCGGTCGACCCGGCCCCTCGGCGGCTGAATGCCGGAAAGGACGGTTTCCTGACTCTTCGAGTCCTCGACCTCGTCATTCTCGTCTCGATTGCGTGCGCGGCGGCGGGCCTCGCTCCGTTCCTCCTCTTCCTGAGAGGGGTTCGCCTCCGCCATGCGATCGAGCGATCCCTGGCCGCAGCCAACCGGAGGGTCGGGGAGCTGGAGGTGTCCGCCGCGGAAGGACGCAAGATGGAGGCGGTCGGGCGCCACGCCGCCGAGGTGGCGCACGACCTTCGCAACATGCTCACGGCGATCCTCGGCTTCGCGACGCTCGTTCTGGAGAAGGCGCGCGATCCCGACACGCGCTCGGACGCGGCGGAGATCGTCAAGGCGGCGGAGAGAGCCGCGGTCCTCAGCGCGCGCCTGCTCGCGTTCGGCCGCAGCGCCGTCGTGAATCCACGGGCGCTCGACCTCCACGCGTTCCTCGGCGACCTCGAGCCGCTCATTCGCCGGCTCGTGAAGGATCGGGTCGCCGTACGCGTGCAATTCGCCGAGGAGCCCTTGCTCGTCGCTGCCGACGACGCCCAGCTCGGGCAAGTGATCCTGAATCTCGTCGTGAACGCTTCGGACGCCATGCCCGCCGGGGGCACCCTCTCTCTCTGCACGGCCGCGCGCATCGTGGAGGCCGGCGAGAGGATCTCGGGCGTTCCGGTGGCTCCGGGGCCCTATGCCGAGATCACGGTCTCGGACACGGGCCAGGGAATGGACACGGCGACGCTCGCGAGGGCCTTCGAGCCCTTCTTCACGACGAAACCCGTCGGGGAAGGCACCGGTCTTGGGCTGTCGACCGCCTACGGGATCGTCAAGAACAGCCGCGGTTACCTGTGGATCAAGAGCGCGCCCGGCCGCGGCACGACCGCTACCATCCATCTGCCACGCAAGACGCGGCAAGACTGAAGCCTTGTACAAGAAGAATCCGCCGGCCGCCGCAAGCTGCTCAGCGCAGGCGTTTTCGCATTGCCTCGCGGAACGCGCGGCGGCTCTCGTCGGTCGGGATGTCGAGCTCCAGCTTTGCAATGAGATCGGCGAGCGTTCCCGCACCCTTCGCCGCACGCTTCACGACGACGCGCGCGAGCGGCCCGATCTGCTTCGCGAGCTCGGTCTCGGCGGCGCGCAGGTCCTCCTCGGAGATCAAGAGCGTCCGGCCGGCCGAATCGGGCATCCGGGAAGAGCCGGCGACCGGCCCGTCCCCGCTCCGCAGCTCAGTGCGCGCCTCGCTCGCGCGCGCCGGCGTCGTACGGCCGGGCCGGTTCGCACCGGTCGGCGTCCGCGCGGCCAGAAGGCACTTCGAGAGAAACCTGTCCCGCGTGACGGTGTCGGCGACTTGCTCGGCAAGCGTGCCGCAGAGCGCCTCGAGTGTCGGGGCCGTCCGCGCGGCCTTCCGGACAAGGACCTTCGCCATCGGTCCCACGGCGGACGCCAGGTTCTCCTCGATGCGGTTCAGGATTCCCGAGTCGAAAGTCCCGCCCGGCACCGGAACGTATCCGGGGGAGGCGGGCATCACGCCGGGCCCTTCCATCGCCGTGCCTTGCTGTTCGTCGGGCTGCGGCATGTCGCCGCACTGCAGGCGGTATAGGTCGAGGTCGAGCACGTAAACGTCGCCGTACCTCTGGTCGCGATCCTTCGCCATCATCTTGCGGATGACGCGGCAGATGCCCTCCGAAAGCCCCGCCTCGAAGCGGCGGGGGTCAGGCAGAGGCTCGACGAGGTGCATCGACATGACGATGGGGCCGGACGCTCCCGAGTAAGGCGTGTGCCCGGTCACGAGGTGGTAGAGCGTCGCGCCCAGCGAATAGACGTCCGCCCGCGCATCCACATCCTTTTGCCCGCGGATCTGCTCCGGCGATATGTAGTGCGGCGTGCCGATCGCCTGGCCCGTCTGCGTCAAGGACTGATCCTCGTCGATACGCTTGGCAATCCCGAGGTCCACGAGCTTCACGTCGCCACGGCTCGTGAGCATCATGTTGTCGGGTTTGATGTCGCGGTGGACGATGCCGTCGGCGTGCGCGACCGAGAGCGCACGACACGCGTGCCGGATGATCTGGATCGACTCCGCCTCGCTGAAATGGCCGCGCTTCAGGTAGGTTCCCAGCGAGTGCCCGTCCACGAACTCCATCGCGAGGTAGTAGACCGAGTCGACGCAGCCGAAGTCGTAGATCTGGACGATATTCGGCTGGTTCAGCCGGGCCGCCGCCCGGGCTTCCTTGAGGAAACGCTGCACGAAATTCGCGTCTGACGAGAACTGGTGGGCGAGCGTCTTCAGGGCGACGACACGCTCGAGCGTGAGGTCCCGCGCGCGATAGACCTTTCCCATTCCGCCGGCGCCGAGCTCCTCGAGGATCTCGTAGTCGCCGAAGCGGGTTCCGGGAGGAATTGAGTCCGCCATCCGACCGGGTCCCGCCTTACTCGGACTCGAGCATCTTCAGGGCCTTCGTCAGACTGATGCGCATCCGATTGAACGAGCCAGAGAGCACGGCGACCTCGTCCGTGCCCTTCACCGTCACGTCGGGCACGTCGAGGTTTCCGGTCGACACCTGGTCGGCCATTTCGGACAGGCGCTTGATGGGCCGGATGACGACGAGCATGAGGAGGACGTTCAGGACGACGAGAATGCTCACGAAGACGGCGATCAGCGACCCCATGAGCGTCTTGAAAGCGGTGTTCGCGAGGCCGATCGGAACGGCCATCGGCACGGAGACGATCTGCGCGCCGATGATCTCGTTCAGCTTCCAGCCGAAGCCGCCGCTCGTTCCGTAGGCCTTCACGACGGAGGCCGGCGCGATCTCGGGAGTCGTGTGGCACGAGAGGCAGCCCGCGTCGGTGATCTTGATGGGCCGCGCGAGATAGAGCGCGCGTCCGAGGGGCGCGTTGCGCTCGCCGATGATCTCGGGGAGCTTTTCGTTCGAGCGGAACGCGTTCACGATGTCCGCCTCCCACTCGACCGTCCGGTCGCGGGGGTTCGTCGGGTTGAGAGCCGCCTCCTTATAGGTGTAATCGGGGTTGCTCTCACGGAGGTTGTTGAAGATCTCGGTCGCCGAATAGGACGGAACCGACTGCGGGAGGAACTCGTCGGCGAGCCGCGGCGCGAGGAGGGGCTTGATCTGCTTGTTCGTATAGCCCCGCGTCGCGAGCGCGCTCTGCATCATGATCCTCGCGATCTGCACGATCTGCGTGCGCGCGTTCTTCTGGAGCAGGCTGTTCGAAATATAGCCGGCTGGCACCAGGGCCACGGCGAAAACGAGAATCAGTATCAGGTTGAACTTCACGAAAAGCGACATGACCCCACCTTTTCCACGATTCTAACGCCCGGGGGTCGTTCCCTCACCCCTTTCAGGCAGGATGACGGGAGGGGATGCTAGAACTTGTAAACGATCGACGCGATGAGCGCCGTGTCGGTCTTCCTGAGCGTGGGCGGGTTGGGCAGATTCTTGTAGTCGACGAGGTACGCGACCTTCAGCTCGAAATTCTTGACGAGCGACGCCGAGAGCCCCACCTCGAAATGGTAGAACGAGTCGGAGGTGTCGTTCATCTTCCAGAGGCCCGTCGCCTTCTCGGTGAAGGTCGCGGCCGGCGAGATCTTCCAGACGAAGCCCTGGCCCACGGCGAACGCCCCACTCGATGTGGCGTCGAAGCCGCTGTCTTTCTCGAACGCCCCGCCGATGGAGGCATCGACGGTCAGCTCGAGGGTCTTCTCCTTCACCACGTAGTACCCGCCGCCCAGCATCGGAGTGACGAGGTAGGTGATGTTCTTGAACCGGTCTCGCTGGTAGCCGACCTGGGCGAAGGCGTAGAAGCGCTCTGTGAGCTTGTACTCGTAGCGAAGGTTCGCGCCTGCCTTGTCCGTCGTGGCGACGCCGTCACTCGCGGAACGCAGGTAGAACAGGTCGGCCTTGAAAAGGCTGTGCGTTTTCGGGTCGTACACCATGTTGAACCCGAGGTTGAAGCTGCTCGTGTCTGTGTTGCCGGTCGTGAGCGCGAGGCCGGCGCTGAGCGATCCCTGGAGCGCCGGCGGTGGCGGGTCCGGCGGAGGGCACGGGCACATCGGCCTCGCCGGCGCGGCGTCCTGGGCGAACACCGGCACGGCTGCGACGAGGAGAACAAGCGCGAAAGTGGCGAGGGATTTTCGGGTCATCGGGGATTCCTGCATCACTTCCGGAGAAGGTCCCGGATCTCGGTGAGAAGCTGCTGGTCTTTCGTCGGTCCGGCGGGGGCCGGGGCGGGCACTTCCTTCTTCATGCGGTTCGCCTGCTTCACGACGAGGAAGATCACGAAGCCCACGATCAGAAAGTCGATGATCGTGTTGAAGAAAAGGCCGTAATTGATCGTCGGGATTCCCGCCGCCTTCGCGGCCGCGAGTGTCTCGGCCGGCTTTCCGGACAGGTTGATGAAAAGGCTCGAGAAGTCGACCTTCCCCATCAGGAGGCCGATCGGCGGCATCAGGATGTCGCTCGTGAACGACGCGACGATCTTCCCAAACGCCGCGCCGATGATGACGCCGACGGCCAGATCGAGCACGTTGCCCTTGCTGATAAATTCCTTGAACTCCTTGAGCATGAAGGCCCCGCTTTCTCGCTTGCCCGCGCAAGCGAGGGCGGATGATAGGGGAAACCGTCGGCAGCAGGCAAAGCGCCCGCGGGAGTGAATCCGCCGCGTTCCGGCCGTCCCTTTAGAATCGCCGGACGTGAGGATCCTCCGTTTTTTCCTCGTGTTCGTCCCGCTCGCGCTCGCCGCCGAGTGGCTCTTCCACGAGCCCGCTCTCGTCTTCGTGTTCGCGTGCCTCGGCCTCCTCCCTCTCGCGGGCGCGATGGGCGAGGCGACGGAGCAGCTCGCGCATCGCACGGGCGAGCGCGTGGGCGGCCTCCTGAACGCGACGCTCGGCAACGCGGCCGAGCTCATCATCACGATCGTCGCTCTCCGGGCCGGGAGGATCGAGCTCGTGAAGGCGTCGATCGTGGGCTCGATCCTCGGGAACCTCCTTCTCATTCTCGGCCTGTCGCTTCTCGTCGGCGGCCTGAAGAACGGGCTCCAGCGCTTCGACCCGCGGGCCGCGGGAACGGCCTCGACGATGATGCTGCTCTCCGTCATCGGCCTCCTCATCCCGACCCTCTTCGAGATCGTCCACAAGCTGCAGCACCATCTGCCGCTCCTGTCCGAGTCGCCCGACCCGCTCCTCGACAAACTGTCTCTCGGGATCGCCGGTGTGCTAATCGTCGTCTACGTCCTCTCGCTCGTCTTCTCTCTGACGACGCCCTCGCGCGGGATCGCGCCCGAGGTCGGCGTGACGTATGGAGAGGCGCCCGAAGGCGCGTGGAGCATTCGCAAGGCGGTGGGCGTCCTCGTCGGGTCGACGCTCGCGACCGTCGTCCTCTCCGAGCTTCTCGTCGGCGCGATCGAACCCGTCGTTCGGCGCACGGGCGTCTCGGAGGTCTTCCTCGGCATCGTCCTCATCCCGCTCGTCGGCAACGTAGCCGAGCACCTCGTCTCCGTCTCGGCCGCCGCGCGAAACCGGATGGAGCTGTCTCTCGCGATTTCGCTCGGCTCCAGCCAGCAGATCGCGCTCTTCGTCGCGCCGCTTCTCGTGTTCGTGTCGCTGCTCTTCGGGCGGAAGATGACGCTTTTTTTCAACCCGTTCGAGGTCGCCGTTCTCGGAGTCTCGGTGCTCATCGCGGGCCAGATCGCCGCCGACGGCGAGTCGAACTGGCTCGAAGGCGCGCAGCTACTCGTCGTCTACATGATCGTTGCGATGGCGTTCCTCTGGCTGTAAGGGAGTTGCGGCTGCGGGCGCTCCTTTCCAGCGGTCGTGGAGCCAGAGCCAATTGTGCGGCCGCCGTCTCACGGCCTCCTCGATCCTCGCGGTGAAGGCGGCGACGTCATCCTCCGCTCTCCCCGTCACCGGGAGAGGCGCGGAGAAGACCGCCTGGTGCCTCCCGGTCCCTTCCCGCCAGTACTCGAGGAAATGGACGGGGATGGAGGTTCTCGCCGCTGCGACGGCGATCGCCGGGGCCGTCAGGGCGGGACGGCCGAAGAAGGGGACGGCGACGCCGCGCGCGAGCCTCTGGTCGATGACGAAGACGACGAGGTGCCCCTCCTCGAGAAGCTCGAAAACGCGCGGCATCGAACCGGTCTTGTTCGGAAGGAGGCTGAGCCCGTATGCGGCCCGGACGCGTTCGATGAGAGCGGCAACTGATTTCGACCGCGGGATCTTCACGACCACCGTCGCCTTGATCCCGGTTCGGCGCGCCAGGAGCGGTCCGACGAGGTCCCAGGAGCCAAGGTGGCCGGCGAAAACGAGGGTCCCCTTTCCCGCCTTCCCGCGCTCGGCAATCGGCCCGGCTCCCTCGATCGAGAGGTCGACGCTCCCGGGAACCCTCTCCTCGTGCAGCAGCTCGAAATAGCCGAGGACGAGGCCAGCCATCATCCGGCGGAGCGGGACGCCCGGCGGGACGCCCGGGAAGGCGCCACGGAAGTTGAGGATGGCGAGGCGCCGCCGGATCGGGACGAGGAGCCACCAGAGCCATGCGGCCCCTGTCGAGACTCCCGCCGCCACGGCGAGGGGCGTGCGGGCGACGATCCAAGCAGCGAGCTTCAGAGGAGCGGCCCATGACCGGTGTTTCGGGAGTTGGTCCCGTGGGAGCTTCTCATTCTCATTGATGCTGCGGTCAGTCTATGCCTGAACGTTCGACGATTCGTCCATGCGGTAAGGATTTCAGCGGGTTGCAAAACGGGGTCGTGCCGGGGCCCGTTCCCAACGGAAAGGCGTTCCCTCGGCCCCAAGCGACGGTGGCGTCACGCTGGCACAGGGCTTGCGGCCTTCCTCGACGCGCACGCGAAAGGAATCCGCCATGACAATTTCACTACCTGCCCTTCTGATCCTCATCGTGATCGCGGCCGTTTGCGGCGCCATCGGAAAGGCCATCGCGGGGAGCGCTCCCGGCGGGCTGATCGTCTCGACCGCTCTTGGTTTCATCGGTGCTCTTCTCGGGCCGTGGGTCGCTCGGGCTCTCAAGCTGCCGGAACCCCTCATGGTCACCATTGGCGGGCATCCGTTCCCCGTTCTCTGGTCCATCATCGGTGCTGCCCTCTTCGTGGCGATCATTCACCTTCTCTCCCGGCGGAGGTGACAAGGCGCCCGTGAGCGGGACGGTTCCCCGGAAGCCGCTGGATTGAAGACCCAGACCGGGCTCCACTCGCGCTCGTCGGACATGAAAATCGCGACCCTCCTGATGGCCGGCGCGGCGGTGGGAATGTTCGTGTTCTGACCTCTGCGGCCCGCGATGGCCGTTCTGTTTCCCGCCGACGCAAAGCCCGGTCGGCCATAATCGCGGTCGACAACTCATGACCCTCGCACCCGGCACGATGCTCGGCCCGTACGAGATTCTCGCGCCGCTCGGCGTCGGCGGCATGGGCGAGGTCTGGCGGGCGCGCGACACGCGGCTCGGGCGCGAAGTCGCCCTGAAGGTCCTGCCGGAAACCGTCGCCGGCGATCGCGAAGTGATCGTCCGTTTCCAGCGCGAGGCCCAGCTTCTTGCTGCCTTGAACCATACGAATATCGCGGCGATCCACAGCTTCGAGAGAGTCGATGACGTTCAGCTTCTCGTCATGGAGATGGTGCCGGGCGACACCATCAAGGAGCTTCTCGTCGAAAGGCCGCTTCCGTTTCCGCGAGCTCTCGCGATCGCCCGGCAGGTCGCCGAGGCCCTCGACGTGGCCCACGCGAAGGGAATTCTCCACCGCGACCTCAAGCCCGCGAACGTGAAGGTCACGCCCGACGGACAGGTGAAGCTCCTCGATTTCGGCCTCGCCAAGATTTTCGCTTCCGGAAACAACGCCTCTGACGATTCCAGGTCCCCCACGCTCGGCGCCGACGCCACGCGGGAGGGAACGGTGCTCGGCACGGTCTCCTACATGAGCCCCGAGCAGGCGCGCGGCCAGAGCCTCGACCGCCGGAGCGATATCTGGTCGTTCGGCTGTCTTTTCTACGAGATGCTCGCAGGGAGCAAGACGTTCTCGGGCGAGTCCCAGACCGACATCCTCGTCGCCATCCTCAAGCACACGCCCGAATGGAAGGCGCTCCCGAAGGAAACGCCGCGTCCGATCCGCTCTCTTCTCGAGGAGTGCCTGAGTAAGGACATCGACAGGCGCGCCCCCGACATGACGTACGTGAAGCAGCAGCTGGACCTCGTCGCCGGGGGAACGAGCAACGTCGCCTCACGAAGCCTTGGGGCCGTGACGGTCCGGATCCCGCGCGCGCCGCGCGTCTGGGTGGGCGCCGGGGTTCTCCTCGCCGCTGTGATCGCCGTCCTCGGCTACGTCTCGTTTCGCGGGAGGGACACCACCGCGCTCCCGGCCTCGAAGCTCCTCGCCATTCTCCCGGCTATCGACCTCACCGGACGGCCGGACGGCCGGCAGCTATGCGATGGCGTGTCCGTCAGCCTCAGCGTGAAGCTCCAGAGCGTTCCGGGCCTCGCCGTCATGCATTCCTCCGGTCCAGCCATGATGCACGAGACCGACCTTGCCAAATGGGCGCGCGATACGGGAGCCAACCTCCTCGTCCAGCCTGCCGTCCGGCAGCTGGGCGACACCAGGCAGCTGTCGTACTCCTTGCTCCTCGCCGGCTCCCCCGTCCAGATGGCCGCCGGCGAGGTGACCGGTCCCGCGACCGAACACTTCCGGCTCGAGGACGAGCTGACACAGAAGCTCGTCGCAGCGCTGCGCGTCCATCTCGCGAGCGGTACCTCCCTCCCCGCGCCCGCACGTCCCGCCCTCGCGCCCGGCCCCGCGCAGACCGATTACACGGTCGCGCTCGGATATCTCGAGCGTTATGACGACAAGGATTCGGTCGAGAAGGCGGTCGCTCTCCTCACGAAGCTCACGGACGCGGAGAAATCAGCGCTCGTCGAGGCTGCGCTCGGGCGCGCCTACCTTGCGTCGTACGACCTCTCGAAGGACGTCACGCTGGCCGAGCTCGCGAGGAAGGCGGCGGAGCGCGCCATAGCTCTCGACGCGAATCTCCCCGAGGCGCAGGTCACACTGGGCCGGGTCCTGACCGCGACCGGCGAGACCGAGGCCGGAATCAAGGTCTTCCAAAAGGTCCTCCTGCAGAGGCCTGACGACGCCGACACGCTGCGTGTCCTCGCACTCTCGCTCATGAAATCCGGCCGGCACGGCGAGGCCGAAAAGGCGTTTCAGCGCGTTGTCCAGCTCCGGCCTCGAGCGTGGAGCGCATATAGCGGGCTCGGGTACTTCTACTTCGGCACGCATCGCTATTCGGAGGCGGCGCACGCCTATCGGAAGGGAATCGAGCTGAATCCTGGCGTCGCGCGCCTTTACTCCAACCTCGGCGCGGCGTATCTCCGGATGGAGGACTATCCGCAGGCCGAAACCGCGCTCATGCGTTCGGCCGAAATCGCTCCGCAGGCGCTGGCGTTCTCGAATCTCGGCACGCTCTACTACATGCAGGGGCGGTACCCAGAATCGGCGCGGGAGCTCTCACGCGCCGCCGAGATCGACCCTCTCGACTTCTGGAACCACAAGGCTTTCGCCGACGTCCTCTCGCGAATTCCCGGCGAATTGGACCACGCAACGCACGAATACGACGAGGCGGTCCGCCTCGCCACGGAAGCTCTTCGCGTCAATCCGCGGAACGGCGAGGCCCAGGCCGTCATCGGCGTCGCCCTCGCGAGGACCTCGAAAGCGGAGTCCGGTCTCGCGGCCATTCAGAAGGCTCTCGCTCTCGAGCCCGAAAACATCCTCGTCCTTCAATCGTCGGCAATCGTCTTCGCCCGGGCCGGCAAGACGAGCCGCGCGCTCGACGCCCTCGAGCGTGCGCTCGGTCACGGCCTTGGACCGAACGAGATCGAGACCGAACCGGAATTCACCTCGCTCCGCGCAAACCCCCGATATCGGGAGATCATCAGCAAGCACCGGAAAGGAAAAGAACCAACATGAGCAGCACCATGGCACACGACCATTCCAAGGCACGGCTGGCAACCATCCACGTCGATCACGACGAGAACGGCAGGGTCACGGGCGCCCGCGAGCCCGTCACGGACCATGCCGAATCCAAAGGTAAAGTCCTCGTCCTCAGCAAGTCGGCCAAGCACTATGCGCACTGGGTCATCAGCCCGCCGTGGCTGGACGTCAACGTCGAGATCGTCTTCAAGGACGGCTCGAAGGGTCCGTTCGACGGGCCGTTCCAGATGCACGGCCACCACGTCGTCTCCCCGCACGTAAGGCCCGACGCCGACCACAAGTCTCACGAATACGGGGTCAAGATCACCGACAAGAAAACGAAGAAGGTCATCTTCATCGACCCGGAGATCAAGGTCGTTCCCTGACCGGCCGAAGATCCTGACCTCTCGCTATGATCGACGCGCCAGACAAGTTCGAGGCAGCGGGGGTCCCCCCAGGTGGCCTCCGAAAACGCCAAGAACCGCCAGGCTTTGTGACGCACGCCGCGACACGACCATCCGGAGAGGCCCTTCTCGCGTCCGTGCTCTTCGCGGCCGTCCTCGCGGCGACGCTTTTCCCGGTGATCACGGGCTCACGTTCCTTCTTCTCGTGCGACCTCTTCTACGAGCATCTCCCGATCTGGAGCGAGGTCCAGCGCGACGTGCGCGCCGGCAGCTCGCCGTTTTGGCTGAACGGTTTCTACATGGGGCACCCTCTCGCATTCCATCAGGAGGCCCCGGTGTTCTATCCGCTCACCGTGCCGCTGCTCCTGACGGGCGCCCCCGTCCACCGTCTCGCAGATGCGTTCTCCCTCGTGCATCTCTGGCTCGCGGGGATCGGAGGCTTCCTCCTCGTCCGATTTCTTACGAACGCGCGCATCGCCCCGCTCTTTGGCGGGCTCGCGTACATGCTCTCGGCACGGACGCTTCAAAGCGTGACGTGGCTGAACGCCGTGGCCGTGGCGGCGCTTCTCCCGTTCCTCCTCCTCGGCATCGGCTTCATCGCCGCGGAGCGGCGCCGCGCGGGGCTTCTGCTCACCGCCGCGTCCGGCGGTCTTGCTCTCCTCGCAGCGCGCCCTCACAGCCTTCTCGGAGCGGCCCCAACTCTTCTCGCGTTCGCCGCCGCACAGTTCTGGGGGGCGCGGAATCGGCGTCGATTCCTCGTCGAGCTCGGGCTCGCGGCCGTTCTCGCAGCCGCTCTTGGCGCTCCGTCCCTGCTCCCTTCCGCCCTCGTCTTTCCCGAGACGTCCCGATTCAGCGGCCTCTCGGTCGACGAGCGCAACGTGGGAGCCCTGCAGGTCGCCGAGCTCGACCAGGTTTTTCTACCCGTCGACGGTCTCTCGCGCTGGCCCGAGCCTGCGAGCTACCCAGGCGTCGCCACGGCCGTGCTCTTTCTCGCGGGCGTTGCCCTTCTCTTTCGCCGCACGCCGGGGTTTCCGCGCGTCCTCTTCCTCGCCCTTTCCGCAGCGGCTCTGGTCGGCTTCGTGTTCGCCTTCGGCGATGCGGGTCCCTACCGTTTCGTCTCCTCGTGGCCTCTGCTTCGAGGGTTCCGCGCGCCCGTGCGGTTTCTCGCCTGCTTCGGCCTCGCGCTTGCATTCGGGTCCGCGCTCGCGCTCTCGGCTCTCGAGTCCACGCTCCGGCGGGGCCGCGCTCTCGCTCTCGGTGCCGTGGCGCTCCTCGCGGTGGACCTCGGCGCCGCTCGCGCGCACACAGGAGGCGATCGGGAGCCACAGTCGTCGATTCGCTCAGCTCTCCGGGACATCCCGGATCGTCCTTTGGGGAGCCGGGGGCTCCGCCGAGGACAAGGAGGCCCCGCCGCTCCCCGGAGCCAGCGTCGTCCGGACACAGGAACCGTTTCCCCGGGCGATCCTCGTCCACGAGGCGGTCGTCGTCCCTCCGGAGCGTGCCCTCGGCGTCCTTCTGGATCCTTCCTTTGATCCGTCGCGAACCGCGATCCTCGAAGAAGGATCAGCGTGGACCGCCCCGGCCGCTCCCGACACGAGTTCCGTGACGCTCGTTGAAAGGCGGCCCTCGCGGATCACGTTTCTGACCCGCGCGCCGTCCGAATCCGTCCTCCTCTTCTTTGACGCGTATTCGGGGGGGATGGGGGGTCACAGTCGACGGAGCGAGGGATCGCGTGCTCCGCGCCGACGTCTGCTTTCGCGGGGTCCGGCTCGCCGGGGGTACGCATCGAGTCGTCTTCACGTATCGCCCCCCCGGGGTACGCTACAGCTTTCTCCTCGGGTTGCTTGGACTCGCTCTCCTCGTCATCGTCGTCAAGCCGGCGCCCCGAGAGTCTCGCCACAAAGCGAGACCCTTCGCTCGGTAAGATGGTCCGATGAAGAAGGCCAGAGGGAAGAATCCTTCTGCCGCCGCGTCGCATCGCGATGACACGTCCGACGCCGGAGCATTCGAGCTCGAAATGGCGGACGTCGCCCGTCTTGGGCCGGATCCGCATGGGCGCGTCCGCCTGGCTCCACCCGTCCGTAAGCCACCTGCGACAGCTTTGCCAGACGACGACTTCTTTGGGCCAGACGAAGGCTTTACCGCGCCTGGCGTTGACCGCCGAGAGATCAGGAAGTTACAACGGGGTGAGTACGCCGCCGGAGACCGCTGCGACCTGCATGGCCTGACGGTTGCGGACGCCTGTGCGACCGCAGGGCGGTTCATCGAAAACAGCCGTTACGATCAGCGTCGCTGCGTATGCATCGTGCACGGTCGTGGCCTCCACTCCGAACGGAAGACGTCGATCCTGAAGGCTCGCGTGCGGGCCTGTCTCAGATCGAATCGGTCGGTACTTGCCTACGCTGACGCGCCTCCGTCGGACGGCGGCTCGGGCGCGGTTTACGTGCTTCTGCGCAAGTAGAAGGAGTCTTCCCGCAACGAGGAAGCTGAGAGAAAAGGACGTTTCGCATTTACTTGTAGGGGCGCATTGGGAATTGCCGGGGGGCCGTGGAAGGGGGTTACTCCAGGAAGTCCAGGTCTCGCCCCGCCGTCTCGGCCATTCCCACGAGGGCAACCAGGGCGAGCGTGATGCAGACGAGGCCCACCGTCCAGGCGCTCCCGACGTAGCCCAGAGGGCCCCGGAGCAGGGAGAAGCTGCCTGTGATCAGCGGGACGGCCCCCCGGACGAAGTTCGGTACCGTGGTGGCCACCGTGGCACGGAGGTTCGTGCCGAATTGCTCCGCGGCGATGGTGACGAAGACGGCCCAGTAGCCCGCCATGAGCCCGAGGTACCCCGTCAGGAGATAGAACTGCATCGGGGTGAGCCCGCGCACCGTGAGGTAGGTGGCGACGCCGGCGAGCGTGCCGAGGATGAAGAGAAGAACGACCTTCTTACGGCTTCTCCAAGCCTGGCTGAGGATGCCGGAAGCGAAGCTCCCCAGCGTGATGCCGCTATAGCAAAAGGCCACGGCGGTTCCGGCGGCCACGGGTCCTGTCACGCCAACCTTCGGCGCGAACTCGGGCGCGGAAGTGATGAGGATCGCCACAACGAACCAGGTCGGCAGGCCGATGAGGATGCAGCGGAGGTAGCGGAGGAAGCGCTCACCGCTCGTGAAGAGGCTCAGAAAGTCGCCACGCTTCACGTCGGCCTGGTGGCCGAGGTTCCGGAACATGCCGCTCTCGCGGAGGCTGAAGCGGGTGGCCAAGAGGATGAGGCCCAGCCCGCCCCCGACGAGGTAGGCGGTGCGCCAGGGGAGGTACTTGCCGACGAGGCTCGCGGTCACCGTCCCGAAGATGCCCACCCCCGCGACGATGGCGGTGCCGTATGCCCGGAGGTTCCTGGGGAGGATCTCACTCACCAGCGTCACCGCCGCGCCCAGCTCGCCCGCGAGGCCGAGCCCCGCCAGAAAGCGCCAGACGGCGTAGGACGGGAGCCCGTGCACGAAGGCGTTGGCGATGTTCGCCACGGAGTAGAGCGCGATGCTCCCGAAGAGCGTCGAGAGGCGGCCCTTCTTATCGCCGAGGATGCCCCAGAAGATCCCGCCCAGCAGCATTCCCACCATCTGGGAGTTGAGCAGCAAGAACGTGGCGGAGACCTGCGCGTCCCCCTGTGGGATGCCCAGGTCCATCAGACTCGGCTGCCGCACGATGGGGAAGAGGAGCAGGTCGAACATGTCCACGAAGTACCCGAGGGCCGCCACGAAGACGGTCACGCTGAGGATCTGCGACAGGGGGTGCTTCTCGGGCGCCGACATAGAGAGCTATTCTCGATACGCAGGCTCGGTTTGTCGATTCCTCAGAGATACAGGGTGAAGGTCGCAGACCATCCATTGATGTGGCCCGCGATGGTGCGAGGAACGGCCCTCGCGGGTCGGAGCTAAGGCTCGCGCATGCTCCAGACACCGTCGCGTGGGGCCTCGCGGTCTTGCATTTGCTGATGACGCTTCTCACGCGCTTTCCGCTGGGCATCGTCAAGGTGATCCCGTTTCCCGTACATGGGGCCGTCGAGCTCATCGTGGGAATCGTCCTCGTCATTGACTTGGGCGCGACTCGAAGACTACGGTGATACATCATGTGGTGGCAATATCTGCTTGTCTTCGTCGGGGCCCTGCTCGTGGACATTTCACCGTTCCCCTTGCCGCCGGCATTCACGGTGATGGTTTTCTTGCAGGTAAAATTCGATCTTCAAATTTGGCTTGTAATCATTATCGGGGTGGGTGGCTCCATCTTGGGCAGGTATGTCCTCACTCTCTACATTCCCAAGCTGTCCGGGAAATTCTTCAAGAGGGCGAAGAACGACGAAGCCGAGTTCCTGGGAAAGAAACTGGAGGAGAAGGGGTGGAAGAGCCACGCCTTGGTGCTGATCTATTCTCTGCTGCCGCTACCCACCACACCCTTGTTCGTGGCCGCCGGAATGGCGAAGCTCGAGCCCCACCACATCCTCCCGGGTTTCATCGTCGGCAAACTGACTAGCGACACGATCGCGGTGCTCACCGGCAAGTATGCGGCAGAGAACACGAGCGACCTCGTTCACGGGATGGTGTCCTGGAAATCCATCGCCGGACTGATCGCAGGGCTGCTGCTCGTGTTCGTATTCGTGTTCGTGGACTGGCGCACGTTGATTCAGAAGAAGAGATTCGCACTCAAGTTCAATATCTGGAAATGAACGGCGAGGCGCACGAGCTTTAGACACGAAACTCCGCGAGAGGCCTCGCGGGGTTTCTGTTAACCACGAACCTGCTTGAAGTTCGCGGGAGGAAAGTCTGGCTCGGCAGTCGATCCACTGTGCGAACTGAAGACCCTGAGAGCCAGACCCTATTCTGGCAGGAGCGTCCGTGGGTCGTTCGACGCGTTGTCGATGACGGAGGCGTATGCAGCGAATGCACCGGTAGAGGTGGGAGTCGAGAGTATGAGTCGCGCCCCCCCGACGTTGGCCGAGACGCCCAAGGCCCTCACCACCCGGGTCAGCTGCGCCATGCCGAGCGGAGAGAGCGAGACCCGCTGCGTGCCGAGGGCGGCGCCGGACTCGCCCACGAGAGCCACGTCCACGTCCATGGGGGACTCGGTGGCGTTCGCGAGGAACAGGTCCGTCCGCACGGAATCGTCTTCACTAATTGCAAGGATGGAGCGGGTCGTTCCGTTATGGATCTGCTCGGCATCCGAGAAAGCCGGAACCGCCTGGCCGACCGTGCCGCCCGAGGGCGACGGGGTCCAGGTCTGAGACGCGAGGGAGAGCGTCGCCGTCGTCGAGGAGAGCCGGATCGCGCCCCAGTCGGATGACACGCCGAAGGCTGCGCCTAGCACGTCGCGATAAGAAACTGACTTTCCCGCCGCCAAGGTGAAGCTCTTTTCGGGGCCGGGACGCCCGTCGATGCCGTGGCCCAGGAACTTCAGCGTGAAGGCGGCGTCCGCGTTGCCGGTATTCGCGACCGTGATGTCCGTCGTGTACGGGACTCCGCTCGCTCCCGCCGTGTGGGCGGACGACGGCAGCAGCCAGGTCGAGAGCCCGACAGCGCTTCGTTGCGCCTCGGCCGTGTAGCGGGCCGCGTCCTCGTCGAGCAGGAGGCCGGACGTGCGCAGCTTCCATGCGGCCGCGTTGACGGCGTCGACGTACTGTGCGTGCTGAGGGTAGCGCTCCTCGAGCGACAGACGGGGGTCGTCGCTCGCGAGGCGCTCGGCCTTCGTCTTCGGAAAGGCGAGCATCATGCCGGAGGCGTCGCAGCCGTCCGGAGAGGCTGGACCGGACCGCATGTTCCATCCGGTGTACGTCGCGGTTGGCACCGCGATCTCGACCATGCGCAGTCCTGCGAGATCGTTGCCGTCCTTGTCGGTCTTGGGAACCAGGATGGCGTACGGCGAGCCCAGCAGGACCGGTGGCACCTTCGACCAGATCCCCTGCGCGTCGAAACTGGGGCCGAAGTCGAGAAGATCTCCTGTGTGAGTGAGGCCGGTGTATGTCACGCCGGGAATGGACGGAAATCCTTCGCCCGCCTGCGGGAGGGGCGGCACGAGGGTGCCCTGGTCGAGGCGCGGGACGAGGCTCGCTAGCGGCTCCTGGCCCTTCGAGATCCATTCGTCCAGCCGGACGAGGAGCGCTCGCATCGTCCGGTTCGCGACGAGCGGGTTCCTCGTCTGCGCGCAGATTCCGGGAGCCGTGGCGCTCGGAACGCCCGCGTTGTGCGGAAGACCCGCGACGAAGTAGAGGCGGACGTTCGGGTGGTTCGCGAGGTCGACGGTCCCGAGCGGGTCGGTGTGAAGGAGCGAGCCCGTCTTCGCCCAGTACTCGTTTGCCGAGTTCGCCTCAAACATCTTCGGGCACGTCCCGCTCAGACCGCAGGTTGCCAGGAGCCCGCCGGTCTTTCCGGTGACGGGATCGAAGAGCGTGACGTCGGCGAATGGGAAGATGGCCTCCGGGTACCAGCGGCTGATGTGCTGGCGATGCGTCCGGAACGGCTGCGCAAACCGATGGTTGAAGGAGCCGCTACTCGCGCCGCCCACCCAGTTCAGGACTCCGTCCAGCACCTGCCGGCCCGACTCGTCCTGATTGAAGCCGAGCCTGACGAAGTCGCGGAGCAGGCGGCATGGTTGCGAGAAACAAAAGGAGTAGACCTTGTCGACGCGCCCCGCGACGGGGTTGGGAGTCCCGGAGTCGTCGGCCGAACCCGTGCGGAGAAACGCGAGGAAGTCCCGGATGCCCGCGAATGACAGGCCCGCCACCACAGGGTTCTTGGCGGGGTAGACGAATTCGTAGAGTGATCCGCTGGCGAAGCTCGTGCCGGCCGGGAGCAGGCGGATTGTATGGTCGTTCACGTATTCCCACCCAGTCGCCGAGACGCCGGCCGGCGGGTCGGCGTAGTGGTTGCGTACGGTCAGACTCGCCTTCGACTTGTCGAGGTCGGCGGCGGCGTACGTCAGGGTGCCGCTCGTCGTCGTCGTGTTGTCGACGACGAGCTCCTCAAGCGAGAGGCCGACGATGGGAGATCCGTCGGGATTCACGGCCGCGGGCGGCGTGAACGTGAGTCGCCCGGCGCCGGCCGGGGCCGTGAAGTCCCAGCCGCTGAGGACGATCGTGTAGCCCAGCCGCATGAGAAAGCCGTTGCCGGCGTCCAAGGCCGCGCTCGGGTCACTGCCGCCCGTCACCGCGTCGTTCAGCATGCCGAGCGAGTAGAGGACTCCGCGGTTGTTGGCTTCGTAGAAGAGGCGTCCGTTCGCCTTTGCCGGGTCCACCGGCCGGAGAATGAGGACGTCCGCCGAGTACTCGACGTGTCCGCGCGCGTTTCGCGGCGCGAGCGCGAGGTCGGCAATCGGGGCGTTTTTCGGGTCGTTCGGGTCGACCTCGCCGTAGAGGACGCCGCGGAGCTTCTCGTAGGCGCCAACGCTGCCGAAAGTCATTCCCCCGAACGTCGGAGACTCCTTCAAACTGATCACGACGCGGCCGACGCGCGCCTCAGCCGGCAGCGCGAAGGCGGCCGCGAGAAACGCGGCTGCCAGAAGCAAACCCGGACGACGCCCGATTCCAGTCGAAAAGTTTCTCATCGTTGCCTCCGATCCGGTCGGCTGAAGTCCCGGATTGCGAGACAAGGTAGGAAAGAGGGGCCTCGGGCGCATCACCCGAATGGGGTATGTGGAGGCGGATTCAGATATCGATTCCGAACCGTGAGCCGAACGCCATGGCGACGAGGCCGGCGCGCGTGGAGGCCCCGCTCTTCTGGAACGTCGATACGAGGTGCTTGTGGACGGTCTCGGCCGAGATCGAGAGGCGGGCAGCGATCTCCTTGTTCGTGAGGCCCTGGGCGGTCAGCCCGACGACGCGACCCTGCATCCGCGTGAGGCCGAAGCGGGTCTGGAGGTCCTGGGTGTCGAGTTCGAAGGTGCCGTCGGCCGGCACGAGGAAGATCACGCGCGAAACGACGCTTTCTGGCCGGCCGTCGGGGCTCGGCCGCGAGGCGACACCCGTGACGAGGCGGACGATGCGTCCTCCGACTCTCGCCTTGGGCGGCTCTTCGGCTCCGACGGCGCGTGCCGCTGCGTCGAGGACGACTTCGGGCACTGCCGGCCCGCCAAAAAGGCGATTGGCTGCGGCGTTTCCAGTGAGGTAGCGGGATTCCTCGTCGACGGCGATCGCGGCGACCGGCAGGTGGTCGAGTGCGGTCTCGAGTGCTTGCGTGCGGCGTGCCACCTCGTCGATGGCTTGGCGAGCCGCGCTCAGGTCCCGTATGAGAGGGAGAACCATGCGCCCGGCCTCGCGTTCGCTGTCCGTAAACGAACCAGGCTCCTCGAGGGCACCCGGTCCCCGGTCTACGAGACGTTGCCAGAGACGGCGGACGGCGTCGAGGCGCATGGAAGTCCGGCAAAGGATACAGGGCTGGCCCAACATCACATCGACCACGGCCTCGCAAAGCCCGTTGCAGACCTACACGTTCCGGACCTTCCAGAAGTCAGCGTTTCGGCCGCGCGACGAGCGGATCGAAGTGCTCGATCATCCAGACGTCCGTCTTGTAGGTTGTCTCCGCGCAGACTGCAGATCGCGTGTCTGGCGTCAGACCGCACGAGGTGAAACTCGGCGCTCCCGGGGCTCTGCGCGCGATCGTTTCAACCTTTCCGCTTTCGGAGGCGGCACGCACGATCGCGTCGTCTTTCTGATTGAACGCGTAAATCCACTTTCCATCCGCCGACCAGCCGAACGGCATCAGGTCAGGCGCCACGAGGCGCTCGGCACGCGCGGGCCAGGAGATCACCCAGAGCCCAGCCTTGAAACCAGGCGTGCGATTCCAGAAGACCGCTATCTGATCGCCTTTCGGCGAGAGACAGGGGAAGAAGACGAATCCAGCCGAAGGGTCCTTTACCAGGGATTCTTCGACGCCGCTCTTCAGATCACGGATCCTGTAATCACGGTCATCCGGCGTGTGCCAGGCGAGCCGTTCGTCGGAAAACCACCTCACGTCCTGGTCGGCGAGGGCGTCCGCCCCCGGAATCTCTCGCGCCTGCTGACCATCGGCACCGGCGACCCATGGACGCCATTTGCCGCCACGGTCGGATGCGAATGCGAGCCTTCGCCCGTCGGGCGACCAGCTGGCGTAGTGTCCGCTCGTTAGGACGACCGGCTCGCCGCCGCCGATCGGGAACCTGACGATCTCCTTGCCTCGTGTGGCCGATATCCAGCGCCCGTCCGGCGAGACGCGCGGGATCTCGAGCTTCCACGTTCCGTGCGTGAGGCCGACCGGCGCGCCTCCGCGCGCCTCGAGGTCGACGTGGGACAGGTTCGCCTCGCTGTTCACCCGGGTGTGAATTAGGCGCTGTCCATCCGCTGAGATCTGGCAGCGGTAAGCCGACGGCAGTGCACTCAAGAGCACGACCGGAAGCGCGGCGTCGCCGTCTGCTGTTGAAAGACGCAGGAGATCGATGGACTCGTCGCGAAGGCGCTCGAGGTATAGGACATCCTCGCTCTGAGACCAGCACCCACCCGTCAGCCTCTCCAGCCCGGTGTAGACGCTTCGCAAGCCCTTCCCGTCTGGCAGGACGACAGAAACGTTTGGGTGGTTGTTCTTGTCATAGGAGAAGACAGACAACCTGTTGCTAACTGGACTCCAGTCGAGCGCCCAGGTGTACTGGGCGTCGGGGAGCGGTATGTGCTCCCGCTTTCCCGACTCGATACTCACGATCTCCACGCCGCCGGATATCGCGTTGGCTGTCGCTACGCGCGTACCGTCCGGGGAGACCGCAAGGGACCCGATGGACGACGGCGTCGCGGGCACCAGTCGGGTGGCGCCACCAAGGCGCGGCACGAGCTGAATAGACGGGTCCTGCCCCGCGAACTGTCTCCCGGACACCAGCACGTAGAGTCCATCCGGTGTCCACCTCATGTCCCAAACGGACGCGCCCTCCCAGACCTGCACCGGCTGTCCGGCGCCAAGATCACGGACCAACACCCGCACCTTCCTATCCTGGTCGCCCGCCGCGTAGGCGATCGTCCGGCCGTCGGGCGAGAGCGCAACGTTTTCCACGTCTCCCGTGAAAGTCAGTTGAGTGTGTCTGGTTTCGGCCGGAGCCGCAGGCATCTTCTGCCGCCGGGTCCACCGCCACGGTCCACGAGCCGCAAAAAGAACGACGGCCGCGGCGGCGGCGAGGACCACGGCGAGTACGGCCCCTGCGGAGCGCCGGCGCAATTGCTTCGCGCCGGCCTGCGCGCTCGCCCGTTCCAGCTCCTGCTTCGCCTTCCCGATCTCCGAAAGCCGCTTGCCGAGGTCCCGCTCGAGGCAGCGGTCGAGAACGTGCCGCGCGGGCAGGGGCGTCGACGACGGGAGCTGCCCGAGGTCGATCGGCTCGCGCAGCACCGCCGCGAGCATGTCGGCCGTGCTCGGGCCCCGGAACAGTCTCTTGCCCGTGAGCATCTCGAACAGCACGACCCCGAACGCCCACACGTCCGTCCGCGCGTCCACCTTCTCCCCTCGCGCCTGCTCGGGAGACATGTATGCCGCGGTCCCGAGAACGATGCCCTCGGCGGTTCCAACGGACTCCGTGGGTGAAAGGGAGAGCTTCGAAGAAGAAACTTCATCAAGAAGCGCCTTCGCGAGGCCGAAGTCCAGCAGCTTGACCGTCCCCTCTTTCGACACCATGACGTTTCCGGGCTTGAGGTCGCGGTGGACGACGCCCTTGGCATGTGCCGCCGCGAGAGCCGAGGCGATGTCTCGTGCGATCGCAAGCGACGTACGCAGCGTGAGATCCCCAGACCGAATGAGCTTTCCGAGGGCCTGCCCATCGACGAACTCCATGACGAGGAAATGGCGGCCGGACACCTCCTCGAAGGCGTGGATCGTCGCGATGTTCGGATGATTCAGGGCCGCGAGGAGCTTCGCTTCACGCTTGAAGCGCTCGACCCGGTCCGGATCCTCGAAGAACCCCTCGGGAAGGACCTTCAGTGCCACGTCGCGCTCGAGCTTCGTGTCCCTCGCCCGGTAGACCTCACCCATGCCTCCCGCGCCGAGCAGCGAAAGGATTTCGTACGGTCCGAGCTGGGCACCGGCGGATAGGCTCATTTCGTTCGGACCAAGATTATGGCCGACCGGCCGACTCTCACTGCCAAGAGCGGACGGCGGCAGCCAAACAGGCCGCGCTTCAGGCGGTCGGGACTCAGAACGAGATCCGTGCCCCGACACGGATGAGGCGCGGCTTCTGCCATGCCGTCGCCTTGCCGAAGTACGGGTTGGGCGAGTTCGTGTACGGCGGGCTCTGGTTGCCGCTCGCCAAGTAGTTGTAGACCTCGTCGACGGCGGTGACCCGCTGGACATTCGTCAGGTTGAAGATGTCCACGATCGGCACGATCGACAACGCGCCGAGCCTCACCGGATATTCGAGGTGCAGGTCGACGTTGTATGCCCACGGCAGCTCGCCGTACGTCCCACGCGGCACCAGAAAGCGCTGAACAGGATATCCGGGCCGCGCGTAGCCGAGGAGAGAAAGAGGCGCCCCCGAGGAAACGAACGAGTTGATGCCGATTTGGAGTCCGAACGGGAACGCGTACGACCCCGAGAGCTTGAACTGGTGCCTCCGGTCCAGGGAAAGGCGGCCGGAGATGTTCGGGACGACGTCGATATAGTCGAAGTCGAGATTTTCTCCCGGGAGAGTCAGTCCGGTAGTCTGGTTCACGAGCCCATCGTAGTTGCCTTCCAGCTTCGAGTAGAGGTAGCTCGCATGAAGGTAGTAGCGGTCGGCGAAGCGGTGGTTCAGGTCGAGCTGGAGCCCGCGGAAATACCGGCGCGCCCTCACGGATTCGCAGGGCGCGGGCTGCGTGTTCTTCGGATGGTCCGAGAAGCAGTCGGGATTCGTCGGGTCGAGGATCCGGCCGAGATCTCCCTCGCCGACATTCACCACGGCGCAGGTCGCGATCGTTCCAGGCGGAACGAGGCCGCCGATGTCCACGCGCGGGTCGGTCAGGTCGCACCGGTCCTCGAGGACGCGGCCGAGGGCCCGGTAGATCCCCTTGAGTCCGATCGACCAGTTCCGCGCGAACTCGAATTCGGCGCCTGCGATCACTTCGTCCTGATACATCCCCTTCAAGCCCGGTGGAACGTAGTCGCCCACGGAGACGTAGGGAAACGGGTAGCCGACCGTGTCGGAGCGGTCGGGGGTGTAGTTGTACGCAAAGACAATGTTCTCGTTCCCGAGGGCCCGGACCTGGATGTCCTGCGGGATCGTCTGGTAATAGCGCCCGTAAGACGCGAAGACTTTCGACCGCCCGTTCCGGAGGGGATCCCAGACGGCCCCGAAGCGCGGCGACCACTCCCCCTTCAGGTTGATCGCGACATCGCCCGTTGCGCCGTAAAGACGCTGCTCCTCGTAGCGGATCCCGGCGTTGATCGTGAGGTTCCCCGCGACGCGCCACGAGTCCTGTGCGAAGGCGGCGAGGTTGCTCGTCTTCGGATTTGTGCTCGCGACGGCGGACTTCTGCCAGGCCTTGCAAGTGGTGGGGTCGACGAATCCGAAGTTCCCATTCGAGCCGTCCTGCCGCATCGTGCAGTTGAGCGGGACGGCGGCGTAGTACCCGTGGCTCGCATACTCGAAGGCGCCCGAATCATCGAGGTACTGGGCAATGGACTCGCCGCCTCCGAACCTCACTGACCGGCTGGAGTTGAGCTTCTCATAGAAAAAGCCGGCCCTGATCTCGTGGTCGCTGAGGAAGGCGGACCCGGTGCCCTTGTACATGTTCCGGCGGTACGTGTCGTCTTCGAGGCGCGCCGGGGAAGATCCGGGCAGGTATTGAGTGAACTGACCGCGATACTGCAGTATCGAGAGCGCGTCCGGATAGTCGCTCGTGACCCCCGTCTTCTCCGCGTGATGGCCGTACTGGAGCTGGACGGCGAAGTGCGGGCCAAAGAGCCCGTCCCACTTCGCGGAAACGTCCGTCCCGCCGCTCTCCCTGTTCACGAGGGTCGCGGAGTCCGGGCCCGGATCCGAGGATAGGTATAGCGGCTGATCCGTGTAGTTGCGGCGGCCCGTGTACGTTCCGGGGTCCCCGAAGACGGAAACGTTCAGAGTATGCGAGGGGCCGGCGAGGAACGTCACCTTCCCCGAGAAGAGGTTCGTCCGGCTCCCGTCCGTGCCGCTCTTGTAGTTGCTGGTCGGCGGACCCGACGCGGGGAAGGTGAGGCTCTCGACCCTGCTGTAGTCCTCGTCGCTCAGGACGCGGTCGAAGGCACCGAAGAACCAAAGCCGGTCCTTGAGAAAGTAGCCTCCGAGGTCGATCCCCGCGTCGACGCGCCGGGGCGGGTTCGGCAGCGTCTGGTTCAGCGCGGCGAGCTCGTCGGTGTGCTTACTCGAGGAGGCGAGCGCGGCGCCGTCGTAGTACCCGAACACGCCGCCGTGAAACTCGTTCCCTCCCGACTTCGTGACGACGTTGATGTTCCCGCCGATCACCTGGCCGAACTCGGCCTCGTAGCCGCCGGTCCTGACCTCGACCTCCTGAATGAACTCGGCGTTCAGGGACTTGCCCTGGTTTCCGAAGCGCACGCCCGTCGTGTTGATCCCGTCGATGAGGTACTGGTTCTCGAGCCCCGTCGCACCGTAAATCGTGAACCCCACCGCGTCCTGGCCGGTCCCCGCAACCGTGGTCGTGACCGACGCGTAGTTCCGCCCGAGCGGCAGGCGGGAGATCACGTTCGCATTCATCGAAACGCCGATCCGGGTGCTGGAGGTGTCGATGAGCGGAACCTCGCCGGAAACTTCGACCGCCGCAGCCGCGGCGAGGACGAGTGTCATCGGCACCCGCGCGGCCCCCCCCAGGTCGACGCGTACGCCCAGCTGCTGGGCGTCCTTGAACCCACCGAGCCTCGCGGACACGACGTATGTGCCGGGAGGGAGCAAAGGGAAGTGGAAATTGCCGGCGGCATCGCTCGTTGTCCGCCGGGAGCCCTGAAGGGCGGGCGAGCGCGCCTCCATGGTCGCTCCGGGAAGGGGCCCGTTTGCGGTGTCGACGACCTTCCCGCCTATGTTTCCGGTCGTCTGGGCGAGCCCCGGCAGGCATGAGACGAGGAGTACGGCCCCGAGAACGAACCCCGGGCCCCCGTCACCGGTGAAAGCACGCGAGCACTTTTTCATGCGATCCGCCTTAATGGGACGCGCGAAGTAACCAGTTTCCAGACAATCGAACCGAGTCTCAATCGAACCTAGGCGGATTCTAGGTGTCCGGCATCCCCCGAACGAGAAATACCGCCGGCCTTCTCAGCTTCCAGGGTCCAGAGACGCCTGGCTCCGGGTTGTGGCTCCCCGGAGTGAGCTCGCCGGGTTTGCGATCACGGCGCTGGCCGCCCTGCCGGGGAAAGCCGAAGTCTGGGCCGTCGGTGAGAGGGTGCAGGGACGGCTCGTGGAAGGCGGCCTGTCGCCAAAGGGCTTCTTCCTCGTGCCAAGGCTCCATCGACGCCATTGCTCCGCTCGTCGGGCGGATTCAGGTCGAAAGCGAGACGCAGCAGACTCGGGGGGGGTACGGGTCCCTCTACGTTTTCTACAACCGGCCACGGTCTGGCGCACTTTACGAGCCGGTCAGCCAGCGCTTGCTGCCGCTCGACGCGCAATGGCAGGCGGGACTCGTGGCCGTCGAGTGGCCGGATGGTCGCTTGCCCGAGATCATGGGAGATGGCACCGCGACTCTGCGTGCGCTCATTCGCGAGTATCTGTTCATCTCGCTCTTCAGGGCGTGTGCGGAGTCCCTCGCGAGCGAGAACGCGAGCCGACTCTCGGCGACGGAGCGCGCCGACAGGAACATCGCCGACTTGCTCGAGACCCTCCGCGGCACGTTTCATCGCGTGCGCCAGGGAAGCATCGACGAGGAGCTCTTCGACGTCGTTTCCGGTTACGAGGTGCTGGCCAGTTGAGAGGCTCCGGGAGCCGACGTGCCCTGGTTCTGCGGTGGCGGGATGACCCTGGGTGGTGCGGGTGAGCTGTTTCCGGATCGCGTGCAATTCCTTCCGGCGCTGGTCACTCGTTTTCGGATACGCCATGTGTGCCGCTCGTGGATGTCCGAGCGGCTGAACTTCCAGTTCTTGTCCGGCCGATCGACTCGCTCGAGAAACCGCTTTCGCTGTTCGTTCTTCGACAGGTGGAGGAACACCTTGACGATCCGGGTGCCGTTCCGGTGGAGATGCTCCTCGAGGTCCACGATGGAGCGATACCGCTCCCGCCAGATGCGTCTCTCGTCAAGCAGTTCGGGGGGAATGCCCTGGGCATGGAGAATCGCCGGGTGTACGCGGACGATGAGGACCTCCGCATAGTAGGAACGATTGAAGATGCCGATCCGCCCGCGTTCCGGCAGACGACAGGTCGTGCGCCACAGGAAATCGTGCTTCAATTCCTCAGCGCTGGGCTCTTTAAAGCTGGAGACCTCGCAGCCCTGAGGATTGACGCCGGACATCACGTGCCGGATGGCGCCGTCCTTGCCGGCCGCATCCATCCCCTGAACGATGAGAAGCAGCGCATAACGGGCGGGGGCGTAGTGCATCCGCTGGAGCGCGCTCAACGACTCTACGTTCTCTTCCAGAAGCTTGTGGTACTGCTTCTTCGATTTCCAGATGCGCCGGATGTGGGTCGGCCGCTTGTTGAGCTTGACCGTTTCTCTGGGCCCGACGCGGAAGTTCCTTGAATCGCTTTTCATCTTGATCCCCGCGGCCATGGCCGTGCTGTAGGAGGCGGTTTACGGCTTGGGTTCTGCGGCATGCGCACCGCGTCATCGAAGTCCAGGCGAGTCCGGCGCCGTCACCGTCGAGCCACTGGTCGACCGAACGACTCGGCCCAGCGTCAAGCCCTGGACGACGATCGAAAACACAACCACGAAGTAGGTCAGGGTTAGGATGAGACTGCGCGAGTCGCTGGCCGGTAAGGAGAGCGCCATCGCTACCGAAATGCCTCCGCGCAATCCGCCCCAGGTCAGGACGGAAATCGCCCCCTTCGACTGGGATGTTATACGGCGGAGGGGCCCGACGATTCCCGCGACGCTCAACCAGCGTGCCGACAGAACAATCGGTATCGCAAGAAGTCCGGCCACCAGCCATCCGCGTTCGATGGGCAGCACGAGAAGCTCCAGCCCGATCAAGAGAAAAAGAACCACGTTGAGGATCTCGTCGACAAGCTCCCAAAAGGTGTCGACGTGTTCACGCGTCTTCTCCGTCATGGCGAAAGCTCGTCCCCGGTTGCCCACGAAGAGCCCAGCCACCACGACGGCGAGCGGCGCGGACAAGTGCAGGGAGTCGACCAGGGCGTAAAGCCCCATGGCCAGAGAGAGAGTGAGCAGAACCTCGACCTGGTAGTCGTCGACGCGCTTGAGCATATGGTAGGTCAGGAGGCCGGCTGCGATGCCCAGCACCAGGGCGCCCCCGACGTCCTTGAGCAGAAGCATCCCGACCGTATGGACATACGTCGAGAGGGACGCGATGGCGACGCTCCCGGCAACCCCGCCGCCGCCTGAAAGGCGTAGAAGAAACAGAAAGATGACGACGCCCAGCCCGTCGTTGAACAAAGACTCACCGGCTACCTGCACTTCGAGCTGCGGGGACGCACCGACGGACCTCATGATGCCCAACACGGCGATGGGGTCGGTCGGCGAGATCAGAGCGCCGAACAAGAGCGCCTGCAGAAATGGAATACCGAGACCGAGCCAACCGAGGACCAGCCAGGTCAGACCGCCCACGAAGCCTGTGGACACGAGTGTTCCGACCACGGCGAGCAACGAAATGGTCAGCCATTCACGTCGAAGCGCATCCAGCTTCACGTGTATCGAGCCGGCGAAAAGCAGAAACGCAAGGAGACCGTGCAAGACGACCTCGTTGAAGTCGATTCGCGATACGACGGTTGCCGCGTGCTCGCGGAACCCCGCGGCGTATGGCCCTGCGAGCACCAGCGTGAGCGAGGCGACGAGCGCCATGAGCGTCACGCCGATGGTCGTCGGCAACTTGACATAGCGATAGTTGAGATAGCTCGAGAGCGCCGCGAGCGAGATTACGAGACTGAGAAGTGAAAAGAGACTCACGAGTCCTTTCGAACGTCCGATCCATTCGTACGCAACAGTACAATCATGCCGACCACAGCCGCCAACAGTATTACCCAGAGCGCGATGGCGACGCATGTCGCTCTCGTGGCGCGATCCTTCTGCCACCAGATTGAAGGGCGGCTCCCCTGCGCTAGCAACACCAGCACGCCTATTTCATCCGTGACGCGGGGCGCCGATGAAGTCAGCGTCCAGAAACATGGCGATCACCTCCAGCGCGAGCACGGTGAAGCCTCCTCTATCCGCCGCGATTCCCACGCGCGTCACCATGACTCCGGTGCTCCACCCGCTCGCAGAATGCCTTCGAAGTCGGCCGCCTTCAGGCTCGCGCCACCGACCAGCACGCCGCCCACCTCCGGCAGCGAGAGGATGTCGCGCGCGTTGGAGGGGTTGACCGATCCACCGTAGAGGATGCGCAAGGTTCGACTGGTGGCGCCCAGACGCGTCGCCAAGGACTGACGGATGTGCCCGTGCATATCCGCGATCTCCTGCGAGGTCGGCGTGCGGCCGCTGCCGATCGCCCAGAGCGGCTCATAGGCGATCGCGACGGAGGCGATCCCTTCGGGTACGCTCCCGGCGATCTGATCGCCGCACACGGACAACGCCTTGCCGTCCTTTCGCTGCGCGTCCGTCTCGCCGATGCAGATGATAGCCAGAAGCCCCGCGCGCCGCGCGGCGTTCGCCTTTGCCGCCACCATGGCATCGGTCTCGCCGTGATGCTGGCGGCGTTCGGAATGGCCGACAATGACGGCGGAGGCGCCCGCATCTCTCAACATCTCCGCGCTCACGTCGCCCGTGAACGCGCCGGCGATGTCCGTGTGGCAATCCTGCCCGCCGATGGCGATGCGGCCTGCCACCGTCTGCACCGCGCGTGCGAGCAGCGTCGCCGGTGGGCAGATCAGCACGTCGACCGGCGGCGGCGTCGCCTTCACAGAGGCGGCGATAGCCTCGATCTCGCCCAGGTGCCGCAACTCGCCGTGCATCTTCCAGTTTCCAGCGATCAACTGCTGCATGGGTTCCTTCTTGGCGTCGCCAGCACCGGCTCGGGCTTCATCGTCCCACCGGCTCCGCCTTCGGCGGGTCGTTCCGTTCCATGGTGGCGTCGTATTCGCCACGCAGCGCCGCCCGATTGCACCTGGCGCGATGCAGTAACGCCTGCTGCGCCGGCACGCGATGCGTATCGTCGCCACCCCATATTTGCAACGCGGGACGCTGGAGGGCGCGGCTAAACGAGAACGTCAACGCCCACGGTAGCGCCGCCACCGGCGCCTTGAATCTGACGTGCATGGCGTTCAAACGGGCCGTGGCCAGCTTGCCGGACTGGCCGCCGGACAGGAACGCAATCCCCGGGACGGCGGCAGGGACAACGCGCAGGAGACTGCGTACGGTGGCGTCAGCGATCCTATCCGCGCTCTCTTGCGTGGCGGACGTCAATCCCGGCAGCACCATGTTGGGCTTCAGGATCATCGCCTCCAGCACCACGCCCTGGACCGCGATCTGATCGAACACGCGCCGCAGCACCTCCTCCGTGACGATGCTACAGCGCTCCAGCGTGTGGTCGCCCGTCATGAGCACCTCGGGCTCGACGATGGGGACGAGTCCCGCTTCCTGGCACAACGCGGCATAGCGCGCCAGCGCGTGCGCATTGGCCCCGATGCAACCACGGCTCGGGATACCGTCGCCGATAGCAATCACCGCGCGCCACTTGGCGAAGCGGGCGCCCATCTCCCCGTACGTCTGGAGGCGCAGGCGCAATCCGTCCAGGCCTTCCGTAATCCGTTCGCCGGGATGACCGGCGAGGGGCTTGGCGCCGATGTCGACCTTGATGCCGGGCACGATGCCCGCATCGACGAGGACCTTGACGAAAGGAATGCCGTCCTTCGTCCGCTGCCGGATCGTTTCGTCATAGAGGATCGCGCCGCTGATGCACGAGCCCAGATCCGGCGTCGTCACGAGCATGTCCCGGTAGGCGCGCCGCGCGTCCTCGGTCTGCGGAATGCCCGCCTCGGCGAAGCGCTTGTCGCAGGTGCCCGTGCTCTCGTCCATCGCGAGCAGGCCCTTGTCGCCGGCGACCAGCGCGCTGGCCGTGGCCCGAAGATCGAGCTCGTTCATGACGCACTGCTCCACTTCCAGTTGCGGATCTCCGGCATGTCCTCGCCGTATTTGTCGATGTACTGCTTGTGCTCGATCAGCTTGTCCTTGAGCTGCTGCTTCAGGTAGACGCCCTTGTCGCCCGTATGCGGCAGACGGTCGATCGTGTCCAT
>JBBRRY010000019.1:0-73071 GCA_038245905.1 Thermoanaerobaculia bacterium | reverse complement strand
GAAAACTCGCGTCTGGGGTCTGAGACTTTTTTCTCAGAAGGTTTACCTGGTCGAGCGCGAGCTAAGTCTCGACGTGCATTGGGGATGCGCGGACTTTAGCTGCGGACTTGCATCTGGGACCGTGGGATGGCTCTCCCAAGATCCCATGGGAGACGTCGACTCCCCGAACCTGTACGGATTCGTCGGAGCACGGCCGCACGAGAGGACGGACCCGTTGGGGCTGCAAGGTGGCCCGCTCTGGCTCGAGGCGATGGAGCGCCAGGACAGGATTCAGAAGGAGAAGGAGGAGGCTCAAAAGGAACCTGGCTTCTTGCGTAACTGGGGTAGCGGGATGCTCGACTCGATCCTGCATCCCTACGAAGTGGTGGAGAAGTTCAATTCCAGCGTGAAGCAGGCTGCGCGGGACCTATGGAAACAGCCCGAGCGGCCGCCGCGAACGCCGGATGAGATCGAATACGGCGCGGCTCGCTACGACGAAGGTGTCAAACGCGGCTACGAGACCATGGGTGACATTTCGGTTGTCGGTGCCGGCGTCGCACTCGAGTGGGCGGAACTGGAAATCGGAGGAAAGCTCTACAGGGTTGGACGCGACAAGTTCGGGAAGATCGTCAGTAAGACGGAGATGGGGGAGGCCGCGAGCGCCGGCGCGCGGCGCGGCCCGAAGCCGAAGGGCACTGGTCCGCATAACCTCACGATCGAGCGGCGCATTGAAGAGCTGGGGCGTGAACTTGGGCCGGACTGGGAACACATCGCGGGCGGTTCCAAGAAAGAAGAATTCATTCGCACGCCTGGAGGCTTGAGGAGCGCGCGCAGGCCGGATATCACTTTCCGAAACCGGAGAACAGGTGAGTACTACCGTGAGAATGTCGGCAAGACGGCCGCGGATGGCACGCCACTCCCGAGGGAAGTCGGCGCAATGGACGACCTTGAAACACGCACGGGACAACGTCCCGGATACACGCCCTACGATCGTTGAATCGTGGCTTCCCTTACGGTTTTTTGCGTCCCCGGAGAGCTTCAAGCATGGATAAGAACGGTGTGCGACAGGTGGGAGCTGGCGTGTCTTAGCTTCACTAGTGGATCCACGAGGGGGTTGTCCGAGGCGGATGGATCTAAATGCGTGCTTGATCCGGACACCCTTAGAGTGTTCTTGGGGCCAAAGACAGACTTTAGGCGCCAGATCAGCATGAATGAAGCGAGGCCACGCGACCTAGGCTGGATAGACGTGAGGCCCGGGCAGTTTTCAGAAGCCTCTGGGAAGGCGAGCCTGCTGCTCTCGGAAATTCATGCTGAAGATTTCGACGTAGAGCAAGTCCACCCGGAAAGGTACTTACGTTGGCTTAAACGAGAGCTTCGACAGTCGAAACAGTTGAGCTTTGGAGTCCTTGGGAAGAATCTCGTGACAGGTGGTCAGTCCTTTTATCGTGACATCGGCTACACGGCAGGAGCGAAGCGACTCTTCACCCTGGGCGCGACTTGGCAGCAGTTTCCGAATGATCGAGTCGTTTTTCTGCCGCAGGAAACGAGAAACCGTGGGGCCGCAAGCAAGGTGTGAGGTGCGTTGTGTGGGCTCTACCGGCGCCCCGCGGCGCTCCGGCGGAAGGGGTGAGGGAGCCGGGCGCTCTGCGGCGCGCGTGCCGGGCGTGGCCCCAATTTCCCCATCCCGGTCACGCGCGCCGCATCCACGCGCTGGCGCGCGTGGTCGCTGTCCGGTAATGGTCCATTACCGTACCCGGGGCTTTTCATTTCCCGCTGCGCTTCGCTCCGCGGTGGCACCCCTTCCGCCTCCGGGTCGCGTGCTCGCTGCGCTGCGCCGCGACCTTTAACAGCAACCGAAGGCTCTGTTAAACGCCGCGGGCCGTAAGGTGCGCGCCCGGCGCGGGCGCGAGCGGCTAAGGGCCTTGCGCGGCGCGCCTCTGAAGGGCGCGCGCGCCTGCGCGGGCTCCCATGTGCCGCTTCGCTTCGCTGCACGGGTCGCGTGCTCGGTCCACGCGCCACGAACCTGCGGGCCGCGCAAGGCCACGCGGCTGGCGGTGCTCGCTTTGCTCGGGCGGTAAAGCGCTGGCAGTGCGCGTGCGTGGCTTCCGCTCCGGTCGCCTGCGCGCCTCGCGTGTGCTCGGCCACCTTCGCGGGCACGCTCCCGCCAGCGCGGAGAGCGACGAGGGCACGAGAGCGCGCCGCCGCGCTGCGCGCGGCCGCGCCGCCGGAGGCGGACGCGGCTAAGGGAAGAATCCACGGGCGTGGCGCGAGCGTGCGCGAGCGCGAGGGCTGAGGACACGAGAGCATGAGGCCCGCAAGCGCTCGCGCTCGCCGAGGCACGCGCAGTGCCACGCCTTTAGAAGCCCGCGCGAAGCGCGCTCGAGAGAGGCGGGCGGTGTCCGCTGCAGCTTTAGCTCAGCGGCAGGGCGCGGCCTGGCCGCGCCCCGGAGCAGAAGGGCCGGCCCCCGCGGAGCGGAGTGAAACGGAGCGGAGCGGGAAGAGAAGGACCCGGGCCGCCTAAAAAGCGTTTAGGCGGCAGCGGCCGCCGTGCTTAGCACGGCGGATTCGAGGCGCGCGCCAGGAGGGAGGTCCGAGGAGGGGCCCGCTGGCGCGCGCCTTGAAGAGCGACGGGTCGAACCGGCCCTTCTGCGGAGCCGCCTGCGGCGTGCGGGTCAGGGCGAGCGTGGCATCAGGAGACGGGCGGGCGTGTCGGACACGCCTCTCTGCTACTCTGTAGGCAGGCAATGGGAGTTGTGGCGCGTACAGACCAGGATCGGAGCCTTGGCCGCCCCCGCCCTCGCGCGCAGTTCGACCGACTCCGACGCACTTCATCGACTCAAGGAGTCCTGGCTCTACGCAGCTTCTCGAACGAGAACGGGCAGCCGCCGCTCGGCGTCGAGATACTCGATCCGAAACGGCGAATCCATGGACCCTTCGCCGGGCCTTCCACGCGGCGGCGGGATCGCGTCGAGATGTGCTGGCGTCCGTGCGAAGTAAATTTCCGCCGGCGTCGCTCCGGCGAGAGCCTCGTGCGGTCGAAAGTGCGCGTAGTGGATGAGGCCGAGCTCGACCTTTTGCCGAAGATCCTCGGCGACAAGAGGCCGTAGTAGTCGCAGGCCGAGCGAATCCTTCAACGTCCGCCAGAGCCTTTCAATCAGTGCGATGGAACCCTTCTTTCCGATCGCACCGAATCTCGGCCTCGCCCCGAGGTGTCTGAGCACACGACGAAACGCGCCGCCTCTGAAGCAGTTCCCTTTGTCCGAGACGAAGTGCGCCGGCTTCCCGAATCGCCTCGCTGTCCTCGAGACGAGCCGCGCCATCTCGCGAGCCGACGGCTCCTTGGCGAAAACCCGCATCGAGAGCGGCATCCTCGAAAACACATCAAACACGACCGCGATCTTGAACGTCACGAGCCCGAACAGCCCTCGCACGTCGGTCAGGTCCGCCATCCAGACGTGATTCGGGCGCCGCGCCCTCACCGCGCGTGGGGCCTTCGAGGCCGCCGCTGGCGCCCGAGGAGGCGGCCAGCGCTCTCGGCGGATCCTCGCGACTGTCCGCGCCGAAAGCTTCCATCCGGCTCGCGCCAGCGTCCGGGCGATCAGGTCGTTGCCTCCGACGCCAGCCGTCACGAGGGTCTTCGCGACCGCTCTCACGACGTCAGAGAACCGGCGGACGGGTGGCGACGGGCGGACCAGCGCGGGCACGTCTTCCTCCTCGCGCCCGCTCAGCGCCTCCTCGTCCCAGCGTCCGATCGTCTCGATCGACACCCGGAAAAACCTGGCCGCCTCACGCTGCGAGAGACCGAGGAACGTCTTGATCTGCAGGATCCGAAACCTCTGCTCCGGCGTGTAGTGCAGGCGGGCCCGGTCGGGCACCCTGTCCCAGCGCTCGCCGAGGATCTCTGCCGCCTCGCGGAGCATCCGCACGAGCATCGCCTGCTCCTCGGCCTTCGCGAACATTGCCTGTGCGGTCAGACCCGACTCGCGCAGTTTCCCGAGGGCCGAACCGAAGGCGAGGCCGAGAAGGTGGGTGGCTCGGAGAAGGGCGGCAAGGCCAGAACCGCCGCCTCGCGGCGGGCAAGAAGTGCGCATGGGTGGCTCCTTTGAGGGGCGCTGCGCAACTCTATGACGGGAGCTGAGGGTAGCCCTGGCAAGGGAGAAGACGGGAAGCTCAAGGGGCCGTAGAATAGCTAGCGTATGAGCCGAGTTGCTGTCAGGAAGCCGTCTGCCCCCGTGAGCGAATCCGCCCTCGACCGCGCCCTCCATGGCGAGCGGGTGATCGTCCGCCGTGGGAAGAGGCCTGTTGCTGCGGTCGTCTCGATCGCGGATCTCAAGCTCCTCGAGGAGCTGGAGGACCGCTTTGACGTGGGCGTCTCGGCCTCCCGCCTCGCCAACCCCAAGGAGAAGAGGATCCCCTACGCCGAGGTCCGCAAGCGCGCCGGGCTGTAAGGCTTGTCCTACAGTCTCGACTTCGTTTCCTCGGCGCAGCGTGAATTCCTTCGGCTCCCTCTCATCGTCCGAAGGCGTCTCGACCCCTATTTCCTCACGCTCCAGGAAGACCCACGGCCGCATGGAGTCAAGGCCATGCGCGGTCATCCGGGGCTCTACCGGGTCCGCGTGGGCGACTACCGGATTCTTTTCGAGATCGATGACGCGGCGCGAGTGGTGACGGTGACGCGCGTCAGGCCGCGGCCGACGGCCTATCGCGGGCTCTGATCGGCCAAGGGCGCGGCGTAACCTGAGCGGATCTCCCGCTCAGCGCGAGTTCGGGCGTCAAACTCCTTCGGCGTCCAGCGCCGCTGAATCCCGGTCTTGTGCGGCTTGCAGAGGCCGCACGAGCGACGCTTTCGCTTCAGGTTCTTTCTCATCGGCGGAGGTCCAGGATCTCTTCAGGGAGTGCGAGACGGGCGGAGCTTCCAACGCTCGTCGGCCGACTTGACGCTGGGCCTCGCCAACGGGGAGGAACGGATCCCTTACGCCGACGCTCGCAGTCCGGCGCGTCCGGGGCGCCGACTCTTCTTCTCGTCACGAAGGTGCCCGTACGCGAGGACGGGGTGGCGGAGGAACATGCGGGGACCTGCGAAGCGCATGACCTCGTGCATCTGCGCGCGCTTGTCCCGCGTGTAGCAGTGGGTCGGGCAATTCCGGCACGTGGGCTTCTCTCCCTTGATTCCCGCACTTTCTTCGCCCAGACTTGCCCCAGGGTGACCGATAAGGCTGAACCGTTCGACGAGACGGTCGCGCCGCGGCGGCGGCGACGGTGCTTCTTCTGCGACGTGGACAAGTCCGACGAGTGGACTTTCGTTGCCTCGCTGAACACGTTCGTCTGCAAGAAATGCCACGAGCGGATCAACGAAAAGGCTCCGCCGAAGTCGGAGGCCGAGGGCGGCTCCTAGGAATCTGACCGTCGTCGGGGATAATGAGTCTCCGGAGGTCGTTCCCGTGCTCGATCCGGCTGCGTACCATGAGCTGCGTCGGAGTCCGCGCGTTGAGGTGCGGATTCCGATCGGACTGCGCTGGGAAGGCCAGAGGTTCAGCGGATCGACACTGATCGTGAACAGTCATGGAGCGCTTCTTTACGCGCAACGGAACGTGACGGTGGGAGACATCTTCGAGCTCGAGAACGTGCGCACGCGCGTTCTGTGCCACTGCCGGGTCGTCTGGCAGGCGGGGCTCGACCAGACAGGCTTCTTCAAGCTCGGGGTCGAGATGCTGGAGTCGAATCCGGGGGTGTGGGGCTCGGACTACTCGATGGCTCTGGCGTCGACGGCGCGTTCGCCAGGCTCTTCAAGCTGAGTCCGCCGGCCACGAGGAACGCGAGGCCGACGAGCGTGATCGGCACGAACGAGAGCGCGTGCGAGACGAGCGCGAACGCCGCCGCCGTGTTCTTCGAGACGCCGTAGAACCCGGTCAGGGAATACGCGACCGCCGCGTGATAGCCGCCCACGCCGCCCGGTGTCGGGATGGCGAGGCCGAGGACGGCCCACGTGAGCACGAAGAACGTGACGGGAAACGGAAAGACGAGGTCGAACGCGCGCAGCGTGGACCAGATCTGGAAGGAGATGAGCATCCAGAGGAGAAAGGACGCCGCTGCCACCACGAGGAGGTCGCGCAGGGTGCCCAGCGCGCCGAGGCCGTCGAGGAACGAATGGAGGATCGACTCGATCTTCGCGCCGATCCGGCCGGGCAGGGGCCGGAGGAACGGCCTCACGAGGCGGTCGACGCGCGCTGGCTTCGCCGCCAGGAAGCCGAGGAAGGCGAGGCCGACGAGCGTGCCGAGTCCCAGGAGGAACGCCGAGCGGCGCAGGAGCTCGAATCGCCCCGCCTCCTCGCCGCCCATCCCCACCGGCGCCCAGCCGATCGCGTACGCGACGAAAAGTGCGATGACCGTCACGAGGTCGATGAGGCGCTCGAGGGCGATGGAGGCGAGGCACGGAGCCACGGGAAGCCCGGCGTTCTTCGCGAGGGCGACCGGGCGCACGATCTCGCCGGCGCGCGCGGGAAGCAGCGTCGAGGCCGCGAAGCCGATGGCCGTGGCCGAGTTGAGCTGCAGGGGAGTGGGGCTCCCGGCCTTCTTCAGGAGCAGACCCCACCGCCACGACCTGAGGAGCGGCGTGCCGAGGAGGCCGGCGAGCGTGGCGACGACGAGCCACGGAACGTGGGCGGCGGCGATGGCCCGGCCCACGGCGGCAAAATCGAGGGTCCTGAGGAAGAGGACGAGGAGAAGCGCGGCGAGCCCGAGCGAGATCGCGACGCGGAGAGTCCTGTTCCCCGGAGCCATGAGCTCGATGGTAGCCCACCGTTGGAGTAGATTCGGGAACGTGCGTGCCGTCCCGGTGTATTTCGACCCCGTCGTGCTCCGGCACGACACGGGCCCGTACCACCCCGAGACGGCGCACCGGCTCGAGGTCGTTGTCGCGACTCTGCGGCAGGATGGGCGGCTGATCGAATCGCCGGACGCTCCCGAGAGGACGCTTGCGGCGGTCGAGCGCGTGCACGACGCCGGCTATGTGAAGCGGCTCGCGGACGTGTGTCGGAGCGCGCCGGAGGGCGCCCCGGGGCCGTTCTCGCTTTTCGACTCTCCTGACAACCCGATTTCGGGCGCCACGTTCGAGGCGTCCTTGCGCGCCGTGTCGTTGACGCTCGCGGCGACCGACGCGGTCGTCGCGGGGCGCGCCGCCTCGGTCTTCGTGGCCGCACGGCCGCCGGGCCATCACGCGCTCGCGTCGCGCGCCATGGGCTTCTGCTTCCTGAATACGATCGCGATCGCTGCGAAAGACCTCATCGAACATCACGGGGTCGCGCGCGTCCTGGTGGCCGATTTCGACGTGCACCACGGCAACGGCACGCAGGAGCTGTTCTGGGAGGACGGGCGCGTCGCCTACCTCTCGGTTCACCGATATCCCTTCTATCCGGGCACGGGCGCGGCCGACGAAGAGGGGGCCGGCCGCGGCCGGGGCACGACGAAAAACGTGCCGCTTCCCCAGGGGGCGGGAGACGCGGCGTATGCGGGCGGCTTCGCGTCGGCGCTCGAGAGGCTCTCCGAACGCTTCCGCCCCGAGGTCGTCCTCGTGAGCGCGGGCTTCGACGCCCACGGCCTCGATCCGATCGGCGGCATGAACGTCACGACGGAGGGATTCTCGTGGATGACGCGAGCCCTCGAGGACGTGGCAGGGACATTCGCGGGCGGGCGCCTCGTGTCGCTGCTCGAGGGGGGCTATCACCCCGAGGCCACGGCGGCTGCGGCGGTCGATCATGTGCGCGTCCTCGCGCTCACCGGCGGGCTCATCTGACCGTAACCCCCCATTTGACAGGGTCTTTCGTGGGGGATAGACTGCAGTTGCGTCAACCTCTCTATTCGTCGGTCTTGACCGAGCGTTTCCATGGAATCTCTCGATGCACGGAGGCTCGTGATGAAGCGGAAGGCCCTCATGCTCCCAGTGATCGTCGCGGCCGCGGCCCTGCTCGCGGCACCGTCTGCGCGGGCAATGCGCGCGGAGGCGCGCGCGGAGGCGCTGGAACTGCCCTGTCAGTTGCAAATGCTGGGATCCATTGACGTTCCGGTCGACGGTGCGACCGTTTCCGGCTACGTACAGGTGATCGGCTTCGCCCTCGACGGCAACCTGGTGTCCAACATCGATGTCTTCGTGGACGGCACTGACGAGGCGAATCGCGTCGGGGCGGCAGGCGGCGCAAACATCAACCTTCCGCGCCCGGACGTCCTCCAGTTCTTCCCGCAGTACGGCGGGACGGCCGGCAAGAACCCAGGGTATCAAGCTTCGTTCAAGGCGTCGCTCTTCTCGAACGGCTCTCATACCGTGTACGTGCGCGCGACCGACGTGAATGGCTGCTCGTATTTCCTGACGTCCCGGGCCGTCAAGATCGACAACGCCCGGAACCAGCCGCCCTTCGGAGGCATCGACTTCCCGCTGCCCGACAGCGGCGTGAGCTCGAACGGCGTCCTTCAGGTGGCGGGCTGGGCGCTCGACGACCGCAGAGTCGACCACGTGGACGTCTTTGTGGACGGGCTCATCGAGCGGCAGGCCGTGACGGGTATCTATCGCGCGGATGTCGCCGCGAACTATCCTGACAACGCGCAGGCGATCGTCGCGGGATTCATCCTGAACATCGACTCGACCCGCTACGCGAACGGCGTCCATAACGTCACCGTGAAAGCCGTGGACGACCAGGGCCAGCAGGGCCTGCTCGGCACGCGCCGGGTGCAGATCTTCAACAATTCTCCGAATCTCGCGCCCTTCGGTGACGTGGAATTCCCGCTCCTGAACGCGACGTGGTTCGGCAACTGCTTCCCGGTGCCGCCGGGCGGGCCGTCCGGTAGCACCGACATCATCGACCCGCGCTACCTCATGTTCGTGAGCGGCTGGGCGATGGACACGTCGGTCGCGCAGGAGCGCGGCGGCGTCGCGCACGTCATCCTCGAGATGGACGGCGTCGTCCTGAAGGACACGCGCGTGAATTGTCACCGCGAGTTCCTCCTCTCGAACGCCCTCATCGACTGCTACGGCTACTACCGGCCGGACATCGAAGTTCTCTACCCCGGCTTCCAGCAGGCGCCGAACGTGGGATTCCAGTTCTTCGTGGACGTCGGCTACCTCATCACGCAGAGGGGATTCAAGGAGGGCGGGCACATCCTCCAGATCAAGGCGCTCGACAAGGAGGACTCGTCCTCGCTCCTGAAGGAAGTGCCGATCCAGATGGAGTGCGCGACCGGCAACCTCGATCCGCCGCCAATCGGCTCCATCGACGATCCGACGAACTACAAGTTCATCGGGGGCGTGTTCCCAGTCGTCGGCTGGGCTCTCGACCTCGACCTCGTGGCGAAGGTGCGCATCCTCATCGACGGCATCGCTCAGATCGACGCGGTGCGTGGACTGGACTACGCCGACTATGGCTACGCCAGCCCGGACATCGCGGCGCAATACCCGAACTACCCGCAGCGGAACACGGCGCGTTTCCGCTTCTTTCTCGACACGACGCAGCTCTCGAACAGCGAGCACGACCTTCTCATCGAAGTGACGGACACGCGGGGCAACGTACGCTCCGCCGGGACGCGGCGCTTCATCGTGGACAACAACACCTTGGTCCGCTGAGAAGAAGAGATTTCTTAGAAGGTAAGAGCAAGAAAGAGCGAGGCCCGGCGACTGCCGGGCCTCTTCATTTCTGCGAGCGTGCATTCCCCCTTCTAAGAAAATCCCCGGTTCCCTCTCCCGGGCGCGCCCGAGGCGCGCTCCGAAGCAAAATCTCTTATCCTCCTCCCTCATGCAGCCCGCGCAGAAGAAGTTTCTCGTCCGGTTCGTGTTCGCGCTGGGCGTTTTCTACCTGCTCGTCGCGATCCAGCCCGTGAACGACCACGTCGTCGTGCCTTTCACCGAGCTTCTCGTGCGCGTCTCGACCGTGATCCTCGCGGCGATCGGCGAGAAGACCCAGTCCGTCGGCACGCTCATTCAATCGCCCGTGTTCGCGGTGGACGTGAAGAACGGCTGCAACGGAATCGAGGCCGCGCTTCTCCTCGTGGCCGCGATGCTCGCGTTTCCCGCGACGGGAAACCAGCGCGCGCTCGGAATCGCGGGCGGGCTCGCCGTGATCCAGGGCGTGAATCTGTTCCGCATCGTGTCGCTTTTCTGGCTCGGCGTGCACCACCGAAACGTGTTCGAGCTGTTCCACGCGGCAGTCTGGCAGACGGCCCTCATCCTACTGGCCGTCGGGATCTTCCTCGCCTGGAGCCGGTGGACGGCGGGGGGCGGTGCCGGCGGAGACCCGGTTGAAGCTCGGGGCTAGGCTCCTTCTCGGTTTTCTGGCGGGCCTCGCGCTCTGGTGGTCGGCGACGCCCGCCTACAACCGGCTTCTCGCGGGCATGGCGGAGGGGGCGATTCGCGTGTTCGAGCGGCCGCACGCGACGCGGCTCTACGCGGAGGACCGGCGCCTCGTGATCGACCGCGCGGACTTTCCGTCCACGTCGGACCGGCCGTCCCTGCCCGTCGACGACCTGACGTTCGACGTGATCCTGTTCCTGTCGCTCGCGGCCACGACACGGGGCCTGCTGCGCGACCGCGCGGTCAAGGGCGTCGCCGTGAGCCTTCTCGTGCTCTTCGTGCTTCACGTTCTCGCGGTCGTCGCGAACGTCGAAGCCCTCTATGCGACGCGCCTCGGCGCGTGGAGCGCGGCGCACTACGGCGCGCTCAGCCGGAACCTCTGGGTGACCGCCACGCACTTCTGGCGAGTCGTGGGCTGCTATGCGGCACCTTTTCTCCTCTGGTGGATTCTCATCCGCCCGGCGGACGCGGACGCGCCCGCCGCAGCGCAATCGAAGGCGAGACCGTGGAAGAAAAAGAAGAAGGGTTGACCCTTACTTCGTCACGCCGACGTCGAGCAGGAGCCGCACGTTCTGTCCGCTCTCGTCGCACGTCTCCAGCATGCCGATGGAGTAGTTGAACCCCTCGGCGTCGAGCCCTTCCGTGAGGGATTCCATGAGGAAGAACGTGAGCTTCTTTGGCGCCCGCCAGCCGTGGACGATCGCGCGGACGTCCTGCGTGTGCGTGTTCCCGGAGCCGCCCCACGATCCCGGCAGGGCTGCACCCGCGGCCTTCGGCCACGCGGACGCCTCCCAGTTGGAGGGCGCGGGCGAGTAGAAGCGGGCCCGGCAGTCTTTCGAAGCATCGTAGGCGAAGCGGCCGCCGTAGACCGTGACGTCGCCCAGCGGGGAGCTGTCGAACGAGGCTGCCGCCCGGTAGAACTTGTTCAGGACGCTGAATCCCGATTGCCCCATGGGCCGTTTTCCCACGCGGATCCACGGGCCCTCAGAGGCGGGGTCATCCTTCGTCTGGTGCGGGGTGTTCTTCGTGAAGAAGTAAGAACGACCGTAGCTCCTGGCCTTGGTGGCCGGGAGCACCACCTCCCGCGTCAACGGGCCGACGCAGACCTTTAGGCTGGCAGGCGACTCGTCGTACGAGCCCGTGCTGGTTCCGGAGGGCTTTAGCCCGCCCTGGCCGTCCGGCACGAGCTTGGCAATCGCCTGTCTGTAGGCGGTGACGACGTAGCAGCGGTTGGCCCAGCCGCCCTGGGGAGGCCGCTCGATGAAGAGCGGGCTCGTCCCGACGTCGATCGCGTCGGACATCGGATCCGTCATGACGTGCATGACGTTCGTCGGACCTGTGGGCGCCGCCTTGCTCGCGTCCTTCAGCTTGAAGCCGGCGATGACGCAGTTCGGTCCGCTGCAATTCCAGGTGAAATAGAAGGCCACCGAGTTCTGATTCAGGAGCGCGCCGCAGGTGCCGTCGTTGCCGCCCGCCCGCTTGCACTCGCCCATGTCGGTCGTGTAATGGAGGGCGCCGGGCGACGGGAGACCGGAGACGGGAAGCTGGCCCAATGGCTGTACCAGGGCACGGCTGCCCGGTGGGCGTGTGGGTGTTGCTGCCGAAACCGCCGGGGCCTTCATCTGAGTCGGTGCGGCGGTCGCGGAAACTGCCAATGCGGCACATCCCGCGATGAGTATTCCGATCGTGAAGGCTGCTTCGAATTTCAAGGGGGGTCGGGTCGCGTCGTTCATTTTGGTCCTCGCGGTCGGGATCGGTCTCCCGCCGCGAACCAACATGGCCTCTTGGGGCTTGATCCGCAACGTCCAGGCGTGGTCCGGAGACGAAAAAAGACGGTCCCGAAGCGCCAACACTTTCAGAACGTGAGCCCGCTTACGGTCTGAGCGGCCCCTTGAGGTCGGACTTCTTCGCGAGCTGCATCTGCTCATGGGCCATCGCGAGCTTCTCGGCCTCGGGAAAAAGCGTGAGCGCCTTCTTGAGCTGGACGTCGCCTTCCTGGTTCACGCGGTAGCCGGCTTCGCGGCCGTAGGCCGCCGTCATGAGCTCCTCGCGGATCGCCCGGTCGAGGATCGAGGGATCGGGTTCGGCCTCGTAGGACGTCCTGGTCTTCGTGTCGAGTCCGACGTTGGGCTTCGCGTCGACGAATGTGTAGAACTCCTCGCGCACCTCGGGCGTGACCTGAAAGTCGCGAGGGACGTTGGGATGCTTCGCGCGGTAGTCGACCGCGAACTCGAAGAAGAGCCCGCGCGCATACATGGTCGCGGCGAAGCGTGAGAGGTTGGGCGACTTCACGAAGACGTCCGGCGTGATGCCGCCGCCGCCGAACACGGTGCGGCCGGCGTCCGTGCGGAAAGCTTCCTTTTTCTGCGAGGAGGCCGCGTCGCGCGCGGGTCCCGTTTCCTCGCTGTCGCCACCCTCCTCGTCCTCGGGCGAAAGATACTCGAGAACGTCCTTGTAATCCCGCTGGATGCAGCGGCCGGAGGGCGTGTAGTACTTCGCCGACGTGAGCGCGAGACCCGCGCCGTCCGATAGGTTGTAGACGGACTGCACGAGGCCCTTGCCCCACGTGGTCTGTCCGACGATGACGCCCCGGTCGTGGTCCTGCAGGGCGCCTGCGACGATCTCCGCCGCGGACGCGGAGCCCTTGTTCACGAGGACGACGACGGGGATGCGGGCGTGGGTGTTCTTGCCCGGCGACCCGAAGCTCTGCTCCTGCGCGCCGTTACGGCCGCGCGTCACGACGACTTTCTCGTTCTTTCCGAGGAAGAAGTCCGAGACCGCGATGGCCTGGTCCAGGAGTCCGCCCGGGTTCCCGCGCAGGTCGAACACGAGCTTCTTCATGCCCAGCTTCTCGAGCCTGTCCCAGTTTTCATGGAGCTCGGGGGCCGACGTGTGCGTGAAGTCCTTCAAGCGAATGTAGCCGACGCCGGGCTCGAGCATGTACGCGTGCGACACCGAATTGGTCGGGATCTCCGCGCGCGTGACCGTCATCTGAAGCGGCTCGTCGAGGCCGGGCCGCAGGATCGTGATGTTGACCTTCGTGCCCTTCGGGCCCTTGAGCTTCTTCACGACGGCGTCGACGGGGAGGTCGTCGATGCTCTGCCCCTCGACGCGGTCGATGATGTCGCCCGCGCGGATGCCGAGGCGGGAGGCGGGCGAGCCCTCGACGGGCGTGATGACCGTGACCTTGCCGTTGCGCTTGCTGATGATGATGCCGAGCCCGTAGAACGAGCCGCGCTGCTTCTCGACCATCGAGGAGTACTCCTCGGGCTCGAGGAAGTTCGTGTGCGGGTCGAGTGTGCCGAGCATGCCGTGGATCGACGCGTAGACGAGCTTGTTCGCGGGCACGTCGTCGGCGTACCAGGCGCGCGCCGTGGCGAGGATGTCGGAGTATTCCTTGAAGCCGGGATTCGTCGCGTCCGAGGCCGCGCCGAGGCGCCCGCCCGCGAGCCCGCCGGCCACGGTGACCGAGAGGAGGAAGATGGCGGCGGCGAGAACGCGTCGCCCGGAATGGCGGCTCGAAACAGGGGAATCGGTCACGATGGCGGGCCCTCCCAGAACGCCTCAAGCGTAGCACGCGCGGGAAGCGCGCCTTGACTTCGACGGGTGCGCATCGGAGCATCGGGCGCGCTCGGGAGGCGCCTCGATGGGCAATCTTGGAATGCCGGAAATCATGATGATCATGTTTCTGGCGCTTCTCCTTTTCGGTCCGAAGAAACTTCCCGAGATCGGGAAGCAGGTCGGGAAGGCGCTCGGTGAATTCAAACGGGCGTCCAACGACCTGAAGCGCTCGATCGAGGACGAGATGGAAAAGGCGAATATCAGCGCCGACCTCCTCGGAAAGAACGACCCGCCGAAAGCGGACGAGAAGCCCGCGACGCCGGCCCCCGTGCTCGCCGAGGGCGCCGTCTCCCAGGAAAAGAGCGAGAAGGACATGTCGCTCGAGGCGACCAAACCCTCGTGACGGACGACGAACAGAAGAGCCCGGAAGACGAGCTTCCGCGGATGTCGTTCCTCGAGCACCTCGAGGATCTCCGCAAGCGGCTCTTCATCTCGGCGCTCGCGATCGCGGCCGGGTTTCTCATGTGCTGGTGGAAGTCCAAGGAGATCTTCCAGTGGCTCGAAAAGCCCGTTCTCTCGGCGCTGCCTGCGGGTACGAAGCTCGCGTACACGCAGCTCACCGAGCCCTTCATGCTCTACATCAACATCGCCCTCCTCGCGGGCGTGTTCGTGGCGAGTCCGGTCATCCTCTACCAGGTCTGGCTCTTCATCGCGCCCGGTCTCTATCGCAACGAGCGGAAGTGGGTATGGCCGTTCGTCGTCCTGTCGGTGCTCTTCTTCGTGGGCGGCGGTTACTTCGGCTACGCGGTCGGCTTCCCAATGGTCGCGAAGTTCCTCGTCGCGACGGGCGAGGACTTCATGCCCGTCCTCAAGATCGACGATTACCTCGACATCACGTCGAAACTGCTGCTCGGTATGGGGCTCGTGTTCGAGACGCCGATCATCATCTTCTTTCTCGCGCGCATGGGCGTCGTGACGGAGAAGTGGCTCCTCGCGAAGTTCCGCTACGCCGTCCTCATCATCTTCATCATTGCGGCGCTCATTACGCCCACGCCGGATATCCCGACTCAGTGCGCCTTCGCGCTGCCGATGTGCGCGCTGTACCTTCTGGGGGTCGCCATGGCGTGGGTGTTCAAGAAGCGGGAGCCGAAGAAGGTATAGAACGGCTACGCGGGCACGGCCGGGCCGGCCCGCAGGCGGTCGCCGAGGCGCTTCGCGCCCGCGTGCAGCGGCTTCGTCGTCCGCATGAAGTCTATGAGCACGCTCGCAAAGTGCTCGGGGTCGTCGCGATGGGGGAAGTGGCCGGCCTCCGGGAAGATCTCGAGCCGGCTCCCCGCGATGCGCGCGTGCGCCGCGCGGGCGTGCCGCACCGGGATGAGCGGGTCGTCCCCGCCCCAGATGACCATCGTTGGGAGGCCTTCGACGAGATAGAGACGCTCGTTCGCGCTCACGCGCTGGCCCGAGAGGTCCATGACGCCGCGGACCGTCTGGATGAACGCACGACGGGCCGCGGGCTCCTCGAGCGAGACGAAGCCGCGCCAGGTCTCGTCGAGGTCGGGGCCCGCGCGGATTCCGAGGCGGCTCATGCCGTGGACGAGGGCGCCGACGCCGCGGCTGGTCGCCGTGCTGAGCCAGGGGAGGACGAGCCCGGCTCCCGGGAGCGCGGCCGCGCGGAGCAACGGGTGCACCTCGCGGCCGAGGCCTCCGCTGTCGACGAGAACGAGGCGCTCGCAGCGCTCGAGGAATTGATACGCGAACTGCATCGCGACGCCGCCGCCGAGCGAATGTCCGACGAGGGTCGCCCGGTTCTCTCCGAGCGCCTCGAGGAGATCGCGCACCGCGTTCGCGTATGCCCCGAGGGAATAGTCGCCGTGCGGCTTCGCGGATTCGCCGTGTCCGAGGAGGTCCGGGGCGAGGACGTCGTAGTTCTCGGCGAGGCGCGGGATGACCGCGTCCCACGTGGCGGAGGTGCCCGCGATCCCATGGAGCAGCACCACGAGGGGGCCATGGCCCGTTCTCTGATAGCCGTACCGCTCCCCGTGCAGGAGGATCGAGGAGGACCGGGGAGTCTTCAGAGGCCCATCAAGGCGAGTTCGTTCACGAGGGCCGTGACGCGCGGGTGGGCTGTCAGCTCTTCCCAGAGCCAGCCGTGCTTCTCTTTCACGTCGTCGAGCTGCGCGCGCAGGCGGGCGGCGTCCTTCTCGAGCGTCGCCGCGCGGAGGTTCTCGACGGAGACGCGCGCCTCGGGCGTGGCACGGTCGCCCAGCTTCGCGCCGAGGTCGTCGAAGGCGGCTCTCACGCGCTCTTCGTGCGAGGCGCCGGATGATTCGCCCGGCTTGACGAGGGGGAGAGGTTTCGTGCGTTCGTCGTCCATGGAGACCTCCGAGGGCCCGGATCCGGGACCAATGTAGCACCCGGCCTCCGGCCAGACGGTTCGTGCGAGACTGCCCGCCGTGCGCGAGCGGTTGACGCGGGTCTTCAAGGCGTTCACGTACCCCGATTTCCGCCTGCTGTGGGCCGGCGCGTTCACGTCGAGCGTCGGCACCTGGATGCAGACGGTCGCCCAGAACTGGCTGGTCCTGACGATGACGGGCTCGGCGTCGTGGCTGGGCTTCGCCGCCTTCCTCCAGGAGACGCCGTTTCTCCTCTTCTCCCTCTTCGGCGGCGTCCTTGCCGACCGCAGGGACCGCCGGCGGATCCTGCTCCTCTCGCAGGTCGTGCAGCTCTCGTCGGCGTTCCTTCTTGCGGGCCTCATCTTCACGAACCACATCCAGGTCTGGATGATCCTCGTGCTGGCGGCCGTCGTGGGCTTCGCGCAGTCCTTCGGCGGCCCCGCGTACCAGGCGCTCGTGCCGACTCTCGTCGACAAGGAGGACCTTCCGAACGCCGTCGCGCTGAACTCGATCCAGTTCAATCTCGCGCGCGTCATCGGGCCCGTTCTGGCGGGGATCGCGTTCTACAAGCTGGGCGCGGCCGCGTGCTTCGGTCTGAACGGCCTTTCGTTCTTCGCCGTGATCGTCGCCCTCCTCCTCCTGAAACGTGGGGCTCCGACCGGCGCCGCGAGCGGAAGCGTCCTCGAGAATCTCAAGGCCGGCCTCGTCGCCGTGCGCGACGCGCGCGGGCTCCGCGGGCTCATCGGCCTTTCGTTCGTCGGAAGCTTCTGCGCGTTCCCGCTCGTCACGTTCCTCCCGGTGTTCGCAAAGGACGTCTTCGGGCAGGATGCGAAGGGCTACAGCGCTCTTCTCGCGGCGTTCGGGATCGGCGCCGTGTGCGGAGCGATCGGGACGGCCGGCTTCGGCCACGTGAAGCGCCGCGGGGCACTGGCCGTCACGATGCAGATGACCTTCGGGGCGCTTGCCGTGGGGTTCGCCCTCTCGAGAGTCCCGTGGGTCTCGTACGCGCTCCTCTTCGGCGCGGGCGCGGCGATCGTCATCGTCTTCGCGATGTTCATGACGCTCGTCCAGCAAAACGTGGACGACGCGCTCCGGGGCCGGGTCGTGAGCGTCTATTCGCTCGCCTTCCGGGGCGCCATGCCGCTCGGCAACCTCACCGCGGGCTTTCTCGCCACGCTCATGCCGGCGCCGTGGGTTCTCGTGGGGAACGGGTCGCTGCTGGTCCTCGTGGGGCTGACGGTCCTGGTCCGGAACAACCCGGAGGGCGTGGCGTCGCTCTAGTCGCTCACGCTACGAGCCCGTCCAGGATCGCCAATCCGACGTCTCCATCTCGAGCGTGACCGCGCGCTTGCCGCGGTTCATGTTCAGGAAGATCTTCTTTGGCACCCATACGGCCGGCACGTCTGGCCGCACCTGCGGGAGCGCTTCGAACGTAGCCCGGAGGAACGCGATGTCGACGATGCGAGGGTCGACCGTGGTCTTGACCTCGATCTCGCTCGCGATCTTCGTCAAAGGGTCGAGGTAGAGGACGGCGTCGTCCTGCACCCTCCCGAGTCCACGGCCGTGGAGGCGGATCTTGCCCGCGCGGTCGGGGTCCGGCGGCATCAGCTCGGCCCTTTCGGCCCACGCCGCGACGCGCTCCGGCGACAGGCGCGCGTAGAACTGCATGAGCGATTGAGCCTGTTCGAAGAGGGTGTCCTCTTCGGCGTTCGACGTGGGCGCCGCGAGGCGGGCGCGCGGGTCGTTCTGGGGGAAGGGGGTCGGCGCCATCGACTTGTCGAACTTGACGATCTTCTTCACGAGCTCGCCGTTCGGGCCGAGATGGACGTTTTCGGTGCGCGAGACGCGCAGGGCGCCGTCCACCTTCATCTCCGTCTTGAGCCGCCACTGGTACGAAGCGAGGCGCTCGCGCTCGACCTTGAGGCCTTTTCCGACGTCCGGCTTGGACGGCGCGGGGGCTTGCGCCCCGAGAGGGAAAGCGGTCAGAGTGGCGGCGGCGAAGAAAAGAGGCCGAAGCTTCACGGAGGGAATCGTGCCACAGACCGACGCTCCGCACGATGGGATGAAATTCGAGACGCTGGCGGTGCACGCGGGGAGGCGACCGGAGACCGTCACGGGTTCGGTAGCACCCCCCATCTACCTCTCGACGACGTTCGAACGCGACGACCAGATGCTGCCGCTGGGCGGCCATACCTACATCCGCGAGTCGAACCCGATGCAGTCGCTCCTCGAGGACGCGCTTTTCCCGCTCGAAGGTGGCGCCGGCGCGCTCGTATTCGCGTCCGGGATGGCGGCCGGCGTGTCGCTGCTCCAGACGCTGCCCGCGGGGGCGCACGTACTCCTGCCGGATGACGCCTATTACGGCTGGCGCGTCGCCGCCGAGGAGTTCCTACCGCGGTGGGGCCTCACGGCGAGCTTCTGCGCCATGGACGACCTGGCCGCCGTCCGGAGAGCGGTCACTCCCGCGACGAAGCTCGTCTTCGTGGAAACGCCCTCGAATCCGCTCCTTCGGGTCTCGGACATCGCGGCGATCGTGGAGATCGCGCGTGCTGCCGGTGCGCGCACGGCCGTGGATAACACGTTTGCGACGCCCGCCCTGCAGCGCCCGCTGGATCTCGGCGCCGACGTGGCGATTCACTCGGTCACGAAGTATTTCGGCGGCCACAGTGACGTTCATGGAGGCGCTCTGATCTTCAAGCGCAGGGACGAGACCTTCGAAAAGGCGATGCACGTCCGCCACATCCTCGGAGCTGTTCTCGCTCCGTTCAACGCGTGGCTCGTGCTTCGGGGACTGCGCTCTCTGGCGGTGCGCGTGGCCGCGCACAGCGCGCATGCGCTTGCCGTGGCGCGCGCCCTCGACAAGCACCCGGCCGTGTCGCGCGTGAACTATCCCGGCTTACCGTCGCACCCGGGGCACGCCGTCGCGGTCCGGCAGATGTCCGGTTTCGGCGGAATGATGTCCTTCCACTTGAAGGCGGGCCGCGAGGCGGCGCTCGCCGCGGTCGGGAAAGCGAAGCTCTTCGTGCGCGCGACGTCTCTCGGCGCGGTCGAGAGCCTGATCGAGCATCGCGCAACGAGCGAAGGCGCCAGCTCGACGACGCCGCAGGACCTCATCCGGCTCTCGATCGGGCTCGAGCACCCGGACGACTTGATCGCAGACCTAGATCAGGCGCTGCGCTGAGCCGGGTTACGATCGCGCCCCCGTGCCCGCCTTTCGCGAAAACGACAAGCTTTTCCACAAGTTCAACTCCGACCTCGGGCCGGGGCGCGTCGAGAAGGTGGAGGGGCGGCGGGTCGTCGTCTTTTTTCCGGCGACCGAGACCCGGCTGACGCTCGCGGCCGACGACAAGGCCCTTCGGCCCCTGCCGCTCGGCGCCGGCCAGAAGGCGCGCCTCGAGGGAGAGGAGGGCGAGGTCATCGTGGACGCGATCGGGCCCTCCGGCGTGCGTCTCGCCGACGGGCGTACGGTGGATCCGGTCCTCCTGTGGCCGCTCGCGCCCCCCGACGATCCCGTCGAGCGGCTCGCCGCGCTCCAGACCGACCGGGCGGCCGCGTTCCGGAACCGGCTGGACGGGCTCCGGCTCTCGGAGATCCGGCAGGCGGCCGGCCTCGGCTCGTTCCTCGGCGGGCGCATCACGCTCTTTCCACACCAGCTCGACGTCGCCGAAAGAGCCACCGCCGCGGACCCGGTGCGCTGGCTGCTCGCCGACGAAGTGGGCCTCGGCAAGACGATCGAGGCCTGCCTCATCCTCTCGCGCCTCCTCAGGACCGACCGCGCCGACCGGGCGCTCGTCGTCGCACCCGCGACGCTCACTGTTCAGTGGCTCGGCGAGCTGTACCGGAAGTTCCACCAGACGTTCGTGCTCCTCGACCGCAGGAGGCGGGAAGACGTCGTGAAGGACCATGGCGAAGGGTTCAACCCCTTCGAGGCCCACCGCCACGCGATCGTGGCGCTCGAGGACTTCGTCGAGGATGCGACGCTTTCGAAACAGGCGGAGGCCGCGGGGTTCGAGCTCCTCGTCGTGGACGAGGCCCACCGCCTGGAACGCGCGAAGGGGGACGCGGGGAGCGACGCTTATCGCGCGATCGCGCCCCTGACGCGCATCGCGCGGCACGTGCTGCTTCTCTCCGCGACGCCTCTCGAGGCGGACGCCCACGGCTTCTTCCGCCTCCTCGAGCTGCTCCGGCCCGACGCCTATACGTCCGAGGACGCGTTTCAGGCAGCGCTCGAGCGGGGCGAGCCGCTGCCGCCGTGCACGAGCGCGACGCGGCGCGTGGACATCGGCGGGCTCCAGCCGCGCGTGCCTTTGCCGGTGGATCTCGAGGTCGCGCCGGCTGCCGCTGGCCTGACAGGCGACGAGAGGGAAGACGCCGTGGATCCGCGCGTCATCTGGATCGCGCGGCAGGACGAGATCTGGCGCTCTCGCGGCACGGCCAAGACGCTCGTCTTCGTCCACGAGCGGGCGACCCTGTCGGCCCTGAAGGAGCGGCTGGAGTCCGCGACCCGCAAGCGCGTCGCGATCTTTCACGAGGAGCTCACGCCCGAGCGCGGCGACGTCGAGGTGGCCGAGTTCCGGCGGCCGGACGGTCCGTCGATCCTGATCTCGACGGAGGCGGGCGGCGAGGGCCGCAACTTCGAGTTCTGCCGCCGCCTCGTCCTGTTCGACCTGCCGCGCGACCCGGCCGCGGTGGAGCAGCGGATCGGCCGGCTCGACCGGATCAACCGGTCGATGCCGGTCGAGATCGTCTATTTCCGTCCGGCCGGAGGCTTCGAGCGCGAGGTCGTGGATCTCTACGAGCGCATCGGCCTTTTCACGGCGCCGCTCGGCGGGCTCGAGCGCTCGCTGGCGGACGTCGAAGCCGCGATCCTGAAGGCCGAGCGGTTCAAGAAGGTCGGAAAGCCCCTGCCGATAGAGGCTCTCGCGGAGGGGATGCGGTCCGCGGTCGACGCGCGGCAGAAGGCTGTCTACCACCACCTGCACCAAGAGGGATACGCGGCCGAAAAGGCGGCCCAGATTCTCGCACGCGTGCCCGCCGATCTCGACGAGCACATGGAGAGATTCGTCCTCGATGCCGCGGATCTTCACGGTTTCGAGACCGTCGAGCGGGCGGGGAAGAGCACGTGGTATGTGGAGTTCGGCGCGGACGCGCTCGTCGAGCACCTGCCGGGAGTCGCCGGCGACGCGCGCTGGCTCGGCACGTTCGACCGCGGCGAGGCCGTGCGCAAGGAGGACCTCGACTTCTTCGCCTCGGGTCATGCGCTCGTGGAGGGGCTGTTCCGCGAGCTCGAGGATGGCGCGCGCGGCCGGACCGGGCTCCTCCTGATCGAGAAAGCGGGCGTTTCGGGGGCGGGCCTCCTGTACGTCCTGCGCCGCGGCACCGCGGTTGAAGTGGCGGCGACGGGATTCGACGGCTCGCCGCGCCCCGAATGGGCGGAGCTGATCCTCCGCCCTGGAACCTCGATCCGTGGCATTCGGCCCGAGAACTGGCTGGAGATTCTCCGGAACGCCGCCGGCGGACGCACGCCAGACTGGGCCTCTCTCGTGCGCCGCCTCGCGCGCCGTATGCTGGCGGAGCGAAAGGGCCGAAAGCTCGAGGCCGTCGCCGCGTTCCGGTTGATGCGCTGAACGGGAACCTTTCCACGTCTCGGGGGTCTTAGACTGGCGGAGACACCATGAGACATGCACGCCGGATCGCCCTCTACGCAATCGCTGTTCTCCTCGCCGCCGGGACCGCCCGCGTGGCCCTCACCTTCGCGGGAGCCCGCGTGACGGAAGGCGACCCCTGGAAGGAAGTCGAGCGGCTCGTCTCCGAGCAGAAGCTCGAAGAGGCGGCCTCGAGGGTCGGAAAGATCCGGGGCGCTGCGCGCGCCGCGGGCGACGAGGCGAACGAGGCGAAGGCGCTCGTCCGCGAAGTCCAGCTCCGGACCGCGCTCCACGGCTACGAGACGTCGGTCCGGTTCCTGAAGGACCAGCCCTGGCCGAAGGGCCTGCTGCCACGCACCACCCTGCGTCTCTTCTATGCGCAGTCGCTCGTGACGTATGCGCAGGCCTACTCGGGGGAGGTCTTTCAGCGCGAGAAGGTCGCCTCGAAGAACGCCGTGGACCTCAAGGCGTGGACGCGGGACGAGATCCAGGCCGAGGCGGTGAGGGCGTACGTCGAGGTCTGGAAGGACCGCGAAGCGCTCGGGCGCGTCAAGGTCGACGCCGTCGCCGAGTTCGTCGAGCCCAACAACTATCCGAAGGAGATCCGCGGGACGCTGCGCGACGCCGCGTCGTACCTCTTCGCGGCGCTCCTCGCGGACACGTCCGGCTGGCGGCCCGAGCAGTCGAACGGCGTCTTCGCGCTGGACGCGAAGTCCCTCATCGCGGGCGACGCCGCGGCGTCGAAGCTCGTGAAGCTCGGCGATCCGGCCGTCCACCCGCTCCTGAAGCTCGGCGCGGTCCTCGACGACCTCGAGGCGTGGCACGCGGCGGGGGGCGAACGGGAGGCCGCGCTGGAAGCGCGCCTCGAGAGGCTGCGCCATCTCGACGCCGCCTTCACCGACTCGGGCGACAAGGCCGCGATTCGCAGGGACCTCGCGGGGAGGCTGCCTTCGTACGCTGACGTCTCGTGGTACTCGATGGGCAAGGCCCAGCTCGCGGACTTCACGAGGGGCGAGGACAAGCCGGGCGCCCTCGTGCGCGCCCGGACGCTCGCCCTCGAGGCGATCCAGGCCCACCCGAAGTCGCTCGGCGCCGCGCGCGGGCGCTCGATCGTGGGGCAGATCGAGGCGCCGGACTGGTCGATGGCCGCGATGGCCGCGGACGGCGCGGGCCGCCGCTCGATCGAGGTCACGCACCGCAACCTCCCGACGCTCTACTTCCGGGCCTACGCGGTGGACCTCGAGGCCCGTCTCGGCCGGGCGAAGGACTACAACCTCCTGCCGCAGGGGCGCGAGCTCGACGCGCTCGTCGCGAAGGAGACACCCGTCGCCTCGTTCGAGTCCGCGCTTCCCGCGACGACCGACTACCGGTCCCACCGCACGTTCGTGACGCCGCCCTCCCTCGGGCGCGGACTTCACGTTGTCGTCGCCTCGGCCGACAGGGGATTTTCGCCGGAGAAGGGACCCCTTCACGCCGCCGGGATGATCGAAACGGATCTCGTGCTCACGATCCGCCAGACGGACATGGGCGGCGTCGAGGCGCGTGCCGTCTCGGGAACCACGGGCCGCCCCGCGGCCGGAACGAAGGTGGCCCTCTGGCAGTACGACTGGCAGAACGGGCATCACCGCATCGTTGAGTCGACGGCCGGGCCGGACGGCCTCGCGGCCATCGAGCCCGCGACCGACCGCAACGGGAAGCAGACGTTCCTCTTCGCGCGGCGCGGCGACGACGTGGCGCTGGACGCGAGCTATCTCTCGCTCTGGAGCCGGGCCACGCCCTCGGACACCACGTCCGCCCTCGTCTTCACGGACCGTAGCATCTACCGGCCCCTCCAGAAGGTCCTCTGGAAGGCCGTCGTCTACCGCGGGCGCGCGGACCTCGCCCGCCTGCGCGTCGCGCCCGAGTCGACCCTCTCGATCTCTCTCATCGACGCGAACGGCCAGCCCGTCGAGTCGAAGACCGTCACGACGAACGCATGGGGCTCGGTGGCGGGAGAGTTCGCGATTCCGGCCGGCCGCGCGCTTGGCGCCTGGCGCGTGCAGAGCAGCTGGAGCGGCGCGGCCGCAATCCGGGTCGAGGAGTACAAGCGCCCGACGTTCGAAGCGACGCTCGCGGAGTCGAAGGATGCGCTGCGCCTGAACCGGCCCGCGACGTTCCGGGGCGAGGCGCGCTATTACTTCGGCCTGCCCGTCGCGGGCGGAGGCGTCGCCTGGCGCGTGACGCGCGAGCCCGAGTATCCCTCGTGGTGGTGGTGGGGCTGGTGGGGCGGCGCGCGTCCCGCGGCGAATGAGACAGTCGCGACGGGCCGTACGGCGCTCGGAGCGGACGGCGCGTTCGCGGTGACGTTCACGCCGAAGGCGGACGAGCGCGCGGGCCGGGAGATCACATACCGGTACCGGCTCTCGGTCGACGTGACGGACGAGGGTGGCGAGACGCGCTCGGCCGACCGCTCCTTCCGCCTCGGGTTCGTGAGCGTGAAGGCAAGGATTGAGAAAGAGAAGAATTTCTTCTTGGAGGGTAAGACGGGCGAGGCGACCATCGTGCGCTCCGACCTGGACGGTGCGCCTCGGGCCGGCAAGGGGACCTGGCGGTTGCTGCGGCTCGTCCAGCCGGAGAAGACTCTCCTCCCTGCCGAATTACCTTCAAAGAAATCTTCATCCGGCGCTTCGGACAGCGAGAAGCAAGCCACTCTGGATCTGACCACCCCCGGCGACCGGCTGCGTCCGCGCTGGGCGACGGGCTACTCCGTCGAGGAGTGGCTGCACGCGTGGAAGGACGGCGCCGAGGAGGCGACCGGAGCCCTGACACATGGCGCGAAGGGGGAAGCGAGACTCGACCTGCCCGCCCTTTCGCCGGGCGCGTACCGCCTGCGGTACACGACGGTCGACGACTTCGGCGCGAAGTACGAGACGGAGCAGGACTTCCTCGCCGCGGGCGCGAAGGCGTCGCCGGCGCTGCCGCTCGTCCTCCTCGCCGAGTCCTCGTCGGTGAAGGCCGGCGGCGTCGCCCGCTTCTACGTCGCCTCGGGTCTCAAGGGTCAGACGCTCTACCTGGACGTCGCCCGCGCCGGGAAGCTGATCGAGCGGCGCATCCTCAAGGCCGGAAGCGACGCGACGGTGATCGAACGGCCCGTCGGCGAGGAGGACCGCGGCGGCTTCGCGGTCACCGTGACGGTCGTGCGCGACCACCAGTTCCTCCAGCAGACCCAGAGCGTGCTCGTGCCCTGGGACGACCGTGAGCTGAAGGTGTCCTTCGCGACGTTCCGCGACCGCCTCCGGCCCGGACAGACCGAGACGTGGCGCGTGACGGTCAAGGGCGCGACGCCCGAGCACCCGCTCAAGGAGACGGCCGAGCTCCTCGCGTACATGTACGACCGGAGCCTCGACTCCTTCGCCCCGCACCGCCCGCCCAGCCCGCTCCAGCTGCTCCCGAACCGCGCGACGCCGGTCGTGTCTCGCGCGACGCTGGGTCCGGCCCCGCAGCTCTGGCTCACGAGCAGCGGCTTCCCGTCGCCGCCGTCGTCTCCTTACCTCCGCCCCGATCAGCTGAAATTCGAGAGCGGCTACGGGATCGGCGGTCCCGGCGTGCGGAACCGGGGGATGGGGGGCGCCTACAACCAGGCGTACCCCGCCTCGGCGCCAATGGCGATGAAGTCGGCGATGGCGCGACAGGAAGTGGCGTCCGTGGCGGCGGAAGGAAAGCTCTCCGACTCGAAGGAACGACGAGACGAGGAGACCGATTCACTGTCTAAGAAGAAAGACGGCGACGCCGGAAAGGCCGGCATCACCGGAGACGACGCTGGCACCGCCCTCCGAAGCAATTTCTCTGAAACCGCGTTCTGGCAGCCGCAGCTCCTGACGAACGCCGACGGCTCCGCCTCGATCGAGTTCACCGTGCCCGACTCCGTCACGTCGTGGAGGGTATTCGTCCACGCGATCACGAAGGACCTGCGCGGCGGATCCGTGGGCGCCGAGACGAAGACGGTCAAGGACCTCATGGTCCGCCCCTACGTCCCGCGCTTCCTGCGCGAGGGCGACAAGGCCGAGATCAAGGTCGTCGTCAACAACGCGTCCGCGAAGCCGCTGAGCGGCTCGCTCGCGTTCGAGATCATGGACCCGTCGACGGGCAAGAGTCTTCTCCCCGTGTTCGGTCTCGCGGCGAGCGCGGCGTCTCGCGCGTTCACGGCGCCCGCCGGCGGCGGGACGAACCTGACGTTCCCCGTCACGGCGCCGAAGGGCCTGACGACCGTCGCCTTCAAGGCCGTCGCGACTTCGGGCGACCTGTCGGACGGTGAGGTCCGGCCGCTGCCCGTCCTCCCGGGCCGGATGCACCTCGTCCAGTCGCGGTTCGTGACGCTCAAAAACAAGGATCGAAAGACGCTCCGCTTCGACGACCTCGCGAAGAACGACGACCCGACGCTCGTGAACGAGCAGATGGTCGTCACGGTCGACGCGCAGCTCTTTTACACGGTCCTGCAGGCGCTGCCGTACCTCACGAACTACCCGTACGAGTGCACGGAGCAGACGCTGAACCGGTTCCTCTCGACGGGGATCGTGTCGAGCGTCTACCGGGACTACCCGGCCGTTGCGAAGATGGCGGCCGAGATGTCGAAGCGGACGACGCCGCTCGAGTCGTGGGACGAAACGGATCCGAACCGGAAGATGGCGCTCGAGGAGACGCCGTGGCTCGTGACCGCGAAAGGCGGCCGCACCGACATCGAGACGATCAACACCCTCGACCCGCGTGTCGCGAAGGCGAACCAGGAGTCCGCCCTCGCGCGCCTCCGCAAGGCGCAGACCTCGATCGGCGCGTGGCCGTGGTTCCCGGGCGGCCCGCCCTCGCCCTACATGACGCTCTACATCCTCCACGGCTTCGCGAAGGGCCTCGAGTTCGGCGTGGACGTGCCGAAGGACGTGACGACGCGCGCGTGGGGTTACGTCGCCCAGCACTATCGCAGCGACTGGCGCGCGTGCATGGCGAGGGACGGCTGCTGGGAGTTCGTCACGTTCCTGAACTACGTCCTCTCGACGTATCCCGACGTCTCGTGGTCGGGCGGCGTCTTCACGGACGCCGAGCGCAAGGAGATGCTCGACTACTCGTTCAAGCACTGGAGGAACCACGCGCCGTACCTCAAGGGCTACCTCTCGCTCACGCTCAAGCGGATGGGCCGCCCCGCCGACGCGAAGCTCGTGTGGGATTCCGTCATGGATTCGGCGAAGTCGAACGAGGAGCAGGGGACGTTCTGGGCGCCCGAGGACCGCTCCTGGCTCTGGTACAACGACACGATCGAGACGCACGCGTTCGCGCTCCGAACGCTCCTCGAGCTGGACCCCGCGAACCCGAAGATGGACGGCCTCGTCCAGTGGCTCCTCCTGAACAAGAAGCTCAACCAGTGGAAGTCGACGCGCGCGACGGCCGAGGTCATCTATTCGCTCGTCCACTACCTGAAGAAGGAGGGCGCGCTCGGGGCGCCCGAGGACGCGACCGTGATCGTCGGAACGCAGAAGGTGACCTTCACGTTCGATCCGGAGAAGTACACCGGCAAGAACAACCGGGTCGTGATTCCCGGCGAAAGGGTCGATTCGAAGACGACCTCCACCATCATCGTGGAGAAGGAAGGCAAGGGCTTCGTCTTCGCGTCGGCCGCGTGGCACTTCTCGACCGAGAAGCTGCCGACGGAAGACCGCGGGGACTTCTTCAACGTCTCCAGGACGTACTTCCGCCGCGAGAACAAGGGGACCGGGTTCACCTTGACGCCGCTCGCCGAGGGCGCGGTCATCAAGCCGGGCGACGAGATCGAGGTCCAGATCTCGCTCCGGACGAAGCACGACGCCGAGTACGTCCATCTGCGGGACCCGCGGGCGGCCGGTCTCGAGCCCCAGAACGTCCTCTCGAAGTGGAAGTGGGATCTCGGGATCGCCTGGTACGAGGAGACGCGCGACTCGGCGACGAACTTCTTCTTCGAGCGCCTTCCGGTCGGCGAGTACACGTTCAAGTACCGGCTGCGTGCGAACATGGCCGGGACATTCCGCGTCGGGCCCGCGACGGTCCAGTCCATGTACGCCCCCGAGTTCAACGCCTACTCGGCCGGCACGGTCCTCAAGGTTGAGGGAGGATCGCCTCCATGAAAATCACCTCGAGATCCCGACGCTTGCCGCGTCCGGTGCCCCCGTTGTTTCCGCGCGGGCCCGTGCCTTCGCGAGGAGCCGGCCGCGGAACATGCCGGGCGGGATCTGCCCTTCCAGGAGGAACTCCTCGTGGAAGCGCCGCTCGGAGAAGCCGGCACCTTCGATCCGGCGGCATTCCTCACGAAGTGCGAGGATCTCGGCCTTTCCGAGGAAGTACGTGATCGCCTGCGTGGGCCACTTCGAATAGCGGAACGCGGCCTTCTGCATTCCGTCGACGGCCGCTCTCTCCGCCGCGCTCGGGTTCACCTTCGGATCGGTCGAGACGGGCCCGCGCACGAAGCGCACGTTGCGCGCGAGGTACGTGACGGCGTCGTCCCAGGACATGTAACCGCAGTGGAGGCCCGTGTCCACGACGACACGTGCGTCCCGGAGGAGCTGGTTCTGGAGCTGGAAGAGCCGCTCCTCGGGCGTGTAGAAGCCTTCGGGTGCGCCCTCGCGCGCCTCGCCGACGAGCTGCTCGCAGTAGAGCGCCCAGCCCTCGGACGAGAGCGCGTCCTCCCACATCGAGGCGGAGTCCTCGATGCCGCCGGGGAGCAGCCAGCGGGTCGCCGGGATGGACGCCGCGTGCGCGCGGGTGAACTGGTAGTACCAGTCGTGGCCGGGGAATCCCTCGTGCGCCGCGAGGGACGCGACCGCCGCGCGCGCGTGGTCCCGAAGGAGGGAGGGATCGTCGCCGGTGGGCGTCACGTAGAACTGCCCGACGCCGCCGGACTTGAACTGCGGCGCGGGATAGTACGCCGCGTCGATCGTGTTGCGGAGCGGCGGCGGCGTGAAGATCACGTCGAGCTTGTAGCCGGCCGGGAGATCGAACATTCCCGTCTTCCTGCCGTAGGCGACGAGCCGTTGGCACGCCTGCTGGTACGACGCGAGCATTTCGGCGTCCGTCTTCGGAATCTCCTCCTCGAGCTTCGTGACGACGCCGGCGAGCGACGTGTCGGACCAGCCCCGCGTGAGAGCGCTCCGGCCCGCGAGCGCCGTCATCTGCGTCAGCGTCGAGACGACCGCCGCTTTGCCTCGCGTGTGGAGCTCGCGCGGGGTCGCGGAGACCCGCAGGTTGTTCCGGAGCGCCCACGAATACTCCGTCTCGCCCGCCGCGAAGCGATCCCTGTCGAAAGCCGGCTTGAGAGTCTTCCCTCCCGCCTCGAAGAAGAGATCCATGAGGCCTTTGCGAAATTCCCGGAACGCGGCGGCCGCGGCCGGGCAGCCCACCGAGAGCGCCGACCTCGTGTCGGCGCCGGCGCCCCAGGCGGCGGCCGTTTCGGAAAGACTCTTCTCGAAGTACACGGCCGTCGACTCGGCCGCGTCGACAGCGCTCACAATGAGCCGCCGGTCCGGGATCGCGTTGCCGGACGCACCGCGCCGCACGTTCGCGAGCGCCGTCCTCAGGTATGCGGGCACCGCGGCCGCGCGCAACGCGACACCGCGCCACTCGGCGGCCGTACCGCGGACCCCTTCCGCGCCGGGCGTCATTCCCTGAAGCGTGAATTCGATTCCCCGGAGCGGCTCCTCGAGGAAGACGTCGAGGGCCTTTTCGTGCACGCGCCGGTCGAAATTGTGGACGAGGAATGCGAGCTGTGCCTTGAGGACGGCCGCGTCGATGCGGTCGGCCTCGGACAGCCTCTTCTCGTCGACCTTCGCGAGCCGAGCCTCGAACCCGCGCCACTCGTCGCGCTCGGCGAGGAGCGCCGCGGGAGAGTAGTCGCGCAGCTTGCCGTCCAGCACCGCGTACGTGGAGTCCAGCCCCTCGGCGCCGAGGTACGTCGCGACGACCGGGAACCGGTTCAGGAACGCCCGGACGTAGTCCGCCTCGAGGGCGCCGAAAGAGGAAATCTTTTGCTTCGGAGAAGAAGGAGATTTCTGCGAATGCGCGGGAAAGGCCGCGGCAAAGAGCAGCACGATTGCCGCGTGGGTCATCGATGCCTTCATGGGCGCGGATTCTCTCTCAACCGTCCAAGCAGGAACGGCAGGCCCGCCGCACCTGCGGCGAGCGTCGTCAAGAGGTGGAGAAGGCCGCCGAGGACGGCCCCGGCTACGAGGGGGAGTCCGCCTCCCACCGCGGCCGCGGCGGCGAAACCCGATTCGTACGGCCCGAAGGTTCCGGCGGGCGACGGGACGACGGCCGCCGTCGTGATGGACGCGAGGAGCGCTACCGAGAGCACGGCCGGATGGAGCGGCAGGCCGAGGCCCTTCGCCGTGACCCAGAGCGCCGCGAGGTGGAACCCGAGGAACGCGAACGCCGCGAGCGCGGCGCCCGCGTACCGCGCCGGGGCGCGCCGCGCGACCGCGAGGCCGAGGGCGAGCTCGTCCGCGAAAGCGAGGGGACGGCTGCCCTCGGGCAGGCGGGGCGCGAGGCGCTCGACGAGGTGTCCGGACACCGTGGGAAGGAAGACGAGTGCGGCGGCCCCGGCGACGCACGCGGCAGCGGTGGCCGCCCCGAGGACGGCCGTCCCGCGCGCGAGGAGGAGCCAGGCGGCGCCGGCGACGCCCGTCAGGAGGAGCGTCGCCGTGTCGAGGAGCTTCGAGAGCGCGAAGACCGCGCCCGACCGGGCCCACGTAGCGCCGAGGACGGCGCGGATCGAAGCCCATGAGGCGATCTCGCCGCTCCGGAAAGGCATCACCTGCAGGAGGAACGTCGTCGCGCCCGAGACCGACCACGCGCGCCCAAACGGAACGCTTTCGCCCGGCGGCAGCAGGAGATTCAGGCGCACCGCACGCGGCACGAACGCGAGCAGATTGAGGAGGAAGCCGAGCGCAATGAGAAGAGGGTTCGAGGAGGAGAGACGGGAAGAGATTTCTGCTGAAGAGTGTCGGAATGCGAGGCCGAAGAGCACGACGAGGGCCGCAACACAGGCCAGCGAGAAGATTTTCTTACGCCTTTCACTCACCTTCTAAGAAATCCGAATCCCCGGGTCTCTGTCTTTCTCCGAAGCAGCATCTCTCCTCTTCTCGACGACGAGCTCCTCGAGGAGAGCGCGGTTGATCGAGATGAGGTCCGCGAGGAGGCCGGAGAGGAAGCAGACGACCGCCGCGACAAAGAGGACGGCGGCGAGGAGGAGCGACTGGAGGTGGCCCGCGGGGTTCTGAGCCATCGCGACGAACCAGACGTACCGCGCGACGAGCGCGAGGCCGGCGAACGCGAGGAGGGCCGCGGCGCCGAAGAACACGGGCAACGGCTTGTAGAGCGCGGTGATCCGCAGGATGTTCGCGCCCTGGACGAGGACGTAGTTCGACGTGCGCCGGATGAGGCGCGACGGCCTGACGGGCGGGTTCGTCCGTACGGGGACCGAGGCGACCGCCATCTCCTTGTTGCCGGCCTGGATGAGCGTCTCGATCGTATACGTCATCTTCGAAAAGACGTTGAGCTGCATCGCGGCTTCGCGCGTGAGGGCGCGGAAGCCGGACGTCGCGTCGGGCACGTCGGTGCCGGAGACGCGCCGCACGACCCATGACCCCAGACGCTGTGTGAGGCGCTTGCCGGGGGAGAAGTCGTCCTTCGTCGCGACGCCGCGGTCGCCGACGACGATCTCGGCCTTGCCCTTCAGGATCGGCGCGACGAGCACCTCGATGTCGGCCGCCGCGTACTGGCGGTCGGCATCGGTCGAGACGATGACGTCGGCCCCGAGACGCAACGCGGCGTCGAGCCCGGCCCGCCAGGCGAACGCGAGTCCACGGTGGATGGGAAGCCGGACGACGTGGCCCGCTCCCGCCCGGCGCGCGGCCTCCGCGGTGTCGTCGGTCGAGCCGTCGTCCACGACGAGCGTCTCGACCGACTCGAACCCGGGCACGCGGCGAGGCAGCTCCGCGAGTGCGGGTCCGATCTGTTCCGCCTCGTCCCAGGCGGGGATCTGAATGACGAGCTTCATGACGGTCTGCCGGAAGGTTAGCAGGGGGCGGCGCGCCGAGAACGACACGGCGAGGCCCGTAATCTCCAAAGGGGTGCACCTTCTTCGAAACGGAAAACACGTGGATCGGCGTAAGAAGTACGGGCGCTGTCCAGTGGGCCGGCACGACCCGTGCGTTTCTCACGAAACGGAGGAGGCAGCCATTAAGATCCGCGCCGTGTCCCTCAAGGGTCTTCGAAGAGCCGCGCTCCTCGGGACGGGTCTCGTCTGCCTGGCACTCGCGTCGGCAGGCGCGCTGTGGCTCCGGCACGTCGCCGCGAAGACTCGCGAGGCTGCTTCCCCCGAGCGCCTCCGCGCCGAGACCATTCGTCCTCTCTTGTTTCGGGCGGTCGTCTCTCCTTCCTCCGCGGCCGTCGCGTTGACGGGAGACGCCAGCATCGCGTCTCTCGCCGTCGTGGGCGGGGCGCTCTGGGAAGCGGGAGGCGCGGGTCTCTCCGACGGCACGCGCCGCCTCGACCCGATCGCGGGGCTCTCCACCCTCCGCCAGCGGGCGGTCGCGAGCTGGCGGGAGACGCTGGTCTTCGCCGCCGAGCGCGGAGGATGGGGACGGCTCACGCAGGGCGGACCGGAGGAGGCGACGTCGTCCTGGGGGCGCCTCGACGTGCGCGCCCTCGTCGAGACCGAGGGTGGTGAGCTCCTGGTCGGCGCACGGCAGGGACTCTTTCGGGTTGCGTTCGGCTCGAGCGAGATCGAGCGCGTCGACGGCGAAAGTGTCCGGGCGATTGCTCTTCTTCCGTCTGGCGAGATCGCTGCGGGCGGCGAGACGGGGCTCCGCATCGTCTCCGCCTCGGGCGGCGCTGTGCGGCGCGTGGTCACACCCGATCCCTGGATCGAGGAACTCGCGTTCGACGCGGGCGCGAGCGTTCTCTGGGCCGCGACGCCTCTCGGCATTGCTTACGGCTCGCCACACGGAGAGACGCCGTCGCTCGCAGTTCATCCCCGGGGCGGCGACGCCGGACACGGAGCTCTCACGGCCGGCCTCTGGCGGATGCTTCCCGAGCGCGAGACGAATCGCATGGCCTCGCTCGGGCCGGACGGGTCACGGACCGAAGAGGGAACGCCCGAGTCGTTCACGCGTCTCTTCGCGGACCGCGGAGAGCTTTTCGCGGCCGGAAAGAGCGGGCTCTGGCGGCGCGATCGCGAGCGGGGATTCGTCCTCGTGCGCGAAGCGGCGCCCGGCTCGCTTCCCCGCCCCCACGTCAATGCGCTCGCCGCGGAGGGAACGACGCTCTGGGCCGGGTTCTTCGACGGAGGTCTCGCAAGAGGCGTCGCGATGAAAGACGGGCTTATCTGGAACGCGGTTCCCGCCAGCTCCGGATGGGGCGTGAACGCTCTCCTGGCCTCCGGGGGAACGGTCTGGGCTGCGACGCTGCGGGGTCTCGTCCGGCTGGAGAACGGACGGCCGGTGGCCACCCGGGAAGAGAGCAATCCCGGAGCCGCTTTCTCGCTCGCCGCCACGCGCTCGGGCGTCGCGGTGGGCTATGGCCAGGGAGTCCTTCTTCCCGAGAAGCGGCTGCTCTCGGCTTTCCACGGCCTGCCGGGCAACCAGGCGTTCGCGCTGGCGTCCTCGACGAACGGCCGGCTCTGGGTGGGGACTCCGTCGGGACTCGGCTGGATCGACGGCCGCCACGTCGCGCGCGTGGTGGCGGGGGAGGGAAAGCTCCCGCACCCGTGGATCACCGCGCTTCGCGACACGGGCGACTCGCTCCTCGTCGCCACGTACGGCGGCGGCGTGGTCAGGCGCCGGGGCGAAGGGAGCGGCGAAAGCTGGGAGCGTTTCGTGGAGACCGACGGGCTGAAGATCAACGCGGGCGCCATGCTCGCGGATCCCTCCGGGCGCGTCTGGATCGGGACTGAGGGCCAGGGCCTCTGGCGCTCGGACCCGGGCGTCGCGCGCTTCGAGAAGCTGAATCTCCCGCTTCCCTCGCCGGACGTGTTCAGCCTGGCGTTTCTGCCGGCGGACGCGCCGACGCATCTCTACGTCGGGACGGACGAAGGCCTCGCGAGGATTGCTCTTCAGAACGACAGAGAAAGAGAATGACTTTGCTGGAGATACCCTTCGGTGCCAGCCCGTCAAGGCGGAAGCGGAAGATTGCAAATCTCCCGATCACGTTCGTTCTCTTGTTTGTAACCATCTCTGTCTCTTTTCCGGGTCTTTCGCAGACCGGTCTTCTCGTTCCGACGTCCACCGGCCACCCGGATCTCCGCGTGCTCTCGCTGCGTTCCATGGAGATCGATGCGGGAATCGTCCGCGGATATGCGCGCGTGAACGTGCGGCAGGTCTTCGAAAACCACACCGGGGCCGTTCAGGAAGGCACGTGGCGCTTCGCACTTCCGGCCTCGGGCGCGGTCGGGGACTTCGCGGTGTGGGACGGCCTCACGCGCATTCCCGGCGTTATTCTCGAAAAGCGGCGGGCGCGCGCGATCTATCGCGACCTCACGACGCAGCGCATCGATCCCGGCCTTCTCCAACAGGGAGAGGAAGAAGACCGCGACAAGGGCTCCTCCGGTCGCGCGGCGGACCGATCCTCGGGAGGCGCGGTCTTCTCGGTCAAGGTGGCGCCGATTCCCGCGCTCGGCACGAAGCGCCTCGAGCTCGAGTACCAGCAGGAGGTGCCCTGGCTGGACGGAGTCGGCGAGTTTCGCATCGCGTTCAGGCCGAGGGACGGCGAGCCGCCCGTCGCTGGGAGCCTGCGTGTGCGCGTGACGCTCCTCGACGGAACACTCGAGCCGCCGGTCGGCGGCGGCCTCGAGCTTTCGCGGACGGGCAACGAGGCGGTCTTTTCCGGTACGAACGTGAAGCTGGAGAAGGACGTCGTCCTGCGCTTCCGCCCGGCGTCCTCCGCGCCGCTCACGGTGTCCGCCTTCCGGAATCCGTCCGGAGCGCTCCCGGACGGGCTCGCACTCGCGCCCTGGGAGCGTCCGTCGGAGATTCCGCCGGAAAAGGACGGATTCTTTCTCCTGCAATATCGGCCGGGTGCCGGCGCGACGAGCCCGGCGGCCGCGAGTGGGCCTGCGGAGTCGAGCCACCGAGCGCCACTCACGCTCGCCCTCCTGTTCGACACCTCGCTCTCGCATCGCTGGGGCGGCCTCGAGGCGGCTTATGGCGCCCTCGTGAAGATCCTCGACTCCCTCAGCGAGAAGGATCGCTTCGTTCTCATCCCCTTCGATCGCTCTCCCGCGCCGGACACCGCCGGGGTGGTCGCGGCCTCGCCCGCGGCGAGGCAGGCGGCGCTCGTCGCCCTCCGTGCCCGGCTGCTCGCGCCGGGGACCGACGTGGCCGCGGCGGTAAAGGCCGGGGCGAAAGCGGTGGGAGGGTCCGGGCGGATCGTCCTCCTCACGGACGGCGTCGGGCCGAGCGGCGATCTCGTCGCCGCGCGCGGGGGCATTCCGCTCTTCACGATCCTGACCGGAGAAGAGACACGCGAGAGCTACGCCGTTGCCTCCGCGGCGCTCCTCCCGCTCGCGACGGCGACTGCATCCTCGGGCGAGACGGCCGAAGCGACGCTCTTCTACCGGCGTCTCTTCGAGACGGCCGCACCCGCGCCGAAGCCGACACCCTCCATGTCGAGGAGAGAACGCGGCGACGTTCCGTTCACGGTTTCGGGCGGCGACCCGAAGCTGCGCGACGTCTACGCCGTGTTGACGCAGCCGCCGGCGCGGGGGTCGCTCTCGGGCTGGATTGGACGGTATGCCGTTCCTCTCGCGTCGGCCACTCTCATGCTCAGGGACGCTTCCGGCGAGCCCCTCTCCGTGACGACGCCATTCCCCGAGACGGCGCTCGAGGCGCGCGACCTTCCCCGCCGGTGGGCGCGCGCGCGCGTCGACGAGCTGCTCAGGCTGATCGAGCTCGAGGGTGAGAAGCGCGAGTGGGTGGACGAGATCCTCGCCCTCTCGCGCCGGTACAAGTTCGTAACGCCCTACACGGCGTTCCTTGCCGCGCCACGGTCGCTGCTTCGCCCGCGGCGCATCCAGCCGGGAGATCCGGTCATCCGCATCGAAGCGGACCCGGGCATCGTTTCCGCTTCCGCGCTGCTGCCCTTCGGGAAGCGGGTCGACCTCGTGCGCCGCCCGAACAGCCGCGTATGGGAAGGGCGCTTTCTCGTCCCGGAGGGTCTGCCCGACGGAAGGCTGCCTCTCCGTATCGTTCTCCACGACGTGTCGGGCCGCACGCTCGTCGAGACGAAGTACCTCGTTGTCGACGGAACGCCACCCGTCATCCTTCCCGATCCCCCCGGTCCGGCAGCTCCGGGGCGGACGCTCCGTGTCTCGGTGCGCGCCGATTCGGACGTCGTCTTCCTGGCCGCGCGCCTCGGCGAAGGCCCGCCCGTTCCCCTTCGTTGGGATCGGTCGTCGAAGCGCTCGGTGGGCGAGCTTTTCGTCCCGCCCGGTGCCGCGGGAGCGAGGCAGATCTTCTTCGAGGCCACGGACGGCGCAGGGAACCATGGTTTCGCAAGAACGACGGTGGAAGTCAGATGAGAGAGAGAAAAGGCGCGCTGGCGGTCATCGTCCTGTTTTCACTTTCTGAGCAAGGGTTCTCTTCTTCGTCGTCTCCCTCTCCGTCTTCCTCCGTCATCCCGTGGACCGAGCTTTCTGACGGCGAGTTTCTGATGTCGATCGCAACGCGCCGCGCGGTCGTGGACGGGCGGACGGTGCATTACCCCGCGCCGACTCGGGAGCTGGCCGCCTCGCTCGAAGCGGCGACTTCGGGAGTCGCCGCGGCGGACGGGACGAACGCGCTCGTCGCTTTCCGGCACCTGGCCGAAGCGCGCCGCGAGCTGGGAGATCGCGCGGGCGCCGAGAAGGCGCTCTCCGAGTGGGCGTCCCGGAGCGGCGGGGCCGCGCCCGCGGCGTGGGCCGAGGCCGCCCGCTGGGGCGCGCGTTACCGGTCGTGGACCTTTGCATTCGCCTGTGCCGCGAAAGCGCTTCCGGGCCTTTCCGACGGCGAGAAGCGCGCCCTCGCCACCGAACGGATCGGGTGGGCCGAGGCACATCCGGACGTCGCCGAGCCCCTCTCGATGAAAGCGGACCGGGCCGCGCTCTTTCCCCGGGACCCGGCGTTTACGGAGGACTGGATCCGCTCCCTCGAGGCCGCCGGCCGGCTGCACGAAGCCGAGGACGCGCTCAGGATGGCGGCGGCTCTGCCGGACGAGCGCCGGGCGGTACTTGCCTCCGACCTGAAGGGCACCCACGGAGACCCGGTCGGCGCGTATGCGGTGCTCGAAGCCTTCGTAGGGGATGCGTCGAGGCGGCCCGATCCGCAGACGCTCCAGGTTTTCGCGCGCCGCGCGGATGAAGCGGCCCGCGCGAAGCTGGACGGCTGGCGATTCGCGCTGGAACGCTCGTTCGACCCGAAGGCGTTTCTCCTTCTTGCCCGCTACTTCGAAGGGAAGAGCCGCGGCGACCTCGCGTTCGAGCTCCTGACACAGATCGAGCGGCGCCACGCGGCCTCGTTCGACCGTGGCGCGTGGCTCCTCACCGCCCGTCTCTGGGAATCCGTCGACGGAGTGCCCGAGGCGTTTCGCGCGCGGCTCGCCGCCGCTTCGACGGGAACTCCCGCCGAAAAGCTCGACGACCTCGAGACCCTGGCAGAGCTCGCCCTCAAGGCGGGAGGGCGGCCGCTCGCGTGGGGCGTGTACAACGACGAGTCCTACCGGTGGGCCGCTCGCATCGACGTGACTCCCGGCTTCTTGACGGGAGGTCTCTCGCTGCTTCTCACCGGATTCGAGAAGGAACGCGCGCTCGCCGAGCTGGAGGCGCGCCGGCTGCCCGACCGCACGTTTGCCGCCGCCCGGCTCCTCGCGGCCGAGCTGGAAAAGCGCGCCCCGAAACATCCGAAGCTGCCGGGGCTCACCGTCGCGATCATGGCGCGACACGTAGAGCGCGGCGAGGGAGACAGCGCCCTGAAGCTCTTGCCGAAAGCCGACGCGGGCGACGAAGCCACGCGGGCCGAGGCCCGGCGCGTCGTCCTTCTCGCCCTCAGGCAGACGAAGCCGCAGCCGGAGCGCGAGGCCGCGCTCTGGAGCGAGCGCCTGAAGCTCCTCGCACCGGCAGGCTCGATGCCGACTCTGGAAGCTCCCGCGCAAGCGCGCGAGGGGGAGGGCCGCCCGGCTGCGCGGGACGTCTATGGTCCCGCGCTCCGGGAAGCCATCACGCGGCTTTCTGGTCTCGACCGCTCGCACCGCCTTTCCCTGACGCTCCTTCTCGGCGAGCTCGACCGGCTTCCGGGCGCGGAAAGCCTCTGGCGATGGTCGGCGGACCAGATCGGCGGCTGGAAGCTGGACGACGGCCTCGATGCCCGCTATCGCGCGGCGCTGGAGAGCTTCGGCGGGCCGGAGTGGTGGAACCGCCTCGCCCGCTGGTACGCGAGGCGGCAGAAGACAACGGAGCTGAAGACTCTCGCCGACGACGTCGTGGCGCGCTTCCGGGCCGCCGACATCTTCAGCCGGGATCCAAACATCCTCGAGACGGTCCCGGCCGAGGCACAGCCGAATCCTTACGTCCGCTTCGGCGACTACCTTCGCCTCAAGGCCCTGGACCGCTTCCCGGCCAGCCCCGAGGTCCTGCGGCAGGCGGAGTCCCACCTGATTCTTCGATCGGTCTTCGACAACCCGCGGTGGAGCCGCCCGGTGGACTGGAAGGAGCGAGGGGTCGTTCCCGACGCGTTCCTCAAGCCCCGCCAGGACGCCCTGCTCTTCGAGGACTCCGCGCGGCGGCAACGCCTCCTCGACGATTTCGTGAAGCGGGGACGGCTCGAAGCGTTTCTCGTCGAGCTCGAGGCGCTCCCCGTGAGAACACCGGTGGAAAACGTCCTACTTCTGGATGGCTGGGCGCGCCTGTCGCAGTTCGAGCGCGCCACACCCTTCGCCGATCGTCTCGCCGAGGCGTATCCGGGCAACGGACCGATCGCGCAGCAGGCCATGTCCCTGCACCGCTCGCTCTCCGGTCTCGACGCCGCGCACGCGTCGGCCGTGGAGCGCATCGCGCGCGCGGTCGCGCCCGCCCTCGAAGACCCGGCAGCCGTCTACACCTCGGCAGGCGAGACCTGGCAGGACCTCGATCGCCCGGGCCCCGCGGGTGAGGCCTGGCGAAACGTCATGGCGGCGTCGCCGCGCGACCCGGCGCGCATTCTGGAAGTCGCGACAATCTTCTGGGACTACGGCCGCATGGCGGAGGCGCTCGAGACGCTCGAGTCAGGCCGCGCGCGGCTCGGCCGCCCGGGCATGCACGCGTTCGAGGCAGGCATCCTGCGCGAAGAGGTGCGCGACCTCCCGGGGGCCGTCGACGAATACCTCTCCGCTCTTCGCGGAGAGGACGGCGGCGGCAGAGGACGCTGGTCCTGGGGCGACCCGCGGGCGTCGCAGCGCCTCGCGCGGCTCATGGGCCGGCCGCGCGTCCAGGAGCTGGTCGGGAGGCGCATCGCGGCTCTCCGGCCCGGCGAGGCGGGGGACGAGGAAACGCTCGTCTCGTTGCTCTCACTTCTCACGCTCGCGCCAGAGGAAGCCGACGCATGGGACGACTGGATGGACCGGCCGAACGACGCCGTGGGGCGGGAGCGTCGCGCCGACGCGCGAGAAGGCGCTCAGACCGCGGAAGGGGGCGGACTCCTCCGCGTTGGCACCGCGCTCGTCGCGAAGACGCACGCGATGATCTCCGCCGCGACGCGCTCCGGATTTCTCGGCGCGCTTCGGCAACGGCGGGGCCAGATCCTGGACCGACGGTTCGCTCCCGATCCGGCACGCGACGCGGACTTCGACGACGCACTTCTCGCCCGCGAGGCCGCGCTCGCGCCGACCGAGGAGAAGCGCATCGAGGCCGAGATCGCACGGGCGCACTTCCTCTCGGGACACGGGCGCGCGGATCAGGCCGCGGCCCTCTGGAAATCGCTCGGACCGCGCATCGAGGCCCTGCCGGAGGCCGCGACGAAGATGCACCATCTCGCCGGGGCCGCGGGTTTCGCCGAAGACACGAAGGGGGACGCGAACGGGCTGTGGGCGGCGCTGGGCAAGCGTTATCCCTGGTCGCTCGGCGTCTTCGAGGACCGGCTCGCGTTTCTCTTCCGCTCGGGCCGCGCGTCCGAAGGCCTCGATCTTCTCGAGAAGACCGCCGGCGCAGCGGCGGCGGGGCACCGGGAGCGCCTGACCGAGCGCCTCGCGAAGGAATCGCTCGACCGGGGCGACCTTGCGCGGGCGCAGCGGGCCCTCCGAGCGATGGCCGCGCTCGCCCTCGACGACGACAAGCGCATCGCCGCCGCTTCTCTCGACGCCCGCCTCTCTCTCCGGAGCGGCGCTCCTGTCGACCTCGTCGCGAGCGGCAGGAAAGCGGCGGCTGCTCTTCCCGAGAACAAGAAGGCGGATCTCTGGGCTGCTTTCGCGCGAGCCGCGAGCGAAGAAGGCAGGAACGCCGAGGCCGTGGACCTCTTCATCGAAGCGTTGAACCTGCGGCTGGATCGGGGCTTCCTTGGCGAGGTTTGCCGGCTGGCCGTCGCCTCAGGTCGCGAGAAGCACCTGCTCGGGTTCTTCGAAACGCAGCGCGCGCACAGCCCGCGCGACGTGCGCTGGGCGGTGGCCGTTCGCGAGATCCGCACGTTTGCGGGCGACCTCGACGGCGCGATCGCCGTCTCGAAGGAAGCGGTGCTCGTGGCGCCCGAAAGGGAGAGCCAGCACCGGGAGACGGTCGCGCTTCTCGAGCGGGCGGACCGCTTTCGGGAAGCGGCGGATTTTCTCGGGGCCTGGGCGAAGGCGCGTGCGGGCGACGAAAACGTGGCTTCGTGGCGCGCCTCTCTCTATGTGAAGGCCGGCGACGAGGGCCGGGCTCTCGAGGTCGAGCGAGCGTCGCTCGCGGCCTGGCTCGCCGACGCGAAAGAGCAGGGCCGCGCGGTGCCCGCGGTCCAGGCAGCCGAACGGCGCGCCCGCATCGCCCGCCGCTTCCTCGCTCTCGGCCGTCCGGCAGAGGCGTGGGCCGTCGCCGTCCCCGGCGGGAACTTCAGGCGCGTCTCCGAAGTGCAGCTCTCGCACGGCGAAAGGACGGAGATCGCTCTCCGTGCCGACAAGCTGACGACGCTCGTTCGGGCGTTCGGAGGCGACAAGTCCTTCCGGAACGAGGCGGCGGAGGTCATCGCGCGGATCGCGAAGCCCGAGCAGCTCGACGAATTGCAGAAACAATTAGTAATACAGATGTTCTTAGAGGGTAAGAGAGAAGAAGGCGGCGGCAAGCCGGATGGGCGAAGCGAACCAGTCATGAACGTTGCCGCCCTCAACCGCTGGTGGGACTTCGCCGGCCGCGCCGGGCTCCACAGATTCTCTGAGGAAGTCGCTCGACGGCTGCTGGCATCCCGGCACGACGCGGGCGCCCCCTGGAGCGCCAATCCCCCTGTTGCCTTCTTACGGAGTATTCGCCCCATCAAGGATGTTCCACCGGCCTCCGGGGCCAGCAAAGGCCACACGATTGCCTTCTCGAACTCGGACTTCCTCCCCGAGTGGACGTCCTATCTCGTCTCGCGCGATCGCCTCGCTCTTCTCGTGCCGATCCTCGAGGCTCGGGTTGCGGAGCTTCAAGCGCGTGTTTCGACAGGACCGCTCCACGCGCTGCCTCTCCCGTTCGCGCGCTGGTTCCCGGTGGAAGCCTTCGCACGCCTCGCCGAGACGCCCGAACACGCGGGCTGGAAGGCGCACGCCGCCTCTTGGTTCCGGACGGAAGAAGCCTACGCGCGCTTCGAGGCGGCGACCGGCGGCGCCTGGGACCTCCGCCCGCTCGTGAACATCCTCGACGACGACACGAGGGGGGCATGGCTGGCTCTCCTTTCCGCGCGCGGGACGGCGGCGGCCGCCCGCCTGAACCCGCTGGAAGCTCAGAGGCGCACGGCGGTGTCCCGTGCCTCGTCGTCTCTCGCGGCCCTCGTCGAAGGGAAGAAGGACGCCGCGTCCTCGGCGGACATCGTGCGGCTGCGGGGGCCGAGAAGCCTCGGGGACGTCCTGACTCCCGACCCGAAGTGGACGTGGCCCGAGTTTTCTCCGCGTCCCTCGGGAGAGACCGGCGAAGACTCGTTCACGGGCGGCGGCGCCGATGCGATGCGCCTGCCGGGCCGACTCTGGGGCGCGCGTCCCGGCGACGCGTGGTACGTCCTGGAGGCCCTTTCGCGCTGGCGGGAGCGCGCGGTCGATGCGCCGTGGGTGCCGCTGGAGTCGCCGTCTCGCGGCGGCGAGACGGACAAGACCCTGCTTGCCGTGAGGACCGCCGAAGGGCTCGGTGACGTGCCGCTCGCGCTTCGGCTCGACGAGACGTATTTCGCCGATCTCGGCAAGCGGGACCGACTGCTAAGGCGGCTGCGCCTTCTCGTGAAAGATGATCCGGCGGCGGGTCGCCGCGCGGCCGACGACCTTCTCGGCACGGAGATCCGCTCGCGCCAGAATCGCGCCGACCCGGAGACCTGGACGGCCTGGCAGAGCGTGGCGAAGCACTTCGGGCTGACGGCGCCTCTCGAGCAGCTCGATGCGAAAAAGTCGGTCTCTCCGGGGCTCCTCGCGTGGCTCTGGGACGTCGAGGGCCCCAAAGCCGCCGCGCGCTTCACGCCGGCCGACTCCGCCGCGTTTCGCGTCGCGCTCGCCGCTCGCTGGGAGAAGGAAGGCGAGACCCTCTCTCGAGACAGGACGATCCGGTACCTCGACGACCTCTGGTCCGTGGGGTCAGCTCGCTATCCCGACCGCGCCGCGCGGAAGCTCGGGCCCTTCTGGGCGGCGGCGGGCGACGTTCTCGCGCCGGTCGACGTGCGCCTCCGCGCCGACGCTCTCGCCTCGGTGCGCGCCCTGCCCGATCCGAACCCGCTCCGCAACTTCGCTGCGAAGACGCTCGATCGGCGCGAGCCGATGGAGCTCCTTCTCCTCAAGGCCGAGCTCGCCTCGGGCGACGAAGCGGCTGCGCTCAATCGCCTCGACCACAGGCTGACCTCGACGGCGCCGGGGGCTTCACCGCTTTTCTGGTCGGCCGCCGCCGTTCCCGCCGCGCCGCCCCCGGCCGCCGAGGAGGGCGAAGAAGGAGCCGGTGTGCCGGACGCACATGCTCTGCCGGCACCGACGGCCTCGGGCGCTCCGAGCCTGGTGACGTGGCTGAAGGTCTTCCGCGACTCGACGCGCGGGGCCGCCCTCACTCTGGCGGAAGAGAAGCTCCGCGCGCGCGTGAAGAAGGAGCTCGAAGCCGGACCCGCTCCACTCGCGGCGTGGCTGCTCTCGCTCGAGCTCGCGACAACCCCCGAAGCGCAGAACGCGACGATCGCGGATCTCGAGAAGAGCTGGGCACGCGGAGAATGGCCCGCTCCTTCGGGCGACCGCGCGGCGATTGCCAAGGCTCTCGTCGCGCGGGATCCGGCCGCCGCGGGGCGCTGGTTCCAACGCATCGAGGAGCCCCGATCGTTCGCGGAGGCGAGAGTCCGCGCGGACATCCTCCTCCTGCGCAAGCTTCCCGACGAGGCGCGGACCGAATGGGTTCATGTGCGTGCGCGGCTCTCCCTAACGCGCACCGAAGAGCGAGACGCATTCGACGCGTGGCGGCGGATCCCCGGCGTCCCGGCAGGCCGGGCGAGCGGCGCTCCCGCCGCGTGGGAGATCGCCGCCGCGTTCTGGACAAAGAAGGGGCCGGACATCGACTTCTGGGGCGACACACTCGCCACGCATCTCGCGCGGCACCCGTACGACTTTCTCTCGGCGCGCGTCGTCCTTCGGAGCCTCGCGCCTGCGCGTGAAGCCGTCGCGGCTCCGGCCTGGGCCGCTCTCGGAGGCCGTGAAGACGTCCCCGGCTGGCGCGTGCTCCGGTTCGAGCGGACCCGCTCCTTCCGGTCGGCACGGGCGGCCGTCCCGTCGCTCTTCGTGGACGCCAATGAGCTCGCGCGCCGCCGCTTCCCGAAGGCCGAGGTCGACGGCCTCCTCGCCGACGTCGCGCGCGTGGCCGCGGAATCCGGCGACAAGGCGGCCGCCGCTCAGGCCCTCGCCGCTCTCGCGGAGAGGAAAGCTCCCGCGCTCGCGGCCCTGAAAGGCGAAGTCGAAAGCCTTTCGCGACGGAATCTGCCGCGGCCGGACGTGACCCGGACGACGGCGGGGCGCTTCGCCGAGCTTCGCCCGCGCGATCTGACGTGGGATCTCTATGCGCGCGTGCTCAACGCGGAGAACGTGCCATGAAAAAAGCCCTTGCTCTCTTCGCGCTGCTGCTCGCGGCGAGCCCGGCCGCAGGACAGGCGAAGGCAGCGCTCCCGCTTCCGGAGGGTCCGGTCGTCCTTCTGATCTCCGACGTCCCGGCCTTCGACCATGCGCTTTCGGGTGGCTTCCGCAAGGGGCTGTCCGGCGCTCTCCCGGCGTCCGATCCGGTCGCGGCGGGCTGGCGGCAGACCCGCGTGGGCGGGAAGCTGGAATCGCAATGGGCGCTCTTCACGAAGGATCTCCCTCTCGACTGGGGCTCGCTCATGAAGCTGCAGCCATCGGAGATTGGCGTCACGCTCCTCTCGGTCGGCGATCTCGAGACGGTCCTGGCGGTTCGGACGGCGTCGGCCGCCGCGGTTCTGAAGCTGCCGGGCGGGACGGCGAAAGACCGCCGGGGCATGGCGTACCGCGTCGTGGCCCGCGGCGCGGGAGACCTCAGGGCCGCGTCGCGGCGGATGGGTCTCGCGTGGGCGGAGTCGAACGGAGTCCTTCTGATTGCGACGAGCGAGAAGGCTCTTCAGCTCGCCCTCGATTGCTCGCTCGCGGGCGAGGGCGTGAGGGGATTCCTGCCCGGGCTCGTTTCCCTGAAGCTCGACGTCGCGGCGCTTCGAAAAGACCTCTACTTCCGCCGCGAGTTTCTGTTTGCGGAAGGGGTCTCCGGATCCGAAACCGGCACGATTCTCGCGGCGCTACGCGCCGAAGGAGAGGCCCTCGTCGAGGTGCGCGAGGGAACCGACGCCTCGCGCGCCGCCGCCCCGGCCTGGAAAATCGACGGCCGTGACCTCGCCGCCGCGGGCTGGGAGACGGACGGCTCCCGCCTCTTCGGGGCTCTTCGCCGGGGCCTCCTCGAAAGCGTGCCCGAGCCGAAGGCGCTGCCCGTGGCGTCTCTCAAGCCGCTGCCCGACGCGAATTCCACGGCGGCCGATCCCTACCTCGTGGATCTGACGCGCGCCGCGCCGGACGAGAAGGCCGGGGGCGAGCCGGGCGAGCTGCCGGAGTGGGCCGCCCACCTGAAGGAAAGTCCTGTCGACGGGTGGGGATGGGAGATCGGGAAGAGCGGAGCGCGGCGCCTCGTTGTGAAGCGGCCAGTCGAGGGGGACGCGCGTCTCGTGGCTCTCGCGCTCGCCATGGCCGCGCGCCGCGCAGGCGTCGCCCGGAGGGAACGGAGCGAGCTCCGCGTGGGGCCGGACCTGCCCGCGTTCGCATGGGAGCGGCGCGGTGCCTGGCTGTGGATCGCGGCCTCGCGCGAGGACCTTGCCGGAATCGTGGAACCTTCGGCCGATGGCTCGCTCGTGAGGTGGAGCTGGCTGGATCTGTCCGCCGTGGCGCGCGAAGGCAAGGACTGGGCGCGCGCCGAGGGCGTCTTCTCGCCCGAGCGAGCGCGGCCGTTCTCGGACCGCGTCCTCGGGCTCTTGGGCTGGGCTCCGGGAATCGCGACGATTTCGGTCGAGCGCTGCGCCTCGCCTGCCGGCTGGACGGAACGCGTCGTCCTTTCCCCGGCACGATGAAGCTCCTCGCGGCCGGACTCCTCGTCTGGCGCCTTGCCGACGGGCAGGTCTCGCCGGAGGAAGGCGCGGACACCCCCCACAGCGTCGGCTCGCTCCAGAAAGCGTGGGTGACGAAGGCCTGGGCGCTCGCGCATTCCGACCCGGCCACGCCGACGCCGCGCTCGACGTGCGACCGATCTTCGCGATGCTGGCTCGATGGGGGGCACGGCGCCATGGACCTCCGGGGCGCCACGGCGCGGTCGTGCAACGCTTATTTCCGGCGGCTCGCAGCGGAAACGCCCGAAGCCCTGCTGCGCGAGACGCTGACCGCCGCCGGCTACGACGTTTCAGGACCCGTCACGCCGGATGCCGCGATCGGCCTCGGGCCGAACATCGTCATCGCGCCGCGTCGCCTCCTCCAGGCCTACGCCGAGCTCCTCACGACGGCGTGGGCCGTGCGCGACGACGTCCGGCGCGAATGGCTGGACGGGATGCGCGACGCCGGGGAAGGCGGCACGGCGGCCGGTGTGCCGCTGCGCGGCCTTTTCGCGAAAACGGGAACGGTTCACGCACTCGACGGCGCGCCGCTCGGCACATCGGGCTGGGCCGTGCTCTTCGATCCGGCGGGCCGCTCGGGTCACCTCGCCCTCCTCCCGCGCGGCACGGGTTCCCGGGCCGCGGCCGCGCTCGGCGCCCTGCTTCAGAAAGAGAACGCCGGGGGACGATCGGCCAAAGAGCCGAAGCTCACCGAACGACCCGTTTCCGTGCGCCTCTTCGTCGCGCTCCGGGCGACGGAGATCTCCGCGAATAACATCGGGAGCGCGCCCGTGCGCGTCGACGGGCCGGGCGGGGCCGCGTGGATCGGTCCGGGCTCCGAGGTCGCCCTGGGACCGGGAGAGCACCTCCAATCCGGAACATGGCTCCTCGGACTCCCGCGCTTCGGCCTCGTCCGCATCGTCTGCGGAAGCCTGAGGGCGCGGGGGAATCCGGAAGCGCCCGGCGTGTCCCTCGTCCTCACGACGACGCGGCGCGACTACGTAGAGGGTGTGATCCGCGGCGAGATGCCGAGCGCGCCGCGCGCCCGGAAGGAGGAGCTTGGCGCCGCCATCCTGCGCTTTCTCGCGCGCGGCGCGCGGCACGGCGCCGAGGACGTCTGCGACCTGACGCACTGTGCGCGGTTCGCGGGCCTGGGGCCGGACGTGACGTGGACGTCTCGCTGGACCGCGCTGGTGGACAAGCGCAACGCGATCGCCGCGCCGCCCGCGTTCCTCGACGACGCCGGATGGCGGCGCGCGACGGATGCGGCGACGCTGTCCGGACCGTCCCACTTCACGGGACATTGCGGCGGTGCGCCGCTCTCCGAGAAGGCCGTCTGGGGAAGCGGCAGCGAAACGCCGGACGTCTGCCCGCGTCACTCGGGAGAAGACGCCTCGTTCCGCTGGACGCGGCGTTGGCCCTCGAGCTCGATCGACGCCGCGTTCGGCGAAAGAGTCGTCGGCCTCGAAGCCACCGAGAAGGGCGGCGTGAGGTTAACGGTTGCGACCTTCTTCTCCCCCTCGTCGAAGAAGAAGTCTTTTCTCTACGACGATCTCCACCGCCGGATCGCGGCGACGCTTGGCTGGGACGGCTTGCCGTCGCCCCCCGACGCCTTCGAGCGCGTCGAGGGCGGCTGGCGCGTCAGCGGACGCGGCGCGGGCCACCGCGTCGGGCTGTGCATGGCGGAATGATTCGATATGCTTGCCCCCTACGAAAGGAGTAGTCCCATGCCATTTCCCGACGAACCAGAGCCCGATTTCTCGGATGTGAAGAGCGGCAGCTCCAGCTCGGCCGAGGCGCCGACAGGCGAGGTCATCACGCGCGCGTACACGGTCGTGGGCGGTGACAGCCTCTCCAAGATTGCCAAGAAGATCTTCGGTGACGCCTCGCGCTGGAAGGAAATCTTCGAGGCGAACAAGGATACGATCAAGAACCCCGACATGATTCACCCGGGCCAGGTCCTGAAGATCCCGGGCGCCTGACAGAAGGAGAGAACGATGAAGAACCGTTTCGTCCTGCCCGCACTCGTCCTCATCGCCGCGGTCTCGCTTGGCGCTTGCGCGAAGAAAGAGCCGCCCCCGCCGCCTCCGACGCCGATCCCGGCGCCCACCGCCGTGCCGACGCCCGTGCCGTTCAAGGTCACGTCCGTCGATCTCGGCAAGTCCATCGGCGAGGACAAGAAAATCAAGGACGCTGCCGCGCTGTTCGGCCCGAAGGACACGATCTACGCGGGGGTCTCCTCCGAGGGCGCATCGGCCAAGGCCACGCTCAAGGCGCGCTGGACCTTCGGCGCGAAGAATCAGCTCGTGAACGAGGAGAGCCGGGACATCGCACCGACCGGCCCCGCCGTCACCGAATTCCACATCGCGAAGCCCTCGGGCTGGCCCGTGGGGAAGTACAAGCTCGAGGTCTCGGCCGACGGCGCCGTCGCCGCGACCAAGGAGTTCGACGTCAAGAAGTAGTTCAACGGAAGGAATCTGCGTTCGCGATTCGCGCGGTGGCGCGGATGGGGAGGCCGAGTGCGATGAAAGTTCCATTCAGGTTTCTCGCGGTCCTGTTGCTCGTTCCTTTCCCCGCCGCACCGCTCTACGCACAGGACGGCCCCCCGAAGGAGGACCGCGCTTTCCGCGCGCCCGACCTCGCCGAGCTCGTCCGCTTCGACCCGACGATTCGGCTCGAGGTGCGGTACGCGACGAAGAACAACGAGTTCGGCCGGCCCTTCTATTCCGAGGCGCGCGCCTTTCTACAGCGCCCGGCCGCCGAGGCGCTCGCGCGCGTGAACACCTCGCTGAAGGCGCAGGGCTACGGCCTCCTGGTCTTCGACGGCTATCGCCCGTGGGCCGTCACGAAGCAGTTCTGGGACCTGACGCCGGCCGACAAGAAGGTCTTCGTCGCGAACCCGAAGAACGGCTCGCGACACAACCGGGGCGGGGCCGTCGACCTGACACTCTATCGCCTCGAAACGGGGAAGGAAGCGGACATGGGGGGCGCATACGACGAGATGTCCAAGCGCTCCTATGTGACATACGAGGGCGGGCCGAAGGACGCGCTGGAGCGCCGCGACCTCCTTCGGGGCGCGATGGAGAAAGAGGGGTTCTTCGTCTACCCGTGGGAGTGGTGGCACTTCGACTGGAAGGACTGGCGCGAGTACGCCGTCCTCGACATCCCATTCGCCGCGATCGGTACGCCGGCACCCGCGGGCGTCTCGCGCTAGGCGATGGCTTCGCTCCGCCACCGCCTCCTCATGAGGCTCGTAAGCCTCTACCCGCCGTACCTCGGGGCGGGTGTGAAGGTCCGGTATCCGAAGGACGACCCGCACACGATCGTCGTCCGCATGGGGCTCTACTGGTGGAACAGGAACCTCTTCGGGACGCAGTTCGGCGGGTCGCTCTACTCGATGTGCGATCCGCACTTCGTCTTCATCCTGATGAAGAACCTCGGCCAGGGCTACATCGTGTGGAACAAGGCGGCCCAGATCGAGTTCCTGAGGCCCGGCCGCGGGCGCGTGACGGCGACGTTCGTCGTTCCGCCGGAGAGGATCGACGAGATCCGCGCGGCGGCCGACCGCGGGGAGAGAGTCGAGCCCGTCCTCGTCGTCGAGATCGTCGCGGACGACGGCGCTCTCGTCGCACGCGTGACGGAGACGCTCTGGGTGAGGAAGAAGGCGGCGATCCGGGAGTCCGGAGGGCCGATCCCGCCGGGGGCTGTGTTATCCTCCGCGGCTCCGGCCGAAACGCCGGAAATGCTCTTTGGAGAAGACGATCCGGGTCGAGGTCGGGGCTCACAAGACGTTCCAAAGCGAACGGCCCCCGGCGACAGCCCTCGGAGAGACAAACGCGGCAAGTAAAGGCGCTTAGCTCAGTGGTAGAGCACTACCTTGACACGGTAGGGGTCAGCAGTTCGATCCTGCTAGCGCCTACCATCCGCGGTCTCTCCCGTGCCGCCGCCGTACGGCTACTCGAAGGCGCTTAGCTCAGTCGGTAGAGCACTTCCTTCACACGGAAGGGGTCAGCGGTTCGAGTCCGCTAGCGCCTACCATCCCTCGACCTGACGTCGTTGTTCTTCTCGCGGGAGAGAGGAAGATTTCTGAGAAGGGAAGAGGGTAAGGCATGTCTGCGGCGGTGAGTTCGAGCGTCATCAGGTTGACGCTGCCGGATGGTTCGGTTCGGGAGGTTCCTGAGGGCACCACGGGCCGTGCCGTAGCCGAGTCGATCGGCCCCCGGCTCGCAAAGGACGCCCTCGGCGTGAAGCTGGACGGCGCCGTACTCGACCTCTCGCGCCCGCTCATGGCTTCGGGGAAGTTCGAGGTCGTGACGCCGAAGCACGCGGACGCGCTGGAGCTCTATCGGCACTCGACGGCTCACCTCTGCGCGAACGCGGTCAAGCGTCTCTACCCGGGCGTCAAGATCGGAATCGGCCCCGCGATCGAGCACGGCTTCTACTACGATTTCGACCCGGGCCGGCCCTTCACGCCCGAAGACCTCGAAAAGATCGAGGCCGAGATGAAGAAGATCGTCGCCGAGGACAACGTCATCGTCCGCAGGGAGATGTCGAAGGCCGAGGCCGTCGCGATCTTCTCGGCGCAGAACGACCCGCTCAAGGTCGAGATCGTCGCGGGCATTCCCGAGGGAAGCCTCTCGTGTTACGAGCAGAAGGACTTCATCGACCTTTGCCGCGGCCCGCACGTCCCGTCCACGGGGAAGCTCGGCGTCTTCAAGCTCACGCACTCGGCCGGCGCCTACTGGAAGGGCGACGAACGGAACCCGATGCTCCAGCGCATCTACGGGGCGGTCTTCCTCACGCAGAAGGATCTCGACGAGCACCTTGCCCGCCTCGAGGCCGCGCGGGCCCGCGATCACCGCAAGCTCGGCAAGGAGCTTGGGCTCTTCGTGTTCCACCCGTGGGCGCCCGCGTCGCCGTTCTTCCTCCCGAAGGGCGCGGCGGTCTACAACCTCCTGATCTCCTGGATCCGCGAGCTGTACCTCAAGTACGGCTACGACGAGGTCTTGACGCCCCAGATCTTCGACGAGGAGCTCTTCACGACCTCAGGGCATTCGGGTAACTACCGCGAGAACATGTTCTTCGTCGAGGTCGACGAGCGGGAATTCGGCGTCAAGCCGATGAACTGTCCGGGTCATTGCCTCCTCTTCAAGTCCCAGGCCTGGAGTTACCGCGACCTGCCCGTGCGCTATGCCGACTTCGCGCGGCTCCACCGCTACGAGAAGTCCGGGGTGACGCAAGGCCTCACGCGTGTCCGCTCGTTCTCGCAGGACGACGCGCACATCTTCTCGACGCCCGAGGCGATCGACCGCGAGGTGGCGTCGTTTCTCGAGTTCCTGGACGAGGTCTACGGCGCGTTCGACTTCAAGGACGTCGCGATCTCGATCGGCCTCAGGCCCGAGAAGCGCGTCGGGCCCGACGAAGTCTGGGATCGCGCCGAGAAGGTGCTCGAGGCGGCGCTGAAGGCGACGGGACGCCCCTACGTCGTTTCGCCGGGTGACGGCGCGTTCTACGGGCCGAAGATCGACTTCCGCGTCAACGACGCGATCGGCCGGCCTTGGCAGCTCGGGACGATTCAGTGCGACTTCAACCTCCCCGAGCTGTTCGACCTGCACTACACGGCCGAGGACGGAAGCAAGCAGCGGCCGGTCATTCTCCACCGCGCGATCCTTGGGTCGCTCGAGCGCTTCCTCGGCATCCTGATCGAGCACACGGGCGGCGACTTCCCGTTCTGGCTCGCGCCTCAGCAGGTGCGTGTCGTTCCGGTCTCGGAGAAATTCAACGAATACGGAGAAGAGATTCTGAGACGGTTGAGAGAAGAGGGGATCCGGGCGGCTTCGGACCACAGAAACGAGAAGCTGGGCGCGAAGATCCGTAACGGCGAGCTGGACAAGATCCCGGCGCTTCTCATCGTCGGCGAGAAGGAGCTGGCGGCAGGCACGGTCTCGCTTCGCGTCCGGCACGGCGGCGAGTTCAAGGACCAGAAGATCGAAGACTTGCTTCGAATGATGAAGAGCGCGGTGGCGACCCGCGCGCTCGCGTGGCACGAAACGTCAACGGCTCTCAAACAGTAAGGAGGAAATCCCCATCGCATTTTTCAGAGGTGGCCCCCGCGTTCCCCCCACGAAGAACTCTCCGATCAACGAGTTCATCCTCCGTTTCCAGCAGGTCCGGCTCATCGGCTCGGACGGATCCCAGCTGGGGGTGGTGGACCCTCCCGCCGCGATCGCGAAGGCACGCGAGGAAGGGCTCGACGTCGTCGTGATCGCCGAGCAGGCGGATCCCCCCGTCTGCAAGATCATGGACTTCGGCAAGTTCACGTTCGAGAAGAAGAAGAAAGAGCACGAAAGCAAGAAGAAGCAGAAGGTCACCCAGGTCAAGGAAATCAAGTTCCGGCCGAACATCGACGAGCACGACTACGACTTCAAGCTGAAGAACATCCTCCGGTTCCTGGAGGAGGGCGACAAGGTGAAGGCCACCGTCCAGTTTCGCGGCCGCGAGATGTCGCGTCTCGACAACGGGCGGAAGGTCCTCGACCGGCTCGTCAAGGACCTCGAGGGACGGGCCCACGCCGAGTCCGGCACCGAGATGATGGGAAACCGGATGCACCAGATTCTCGGCCCGATCAAGAAGCACTGAAGTCAGGGACAAGAAGGAGCCCCGAACATGGCCACGAAGAGAAAGACGCATCGCGGCGCGGCGAAGCGGTTCAAGAAGACCGGAACCGGCAAATTCAAGCGCAGCCACGCAATGAAGCGCCACATCCTCACGAAGAAGAATTCGAGCCGCCTCCGGGGCCTCAAGAAGGCCGCTCTCGTGTCGAAGGCCGACACGAAGAACGTCCGCTCGATGCTTCCGTACGCCTGACCCGAGAGATGAGACCAGACGATCCAATAGAGTAGACAAGGAGTAATGCCATGCCTCGCGTCAAGCGTGGACCCAAGAGAAAAAATCGCCGCGTCCGAGTCCTGAAACTCGCGAAGGGCTATTACGGCACCAAGCACAACTGCTTCCGCATCGCCGAGCTGCAGGTCGAGCGCTCGCTCGCTTATGCCACGCGGGACCGCAAGCAGAAGAAGCGCGAATTCCGCGGCCTGTGGATTATTCGGATCAACGCTGCCGCGCGCCTCCACGACCTCAGCTACAGCAAGCTCATGGCGGGCCTGAAGAAGGCCGGCTCCGACGTGAACCGGAAGGTCCTCGCGGAGATCGCCGTCGAGGATCCGAAGGGCTTCGCGAACATCGTCGCTTCCGCCAAGTCGGCTCTCGGGCTGCCGGCGGGCGCGAGCGCGAGCGCGAACGCGTAAGCACGACTGGTGGCTGACCTGCTCGCCTCCGTCGAAGAGAAACGAAGAGTTTTCTTCGAGGAGCTTAAGACTGCCGAGGAGAAGGCTTCGTCACCGATGGGCCTCCTCCCGGCGGATGTGCGCGCGCTCCACGTGCGCTGGCTGGGCCAGAAGCAGGGGATGGTCACGGATCTTCTGAAGCTCCTCAAGGATCTTCCGAAGGACGAGAAGGCCGCGGCCGGCGCCGCGGTGAACGCACTGAAGCGCGAGGCAGAGGTGGCCCTCTCTTCACTCGAAGAAAAGTCTCTTCTCTTCGAACGATCCCTGAAGCAAAGGGCCCTGGCCGTCGACGTCACCCTTCCGCCGCGCGCTCCGCGCGTGGGCCGGCTGCACCCGCTGACGGTCGTGCGGCGCCGCATCGAGAGCGCCTTCGCGTCGCTTGGGTACGAGGTCGCCGAAGGGCCCGAGGTCGAGTCGGACTGGCTCAACTTCGAGGCCCTCAATTTTCCGCCGGACCATCCGGCGCGTGATGCTGTGGACACGTTCTTCGTGAAAGACGGCGGGGAAGGGAAGGACCGGCTCCTGCTCCGGACGCACACGTCTCCGGTGCAGATCCGGACGATGCTCGCAAAGAAGCCTCCGATCCGAATCGTCATCCCCGGCCGCGTCTTCCGCAAGGACGACATCGACCCGCGCCACTCGCCGGTGTTCCACCAGATGGAAGGTCTGACCGTGGACGAGGGCGTCACGTTCGCCGACCTCAAGGGCACGCTCGCGGCATTCTCGCGCCTGCTCTTCACGCCCGAGACGCGGATACGCTTCGGGCCGACGTTCTTCCCGTTCGTCGAGCCGGGAGTGGACGTGGCCGTGTCGTGCGTTTTTTGCTCGGGCACCGGCACCGCGAACGGGGCCACGTGCCGGCCCTGTTCGGGCTCGGGCTGGATCGAGATCATGGGTGCCGGAATGGTCCACCCGAACGTCCTCCGAAACGGAGGGATCGACCCCGCGAAATACTCCGGCTTCGCGTTCGGGATGGGAATCGACCGCATCGCGTTCCTCCTCTACGGTGTCCCCGATCTGCGCCTCTTCTTCGAGAACGACGTCCGCTTCCTCGATCGCGTGTGGAGCTGAGGTGAAGTTCTCGTATGCCTGGATCGCCTCGTACCTTCCGGGCCCGCCGCCGGACCCGAAGGCGCTCGGTGAGCGTCTGACGGCCGTCGGTTTCATCGTGGAGGGAGTCGAGGGCGAGGGCGCGTCGACGGTCTACGACGTCGAGATCACGGCGAACCGTCCGGACGCCATGAATCACAGGGGCCTCGCGCGCGAAGCGGCCGTCGCGCTCGGCCGCGCGTTCGCCGAGCCGGCTGCCCCGCCGCTGCATGAAGGAGCGACGCCTGCTGATGCGCGGGCGCGTGTCTTCGTCGAGGAGCCAACTCTCTGCGCGCGATACTCCGCGCGGGTGATCGAGGGGATCCGCGTAGGACCCGCTTCGGCCGCCGTGCGCGAACGCCTGGCCGCGCTGGGCTCGGGAGCGATCTCGGCGCCGGTGGACGCCACGAACCACGTGCTCTGGGACATCGGGCAGCCGCTTCACGCCTTCGACCTCGACACGCTCGCGAACGGGGACGACGGCCTCCCGACGATCGTCGTACGGCGGGCGAGGGCGGGGGAGACGCTCGTGACGCTCGATGGCGCCCTGCGGAAGCTCACGCCGCAGCACCTCGTGATTGCGGACGCCGAGAGGCCCGTCGCGCTCGCGGGCGTCATGGGGGGACTCGCGACGGCGATCTCGGAGAAGACGACGCGCATCCTCCTCGAGAGCGCGCACTTTCACCCGGGCGCCGTCCGTAAGACAGCGCGCTCCCTGGGGATGCATACGGACGCCTCTCACCGCTTCGAACGAGGGGCGGACCTCGAGGCGACGCGCGACGGGCTCGACCGGGCCGCGCGCCTCATCCTCGGGGACTCGGGGGGCACGCTCTGCAAGGGAACGATCGACGCCCGCGCGAACGAGCCCGCAGCGCCCACGCAGAAGCTTCGCCTCTCCCGCCTCACGGCGTTCCTCGGATTGGACATTCCCGCGGCGCGCGTCCTCGAGATCCTCGCCGCGCTCGGCTTCTCTCCGGCCCGCGAGGGCGATCGAGTCCGCGTGACGGTCCCATCGTGGCGCGTCGACATCACCTGCGAGGAAGACCTCATCGAGGAAGTCATCCGCTGCGAGGGGTACGACCGGTTGCCCGAGACGCTGCCGCGTCCCTACGCCCCGGCGCGTCCCCGGCCGTCGGCTCTCGTCCCCGATCGCGCGCGCGATCTCCTCGCCGGGCTCGGGCTCTTCGAATGCCAGACCTACTCGTTCGTGGCGGCCTCGGAGAATCTCCCGTTCGAGTCCGCCGCCCCCGGGGCGCCGGTCGTCGTCGAGAACGCTCTCGGAGAGCCGTTCACGACGATGCGCGCGACGCCCGTCATCGGGCTTCTCCAGAGCGCGCAGCACAACGTGCGGCGCGGCCAGAGCGACCTCGCGCTCTTCGAGGTCGGAACGGCCTTCGGCTGGAATCCGGAGAAGATTTCTGCTGAGGAGAAGACAAGAGGGGATGGGAGAGTCTCCGAGAGAGCAAGAGTCGGTATCCTCCTCGCTGGCGCCAGAAGCCGCCACTGGTCGCAGGCGGAGGCGGCGAATTCGGATTTCTTCGAAGGGGCGGGAATTGCCGCGGCTCTGATGAGAGGACTTGGCTTGGGTGAGCCTCCGGCCCTCTTCACCTTCAAAGAAAGTCTTCTCTTCTCCTTCCTTGCTCCCGGGCGCGCCGCGTCGATCGAGGTCGGGGGAGTCCCTGCCGGCTGGGTCGGCGTCCTCGAGCCGGCCCTCGCCGCTTCCTGGGACCTGACCGATTCCGTTGTCGCCGACCTCGACCTCGGCGTTCTCGCGGCCGCGCTGCCGCCTGTCGAGACGTCCGTCGAGCCGCCGTCGAAGTTTCCCGGCAGCGAGATGGATCTCACCGTGGCCCATCCGCTCGCGACCTCGTGGAGCGCGCTCGAGGGAGCGGTCCGGGGCGGTGCGCCCGCGGAGCTCGTCGCGGTCGAGGCGAAGGGCCGCTACCGCGGCCCCGGCGTCCCGGACGGATTCATAAAGACGACCCTGACGCTCCGCTTCGGCTCGCCGCAGCGCTCGCTCGCTCGAGACGACGTGAACGCGTGGCGGGACGCGGCGGTGCGGCGCCTCCGAGCGCTACCCGGGGCTAAGGTGGACGGCGTGAAGGAAGAAGCTTGAGGAGGACCATGTGAAAGAGACCAGGGGCCGCAGCGAAGGCAAGACGGAATCGCACTCTCTCGACGAGGTCCTCGACGCAATCGAGTCGCGGGTGGAATCGCTCGTGGAGGTCGTGAAGGGACTCTCCGGGGAGAACGCGCGCCTGAAGATCGAGCTCGCGTCGGCACGCGAGGCGAGCGAGAAGAATGGCGGAGCCGTCGCGGCCCTGCAGAAGCACGAGGCGGATCGAGCCGCCGTCCGGGCACGCATCGAGGGCCTCCTGAAGACGCTCGAAGAGTCGAACGCGACCAGCCGTCCGGCCTGACCCCGCGTGTTATTCTCGGGACGCGGCGCGAACCGGTCGCCGCGTGAGAAAAATGGCGCCCAGACCGTCCGTCACGCAAGTGGAGATCTTCGGCCAGACGTACTCCGTCCGGGCAGCGGGTGATCCCGCGTATATCCGGGAGCTCGCGGAGTTCGTCGACAAGAAGATGCGCGAGGTCTCCGAGCACGCACCGACGGTGGACGCTGCCAAGATCGCCATCCTGACGGCACTCAACATCTCGGACGAATTTCACCAGTTTCGTTCCAAGTCAGGCTCCGAGGGTGATCCGGGGCATGCCGCGAAGCGCGCGACACGCCTCGTCGAAAAACTCGACGAGCTCCTGAAATCGTCTCCTCGGGTCATTCCGGCGAGGGCCGGCAGCGAATCGATTGGCACCCTGCGCGGTGCGTGAATGGGATATGTCTTTGAACCGATATTTCTATCGTGGAATCACCGCACACGGGCCGTCCTGTGACGCCCCTTCGGGGGAACTAATGGTCTGCCCCGGGGATTCCCCCTGTCTTTTGATGGGTTCAATCGACTTTTCCCACACGGCCGAGGCGGGGCGCCTTTCCTTTGCTCGCATCGAGAGACGCTTTCGGGAGCTCGTCTAGCGTTCGACCCGGCTCACCCTCGAAAAATTGATTGATCGAGGGGGACCGACCCGTGAACTCCATTCAAATTATTGCCTTAGAGGTCGTGCTCGCGGCACTCGCCGTGGGCATCCTCATCTGGGCCCTGAAAACCCGGGGAACGGCCTCCATCGCGATGGCCGAAGCCGAGCTCGAGGCCCGCAAGAAGCTCGAGGAGGCGAAGCTCGCCGCGGAGGCCGCCGTGCGCCGCGCCGAAGCCTCCGCCCAGAAGACCGAGCTCGACGCGAAAGAGCGGGCGCTCAAGGCTCGTGAAACTGCCGAACAGGAGGCCGTCAAACGCAGGGCCGAGCTCCTGGACCAGGAGAAGCGGCTTCTTCAGAAGGAAGAATCCCTCGACAAGAAGATCGTCAACGCCGAGAAGCGCGAGCTGGACTCCGAGAACCGCGCCCAGAACCTGTCGAAGCGCGAGAAGCGCCTCGAGGAGATCGAAACCGAGGCCGAGAAGAAGGCCGAAGCCGCGATTCAGGAGCAGCACGAGAAGCTCGAGAAGATCGCGGGCCTGACGGCCGAGCAGGCCAAGCGGGACCTCATCCGCGAGCTCGAGAACGAGGCGCGGCTCGAGGCGACGGGCCTCGTCCGCCGCATCGAGGAGGACGCCGTCGAGAGCGCGAACTGGAAGGCGAAGCGCCTCCTCTCGATGACGATTCAGCGCATGGCGTCCGAGCACGTCGTCGAGACGACCGTCTCGGTCCTCGACCTGCCGTCGGACGACATGAAGGGGCGAATCATTGGGCGCGAGGGCCGGAACATTCGCGCCGTCGAGGCCGCGACGGGCGTCGACATCATCATCGACGACACGCCCGAGGCGATCCTCCTCTCCTCGTTCGACCCGATCCGCCGCGAGGTCGCGCGCCGCGCCCTCGAGCGCCTCATCCAGGACGGGCGCATCCACCCGGCCCGCATCGAGGAGGTCGTCGAGAAGGTCCGTGAGGAGCTCTGGCAGGACATCAAAACGACGGGCGAGGCGGCCGCGTTCGAGTTCGGCATCGCCGACCTGCACCCGGAAGTCGTCAAGATGCTCGGACGGCTCAAGTACCGGACGAGCTACGGGCAGAGCGTCCTCCAGCACAGCAAGGAAGTCGGCTGGGCCGCGTGCCACCTCGCGAGCGAGCTCGGCGCGGACGTGACGGTCGCGAAGCGCGCGGGCCTTCTGCACGACATCGGGAAGGCGATCGACCGGGAACAGGAGGGCACGCACCTCGAGCTCGGGCGGCAGATCCTGAAGAAGTACGGCGAGACCGAGGCGGTGATCCACGGCATGGAGTGCCACCACGGCGACTACGAGCCGCGGACGATCGAGGCGGTTCTCGTGAACGCGGCGGATGCCATCTCGGCCGCCCGCCCTGGCGCGCGCCGCGAAATCCTCGAGACCTACGTCAAGCGCCTCGAGAAGCTCGAGAAGATGACGGACGGAATGAAGGGCGTCGAGCGGACGTTCGCGATCCAGGCCGGCCGCGAGCTCCGCGTCATCGTGGACGCGAAGAAGATCACGGACGACGAATGCCTCTGGATGTCGAAGGATCTCGCGAAGCGCATCGAGGCCGAGCTGCAGTACCCCGGCCAGATCAAAATCACCGTCATCCGGGAGACGAGAGCAGTAGATTTTGCTAAATAGAAGAGAAGAGAAAAGAGAAGATTTTCTTAGAAGGGTAATGAGAAAGATAAGAGGGGTCGGGGCCGGTTGATGAAGCTCTTGTTTGTTGGAGACGTCGTGGGAAAGCCTGGCCGCAAGGCGCTTTCTCTTCTCGAAAAAGTCATCGGGCGGGAGCACATCGACTTCACGGTCGTGAACATCGAGAACGCGGCGGGGGGCTTCGGCGTGACGGCCGAGCTCTTCGCGGACCTCTCGAAGCTGCCGATCGACGTCTTCACCTCGGGCAATCACATCTGGGACAAGAAAGACTTCGTGCCGCTCCTCGGCGACCTCGAGAACCTGCTGCGCCCCGCGAATTACCCGCCCGGTAACCCCGGGCGCGGATGGGCGATCCAGGACACGCCGTCCGGGATTCCCGTGGGCGTCCTGAATCTTCAGGGCCAGGTCTTCATGGCGAACACCGATTCGCCGTTCCGCGTCGGCGATCAGGTTCTCGCGGAAATGAAGGCGAAACGGCCGGACCTCAAGGTCGTCCTCGTCGATATCCACGCCGAGGCGACCTCCGAAAAGCAGGCGATCGGATGGTGGTTCGACGGCCGGGCATCGCTCGTGATCGGCACGCACACCCACGTTCCGACGGCGGACGCGCGCATCCTGCCGAAGGGCACGGCCTATCAGGGCGACGCGGGCATGACCGGTGCGTACGAGGGCATCATCGGTTTCGACCCCAAGGCCATCCTCGAGAAATTTCTCTACCAGACCCCGCGCTCGATGGAGACCGCGACCCGGGATGTCCGCATGTGCGGCGCGATCGTGGACGTGGACGAGGCGACGGGAAAGGCCCGAGCCATCACGTCGATCCAGGAGAAGCTGGCGAGCTGAAGCTGAGGCAATCCTGCTAGGATCGCCGCATGGCCGTCGACAAGGAACTCCTCGACATCCTCGCGTGCCCCGCCTGCGACGCGCGGCCGCCGGTGACTCTCTGCTCGCTGAAGGCCGACGTCGCGAAAGCCGTCGTCGAGAAGTACCGCGAGAGCCTGAAGGACGAAGAGCCCGTCGTGACCGAAGGGCTTTCGTGCGCGGCGTGCGGGCGCGTCTACCCGATCGTTTCAGACATCCCGGTCATGCTCGTCGAGGAGGCTCTTCCGGCGGACGCCCGGATAGCCTGATCCTCCCCTGAAGCTCCTTCCCGAACCGATCACGCGCCGAAGAGGCTGGGAGCGCGCGGCCTTCGTGTTCTTCCTTCTCGGTGTGGGGTGCGTCCCCGGCATCGGCGTCGCGAACATCTGTCTCGGAGCGACCCTGTTCTGCACGCTCGCGTGGCGTCTCTCGGCCCGCGCGCGCGGAGAGGACTTCCTCGGCCCGTTCCGGCGCACGACCCCCCTCCATGCCCCCATCGGCGCGTTCGTGCTGCTCTCGATCCTGTCGTGCGCGTTCTCGACGCTTCCCTCCCGCTCCTTCATCCAGATCAAGGGATTCGGGACGTTTCTCCTCGTCGTCTTCGTGGCCGCGCTGCTGGACGACGAGCACGACGTGCGTCTCGTCGTCGACCTCTGGCGGACGACCGCCCTCTACCTCGTGCTGCGCGGTCTCGTCGAGTGGCTCGCGGGCGCCGACAACCTCGACTTGCGCGTGGCAGGCGGGCTCTCCGTGTACATGACATATGCGGGCCTTCTCCTCGTGTTCGTGCCGCTTCTCGGCAGCCGGGGTCTTTCCGGAGGCGGCCGGATCGCGCGCTTCGCGGACGCGATCGTCGCGGCGGCAGGCGCGTGCGCGATCGCGCTGACCCTCACGCGCAGCGCGTATCTGGGTCTCGCCGTCGGGTTCTTCGTCGTTCTCCTGGCCGCGCGCCCGCGCCTCACCCTCGCCGCGCCGTTCGTCATCGCGCTCTTCTTCGTCCTCATGCCGTTCGCCGTACGCGAACGTCTCATGTCTGCCGCGAATCCGAAGGACGTCACGATGGTCGACCGCGTCGCGATGTGGAGGGCCGGCGCCGCGATGATCCGGGAGCGGCCGCTCTTCGGAGTCGGTCCGAGCCGCGTGAAGGCGCTGTATCCCGCCTACCGCGTGAGCGGCTGGGTGGAGCCCCGGCCAGGCCACCTCCACAACAACGTCGTGATGATCGCCGCCGAGACGGGGATCCCGTCATTGCTCGCCTATCTCTGGTTCGTGGGCGCTTTCTTCGCGGCGGCGCTCCGACAGGTGCGCGCCCTCGTGCGCGGTGAGCCGCTCCGGGGCGTCACGCTGGGCGCGATGGGCGCGATGGCCGGGGTGTTCGCGGCCGGGATGTTCGAGTACAACTTCGGCGACGTCGAGGTCCTCATGGCGACGCTCGTCGTCGCGACGATCCCATTCGTCGGGCGTGCCCGTCCGGCGGCCGCCGACTAGAATCGCCCTATGTCGTCGAGAATCCCCGCGCGCCCGTACACGCTCCGCCGCGTAGCCGCCGGCCGCGTTGGCGAGACCCAGATGTCGCTCGGAGATTCGGGGCCGGATGCGACGGCTCTCTCCGTGTCGGAGGTCATCTCCCAGATCAACGGAATGCTCCGCACGGGCCTCCCGAACGCATGGGTCCGCGGCGAGGTCTCGGGTTTCCGGGGGCCGGCTGCGTCCGGGCACTGCTTTTTTTGTTTGAAGGATGAATCGGGCGCCGCCACCCTGCGCGTGAAGGTCTTCGCGAGCGACTACCGCCGCATTCCCTTTACACTCGAAGAAGGTCTTCTTGTCCTCGCTCGCGGCACTCCGGACGTCTACCCGGAGCGCGGCGAGCTTTCGCTCAGGATCATCGAAATCCAGCCCTCCGGCATCGGCGCCTTGCAGCTCGCCCTCGAGCAGCTGAAGGCCCGGCTGCAGGCAGAGGGGTTGTTCGACGTCGCGAAGAAGAGACTGCTCCCGCTGCTGCCGCAACGCATCGGAGTCGTGACCTCCCGGCACGGCGCGGCCCTGCACGACATTCTCAAGGTGCTGGACGCCCGGTTTCCGAACGCCCACGTGACTCTCTACCCCGCCTCCGTCCAGGGCGCCGCGGCTCCTGGGGAGATCGTTCGCGCCATTCGCGCTTTCTCCCGCGTGCCGGGCTCCGCGGACGTCCTGATCGTCGCGCGCGGCGGCGGCTCGAAGGAGGACCTCGCGGCGTTCAACGACGAGGCCGTCGTCCGGGCCGTCGCGGCCTCGCGCGTCCCCGTCGTCTCAGCGGTCGGACACGAGACGGACGTCACACTGACGGACCTCGCGGCCGACGTCCGCGCCGCCACTCCGTCGCAGGCGGCGGAAATTGTGGTCGGCCCTCTCGCCCAGTTCGAGGAACGGCTCGGCACGGCGGACCGCAGTCTGAGATTTCTTCTGAAAGGAAGAGAGAACGCGGCGCGGATCGAGCTCTCGCGGCTGGATTCGTCACCGGCCTTCGGAGGGTTCCCTTCGCGCGTGCGCGGCGAGCGGGCCTCGGCGGCGGCTGCGGTGGCCGCCCTCCTTTCTTCCTTTCGCAGCATCCCATCTTCTCTTTCCTCCCGAATCTCCTCGTTCGAGCAGATCATTCGCGCCTGGCCCGATCGCGCCGCGTTTCCGTTCCTCGCGGAGCACGCGCTGCAGGAGCGGCGGGCGGCTACCGACCGGATGGCGGCGCGGCTTGCGTCCGCCCACGAAAAGCTCGGCGTCGCCGCCGGGCGACTCGAGGCCCTGAGCCCGCTGCGCGTCCTCGCGCGGGGCTATTCGATCCTGACGAAGGACGGGGAGACGACGCCGGTGACCGACGCCTCGACGCTGAAAACGGGAGACGCCGTGCGCCTCCGACTCGCCCGGGGGCGGGCGACCGCCCGCGTCCTCTCGACGGAGATCGAATGACAAAGACCAAGACCCTTTCGAAGAACCTTTCGTTCGAGAAAGCGCTCGAGCGCCTCCAGGAGATCGTCGCCGGGCTCGACGACCCCGAGAAGGGCCTCGAGTCGAGCCTCGAGCTTTTCGAAGAGGGCGTCTCGCTGTCTCGATTCTGCCGGTCGAAGATCGACGAGATCCAGAAGCGCGTCGACGTCGTCCTGAAAGAGACAGCCGACGCCCTCGTGACGGAGCCTCTCGAGGACAAGAGCGACGAACTCGACGGGGACGAACCCTGACGATGGCGGACGTGAGGAGCGCGGCCGGCCTGCCGGCGACCCTCGAAGGCCGCCGCCCTGAGGTCGAGGCCGCGCTCCGCGCCGTCCTGCCCGCCGAGGGTGCCGAGCCCAGGGCCCTCGTGGCCGCGATGCGGTACAGCGTGCTCGCGGGCGGGAAACGCCTCAGGCCGCTGCTCTTCCTCGCGGGCGCGGAGTCCGCCGGGCCGGAGCGGCTTCCCGGCGACGCGATTGAGGCGGCCGTCGCGCTCGAGCTTCTCCACACCTATTCGCTCATCCACGACGACCTCCCGTGCATGGACGACGACGCGCTCCGCCGGGGGAGGGCCACGTGCCACGTCGTCTTCGGCGAGGCCACCGCCCTTCTCGCGGGCGACGCGCTGCAGACGCTCGGTTTCGAGCTTCTCGCGACGCGGCCTTCCGGAGATGCGTGCGGGGCCCGGCGGTCCGACGCGGTCGCCCGCACGGCGCGCGCGATCGGCGTCCTCGGCATGGCCGGTGGCCAGGCCCTGGACCTCGGGGCGGCGGGGGTCGAGATTCCGGCGGCGGAGCGCGCGATGCACCTTCGGCGCATTCATGCCTTGAAGACAGGCCGGCTCATCCGGCTGGCCCTCGAGCTCGGAGCCCTTCACGCGGGAGCGGACGCGGGCCGGCTCCGCGGCGTTTCCCTTTACGGGGACGCGCTCGGGCTCCTCTTCCAGATCGCCGACGACATTCTCGACGTCACGCAGACGTCCGAGACTCTCGGCAAGACCGCGGGAAAAGACTCCGTCCAGGAAAAGCTCACGTATCCGTCGGTCTTCGGCCTGGCGGGCGCGTTTCAGGAGCGCGACCTCGCGCTTGGCGCCGCACGGGAAGCCGCCCGGGACCTCGAGGGCGACTCGGGGCTCCTGGCGGGGCTGGCGATGTTCGCGGCCGGGCGCGATCGCTGAGGACGAGCGTAAGGCGTAAAGTATTTGACGTGGTCGTCGTGCGCCGTTTCTCGATGGTTCTCGCGCTCGCCTGTCTCATTGCGGCGGTCCTTCTCGTCGCGCGCCTGACCGGGGCGGAGACGCGCTCTCTCGCGGCGGCTGGACAGGAAGCGGATATGGTTGCGAGCCGGGCGGCGGCGGGAATCGGATCGCTGCTCGTGTTTCAGGACGCGGACGGCGCGGTCGAGACCGTCAAGGACCTCGTGCCGGGCGGGCGGCTCGTCTCGGTCGTCGTCCTGAACGGGGCGGGCCTTCCAGCCGCTGTCTGGCAGGCGCCGGCCGCCGGGGAGACCCACGTGACCCGGGCGCCGGTGATGTACGGAGGCAAGCGCGTCGGCACACTCGTTCTCGGCCTTTCACTGGCCTCCGCGCGCGAGTCGGCGAGCCGGGAGCGGCGAGGCAGCCTCGCGGCGGCCCTCTCGCTCGCGGCGCTCGGAGCGGTCGCCGCGGCCCTGTCGGTTCTCTCTCCCCTTCAGAGGCACGTGAAGCAGGTCGCCGAGGAGCGCGAGCGGCTCACGGTCGAGCGCGACGCGCTCGTCGAGTCGGTCGCCGAGTCGGACGTTCTCCTCCAGCGCGAGCGCAAGGACCGGCGGTTCGTCGAGGACACACTGTCCGGGCGCGATCTCCTGGAGCGGGACCGCCGCATGATCCTCGAGAAGATCGCGCTCGGCGAGCCGTTGCGCGTGATCCTTCCCGAAGTCGCGGCCCTCGTCGAGCACCAGCGTCCCCGAGCAATCTGTGCGATTTCGCCGCTTCGTCAGGGCGTTCGCGCCCTCGGCTCGGCCGGTTCCGTGGGCCCTTTCGGAAACACGCACGAGGACATCCCGCTCGCGTCCACGACGCCGCCCCTCGCGCGCGCGGTGGAAGAGCACCGTCTCGTCGTGACACGCGACGTGCCCGACGACCCCCTTTGGAGCGCGTGCAAGGAGACCTTCGCCCCGCACGGGATCAAGGCCTGCTGGAGCGTGCCGATCGAAACGGGCGGCGGCGTGGTACTCGGCACGCTGAGCGTTCTTCTGCCCGAGGTCCGCCGGCCGGAACGCGCCGACACGGCCTTGCTTTCGGGCGCGGCGTCGCTCGCGGCCATCGCGATCGAGCAGCGGCAGCTCTCGGAGCAGCTTCTGTTCCAGGCGCGCTTCGACTCGCTCACGAGCCTGCCGAACCGGTTGTCCCTCGAAGAGAGCTTGCGAGCCGCCGTTTCGCGAGCCGCGGGGAACGGCTCCTGCGTCGTCCTCGCGTACGTCGACCTCGATCGTTTCAAGCAGGTCAACGACACCTTCGGACACGCGGGCGGCGACGAGCTGCTCCGCGAGGTTGCGTTCCGGCTTTCGGCCGCGCTCGCCGACGGGGACGTCCTTGCGCGCATGGGCGGCGACGAGTTCTGCGTTCTCAGGGTCGAGCCGCCCGGCGTGGCGGGCCGGGGCGGAGAGCTGCCGGAACGCCTGCTCGAGGCTCTGAAGGCTCCGTTCGACCTGCGGGGAGACCAGGTGTTCGTGGGGGCCAGTGTCGGGCTGAGCATCTTTCCGGACGACGCGCGCGACGTCGTGGCTCTTCAGCGGCACGCCGATGCGGCGATGTACGCGGCCAAGGCGATGGCCGGCAACGGATACCGGGTGTTCGGGCCCGACGTGATGATGGGCGGCAGCGAGCGGCTGCGTCTCGAGAACGACTTGCGCCGCGCGCTTACGCGCGGGGAGCTCGAGATCGCCTACCAGCCGCAGGTGGACCGCACCGGAGCGCTCGTGGGGGCCGAGGCGCTCCTCCGCTGGAATCATCCCGATCTCGGCCCCGTGCGCCCGAGCCGCTTCATCCCGATCGCGGAAGAGAGCGGTCTCATTCAGTCCATCGGTCTCTGGGCCTTCGAGGAAGTCTGTGCGCGGATCGCGGCCTGGAGACGCGATGACATCGACGCGGTGCCGGTGTCCGTCAACCTGTCGCCAGCCCAGTTCTCGCAGGCGGACCTCGCCGAGACGCTCGAACGCCTTCTGGGAAAGCACGGGGTGCCGGGTTCGTTCCTGAGACTCGAGGTCACGGAGAGCCTCATCGTCAAGGACGTGGCCTCGACGATGTCGCTTCTCGGGCGTCTGAAGGCGCTCGGCCTCGGCCTCGCCGTGGACGACTTCGGAACCGGCTACTCGTCTCTCTCCTACCTCCAGCTGCTCCCGATCGACGAACTCAAGATCGACCAGGCCTTCCTCCGGGAGCTTACGGGGCCGATCGACCCGTCCGGTCGCACCGCGAAGCTCGTGCAGACGATGGTGACGCTCGGGCACGACCTCGGTCTCGTCGTGGTGGCGGAGGGCGTGGAGACGCCGGGTCAGATCGAGTTCCTGCGTCAGGCCGGGTGTGACCGGCTCCAGGGCTTCGGCGTGAGCGCCCCGGTATCCGCCGCCGAGTTCGCCGAGCTTCTCGCCTCGACGCGGGTGCTCGGCGGCGCGCTGCAGGCAAGTTAAGATCCGAGCGGTGGCGACCAGGTCCGAAGATCGGAAGTTCGGGTGGACGGTGGGTGGCGTGTTCGCCGTCCTCGGCGCTCTACTGCTCTGGCGGCACCGCGCCGTGGCCGGGGCGGTCTGCGCGTTCCTCGGGGGCGTCCTGCTCCTCCTCGCCGCCGCCGCGCCGGGGCTCCTCGCCGGCCCTCACCGTGCCTGGCTTGCGTTCGCTCGGGTCCTCGGACGCGTCAATTCCGCGATCTTCCTGTTCCTGACGTTCTTCCTTGTCCTCACGCCTCTCGGCTTCGTCCTCCGCCTCTTCGGGCGCAACGAGCTTCGGCGCCGGGGGCCCGATCCCCAATCGATGTGGACGCCGTATCCCGAGCGCAACGGCGACCCCCGCCACTACGAGACGATCTGGTAATGGGCAAGGGCGACGTCCTCGCGCAGCTCTGGGCTTTCCTGAAATACCGGAAGAAGTACTGGCTCATGCCCATCGTGTTTCTCCTCGTCCTCGTCGGGCTCCTCCTCGTCCTCGCCGAGAAGAGTGTGATCGCGCCCTTCATCTACACGCTGTTCTAGTGGCGGCGATCCTCGGCCTGTCGGCCTACTACCACGACTCTGCCGCGTGTCTCCTCGTCGACGGGAAGATCGTGGCCGCGGCGCAGGAAGAGCGCTTCACCCGCAAGAAGCACGACGCGGAGTTTCCCGCCCGCGCCGCGCGCTACTGCCTCGAGGCCGGAGGCCTCGCGGCCGCGGACCTCGACCACGTGGCGTTCTACGACAAGCCGCTCCTGAAATTCGAGCGCCTCTTCGAGACGTACCTCGAGTACGCCCCGAAAGGGTTCACGTCGTTCCTGAAGTCGATGCCCCTCTGGATCACGGACCGCCTCTGGATGTCCGAGCGCATCGGCAAGGAGCTGGGGTACGAGGGCGGGGTGCTGTTTTCCGAGCATCACGAGTCCCATGCGGCGTCGGCTTTCTATCCGTCGCCCTATGAGGAGGCCGCCGTTCTGACGATGGACGGGGTGGGGGAGTGGGCGACGTCGTCGCTCGGGATGGGCAGCGGACACCGGCTCGACATGCTCTCGGAGCTCAAGTTTCCCCATTCCATCGGCCTTCTGTACTCGGCCTTCACGTACTTCTGCGGCTTCAAGGTCAACAGCGGCGAGTACAAGCTCATGGGCCTCGCTCCCTATGGCGAGCCGAAGTACGCCGATCTCATCCGGGAGAAGCTCGTCCACGTCTGCGAGGACGGTTCGATCCGGCTCGACATGGACTACTTCGACTTCGCCGATCGCCTCACGATGACGGGCGCGGGCTTCGAGCGGCTGTTCGGCGGCCCGGCGCGGGCGCCGGAATCGAAGCTCACGCAGCGCGAGATGGATCTCGCCCGCTCGATCCAGGACGTGACCGAGGAAATCGTCCTGAAGATGGCCCGCCACGCGAAGAAGACGACCGGCGCGAAATATCTCTGCCTGGCGGGCGGCGTCGCGCTGAACTGCGTCGCGAACGGAAAGCTCCACGAAGCGCGAATCTTCGACGATCTCTGGATCCAGCCCGCCGCGGGCGACGCGGGCGGCGCCGTCGGCGCCGCGCTCGCGGTATGGCACCGGCACCTCGGGATGCCGCGCGAAAGCGCGGAAAGACGAGGGACCTGGAGGCAAAATCTCGCGCGGCGTGCCCTGCCCCCTTACGAAGACGGCATGTCGGGCGCATTCCTTGGTCCCTCCTACTCATCAGAAGAAATCTCCTCCTGGCTTTCTTCGAAAAACTACCCGTTTCGCTCCGTGAGTGCCGTCCAGCTTCCTGCCACCGTCGCGGACCTTCTCGCTTCGGGCAAGGTCGTCGGCCTCCTGCAGGGGCGGATGGAGTTCGGGCCGCGCGCGCTGGGCGGGCGGAGCATCCTCGGCGATCCGCGCTCCCCGGCGATGCAGTCGGTCATGAACCTCAAGATCAAGTTCCGGGAGTCGTTCCGGCCGTTCGCGCCGTCCGTCCTCCGCGAGGATGCCGCAGCGTGGTTCGAGTTCGACGGGGACTCGCCTTACATGCTCCTCTGCGCGGACGTGGCAAAGAGCCTCCGGCGCGAGATGACGGACGCCGAGCGCGCGCTCTGGGGCATCGAAAGGCTGAATGTTCCCCGCTCGTCGATCCCCGCCGTCACGCACGTCGACTATTCGGCGCGCCTCCAGACCGTGCGGAAGGAGACGAACCCCGTCTACCACGCGATCCTCTTTGCGTTTCAGGAGAAGACGGGCTGCCCGGTCGTCGTGAACACGTCGTTCAACGTCCGGGGCGAACCGATTGTCTGCACGCCCGAGGACGCCTACCGCTGCTTCATGCGGACGGCGATGGACGCGCTCGTCCTCGAGAACCATGTCCTCCTTCGCGAGGATCAGCCATCGTTCGCCGAGAGCGAGGACTGGAAGAAGACGTTCACGCTCGACTGAAGAACGCCGCGACGTTCATCGTGTCCTGCGCTGTGGCGCTCGCGGCGGCGGAGGGTGGGCTGCGCGTGTTCGACCCGCTCGGCCGGCCCGCGAAGCCGGGCGCCACGCTGGACTACGGCGACGCCGTGCGCACCGAGGGAATGGGACCGGGCGGGCTCCTGAAGGAAGGCTTCGAGGGCCGAGTGTCGGACGGGCGAGGTGGAACCGTCTGGTGGAAGAACGACGCCCAGGGGTTCCGGCGAGCCTCGGATGTCGCCGACCGTGCGGGCCCCGGCGTCGTACGTGTCCTCTCGATGGGAGACTCGTTCGTTGCGGGGTACCGGGTCGACCAGGAGGCCACGTTCTCGCGCCTCCTCGAGAAGGACCTCGCGGTTCGCGGGGTTCCGGCCGAGGTCCTCGTCTCCGAGATCGAGGAGCCCGTGAACGGGCTCTTCTGGCTGCAGGACGCCGTGGCGCGTTTCCGCCCGGATGTCGTGCTCCTCGGCATCACGCTGGGAAACGACGTCGCGCAGGCGAGCCTCGCGCTCGACGCACCCGGCCCGTTCCGCATCGAGCGGGACCCGTTGCGGGTGGCCCGGTCGGGCCCGGTGGCCCCGATCTGGGAGCGGTCCGAGGTGAAGCTCGAGCTCCCGGCTGAATGCGTGCGGGGGAGCGTCGCGTCCGTGCCGCGGCGCCGCGCCCTCCGGCTCGCCGAGCTCGCCTTCGGGCCCCTCGCGCAGCCGATCGCGAGCTCGCGCGGGCCGGGCCTCACGCGGTTTCTCTTCGACGGCGAGAACGGCCTCGGGACGTGTCTCGTCGCGCCGCCCCCGGCCGTCGAGACGGCGTTTTCACGGCTCGAACGGGCGCTCCTCGCGTACCGGGACCTCGCGGCCGAACGCGGCTTCGCGTTCGCCGCTCTCCTCCTTCCGCAGCGGTACGCCGTCCAGCCCGAGGACTGGGACACCACGGTGGAGGGCTACGGGCTCGCGCGTGACTGCTTCGATCCCGCGCTTCCGGCCCGCCGCATTCGCGCGTTCTGCGCGTCCGCCGGCATCGTGTGTCTCGACCCCTCGGACACTCTCGCATTGGAGAACCGGCGCACGGGCCGCAGCCTCTATCTGCCGGGCGCGGACATGCACATGGATGCCGCCGGCCACCGCGCCGTCTTCCAGGCGACGCGGGGCCCCGTCCGCCTGCTCGTTCAGGGGAAGATCCCCAGCTCCAGGTAGCTCACCGCGATCTTGTCGATCGCGGAAATGAAGGCGGCCGTGCGCAGGTCCGTCTTTGGATGCTTTCGCTGCACGTCTCGGATCTGATGCCAGGCGACGGACATCGTCTCCTCGAGACCCGAGTTGACGAGGTCTTCCTCTTCGGCCCCGTGAATGAGGAGCTTTCTCTCGTGCTCGGCGAGCGGCTTGCCGGTCGCGCTCTCGATCGTCTTCACCATCCGGGCCGCGCTCATCTCTTCGAACCGCTTCTCCATGCGGCCGAACCGTACGTGCGACAGGTTCTTGAGCCATTCGAAATACGACACCGTGACGCCGCCCGCGTTGAGGTACATGTCGGGGATCACGCAGACGCCGTTCTGGCGGAGGATCGCGTCGCCGTCAGCGGCGATCGGGCCGTTCGCCCCCTCGGCGATGATCTTCGCCTTCACGCGCGCCGCGTTCGCGCCCCGGATCACGTTTTCGAGCGCGGCCGGCACGAGGATGTCGCACTCGAGGAACAGGGCGTCCTCGCTGGGGATGTCGGTGGCGCCCGGGAATCCCGTGATCTTGCCCGTGGCGGCACGGTGTTTCATCACCGCGGCGACGTCGAGACCCTTCGGATTCGCGATTGCGCCTTCCCACTCGGACAGGCCTACGATCACGGCTCCGCCTTCCAGGAGGAACTTGGCGGCGTGGTATCCGACGTTCCCGAGACCCTGCACGACGGCGCGCTTCCCGGCGAGGCCGGCCGAGAGTCCCAGCTCCTTGAGCAGCTCGGGATCCGCGAGGGCTTCCCGGACGCCGAAGAAGACGCCGCGGCCCGTGGCTTCCTTGCGGCCGCGGATTCCGCCCTGGCTCAGGGGCTTCCCGGTGACGCAGCCGATGGCGTCGATTTCGCCGGGATGGAACTGCGCATAGGTGTCGGCGATCCAGGACATCTCGCGGGGGCCCGTCCCGTAGTCCGGAGCGGGCACGTCGATCCCGGGCCCGATGAAGTTCTTCTTCGTCAGCTCGGCGGTGTAGCGGCGCGTGATGCGCTCGAGCTGCTCGACGGACGTCTTCCTCGGGTCGATCTTGATGCCGCCCTTCGCTCCGCCAAACGGCACGTCGACGATCGCGCACTTGAACGTCATGAGCGCCGCGAGCGCAAGGACCTCGTCCTCGTTTACGTCGGGCGAGTAGCGGATCCCTCCCTTGACCGGAAGCTTGTGATGGCTGTGCTCGGCGCGCCACGCCTCGATGACCTCGTAACCGCCCCCTGCCCGTCTGACGGGGAAGCGAAACTTGTAGACGCTGTTGCAGACCTTGATCTGGTCGAGGAGTCCGGGAGGGTAGTCGAGAAAGCTGGCGGCGGCGTCAAAGTTCTTGTTGACGCTCTCCAGGAATCCATCGGACTGAGTCATCTGCACTATACCTCCGGGGTACTGAGTCTAGCGGAGTCGATATAGCATTGGGCGCGGATGGAAAGCGCGGTTGCAGGCGTGGTGAGGCTGGATCGAGCCGCACTGAAGGCCAAGGAAGGACCGTGACGATCTTACCGGTCCAAGGAAGTTTTCCCGGCCGCGCCGGGGTCTTTTTCCTTTCTCAATCAACGGAAGGGGTGTGCCCATGATCACGTTGCGTCGTTTTCTGCCGCTCCCGGCGTCCATTCGTATCCGACCCGTGTTCGCAGTGCTGCTCAGCATGGCCTTCGTGTGCTTCGCAGCGTTCGGACAGTCGGTCAACTACACCACCGGTTCGATCGGGGGAACGGTGAGTGACGACACCGGCGCCGGCGTTCCCGGGGTCACCGTCACGGCGACCAAGCTCGACACCGGCCAGACTCGTTCGACGGTAACCAACAAGGATGGCGGGTACGATCTCAGCCTTCTGCCGCCCGGCGTCTACAGAGTCCTGGCGGAGCTGAAGGGGCTGGGAACATCTACCGCGCCGCGCACGACGGTGCTCCTCGGCAACGCGACGAGGACGGACCTGAAGCTCACGCTGAAGGTCTCCGAAGCCGTGACGATCACGGCCTCCGCGCCGCTCATCGACACGCAGGCCACCGGGATATCCCAGTCGGTGACTAGTCAGCAGATCGAGAGTCTCCCGATTCTCGGCCGGGACTTTCGCTCCTTGGCCCTCTTGACGCCTGGCATCAGCACCGGCTCTTTCGACACCAGCTCGATCACCGCGAACGGCGCGCGCGCTCTGTCCACCGACTACAACATCGACGGGGCAAGCTCGAACAACGACTTCTTCGGCCAGCAGACCGGCGGCTCGCGCCCCCCGTTCACCTTCTCCCAGGCGGCCATCCAGGAGTTCCAGGTCATCCTGACGCAGTACGACGCGGAATACGGCCGCGGGGTGGGCGCCGCGGTGAACGCGATCACGAAGAGCGGGACGAACGACTTCCATGGTTCGGCGTTCTATTACGACCGGAGAGCGTCGTGGGCCGCGACTCGCCCGACCACTTTCGACACGGATTTCGGGGGGACCTCGTATCCGCTCATCGTCTCTGACAGTTTCCTGGCCAAGGACGTCAGCCAGCCGGGGTTCGTCGTCGGCGGGCCGATCCTGAAAGATAAGCTCTTCTTTTTCGGCGGCTTCGACTCGATGACCACGAGCCAGCCAGCCGTCATCGGCAACGACATGCGAACGTCCGGGCAATTCCTCGCCTTGACTCCTGCTCAGCAGGCGACGGCACTCTCGAAGATCCAGTCTGCGGTGGGCGCGCCTTACGAGGCCGGCCTCAACTATTCCGTGGACAACACCCTCCGGACCTATCTCTTGAAGTTCGATGGCAACCTCGGCTCGAGCCATCACTGGTCGCTGCGCGGCAACATCGCCAACTACGACACGACGAACAGCGGGTCCACGTCGTCTTTCGGCCTGAACCAGACGAACGAAGTCGACAAGTTCTACCAGGGCGTCGCCGAAGTCGACTCGGTCTTCACGAACAGCCTGTTCAACCAGTTCTTCGCACAGTACGGTCGGGACCAGCGCCCGGTCACCAGCGTGTACAGCGGCACCGAGTTCTCCGTCAACTTCGGCCAGACGCAGTTCTTCGGCGCGAACGACACCACCCCGAACACGGCCGATGAGAAGAAGCTCCAGCTCAAGGACACCGTGCAG
>JBBRRY010000018.1:0-74756 GCA_038245905.1 Thermoanaerobaculia bacterium | reverse complement strand
GGCGAACCTCGTCGTTCTTTCGCCCTTCTACCGCCACTCGGTTCTGTTCGAGTCGAGAGTCATCAAGGGGTTGAGGGTGGTGAGCGACCTGCAGCTTTACCTCGACCTGAGCTGCTTTGCGCAGCGAGGCAAGGAGCAGGCGGACGTCATTCTCGATCGCCGGCTGCGGCCGGCGTGGGCGGCGCGTTGAAGGTCAAGGGGTTTGTCCGCGTCCTCAAGGCACTCGAGCCCCGGCTTGGCGAGCTGGTCGTCATTGGCGGATGGGCGTGGTACCTCTATCGGAAGTACCTGACGGCCTCTCCAGGGTTGCCCGGCGAGTTCACGCTCGACGTCGACGTTGCCCTTCCAAGGCGGCTTCCGGCGGGCCGCGGCCTCGACCAGCTCCTGGAGGATGCCGCTTTCGAGGAAGAAATGTCGGGCGACGACAGCCCGCCTGTGACGCGATACGCGTGGCCATCGCGGAAGGAGCCGGAAGCGATCATCGATTTCCTGACACCGGCGCGCGGGGCTGGGACGGAGACAACGCTCAAGACGGGTGGCGTCATCGCACAGCAGCTTCGAACACTGGATGTGCTGCTCGAGGATCCGCTCGTACTGGAGATCAACGAGAAATCGGGTGCGGACGCGTTCCTCGGGCCTGTTCGTGTGCCGCGAGTAGGCGCCTTCCTGTTGCAGAAGGCGCAAACGCTCGCATCGCGGCGCAGGAGCAAACGTGACAAGGACCTCTTCTACATATTCGATCTAGCTGACGACAGCCGCGGACTCGGTAAGACGATCGAGAACGACTCCGAGCATCTCCGCCTGAAACTCGGGTCCTCAACTCTGAGGGACGCAGCCGCGACGCTGCGTCGTGACTGTGGAGCGCCATCGGCATCGGCCGTTGCAAAGGTGCTGGAGCAGATTCCGTCCGAACAACGTCCCTCGCGGCAATACGTCGCCGAGACGTTCATTCGCCTCGCGCGCGTCCTCGACGGCTGACGCGCGAAGGTTGCCGACCTTGGCGACATGGGCGACGGGCGTACCGCGAGAGCGACGAGGACCAGTACCTCATCCTCTCGAAGAAGCGCGGCTGGGGTTACGTCCAGTTCGCGGCGCAGGGGTTCTACGGAATCCGTGGCGAGTGCATAAGCAATCACTATCTGGACGCCGCGCGCGTGCTGACGAAGGTCCAGATGGACGCGCTCGTCGCGCTCGGGTGGCTGGCGCCCACGGGAACGCCCGAGGAGGTGCGCGCGGACAAGAAGAAGGGCGGCTCGCCGAACTACCACCGCGACTTCGAGGGCCGGGCGCGTGTGGCGAGGGCGGCGCGGCTGGCGGTGCGCACGCTCGCGGACGTCCTCGACGTGACCCATCCGGGCTCGCTTAAGTACAAGTCCTTCGACAGGAACGGGCAGTCGATCGTGATTCCGACGCTCGGCCTGAAGCGCGAGGCGGTTGCGCCTCCGAAGAGGAGCCCTGGCGCGGAGTCGGTCGCGGGCGTCCGGGCGCTGGTGCTGGCGGCGATCCGGAAGGGCTCGGGCGACGAGGCCGTCAACCCCGAAGCCGACGGCGACATCGCGCTGCGTTTCGGGAACGCGGTCGTTCTGGAACCCTCTACGCCGCGCTCGAGCTGTTCGTGAAGCCCTTAGTCGGCGAGCACGTGTGGGACGCCCGCGTGCAGCTGGCCAGCTTCGCGAACGATGCGGGTGAGGATCTGCGAAAGGAATGGGGCGGGCGGATGGCGTTTGAGGAGCAGGGGGAGGCGGTGGGGGTGCAGTAGGGGGAGGTCAGGCGTAGGCCAGGCGGCCGCGCGCCTCGGGGATCTCCCGGCCGAGCGCCTTCGCGGTCTCGAGCCACTCGCGAATGACAACCTCGGCGGCTGCAAGCGCTTCCGCGTAAGTCGGACCATCAGCCGCGCAGCCGGGGAGTTCGGGGACCTCGGCGATGAACGCCTCGTCCTCCTTGCTCCAGTAGATGATGACTTCGTAGCGGGGGTTCATGGCTCGCCCGCTAGCTTATACCGGACGAGGATCGATCTCACCTGCTTGACCTGATACGGCTTCGCCTTGCCGGCCGTCTCCTGCAGGTTGAGGATCTCAACCACCCCTTCTCGCCAGTAGATGTGGTGGCTGCCGCGAACGCGTGACTGGAAACCGAGGGCGTCGAGCAGACTGCAGAGCTCGGAGAAGCGGATGTTGGCGTCCGATGCACCCGACAGAATCTGTTCGATGAGGCGCCCCTGACGAGTCACGTTGGGGACGCTAGCGCGCTGACAGCCGACGTCGCGCGAGACGCTCATCCTCGACGGCTAACGCGCGAACGCCCTATGAGAAGTGGGCCAGCGGCCGCCTAAGCGACCGTGAGCACGTCCTGGGCCGCATAGAGCGCCTCGGGGGCGATGTCAGCCCCGTTCGGCCAGGAGACGGTCCACCCGTCGAGGATGAACTTCCTGAAGTACTCCGGGTTCTTTACGGGCTCGAAAACAGGCCCACGGAGCCACTGGGAGAAGTCGACCACCTTCCGAGTGCCGTCGGAGAACGTTACATCGAGCCCGTCGCTGTCTCACTTCGCCAGAGCGCGGGCAATCTCCCGGGGGCGCCGCCCAGTGGCGAGGAGCGAGCGGACGATGAGGTCGAGGCTCACCTGCGGGTCGGCGCCTTCCATCTTCGCGACGCGCGACTGGCTGGACCCCATCTTCGACGCGAGGTCCGTCTGGGACATCCCGTTCTCGAGTCGTACCTTCTTCAGCTCGCGCGCGAGGCTGAGCTTGATCTCGATGTAGGCGGATTCTTCCGGCGTGAGGCCGAGGAATTCATCGACCGTACCGACCTTCCAGCCCTTCTTCGCGAGCCGCGCCTTTTTCGCTTTATCCATGTAGCCACGCGAGGGGCTTCTCGGCAGTCTTCATTTCGCACAGAGAAGTTAGTGCGGGCGGGTAGGAATGTCAAATCTGACATAGTTGAAACCGCGAAACGCAGACGCTAGCTGTCCGTGCATCCGCGTCACACTCCCCATGGTTCTTTGAGGCATTCGGCGGCTCGACCTCGGGTTCGCCAGAAGGAGAGTGAACTGAATGTGGACTGTGACGACAGAGGGATTCCTTTCCATCGTCCAGAACCTGGATGCAAAGGGGGCGCACGATGCGCTCCTCGTTCGCGGGCGCGTGCACGCGGATCTCGAACGCTTCGCGGAATTCGCCGCGCGGCAGGGTGAGCGGCCGGCGGTTGTCGAGTCGCCCGACGCCGACTACGGCTACCGGCTCACGACGTCGCGCGAGGCGCTCGCGGCCTTCCTCGCCGGGCGCGTGACCGCGATCGACTACCCAAACTTCAAGTCCGAGATCTACAAGACCGACCCGGTGCGCGAGAAGGTCTACGAGGGCGCGTGGGCCGCGCTGCACGGGCTGAAGAGGGTGCGGGCATGAAGGCGACGCGGAAGAGCTGGAAGACGGAGCCCCTGCCGGCACGGCGTGCGCCGATCGTGCTGGAACGGCGGTTCGACGCGGCCGAGCTGCGCGCGATCCGGGGAGGATTCATCCCGGACGCGATGGAAGACAAGTGGTTCGTGTTCGAGGAGCGCGGGCGGTTGTACTTCCACCGGAGCTGGACGGGGTTCTGCGTGTACGAGGTGGTCCTGAAGAAGACGCCATCGGGCGCGGACGTCGTCGAGGCGTGGGTGAACCGCGACGGGGACCAGTACTCATGCGTGGACGACGCCTACGACGCGCGGATCCTGTCGTATCTGATCGACGTGCTGCTGCTGAAGCGGCGGGCGGAGTGGCCCGTATCCGGCAAGGGGGACGAGGCGCTCAGGCAGTGGAGCCTCGTGGGGCGGGCGATGCTGGAGAACGATGGGGAGGGGAGAGTGGCGGAGGGGTTGGAGAGGGCGCTGGGGGAGAAGGGGACCTGACCGTGCCAGGTAGTTGCGGCCTCGGGGGCCGAGCCGGCTCACCCTGCTTTCCGGCGGCGCTCCTGCAGGGCGTTGAAGTCGGCATCGCCCCACCGCTCTTTGAGTTCTTTGGCCTCTTCGATCGAACGGTGGTGATAGACGCCCGGCGGAAAGCGGCGCGGCAGGATCCGGTCTGCGAACGCCCACGTGGAGGCGATCGCGCGCAGAAGCTCCGGATCGCCCGGCACGCGCCAGAGCGTGTCTTCCATCTCGGAGACGTCACGGAACTTTCGGACGCCCATCACTCCTCCGGGAGCCGGAAGCGACGACGCAAAGCTTCCGCGTCGGCTCGGTCCTTCAGCCGGATTGTCCCCTTTTTCATCCGGTACAGAGTAGCCGGCGTGGCCACGTTGACCGAGACGCCGCCGAGGTCGAGCTTCTCGGAGTCGAGATCTTCGTACCGGAACGCGTCGCCGAGCTTTGTGAGAATGTCGATGTGAAATCCACCCTGCGGCGGGATGTATTGCACCGCCGGGTATTCGCCGAGAAGGTCGTCGGCGCTGATCTCGTCGATGTGTGGGTCGGAGAAAACGGCGCGCAGCGCGGATTTGAGCCGCTCCACGTTCTCGCGCGTGGGCGCGACGAAGACGTCGAGATCCTCGGTGGCGCGCGCGAGACCTTGGAGGTTCACGGCGACGGCCCCGAAGACGACGTATGCAACTCCCTGTCGCTCGAACTCCGCGAGCACGCGCCTGGTCAGCTCGTAGTCCACGGGAAGAGCTTACGCTGGAGAGTCGTTCTCCGAGAACGAACGCGGCGGAGCTCGTGGCGAATGGGTATCCTCGGACCGTGGAAAAGGTCAGCGTGAACAGGGGCGTCCTGGCCGGCATCGTCGCCGTGGCGGCCGCGGCGCTTCTCGCGCTGGCGTTCGTCATTGGACGCGAGTCGGGCTCCGGCGGCGTGCCGCCTTTGGCGAGAATCGAACGAGTTGCCCCGCGAAGACCGGAGGCGCCGGGCGCCCCGCCGACTTCAGCCGCATCTTCCGTCGCCGCAGCCCGGTTCACGGAGAACCCGGTGCGCCTGGCTGGAGCTCCACCGCCGTATGCGACGGAGCAAGGTGCGGCGCCGCAGCAGCAGTTGTCGGCCCCGGCGTCCGACACCGAGCGGGCGGCCGTGGCGGCGTATTTCGAGGCGATCGACCGCATCCAGCCGACGGCGATGAACGGCGACGCGGAAAGCGTCGCGGGGGGAATCGCGTCCGCGCTCGCGAACGGGGACACGTCGGGTCTCGACGGGATGATCCGGGATACGGAGGCCGCGAAAGCAAAGCTCGCCGCCGTGGCGACGCCGCCTCCGTGCGCCGTGCACCAGCGCGAGAGCCTCGGGAGCCTCGACGACGCGCTGGAGGTGCTTCGTTCGCTGAAGGCGGCAATGGAGTCGGCCGATGCCGCCGGAGCGCTCGCGGCCGTTTCCGCGCGAGGCAATGCGCTGCGCTCACGCGCCGAGGCACTTAAGAAGGAAGAGGGGACGCTCCGTGAGCGCTATGGGATTTCGGTCCCCTTGTTGAGCAGATCGAGATAGCGGCTGTAGACGAAGACCCGGCCGCGCTTCCTGCCCGTGGTCTCGCGGACGACGTCCAGGCGAGTGAGCTCTCGGAGAGCTTTTCCCACGGTAGGCGCCGAGAGCTTCGTGGAGCGGCAGAGCGCCGTGGCGGTGGCGACCGGGCGGCGTTGCAGCTCGGCGTGAAGTCGCAGGACCGAGTCGGCGCCGCGACCGAGCGCGACGATGTGCGCACGGTCGTCGGCGAAGAGCTTTCCAAGGGTCCGCGCGGTCTCCACCGCGCCGGCAGCGGTCGCCTCGACGGCCTCCGCGAAGAACTGCAGCCACCGCTCCCAGTCGCCGTCCTTCCGAACTGCCGTCAGATGATCGTAGTAGGACCTCCGGTGGCCCTTCAGGTAGAGGCTCAGGTACAGGAGGGGCTCGTGGAGGACTCCTTCGGCGCAGAGAACGAGCGTGATGAGAAGTCGACCCAGCCGCCCGTTTCCGTCGAGGAAGGGATGGATCGTTTCGAACTGCACGTGCGCGAGTGCCGCCTTCACGAGCGGCGATGTCCGCCCGGGCTGGTCATGGAGGAATCTCTCGAGCGCGGCCATCTCGTCTTCTACACGGTCGGCGGGCGGCGGCACGAAGTGCGCGTTCCCGGGGCGCGTCCCGCCGATCCAGTTCTGCGAACGCCGAAATTCGCCGGGCGTTTTTTCCGCGCCACGGCCCTTGGAAAGAAGGATCCCGTGCATCTCCCTGAGGAGGCGGTTCGACAGCGGAAAGCCGCCGCGGATCCTTTTCAGACCGTGCTCGAGAGCGGCGACGTAACGTGAGACTTCAGAGACGTCTTCGATCGGGACCCCGGGAAGCTCGTCGAGCTCGAAGAGAAGGAGATCCGAAAGCGACGACTGGGTGCCTTCGATCTGCGACGACAGGACCGCCTCTTTCCTCACATAGGTGTAGAGGAAGAGATGGGTGTCGGGCAGCAGGGTCGTGACCGAGTCGAGGCGGCCGAGCGCAATGTGGGCGCGATCGAGTGCCTCCATGAGGTGCGCATCGGGAGCCAAGGGCGGGCGCGGCGGAAGCGGCCGGGGCACGAATGCCCGCACGATCTCGCCGCCGGCTCTCGAGACGACGACGAACTGACCTGTCGATTCACGTCGCATACTCCACGCCTCCGCTAGTTAAGGGCCTTGCCTTACGACGGCAGCTATTTAAGGCAACCGAGTTTACCTTAAATAAGCGGGCCGCGGATAAGCTGCAAGAGGCTCACGAATGACTGTGAACGCGGACATGAAAGACTGGAAACCAATTCTGGGCGACCGAGTTCGAAATCCGCGAATGCCGGCATGGGGACTCGGGCGAGTCCTGTCGGTGGCGGGCGATAGCGTCCAGGTTCTCTTCCATCACGCGGGCGAAAGGAAGCTCTCCCTCAAGCACGCCGTTCTGACGCGCGTGGAGGGAGAGGAGGCGCGGAACTCTTTTCTCGACCTGCCGGCCGGGGGCAAGAGGCGAACGCGCCAGGCCGTCCGGGACTTCGATTCAATGGTCGCCGCCTTCCTGAGGCGGTTCCCGAGGGGTTTTCGCGACCCGGAATACATCGAGCAGGAGCGGAACTACAAGGACGAAGCGAGCCGCCTTTGCGGAAAGCTTCTGGGCGAGCGAGCCGTAGCCGCGCTCCTCGCGCGCGGCGAGGAGCGCGAGGTCGCTGATCGCGCGGTGAAGATCTTGAATGCCACGAACCTCGTGTTTCCGAACGAGAAGATGGACCTGAAGGACGGGCTGCAGGACGCGAGCGCCACGGGCTCCTTCGCCCGGTCCTTGTGGGCGCTCCTCTACGGCCCGGGTGACTTGAGCGGAAGGTTCGAAGGTTTTGCCGCCGTGCTGAGTGAGATCGGTGCGTCGAAATGGACGACGGCGTCCTATTACCTCTTCCTTCGCTTTCCGGAGAGATTCATCTTCGTGAAGCCGATGGTGACGTTGGCGGCCTCGGATCGTTGCGGTTTCGACATCGCATACAGGCCTGAGGTGAATTGGCCTACATACAGGCGCACTCTCGACTTCGCCGAGGACCTCAAGAAGCGGCTGTCACACCTGGAGCCGGCCGACATGATCGACGTTCAATCGTTCATTTGGGCGTGCGGGGAAGCGGAGAAGTAGGGACGTCCTCCCGGCCCCTATCGCGGGCGGGGAGTTGGCGTTGAGGTGGGTACCAAGCGCGTCGCGCCGGAGACCTGAATCGCACCGGCCGCAACGCCGGTTACGAGCGCGGAGTTCGCGGCGTTCATGAGGCTGTCGGCCTTGGCCGCGGCCTCCTTCATCATCTGATCGATCCGCTCGTTGTCCTGCTTCAATTTCTCGGCCTTGGCTTCGAGGGATAACCGAGCATCGAGTCTCATCTGCTGCCTGTCCTTGCGGCTCTCCTTGTTGAGCATCTTCTGGTAGGTCATCATGACCGCAAAAACGCTGTCCGCCGGATCGCCCTGCGACATCGCGATCACGTCGTGAACCGTCATCTTCGTCGTGAGGCGCGCCTCGAGAACGCTGACATGCGCCTTCTGGGCTGGAGAAAACGCGGCACGGACTTTCGTCTCGTGCTCGAGCTGCTTCGGCGATATCTCCGCCGCGGACGCGGGCGCTGCGAGAACACAAGCGGCCGCGAGAGGCGCCAGCACGGACAGGCGATGCTTCTGCATGACGGGATTCTCTCACCGGAGAGGGCGTCGCTTCAGTGGTTGTCGTCACAGCGCGCTGCGCGGAATCAGGCTCTTCCTTCCGTGATTCCCGTCACCTGACCGATTACTCCCCTCCGCTCAGGATCAATAATCCCTCCGGAACAAGCGTCGTTCATCCTGGAGTCTCCTCGAATGCGCAGTCGCTTCTCACGAGTCGGGATCCTTGTCGGCGTCGTTGCAGCTTCCGTCGCGCTGCTGGGCGCGAAGCGTGCGCCGCGCTCCCCTCTCGCGGTCGCGATCCAGAATCCGATCCTCTTCGTCACGCAGGTGCCCGTGCCGGGCGACTTCACGACCGTGGCGTCGGTCTTCGGGAACGCGTCGGGCGGGCTCGAGCAGGTGCCGCGGGGCGGGGACCTGTGGATCCAGTTTCCGAACGGCACGCGCAGGAACCTGACGCAGCTCGCGGGCTACGGGCAGGCGGGCTCGCAGGACGGCTTCGGCATCGCGGTGCGCGAGCCGTCGGTTCACTGGACGGGGACGAAGGCCATCTTCTCGATGGTGATCGGCGCGCCGACCGTCCAATACGTTCAGGCGAACTATTTTTGGCAGCTCTACGAGGTGACGGGGCTCGGCATCGCCGACACCGTCGTGATCACGAAGGTGCCGAACCAGCCGGCGGGTTTCAACAACGTCTCGCCGTTCTACGGGACGGACGAGCGGATCCTCTTCACGTCGGACCGGCCGCGGAACGGCGCGGAGCATCTCTACCCGCAGCTCGACGAGTACGAGGAAGCCCCGACGGTGACGGGGCTCTGGAGCCTGAACCCGGCGACGGGCGACCTTCGGATGCTGAACCATTCGCCGAGCGGCGTCTTCTCGCCGACGCTCGACTCCTTCGGGCGCGTCGTCTTCACGCGGTGGGATCACCTGCAGCGCGACCAGCAGGCGGACGGCGACGGCCCCGCGGGGTCCTTCACCCAGTCGAGCCCGTACGGCACGTTCAACTTCGCCGACGAATCGGCGGGGGCCGCGCGCCTCGCGACGCGGGCCGAGGTCTTTCCCGAGCCGCGCTCCGCGCGGGCGGACCTCCTCGTGGGGACGAACCTCGTGGGGCATTCGCTGAACCACTTCTTCCCCTGGCAGATCCGCGAGGACGGCACGGAGGAAGAGACGCTGAACCACATCGGGCGGCACGAGCTGCACGACTATTTCGCCCAGGTCTTCAACGACGACACCAACGTCGTGGAATTCATCTCGGCCGCCTCGGGCCGCGTCAACACGAACGGCATCCAGAACTTCCTCGAGATCAAGGAAGACCCGACGACGCCCGGCCGCTACTTCGGGATCGACGCGCCGGAGTTTCAGACGCACGCGGGCGGGCAGATCGTACGGATGGACCTACCCGTCGGCGCGCATCCGGACCAGATCGGGGTCGTCTACGTGACGAACCGTGCGACGTCGACCCCGCGCCTCGACACCGATCCCGTGCCGCCGGGGCACTCGGGCTTCTACCGCAATCCGCTGCCGCTGTCGGACGGGTCGCTCCTTGCCGTCCACACGAGTGAGACGCGCGCGGACCGGAACGAGGGTGACCGCTCGAACCCCTTGTCGCGCTACTCGTTCCGGATCAGGTCGCTGATGCCGTTGGGCGGCTTCCTTACCGCGGACCAGACGCTCACGACGGGCATCTTGAAGAGTGTCTCGTACTGGGACCCGGACGTCCGCGTGACGTACACGAACGTGACGCTGTGGGAGCTGGACCCGGTGGAGGTGAAGTCCCGTCCGAAGCCAGTCGCCGCGCCGTCGCCGCTGCCCGCGCCGGAGGCGTCGATCTTCACGCAGGAGAGCGTCGACCCGGTGGCGTTCAAGGCGTGGCTCGTGCAACGGAACCTCGCCGTGATCGTGAGCCGTGACGTCACGACGCGCGACGCCCTCGACAAGCAGCAGCCGTTCAACCTCAAGATCGCCGGGAGCTCGCATCAGACCGCGCCCACGGGCGGGAAGCTCTACGCGGTGGCGCACCTCCAGCTCTTCCAGGCGGACCAGATCCGCGGCATCGGCGGCACGACGAGCCCGAAGGCTGGCCGCCGCGTCCTCGCGCAGGTGATGCACGAGCCCACGGTGATCGCCACGAACCCTCCGAACCCCGGCGGCCCGCCCGGCAGCGTCCGCCTCGGGAACGACGGCTCGATGGCGGCGTTCGTGCCCGCGCGGCGCGCCGTCACGTGGCAGATGAGCGACACAGCCGGGACGCCCGTCGTGCGCGAGCGCTACTGGCTGACGTTCCAGCCGGGCGAGATCCGCGTCTGCACGTCGTGCCACGGCCTCTCGAGCCGCGATCAGGCCGGGAGCCCGCAGCCCGTGAACCCGCCCGAGGCGCTGCGGCAGGCCGTGCGCTTCTACCGCGACGTTTTGAACCCGGCGTCGGTGCCGGTCGCGTCGCTCTTCTATACCGTGCCGCCATGCCGCCTCGTCGACACGCGCAATGGGTCCGGGGCGCTCGGAGGGCCGGCGCTTCCGGCTTTCGGACAGCGCCTGTTCACACTGACCGGCACCTGCGGCGTGCCCGCGGGCGCGATGGCGCTGGCACTGAACGTCACGGTCACACAGACGCAGGCCGCGGGAACGCTGCGGTTCTATCCCGGCGACAGCGTGCCTACGACGGCGACGACGCTCTCGTTCGCTCAGGGCGCGACGCGGGCGAACAACGCGCAGGTCAAGCTCGCGCTCGACGGAAGCGCGGGGGTCACGAACGACGCCCCGGGCACCGTCCACCTGATCCTCGACGTGGTCGGGTACTACCGCTGAGGCACGAGCGGCCAGAGACCTTCTTCCGAATCACGCCCGCCCTATACTTTTCCCGATGCCCCCCGCGATCGCCTTTCGGGACGTCTCGTACGACGTGCAGGGGAAAGAGGTCCTCCGCCATCTGAACTTCGAGATCGCGGCGGGAGAGACGTTCGTGCTGCTCGGCCGGAGCGGCTCGGGCAAGACGACCGCCCTCCGGATGGTGAACGCGCTTCTCTTTCCGACGTCGGGAGAGGTCTACGTCGACGGAAAGTCGACGCGCGAGTGGGATGTCATCCGGCTTCGCCGAGGCATCGGGTACGTGCTTCAGGAGGCAGGGCTCTTCCCGCACTTCACGGTCGCCCAGAACGTCGCGCTCGTGCCCGAGCTCGAGGGCTGGGAGAAGGCGCGCGTCGAGACGCGGGTGGACGAGTTGCTCTCGCGGATGGACCTGTCGCCGGCGGAGTTCCGGACGCGGATGCCCAGGCAGCTCTCCGGCGGGCAGCGCCAGCGCGTGGGCGTAGCGCGCGCGCTCGCGGCCGACCCGATGATCCTTCTCCTCGACGAGCCATTCGGCGCCCTCGACCCGATCACGCGCCTCGAGCTGCAACGCCAGTTCGTCCACCTTCGGAAGACGTGGAAGAAGACCTCCCTCTTCGTGACGCACGACGTGCGTGAGGCGCTCGGCCTCGCGACGCGGGTCGCGCTCCTGCACGATGGCCGCCTCGAGGCGCTCGCGCCGCCGAAGGAATTTCTCACCGCAGGGGGCGCCGCGAGCCCCGAGGTCCGGACGTTTCTCGCCGGCCTCGACTGGAAGCTGGAAAGCTGATGCCGGGCAGCCTCGCGCGCGAGATCCTGGACCTCACCGTCGAGCACGTCGTCCTCGTCTTCGTCGCGCTCTCGATCGCCTCGCTCATCGGGATCCCGCTCGGCATCTGGCTGAGCCGCAAGGCGGCGTGGCGCGCGTGGGTGCTGGGCTTCGCGAACGTGCTGCAGACGGTGCCGAGCCTCGCGCTTTTCGGGCTCCTGATCCCGCTCCCCTTCATCGGCGGCATCGGCAAGCGCACCGCGATCGTGGCGCTCGTCCTCTATGCGCTCCTGCCGATCCTCCGAAACACGCTGACGGGACTTCTCGGCGTCGATCCCGCGGTCGTGGAGTCGGCCGTGGCGATGGGGATGACGCCCCGCCAGCGCCTTGTGCGCGTCGAGCTGCCGCTCGCGGCGCGGACGATTCTCGCGGGTGTGCGCGTGGCCGCGGTGACGACGGTGGGCACGGCCACGATCGCCGCGGCGATCGGCGGAGGCGGCCTCGGCGTCTTCATCTTCCGCGGGCTTGCCTCGGTGGACGTCGACCTGATCCTGTCCGGCGCCGTGCCGGCCGCGCTTCTCGCGCTTGTCGTGGATGGAGGGCTCGGATGGCTCGAGCGACGTTTCTCGCCGGCCTGACGCTCGCGGCGGCTCTCGCGGCCGGCTGCGCGCGTCCACCAACGCTCGTCGTAGCCTCGAAGAATTTCACGGAGCAGTCGCTCCTCGGCGAGATCGCGGCGCAGCAGCTCGAGCGGCGGCTCGGAGCGAAGGTGACGCGGAAGCTGGACCTCGGCGGAACGCTCGTCGCGCACGCCGCGCTGGTGGCCGGGCAGATCGACCTCTATCCCGAGTACACCGGCACCGCGCTCTCGGCGGTGCTGAAGCTGCCCCTCTCGTCCGACCGGAAGGCCGTGGCGCGGACGGTCGCGGAGGCGTACCGCACGCGGTGGAAGCTTTCGTGGATGAGCCCCCTCGGCTTCGACGACACGTTCGCGATGGTGATCCGCGGCGCGGACGCGCGAGCCGGCGGGATCAAGACGCTGAGCCAGGCGGCGAAGCGGAAGGAGCCGTGGGCGCTCGGCGTCGGCTACGAATTCCTCCAGCGGCCCGACGGCCTCGCGGGGCTGCAGAAGACGTACGGCCTTCCGCTCAGGGGAACGCCGAGGACGATGGACCTCGGCCTCCTTTACGAGGCGCTCCAGCACAGGGACGTCGACATGGTGGCCGCGAACTCCACGGACGGCCAGCTGTCGGCGATGGACGTCGTCGCGCTCGACGACGATCTCTCTTACTTCCCGCCGTACGAAGCCGCGTTCGTGGTGCGCGAGGAGTGCCTCGCGCACGATCCCCGGATTCGCACGGCGCTCGAGGAGCTGGCGGGAAAGATCACGAGCCCCGCGATGCGGAAGCTGAACTACGAGGTCGCGGGCAAGCACCGGAGAGTGGCGGAGGTCGCGCGGGAGTTCCTGGAGGGGCTCTGAACGGCACTCGGGTACCATTCGCCCCCGCGATGCGAACCCATCTCAAGTCCGCCGTCCTCGTCGCCCCCCTCATCACCGCAGCCCTCGTCGTTCCTCTCGCGTTGTCCGGGTGCAAGGGCAAGAGCGCCCCTCCCCCCGGACCGCCGCCCACCGACGTGGCGTTCGTCGTCGCCGAGCCGAAGGACGTGGACGTGGAGTTCGAGTACGTGGGGCAGGTTGCAGGCTCGCGCGAGGTCGAGGTGCGCGCGCAGGTCACCGGGATCATCCAGCAGCGGCTCTATACCGAGGGCTCCCGCGTCGCCGCGGGTCAGACGCTCTTCAAGATCGACCCGAGGACCTTCCAGGCGCAGGTCAACGTTGCCGAGGCCGACCTCGCCCAGGCCGAGTCGCGCGACAGGCAGGCGGCGCGGGATCTCGAGCGCTACAAGCTCCTCGGCCAGAAGAAGGTCGTGAGCCCCAAGGAAGTCGACGACGCGCTCTCGAACGCGGATCTCGCGCATGCCGCGATCGAGTCCGCGAAGGCCCGGCTCGCGTCCGCCCGCATCGAACTCGCCTACACGGACGTGAAGGCGCCGCTCGCGGGTGTGGCGGGGCGCGCGCTGAAGGTGGAGGGGAGCCTCGCGAACGCGCAGGGCGACAGCCTGCTGACCTCGATTGCGCAGACGGATCCGATCGACGTGAACTTCGGCGTGGCCGAGGCCGAGCAGAGGACGCGGAAGGCGGAGACCCTCTCGGGCGCCCTCGCGCTGCCGAAGGGCGGCTTCGCCGTTCGTCTCCGGTCGTCCGACGGCGCGCCGCTCGGCCCAACGGGCAAGGTGAACTTCGAGGACTACAAGGCCGACGCCGCGACGGGCAGCTTCTCTCTCCGGGCCACGTTTCCGAACGCGGACGGGATGCTCGCGCCGGGGCAGTTCGTGAAGGTCATTCTCGCGGGGGCGAAGAGGCCCGGGGCCATGGCGATTCCGCAGCGGGCGGTGCAGGACGCCCCCACCGGCAAGTTCGTCTACGTGGTTGGAGAAGGCAAGGCCGGACCCGTCGCCGAGCCGCATCCCGTCGAGGTCGGCGAATGGGTGCGCCTTTCCGGGAACGAGAAGAACGCCTGGGTGATCCGGAAGGGGCTGAAGGCGGGCGACAAAGTGATCGTCGACGGCGTCGCGCGCATCTTCTTCCCCGGCGCTCCGGTGAAGCCGTCGCCGCTCGGGAACTGAGCGGGCTCCCCATGATCTCGCGCTTCTTCATCGACCGGCCCGTCTTCGCGTTCGTCCTTTCCATCTTCATCACGCTCGCCGGCCTCGCGGCGATGCGCAACCTGCCGATCGCGCAGTATCCCGAGATCGCGCCGCCGGTCGTGCAGGTCGTCGCGGTGTACCCGGGCGCGTCGGCCGAGGTCCTGGAGCAGACCGTGGCCGCGCTCCTCGAGAACGCGATCAACGGCGTCGAGCACATGATGTACATGGCCTCGACGTCGAGCGGCAATGGCCTCCTCACGATCACGGTCACGTTCGAGATCGGCACGAACATCGACCAGGCCTCCGTCGACGTCTCCAACCTCGTCAAGCAGGTGGAGGCGAAGCTGCCGCAGGAAGTGCGGCGGCAGGGCGTCACGGTGTTCAAGGGCTCGTCGGCGTTCCTGCAGGTCGTCGCGTTCTACTCGCCGGACGAGTCCCTCGACGACATCTACACGTCGAACTACGTCACGCTCAACGTGCTCGACGTCCTGAAGCGCGTGCCCGGAACGACGAACGTCCAGATCTTCGGCGCGAAGGACTACGCGATGCGGATCTGGATCAAGCCCGACCGCATGACGCAGCTCGGGGTCACGACGAGCGACATCGCGGCCGCCCTCAACGAGCAGAACGCGCAGTTCGCGGCCGGGAAAATCGGCCAGATGCCGACGGGCGGCTCGCAGGAGACCGTCTACACGATCACGACGAAGGGCCGCCTCTCGACTCCCGAGGAGTTCGAGAACGTGATCCTCCGCTCGAACCGCGGCGGGACGACGCTGCGCCTCAAGGACGTCGCGCGCGTGGAGCTCGGCGCGAAGGACTACGACTTCCTCGGCCGCATCAACGGAAAGCCCGCAACGCTCATCGGCATCTTCCTGCAGCCCGGCTCGAACGCGCTCGCCGTGGGCGACGAGGTGACCCGCACGCTGGCCCGGCTCGCCGAGAGCTTCCCGAAGGGGCTCTCGTACCGGATCGCGTTCGACACGACGCGCTTCGTGGAGGTTTCGATCACGGAGGTCGTCAAGACGCTCCTCGAGGCGATCGTCCTCGTGTTTCTCGTCGTGTTCCTCTTCTTGCAGAACTGGCGCGCGACGCTCATCCCCGTCGTCGCGGTCCCCATGTCGCTCCTGGGGACGTTCGCGGGGCTCTACGCCCTCCACTACTCGATCAACACGCTGACGCTTTTCGGAATGGTGCTCGCGATCGGCATCGTCGTGGACGACGCGATCGTCGTCCTCGAGAACGTCGAGAGAATCATGCACGAGACGCACGCGTCCGCCCGCGACGCAGCGATCCAGGCGATGGAAGAGGTGAGCGGGCCGGTCGTCGCGATCGTTCTCGTTCTCTGCGCCGTGTTCGTGCCGATCGCGTTCCTCGGGGGACTGACCGGAGAGCTCTACCGGCAGTTCGCAATCACGATCTCGATCTCGGTCGTCCTCTCGGGCGTCGCGGCGCTCGTCCTGACGCCGGCGCTCTGCGTCCTCATCATGAAGCGGGAGCACAAGGAGACGGGGCGCTTCTTCACGTGGTTCAACGACTGGTTCCACCGCGTGACGACGCGCTACATCGGCGGCGTCCGCGTCCTCTTCCGGCGGTCGAGCGTCGCGGCGGTCGTCTTCCTCGTCATGGTCGCCGTCACGGCCGTCCTCTGGAAGACGACCCCGACGTCCCTCGTGCCGGACGAGGATCAGGGCTACTACATCGGGGCGGTGTACCTGCCCGACGGTGCGTCGCTCGAGAGGACCGACCGCGTCGTGTCCCAGGTCGTCGCGGCGATCCGGTCGAACCCGGCGAACAAGGACATCATCGCCTTCACCGGCTTCGACTTCCTGGGCGGCGGCTACAAGAACAGCGCGGCGACGATGTTCGTGGTGCAGGAGCCGTGGGAGAAGCGGAAGGTCCCCGTGACGGCGCTCGTGGGCGAGCTTTTCGGGAAGACCGCGGGCATCAAGGAAGCGCTCGTCCTCGCTTTCAACCCGCCGGCGATCTTCGGCCTCGGGAATACGGGCGGCTTCGAGATGTACATCCAGAACAAGGGCGACGGCGGGCCGAAGCAGCTCGCGCAGGCGCTCGGCGCGTTCCTCGGCGCGGTGCACGGGGAAAAACAGCTCGGGCTCGTCAACACGCTCTGGCGCGCCGCGACGCCGCAGCTTTACGTCGACGTGGACCGCGAGCAGGCGAAGGCGCTCGGCGTGCCCCTCGACGAGGCGTTCAACACGCTCGCCGCGACGCTCGGGAGCTACTACGTGAACGACTTCAACAAGTCGGGCCGCGCGTGGCAGGTCCTCATGTCGGCCGACGCGCAATACCGGAAGCGTCCGGAAGACATCGGCCGCATGTACGTGCGGAGCAAGACGGGCGCGATGGTGCCCGTTTCGGCTTTCGCGAAGGTCCAGTTCAGCTCGGGTCCCGACAGCCTCGACCGCTACAACAACCTCCCCGCCGTGAAGCTCTTCGGCGCCGGTGCGCCCGGCGTCAGCTCGGGGCAGGCGCTCGCGGCCGTCGAGAAAGTCGCGAAGGCGTCGCTCCCGCCGGGTTTCACGTTCGACTGGACGGGCTCGTCGTTCCAGGAGAAGCGCTCGTCGGGCAGCTCCGGCCTTGCGCTCGGCGCGGGCGCGATCATGGTCTTCCTGATCCTCGCGGCGCTCTACGAGAGATGGACGCTGCCCGTCTCCGTCCTCCTCGCGCTGCCGTTCGGGACGTTCGGGGCGCTCGTCGCCGTCAACCTGCGCGGCTTCACGAACGACGTGTACTTCCAGATCGGGCTCGTCACGCTCCTCGGCCTCGCGGCCAAGAACGCGATCCTCATCGTGGAGTACGCGCTCATGAAGTGGCAGCAGGGCTGGCATCCCGCGGCCGCCGCGCTCGAGGCGGCGCGACTGAGGTTCCGGCCGATCCTCATGACGTCCCTCGCCTTCATCCTCGGCGTCCTGCCGCTGGCCGTCTCGACGGGCGCGGGCGCCGGCGCGCGCAAGTCCGTAGGCACGGGCGTCATGGGCGGCATGCTCGCGGCGACCGGCCTCGCGGTCTTCTTCATTCCGCTTTTCTTCAAGTTCATCGTGACCCGCCGCCTCGCGACGACGGCCGAGGAGATGGAGCGTCCGGCGGAGAAGCCGAAGGAGTAGTCTCTTTTCCGCCGTGAAGGGGCTGTAGATGTCGTACGTCGAGAAGAACCTCATGCCGGGCGAAGAGGTGCTGCTCCAGCCCCGCTATCACTGGGTTCGGTTCGTGCCCGCGGCCGCGGTAGCCGTCTTCGGAGTTGTCGCCGCCGCCGCGGGTCAGGCCTTGGATCCCGGGAACGTCATCCCTCTGGCCGCAGGCGGCATCCTCGTCGTCCTCGGGCTCGCGGCGATGGCGTGGCGATGGCTCGCGGACTCCTTCGACGAGTTCGCGGTGACGTCGTTCCGCGTGATCCGTAAGACAGGCGTCCTCGAGAGGTCCGTGAGGCAGATCCCGCTGGAGAAGATCCAGGACGTGAACGTGCATTCGACGCTGGGCGGGCGCTGGCTGTCCTACGGAGACGTGGAGATCCAGACGGCCGGGAGCGACAGCACCGTCGTCTTCCCGCGCATCCTCCACCCGGAGAAATTCCGCAACGTGCTGTTCACGTCCGGACGGCCGCGCGGCGGGAACGACGGCCTCGGGGCGTCCGCGGCGCCGTCCGCGGCCGGCGGAGCATCCGTCGAGGCGCGCCTGAAGGAGGCCGAGCGCCTCTTCAAGACCGGCGTGCTCTCGGAAGCCGAGTATCAGGAGAAGAGGAAGGCGATCGTCAGGGAGCTCTGAGCTACTTGCGCGAGAGCAAGGTCTCAGCCATCGGAAGCCCCTGGAGGAATTCATGAAGACGACTGCCGCGTGCGCACCGGAGAGCCGGCGCACGCGAAGCGCGAGGTTCGCGAAGCCTTCGCTGTTCGCTTTCAATGTCGCGTCGCTGTCGACGCCGGTCGCCATGTAGCCCCAGTGCGCGGCTGAAGGTCGAGGGCAAGGTCTCTCAGCCGCTGGAGGCTTTGGTGATCTCCCGTTGCAGCCGCTCGGCGAGGAACTGTTTCAGAAGCGACTGATAGGGCACATCGCGCTTGTTCGCAAGGACCTTGAGCTGCCCGATCATCGATTCGGGCAGTCGCAGCGAGATCGTCCGAAGCGTGGGCCGGAGGGCCGGGAAGAACGGACGACGGGCCTTTGCCCAGTCGACATACTGGGTCGAGTCGTGAGAGGCCCAGAAGATGCGTTCCGCTTCTTCGGAAGCGAACGAGGGGATCTGCTTACGCTTTTGAATGCTCATATGTCGAAGCCTCTCTGCGCGTCATGTCGCGAGCCGAAATGATGCGAATCAGGAAACGCCTGACGGTGAAACACAGGAAGAGCCTGCGCCCGGAATCAGATCGACCGAGCGAGAAATAGCGCGGCTCCCCGGCGGCATGCGACCGGTCGGTCGCGACGACGAGAGGCTCGTTGAAAAAGACCTCTTCGGCCTCCCAGAATGCGACACGGTGGCGGATCCAGCTCTTCTCGACACTTCCATCGTCCCAATCAAACCCGGTACAGTCCTCCAGGGGATCGGAGCCTGTCACCAACTGAGTATATATCAGACATATACGCTAAGGAGAACCCATGCGGTAGAGTGCCGGCGCCAGACCGAACGGAGGTCCCATGAACCAGATCCGTCCGCGCTTCCTTCTCGCCGCCAGTGCTGCTCTTTCGATGGGGCGCCCCTCGCTATTCGACCTCCGCGCTGACGACGCGGTCGCGGCCGAAGCGCTTGGCCGCGTAGAGCGCCGCGTCCGCGCGTTCGAGGCAGGCGTCGAACGTCTCCTTCCGGCTGTGGTGAAGTGCGACGCCGATCGATACGGTGCATGAGACGGAGACGCCCTCGCGCACGGAGATGAGCTCGCTCGCAAACGTAACCCGCCACCTCCCGGCGCTCGCGAGGGCTGCGGGAAGCGTGGCGCCCGGCATCACGACGACAAATTCCTCGCCGCCGGATCGGCACACGAGATCCGAGGCGCGCACGTGCAGCCGGAGGACGTCCGCCATCCGGCGGAGCACCTGGTCGCCGGCCGCGTGGCCATGGGTGTCGTTGATCTCCTTGAAGCGGTCGAGGTCGAGCGCCGCCACCGCGAGCGGCAGGCCCCCGCGGCTCACGCGCGCCATGTCGCGATTGATCGTTTCGTCGAGGTAGCGCCGGTTGTGGAGGGAGGTGAGCGGATCGCGGACAGCCTGTTCGCGAAGCCTTCCGTTCAGGACTTCGATTTTCATGACCTGCGCCGCGAGCGCCTCGTTCGCGCGCGCGAGCGCCTCCTGGACGCGGCGTTGCTCGGTGACGTCCTGCTTGATCGCGATGAAGTGCGTGATTCCGCCGGCCTCGTCGACGACCGGAGCGATCGTCTGCTCCTCGTGGTACTCGGATCCGTCCTTGCGGCGGTTCACGATCGTCCCGGACCACGTGTCGCCGCGGAGGACGGTCTTCCAGAGATCCGCGTAGAAGGTGCTGCCGTGGCGGCCCGACTTCAGGATGCGGGTGTGCTGGCCGATGAGCTCGTCGGACGCATACCCCGTGATCGCGCAGGCGGCGGGGTTGACCCATGTAATCGTACCCGCGCGGTCCGTGATGACGATGCCGTTGGCGGCGGACCGGAGCGCGGTCGCCTGCACGCGAAGGCTCTCGGAGACTTCCGGTCGTCCGCTCAGGTCACGGATCGCACAGGCCACCAGCATCTGTCCGGCGACCGTCACCGGGGTGAGCGAGATGTCCACTGCGACCTCGCGCCCGTCCGCGCGGCGGAGGAGGAGGTCGAGGCTGCTTCCCATCCGACGTGCCTTAGGCCGGGCGCCGTAGTCCGCACGCTGCTTTCCGTGGTCGCGGAAACGAGCCGGCACGAAGGCGTCGATGTGCTGGCCGGTCAGCGACTCCGGAGCCGCGCCGAGGAGGGCCGCGCCCGCCGCGTTCACGAGAACGATTTCGCCGGCCGCGTCGACGACGAGCATCGCGTCCGCCGCAGCCTCGAAAAGCCCGCGGTAAAGCGCCTCGTTGGCGGGCCCGCCAGGTTTCATCCGTGGATGTTAACCACGAACGGGCGGGCGTCCGCCGTGAGACTTCATCGCAGGATGACGGCGGTCATATAGGACGGGGCCGGCGGAGGGTTACCTTTCATTCGGAGCACTCATGGCCCACTCCCCGACCGTCCCCTGTTGCAGCGCCTGCGCCCCCGGAAACTCCCCGGCGCCCCGAAACCTCTTTCCGAGCTTCGTCTTCACGGCGCTGACGCTCGCCGTGACGCTCGGCGTGTCGATGGGTGGTTGGGCGATCTGGCGCATGGCGTTCGCGACCGGGACCGTTCTACCGTCGCATCTTCAGGTCCACGCGCACGTCCAGCTCGTCGGCTTCGCCGGTCTTTTCATCCTCGGGGTCGCGCTCCAGGCCATCCCGCGCATCTTCGGGGCCGCACCTCCGTCCCGCGAGGTGCTCCTCGCGGTGCTCATCGGCGTCGGAGGCGGCGCCCTCTTGCGCGCGATCGGACAGCCGCTGGCACCCTGGGCGATCGGCCGCTTTCTCTCCCTGCTCTCGGGAGCGCTGGAGCTGGCCGGAGTCTTCGCGTTCACGGGCTGGGCGTTTCCGGTACTCACGCGGCGCGGCGCCACTGCCGATCCGCTCTCTCTGCACATTCTCCTCGGAACCGCCTGGGCCGTGGCAGCCGCAGCTCTGTCCGCGGCGCAGGCCGCGTTCCTCGCCGGCCACGTCGAGTCCGAGATTCCCGCCGCCCTCCTCGAGCCGTTCTACGCGATCGCCGCCTACGGATTCGTCCTCTCGTGGGTGTTCGGGTTCGCGTCGCGAATGGTTCCGGCGTTCCTCGGACTGCCTCGCCCTTCAGCCCGCAGCGCCCGGGCCGTCGCGATGCTGCAGGGAGTTGGCGTTCTCCTTCTCGGCGCCGCGTGGATTCCGGGTCCGGCGGCCGCCACCTCGCGTGCGCTGACGCTCGCCGGGACGCTCCTCCTCGCGGGGGCGATCTTCCTGTTCCTCTCGGCGAGCCGGATTCTCGCGCTGAACGCCGGCCCTCCCGGATCTCGCGGGTTGCTCGCGCTCCGCACGCCGTTCGCCTTTCTGGGCCTCTTCGCAGCGCTCTCGGTTTCCGCCTGTCTCGGAGAGCTGTCCGGCGCCTCCGTCCACAAGTTCATCTGGGACGGCGCGCGCCACGTCTATACGATCGGGTTCCTGACGCTGCTCATCCTCGCGATGAGCCTGCGCCTCGTCCCCGCCTTCACCGGCCGCGCTCTCGCGCGTCCACGGGAAGCGCAATTCGCGCTCGCGCTCGTTTGCGCGGCGGCGGTCCTCCGCGCGCTGCAGATCCCCGTCGCGCTGGGCCTTGGCGGATTGCCCCTGTACCGCCTCGTCGGGACCACCGGAATCTTCGCGACGGCCGGGCTCCTCCTCTGGGCCCACGTCCTCGTCGCGACGCTCCGGCCGCGTGGCGCCCGTTCGGCCGCTCCTGCCGTTTCGCCGCTGGCGCTGCCTGCCCGGTCCTCCTGACCGGGGGCGTTCTATGCTCCGGCCGTGTCCGGCGCCGCTCTTCCCCACTTCGACGCCGTTCCGCTGTTTCAGTGCCTCAACGCCGAGGAGCGAAAGCTCCTGGCCCCCGTCTCACGAGTCGCCGTCTACGAGAAGGGCGAGGAGGTCTTTCGCGAGGGGGAGGCGGCGACCGACCTCTGCTTCGTCGTGATCGGCCGCGTGAAGATCGTGAAGGCGGCGCCGGAACGTGACGTGATCCTCGGGCTCTTCGGCATCGGCGAGCCGATCGGAGCGGTCGCGCTTTTCGAAGGGAAACGATTCCCGGCCTCGGCCGTCGCCCTCGAGCCCTCCACGATCCTGCGTGTTCCGGAGAAGGAGTTCTTCGCGACGATCGACGGCCATCCCGAAATGACGCGACGGCTTCTTCAGGGGCTGATGCTGCGGCAGTTCGAAATCTCACGGCGGCTCGCGGACCTGACGGGCTCTGTCGAGAAGCGCATTGCGCGGCTTCTTCTCATGCTCGCGGCACGCGTGGGCCATCGCGAGGGCGCGGGCGCCACCATTCCGCTCGTTCTCTCCCGCCAGGACATTGCGGACCTGACGGCGACCACGGTCGAGTCCGCGATCCGGGTCATGAGCCGCTGGGGAAAGGAAAACGTCGTGATCACCGGCCCGGAGGGATTCTCGATTCCCGACTTCCAGGCTCTCGAGGACGTGACGAGGGACTGACCCGCCCCTCGCTTGACGCCGCGCCGGGCCTCCCGTACCTTGTTTCGCGTGAAGAACCCCGCGAAAGCCGCTCCGTCGGTCCTCGTCGTCGTGACGTCCGTCGGCACGGAGGAACAGGCCCTCGACATCGCCCACCACCTCGTCGACAGCCGGCTCGTGGCCTGCGTGAACATCCTGCCCGGAGTGAGGTCGGTCTTCCGGTGGAAGGGAAAGGTCCGGGACGAGGGCGAGCTCCTGCTCATGGTCAAGACGGTACCGGAGAACTTCGAGCGCGTTCGGGCCATCGTGAAGGAGCTGAACGCCTATGAGCTGGCCGAAATCCTCGGCTTCCCCGCGGACCATGCCGATCCCGCCTTCGTGAAATGGGTGGCCGAAAATTCGACGGGAATACGAAATCCGTCGGACGACGAAGAAGACGAGCCGGGGGAAGTGACGATCGACTGACACTCCCGTCCGTGCGAGCTCTGCTTTTCTGCTTGTTGTATTCCGCGTGGACCGCCGAGGCGGGAATCGTCACGGTGGTCCTCGCACCCGCCGCAGATGCCACGATCTTCGAGGAGAACGGGGACTCCAGCGATTCGAAGAGCTCCGGCCTCTTCGCGGGACGGAACAACACCGACCGCGTTCGCCGTGGCTTTCTCCGCTTCGACCTCGCGGGCGTTCCGGCGGGGGTTACGGTCTCCTCCGTGCAGGTGGGCCTGAGCCTCACACGCTCGAATTCGGGCAGCGTATTCGCGTCGCTCTATCGAGTCTCGGCCCCCTGGGGCGAGGGCACGTCGGACGCCGGCATCCCCGGTGGAAGCGGAGCCCCGGCGACGGCGGGCGATCCCACCTGGACGATGCGTGTCTACCCGGGAACGCCCTGGACGAGCCCTGGGGGGGACACGGCGTCCTTCCCGAGCGCCACGACGCTTCTCGGAAGCTCCCTCGTCAACTACTTCTGGGCGACGACCCCAGCGCTCGTCGGCGACGTGCAGGGCTGGATCAACTTGCCCGCCACGAATTTCGGATGGCAGCTGCGCATCGACGAGTCCCAGATCGCGCCGACCGCGAAGCGCTTCGGGTCGCGCGAGCAATCGGACGATTCCCTCAGGCCCGTCCTCATCGTCATTTACGACGATCCGATCGTCGGCGCTCCCCCGGCCACGGGGATTCCTGCGCTGGACGCCGGCGCGCGGGCGGGGCTCGCCGCGCTCCTCGCCGCGGGCGGCGTCTGGCTGCTTCGCCGATCCTGAATCACACCCCGTCGAGGGCGTTCTCGAGATCCTGGAGGATGTCTTCGAGGTCTTCGATGCCGACCGAGAGGCGCACGAGACCGGGCGTGATGCCGCGCAGAATGCGTTCTTCGGGCTCGACGCTCGCGTGCGTCATCGAGGCGGGGTGCGAGATGAGGCTCTCGACGCCGCCCAGCGACTCGCCGAGGGAGCACACGACGACCCGGTCGAGGAAGCGCTTCGCGGCTTCGATCGACCCGAGGTCGAACGAAATCATGCCGCCGAAACCGGACATCTGGCGCGCCGCGACGGCGTGGCCGGGGTGCGACGAGAGACCCGGATAAAAGACCTTTTTCACTTTCGCCTGCTTCGAGAGCCACGCCGCCACCGCGCGGCCGTTCGCGTCGTGGGCGCGCATGCGGACGGGAAGCGTCTTGATGCCCCGGGAGACGAGGAAGGAGTCGAACGGCGACAGGATCGCGCCCGCCGCGTTCTGCGTGAAGCCGATCTTCGCGCCGTCCTCCGGGTCCGCGCAGATGACCGCGCCGCCCACCGAATCCGAGTGGCCGTTCAAGTACTTCGTCGTGGAGTGCACGACGACGTCGCACCCGAGGGCAAGAGGCTTCTGGAAGTACGGCGTCGCGAACGTGTTGTCGACGACGATCCGGATCTTCGCGCCGATTCTCTTTCCTTCGTCCCGCGCGACTCCCGCGAGGGCCCGGAGGTCCGAGATCTCCATCGTGGGGTTCGTGGGAGTCTCGATGAACAGCATCCGCGTGGCCGGCGTGACCGCCTTGCGGACGGTTTCGGCGTCCGTCGTGTCGATGTAGGCGAACGTCACGCCGAAGTTCGCGAGAACCTTCGAGAAGAAGCGATACGTGCCGCCGTACGTGTTGCGACTGACGAGGACGTGGTCGCCTGCCTTCACGAAGCTCAGCATGATCGTCGTCTCGGCCGCCATGCCCGATGCGAACGCGTGCGCGGTGGCTAAGCCGTCGGCCCCACCCTCGAGCGCGGCGAGCTGCGTCTCGAGCGCCAGGCGCGTGGGGTTCTTCGTGCGCGCGTATTCGTAACCCTGGCGCGGCTTTCCGAACGCCTCCTGGACGAACGTGGAGGTCTGGAAGATCGGCACGGTCACCGCGCCGGTAAGGGGCTCGGGCTCCTGCCCGGCGTGGATGCACCTGGTCGCGAATCCGGGAACCTTCGATTTCACGGGCGTCTCCTTGCCGGTTTTCGTCGTCATCCCAGGAGTCCCTGGCTCGTGTAGCGTTCGGCGCCGTCCGGGATGAGGGTCACGACGCGCTTGCCGGGGCCCAGCCTTCGCGCGAGCTTACGCGCGGCCGCCACGTTACAGCCCGCGGAGCCGCCGCCGAGGAGACCCTCCGTCCGCGCGAGCTCGCGAACGGCGGCGAACGCCTCGTCGTCGTCGATCGCGATCACCTCGTCGACGAGCGCGGGATCCCAGATCTCCGGAAAGAACGACTGGCCGATGCCTTCGACCTTGTGCGGGCCGGCCTTCCCGCCGCCGAGGATCGAGCCCTGCGGCTCGACGACGACCCTGAGGAGGTTCGGCAGGCGTTCGGAGAGAAAGCGGGCGACACCGACGAACGTCCCGGTCGAGCCCGCTCCGATCACGATCGCATCCAGCCTGCCGCCGCACTGCTCGAAGATCTCGGGGCCGGTCGTGTCGTAGTGCGCGCGCGGATTCGACGGATTCGAGAACTGCTGCGGGACGTACGCGCCCGGAATCTCCGCCGCGAGGGCGTGCGCCTTGTCGATCGCGCCCTTCATCCCGAGGGCGTCGGGCGTCGTCACGACGGTCCCGCCGAGCGCCGCCATGACCTTCTGCTTCTCGATCGAAAACTTCTCCGGCACGCAGAGGATCACGCGATACCCGCGCGCGACGCCCACGAGCGCGAGACCGATACCCGTGTTTCCCGCCGTCGGCTCGATGATGGTTCCGCCCGGCTTCAGGAGGCCCTTCTCTTCCGCATCGCGGATCATGCCGACGCCGATGCGGTCCTTCACGGAGCCACCAGGGTTCAGGAACTCGCACTTGGCGAGAATTTCGGCCGCCCCGCTCCCGGCGAACCGCGTGAGCCGGACCATCGGCGTGTTTCCGACGAGGTCCAGCGCGGAATCGGCGACGAAGAGCGGACGTGCAGCGAGCACAGCCATTTCGGAAGGAACTTTAGCAGCGCGCGTAGCGCGCTGGAATTCCGGGGGAAAGGGTCCTACCCTTTCCCCCCGAACCCCCTTACCTTGCCGGACGCCGTTCGCGGTAGCAGTCGCGGCAGTAAACGGGCTTGCCGTTCGTGGGATTGAACGGGACCTGTGTCGTCTTGCCGCACGCGTCGCACGTCACGTTGTAGAGCTGGCGCGCGCCGCCGTCGCCGAAGCCGCCGGTCTTGCGCTTGTCGCGGCAGTTCTTGCAGCGCTTGGGCTCGTTCGAGAAGCCCTTCTGGGCGTAGAACTCCTGCTCGTTCGCGGTGAACGTGAAGGGGGCGCTGCAGTCGATACAGGGGATGGTCTTGTCCGTATACATCAGAGCTCCAGAGATGGTTTCCGATTCGGAATCGGAGAACCGTGGGGGAATCGCGGGCGCAGCTCCAGAGGAAGCGGCGACCGCCGGGTTGGGGAGTGGGAAACCTTTACCGGCTCCGGGACTTCGGGAGGCTTCGGTGGGGCCGTTTCCCGTATGTGACCCCAGGGGTTGGAAATAGGGGCGAACCTCCTTGACCAGAACCTTCCGGCCATGAACCTCATGGGCCGGCGAAGACGTCGGGGAATGGACCACCGAACTCTCCGAGAATTATTCCATCAATGAGAATCAAGAACGCCCGCAAAAGCAAGAGAAAAATTGGAGAGACTGCTTCTCAGCCATTCCCTACTTCTTCGAGCCGCGCGGGACGTAAATCTGCGTCCCGCGGAACGGGCGCGTAATCTGCGCGATGAGGTCTTCGAGATCGCCCTTCTTCTCGACGAAGTCGATGTCGTTCGTCTCGACGACGAGGAGCGGGCAGTCCCGGAAGTGGTAGAAGAAATAGTTGTAGGCCTCGACGAGGGACTTCAGGTACTCCGGCGCGATCGCCTTCTCGTACGTCCGGCCGCGCTTCTTGATGCGTGAGAGGCACGTCTCGACGCTTGCCGTCAGGTGCACGACGAGGTCGGGCCGCGGGACGCTCGCGGCGAGTGTGGCGTAGAGCTTGTCGTAGAGTGCGATCTCGGCGTCGTTCAGCGTGAGGTACGCGAAGATCTTGTCCTTCGCGAACGTGTAGTCCGCGATGACGAGGTTCCTGAAGAGGTCGATCTGGGCGATCTCCTGCTGCTGGCGGTAACGCGACAGGAGGAAGAAAATCTGCGTCTGGAACGCGGCGCCCTTCTTCCCGGCGTAGAAATCCCCGAGAAACGGATTCGTGACGTCCTCGAGGATCTGCGTGCCGCTGAACCGCTTCGCGAGGAGGCCCACGAGCGAGGTCTTCCCGACGCCGATCGGACCTTCGATCGCGATGTGGCGAAGCGGGAATTCCTTCGGGGTGGGCGCCGGCACGAGGCGGCGAGTTTAGCGCCTGAGGAGGACGTCGAGAGCACCGCAGAGGAAGACGGCCACGGACAGCCAGCCGTTCGCGGCGAAGAAGGCGGCGTCGACCCGTGAAAGGTCCTTCGGGGACACGAGGATGTGCTGCCTGACGAGGAAGATCCCCGCCAGGACGACGCCCGCGCCGAAAAGCGGTCCGCCTTCCGAAAGGACGAAGACACCGTACAGGAGCACGAGCGAAACCGCGTGGAAAATCGTCGAGAAGTCGAGCGCGCGGCGGGCGCCGAGACGAGCGGGCAGCGAGAAGAGGCCATGCGCGCGGTCGAACGCCTCGTCCTGCAGGCTGTAGATCACGTCGAAACCCGCCACCCAGAAGAGGACCGAGAGGCCGAGCGCGACCGGAGTCGCCGCGAACCGGCCCGTCACCGCGATCCACGCCCCGACGGGCGCAATCGCGAGGCCCAGTCCGAGGGCGAGGTGGGAGAGAGCGCTCAGCCGCTTCGTGAAGGAGTACCCGAGAACGATCGCGAGCGCGACGGGCGAGAGAGCGAAGCACAGCGGGTTCAGGAACCACGCAGCAGCGACGAATATCCCCGCGGAGAACGCGCAGAAGGCCGCCGCCGCGGAGACCGACACGGAACCCGAGGGAATCTCGCGCCGCGCGGTGCGGGGGTTCACGGCGTCGACGTCGCGATCCACGATCCGGTTGAACGCCATCGCCGAAGAGCGCGCGCCGACCATCGCGACGAGGATCCAGAGAAGCGTTCCGGCCTTCGGCAGGCCGCCCGCGGCGAGCACCGCCGAGAGGAGCGCGAAGGGCAGCGCGAAGATCGTGTGCGAGAAGGTGACGAGGGAGAGGAAGCGCCTTGCGCGCGGGCCCACGGAGCCGAGGCCGTCCGTCACGCTCCGCCTTTCCAGCGGAAGTCGTCCGTCGCGACGCGAATGTCGAAGAGGTCCGCGACCCGGAGAAGGTACGCGTCGAGCATCTGCTCAACCGTGCGCGCCGCATAGAACGCCGGAACGGGGGGTGCGACGATCGCGCCGGCGCGCGTCACGAGAGCGATGTTCTCGGCGTGGATCAGGGAAAGCGGCGTCTCTCGGAGGCCGAGGACGAGCCGGCGCCTCTCCTTGAGGCAGACGTCGGCCGCCCGCTGCAGGAGGCCTCGGGACGTCCCGTGCGCGATCGACGCGAGAGTGCCCGCCGAACACGGCAGGACGGCCATCCCGCGCGTCCGGAACGACCCCGACGAGATCGGGGCGTCCACCGCGCCCTCGGAGTACAGGGCGAGCTTCTGATGCGTCGCCGGGTCGAGGCCCGCGGCGTCCACGAGCGCCTGGGTTGAGGAAATGCCCGCGTCGATCTCCGTCCGCGCCACGAGGAGCGCGCGCGGCGAGACCACGAGGTGAAGGCACGAGACGTCCGGGGAGCCGGCGAAGAGCGTGAGGGCGCGCAGGCCCAGGCGCGCACCGCTCGCGCCCGAAATGCCCAGGATGAGATGAGACGAGGGATTCACGAGGTCTCCTGCCGCACCGATTGTCCTACGGCGGAGGTTGTGGACTGGATCGGGTGTCAGAAGCGCCTGTCAGGTCACGACGGGTTCGTGCGGCCGTTCCAAGTCTCCTCTACGCAGGGACTTGAGACGGGCCCGGCCAGTCGGCTGACAGGAGGCCCTGACAGTCCGCCCTCTGCCTCGCGCAAATCGCCCCTCGTTCAATCCACGCAGGGCCAGCGGGTTGCGTTCTTTCACGCCCACGGGGCACGAGACCTGCGATGTGTTGCCGCGAAAGGAGACGAGGCTTCATGAAATGAAACGGAACGCGCACCCGGGCGCGCCCGGGAATCAGCGGAAGGAACACCCGAATCCCGGAATGTCCTGAATGTTCTGAATTTCCTCAACGACAACGAACTCGAAAGGAGTTTCCAATGGTCCTGCGTCCAATCGTCCGCGCTCTCATCGTGCCCGTACTCGGGCTCTCCCTCTCCGGTCTCGCGTCGCATCCCGCCGTGGCGGAAGGTGACGCGCTGGCCCCGCACAAGACCGTCAACATCAACCAGGCGGCCTCGGCCGAGCTCGCGCGACTGCCGCGCGTCGGCACGAAGCTCGCCGACCGGATCGTCGCGCATCGCGCCCAGCACGGTCCGTTCCGCCGCATCGAGGACCTCATGGAGGTCAAGGGCGTGGGTGAGAAGTTCTTCACGACTCTGAAGCCCTACCTGTCTGTTTCGGGTCCGACGACCCTCGCCGAGAAGGTTTCGTCGAAGGGGACACGAAGCACCTCGAAGGCGACGAAGAAATCCGGCGCCTCGAGCACGAAGAAGGGGAAGGCCTGACGAAGGCGACGAGGGGGCGGCGCGCGCGGATTTCCGCCGGGCCGCCCCCTCCCTCCTCGCGGAGGAAGCCGATCATGCGCGGCACATCCCTTCCCGAGCTTCTCGTCGTCCTCCTGATTCTCGGCCTCGTCTTCGCCCTCAGCCTTCCCGCCCTCTCCGACCTGCTCGCCGAGGAGGGTCTTGCGGCAGCCGCCCGCGAAGTGTCCGGAATCCTGAACATGGCCCGCTCGCGCGCCGTCTTTCAGGGCGTCGACGTGGGAGTGAAGTGGATCTCCTCGGGCGGAGATCTCGTCCTCTCCGTCTATCAGGACGGGAACGGCAACGGCGTCACGACGGCCGACATAAGGAAGGGCGTCGACCGACTCGTCGGCGGGCCCTACTGGCTCCGCGGCAAGTACCCCGGTATCTCGTTTTCCTTCGTGCCCGGTTTCGACGGCCTCGACCCGGGCGGCGCGCCGATTGGCAACGTCGCCGACCCGCTTCGCTTCGGCCGGTCCGATATCTGCTCGTTCTCGCCGATCGGCAAGGCATCGCCGGGCACGGTCTATCTCTCGAACAGGAAGCGCCGCCAGGCGGCCGTCCGCGTGACGCCCGCGAACGCGAAAATCCAGAGCTTCACCTGGCACGGCAAATCCCTGCAGTGGATCAAAAGATGGTGACGGTGTCAGTCGGAGGCAGGAGAGTTGAGAGCCTCGAGGGCTGCCTCGGCGGCCGTCAGCCGCTCGCGCGTTCCAAGGTCGAACCAGAGGCCGTCGGCGGGCGCGTACGGGACGAGCACGAACGCGCCGTCCCGGGAGCGGGCCGATGGCGCGAGAACGTCCCGCGCAAGCTCGCTGAAACCCGCGGGAACGCGCGCGGCGAGCGCGGGGGTGGCGGCCTGAAGCCCGGTGAAGAGCCACGGCCCCGTGGCGTCGGGCCCGGGGCGCTCGCCACCCACCGTCACGAGCCGCCCCGACGCATCGGCCCAGAGCGGCGTGTCGACGGAAGGGTTTCCGTTCGGGAGAACCGCGAGCGCCGACACGACCCCGGGCTCGTGCCGCCCCGCGAGGAGACGCCCGAGCGGCAGCGTCGTCAGGACGTCGGCGTTCGCGACGAGGAACGGTCCGCTCCCGAGGAGGCCGCGCTCGTCTGCGCGCCGGATGCCGCCCGCCGTGCCCAGAATCTCCTCCTCGAGGGACCATGCGATGGGGACGCCCGCGTACGACTCCCCGACCGCACCGCGCATGTCCTTCGCGAGATGGTGCGCGTTCACGACGAAGGCGTCCGCGCCCTGCCCCAGGAGATGGTCGAAAACGTGGAAGAGGATTGGCCGGCCGCCGAGCGGGAGGAGGGCTTTTGGCCGTGTGAGTGTTTCGGGCCGGAAGCGCGTGCCGAAACCGGCCGCGAGGACGAGGGCGATCATCCGGCCTGAAGGATAGCCTCAGAATACGGGCCGTGCCGGGCTCGTTTCGTTACCGTCTCTCCGGCCTCCGCGCCCGTGCGCCGAAGAGCGTGGACCTCGCCGTCGTCGCGCGCGCCCTCGGCGTCTCGCCAGACGGGCTTTCGGATTTCGTCCTCGTGCGCCGCTCGCTGGACGCGCGGCAGAAGCCCGCCCTCTTCTGGGACCTGAGCGTGGAGTTCTCTTCCGAGGCGCCGCTCGCCCCCCGGCTTTCCCCTCCTCTCCGCCTCGCGGACGCTCCTGCTCCGCACGGCCCCGATCTCCTCCTCCCGCCGGTCGAGCGCGCCGCGAAGACCGCCGTGGTCGGGACGGGACCCGCGGGCCTCTTCGCGGCGCTCGCACTCGTGGACGCGGGCATCCCCGTCACCGTGCTCGAGCGCGGAGATCCGGCCGAAGACCGCTACCGCGCGGTGATGAAGTTCTGGACGTCCGGCGTCTTCGACCCCGAGTCGAACGTCCAGTTCGGGGAAGGCGGCGCCGGCACGTTCAGCGACGGGAAGCTGGCCTGCGGCAAGCGCCACGACAAGATCGCGGTCGTCCTCGAGACGCTGCACCGCTTCGGCGCGCCGGCCTCGATTCTCGTCGACGCGAAGCCGCACATCGGCACGGACCGGCTCGTCGTCGTCCTCCGGAACGTCCGCAAGCACCTTCTCGAGCACGGCGCCACGCTGCGCTACCGCGCGAAGGTCGTCGATCTCGTGACGCGGGGTAAGGACAACCGCCTTCACGCCCTGATCCTGGCCTCGGGGGAGGAGATCACGGCCGAGCTCGCGATCTTCGCTCTCGGCCACTCGGCTCGCGACACGATGGAGATGCTTCTCCGGCGCGGCGTCGCGATGACGCGGAAGCACTTCGCGATGGGAGTCCGGATCGAGCATCCCCAGGACGCCGTGGACCTCATCCAGTACGCGCAGCTCTCGTCCTCGTGCGGCGTGATGCCCGCCGACTACAAGCAGGCGCACGTCGCGTCGAACGGGCGCGGCATCTATACGTTCTGCATGTGCCCGGGCGGCGAGGTCATCGCGTGCTCGTCGGAGCCCTCTGGCGTCGTGACGAACGGGATGTCGCGGTACAAGCGCTCCTCCGGTTACGCGAACGCCGGAATCGTCGTTCAGACGCGCGACGAGGACTTCGACTCCCAGCCGGGCGAGCCGCTGCTCCGGGGGCGCGAGCTCCAGCGCCGCGTCGAGGAAGCGGCGTTCCGCGCCGGAGGCTCGACGTACGCCGCCCCCGCGCTCCGCGTCACCGACTTTCTGAAGAGCCGCACGGGGCGCGTCGAGCCGCGGGAGATTCCGCACACGACGTACGGCCCGGCGGTCGTTCCCGCGCTCTTCGACGGCATCCTGCCCGAGCCCTATCTCGAGGCTCTGGCGGAGGGACTCCGGGCCTTCGACCTGAAGATGCGCGGTTTCGTTTCCGACGAGGCGGTCCTCCTCGCCCCGGAGTCGCGCACGTCCTCGCCCGTCCGCATCGAACGCAACGGCTGGTGCGAGTCGACGACGGTGCCCGGTCTTTTCCCTGCGGGCGAGGGGGCTGGGTTCGCGGGCGGCATCGTCTCGGCGGCTCTCGACGGCCTGCGCGTCGCCAAGCACGTGCGTGCGAAGCTCGCGGGCGAGCCGCTCGCGCCCGAAAAGGCCTCGACCTTCACGGGACCGGAGTACTGACATGCGCCGCGTTCTCGTCGGCACCGCCGGACACATCGACCACGGCAAGAGCGCGCTCGTCAAGGCGCTCACGGGGACCGACCCCGACCGCCTGCCGGAGGAGAAGGCGCGCGGCATCACGATCGACCTCGGCTTCGCCCACGCGGCGTGGGACGACACGATGTTCTCGTTCGTCGACGTGCCTGGCCACGAGAAGTTCGTGAAGACGATGGTCGCCGGGGCGCAGGGCGTGGACCTCGTGCTCTTCGCCGTCGCGTCGGACGATTCCGTCATGCCGCAGACGCGCGAGCATCTCGACATCCTGAAGCTCCTCGCGGTCTCCTCGGGCGTGATCGCGCGCACGAAGAGCGACCTCGCGGACGCCGAGACCGGCGCCCTCGTGGAAGACGAGATCCGCGCCCTCGTCAAGGGCTCGTTCCTCGCGAACGCTCCGCTCGTCGCCGTTTCGGCCGTCACGGGCGCCGGTCTCGACGCGCTGAGGGCGGCCCTCACGCGGGCGGCCCGGGGCGTCGTGCGCGAGGACCGCACGAAGCGCGTGCCGCGCCTGTTTCTCGACCGCGCGTTCACGATGAAGGGCTTCGGGCCCGTCGTCACGGGAACGCTCGACGGCGGCCGCATCGCCGTGGAAGACACGCTCACGCTCTTTCCCGAAGAGAAGGACGTGCGCGTCCGGCGCATCGAAGTGCACGGCGAGGAGCGCAAGGAGGCGTGGGCCGGGGAACGAACGAGCCTGAACCTCGCCGGCGTCGAACGTCTCGCCCTCCGCCGGGGGCAGGCGCTCGCGGCGCGCGGCGGACTCGAAGCGTCCTCCGTGCTGACGGTCGAGGTCACGTGGCTGCCTTCGGTGAAGAGCCCCATCGACGACGGTGCGCGCCTGCGCGTTCACCTCGGGACCGCGGACGTCGCGGGGCGCGTGCACATGCTGGGAGCGCGTCCGGAACCCGGCGCTCCCGGCGAGCGCACGTTCGCGCCCGGCTCGAGCGGCTTCCTTCAGATCACGCTGGACTCGCCTCTGCCCGCGCGCCCCGGCGACCGATTCGTCCTCAGGAGGCCTTCGCCCGTCGAGACGGTCGGAGGGGGGCGCGTCCTTGACGCCGGTCGCCCGCGCGTCCGGCGCCGGAGCGGCGGTGAGGCGACCCACCTGTCGCACGCTCTCTCCGTGCTCAAAGGCGGCGACGCCCGGGATCTCGCGGACCTCTTCCTGCTCGAAGCCGGCCCGGCGGGCCTCACCTCGGCCCGCCTCGGGCCTCGCCTCGGGGTGCCGGCTCCGGCGGCTGCCGCACTCCTCGACGAGCTCTCATCCTCCGGCAGAGCCCTCAGGATCGCGCCCGCTCTCTACGCGCACGCGGGGGCCGCGTCCTCCCTCGCCGAGCGCGCCGCAGCCGCGTTCGCCGAACGCCGGAAGAGCGGCAACGTTTCCGTCTCGTTCGCGAAGAGCGAGTTTGGCGAGCGGCTCGGAAAGGCCCTCTCCCACGCCGCGGTCGACGGATGGATCGGCGTCCTTCTCGCCGGAAAGAAGATCGCGCTCGACGGCGACCGCATCGTCCCGGCAGGCTCGAAGGCCGCGGATCTCGCCGGCGACTCCGCCTCTTTCGCGGCGAAGATCGCCGAGGGGTTTCGCGCGGCGGGGTTCGAGCCGCCGCACCCTCACGAGCTCGCACTCGTCCTCGGGACGAAGCCGGCCGTCGTCGAAGGCCTCGTATCGCATCTCGTGAAGTCCGGCACGCTCGTCAGGCTGTCGCCCGACCTCGTCGTTCACAAGGACGTCGCTCTCGCCGCCGAGAAGAAGCTCGAAACCGTGCGGGGACAGACGCTGAGCGTCGCGGGCTTCCGGGATCTCCTCGGCCTCACCAGGAAGACGCTCATTCCTCTCCTCGAGTATTTCGACGCGAAGAAAAAGACCCGGCGAATGGGCGACGTCCGGAAAGTCGAGTAGTTACTTCGACCCCACCCCGCGCAGGTTCTTCTTGACGACGCGCTCGCTCTTTTTCTTCGCCGAATCGAGCGTGTAGTCGAGCGTGGCGTCGAGCGCCATCCAGCATGAGACCGGCCGCCCGCCCGCCGTGGCCGGCGTGACGCGCCACTTCGCCGCGAATGCCTTCACCCAGGCGCCCAGGAGCGGTTCCGTTTCGCCGGTCGGAAGAAAACGGCTGACCGTGCCCTGCTCGGAGACTTCGACGAGCGCGGTCACACGGGCGCGGGCGCGCGATGCGTCGAGGCTCCACGGGGTCTTCTCGGGAGACGGAAGCACGTCGACGTCCTCGATCGAGATTGCCGACGAATCCTTCGGGTCGACGTCGTGCGGATAGCGAGACATCCACGCGTCGCCGGTCGTGTCCGGAACCGTGGCGACGAGCGGATCGTCCTTCCGGATCGGCTCGAGGGTGAAGGCCGTGAAGACGGCCTTCTCGAGCGAAACCGCGAGCTCGATGCCGTACGTCATCCACGTCTGGACCGGCTGACCGCCCTTCTTCGCAGGCGTGAACCGCCAGCGGGGCAAGAGCGCGGGAAGGGGCGTCGTGAACGCCTTGAGCGGCGGCTCGACGGGAAAGGCCTCGGCGACCCTTCCGGTTTCGAGAAGGTGCACCGTGAAGAGGAGAGGTTGCCGCGTATCGAGATCGAGCGGGTTCGTGCGTTCCGCAAGCTTCGGCGCGTCGTCGAGCACCCGATAGAGCGGATGGACATACGCGATTTCGGCGGGAGTCAGGCGCGCCACGTCGGGCAGCGCCTCGACGGGCCGGGAGGCCGGCGTCTGGGCCTCCGCGCGTCCCCCGCTTCCCGCGAATCCGGCCAGGCCCGCGAAGGCGATCGCCCCCACGCCGAAGAAAAGGCCTGCACGCATCCGGTTGATTCTAGCGGGATGGCGCCGGGAATTCGCTCTCCCGAGCTCCTTCACTTCGCCTGAGCCCAGTTTCGGCCCTGGCCCACGTCGACGGTGAGAGGCACGGAGAGCGTCGCCGCGCCTTCCATCGTCACCTTCGCGAGTGCCGCGGTCTTTCCCGCGAGAGCCTCCGGACACTCGAGAACGAGCTCGTCGTGCACCTGCAGGAGGAGCCTCACCTGAGGGATCTCGCAAGAGAGCGCCGCGTCGAGGCGGAGCATCGCGATCTTGATGAGATCCGCGGCGGCGCCCTGGAACGGGGCGTTCATCGCCATCCTCTCGGCGTTCGCGCGCACGTTGTGGTTCCGGTCGTGGAGGCCGGGGATGGGCCGCACGCGCCCGAAGATCGTCTCGGTTCCGCCCGTCGCGCGCGCCTTCTCGAGGATGGAGTCGAGACACGCGCGGATTCTCGGGAACCTCTCGAAATAGGCGGCGATGAACTCCTTGGCCTCCGCGCGCGGTACGCCGAGCTGCGTCGCGAGCGCGAACGGACCCATACCGTAGAGGACGCCGAAATTGATCGTCTTCGCGCCGCGGCGTTGGTCCGGTGTGACGGCCTCGGGCGAGATGCCGAAGATCTTCGCGGCGGTGGCCCGGTGGATGTCTTCCCCGCGCCGGAACGTCTCCTGGAGCGCCTCGTCCCCCGACAGGTGCGCGAGGAGGCGGAGCTCGATCTGGGAGTAGTCCGCGGCCACGAGGACGCGGCCGGGCGGCGCGACGAAGGCCCGGCGGATCGCGCGGCCGGCCTCCGTGCGAACCGGGATGTTCTGGAGGTTCGGCGCGTTCGAGGAGAGGCGTCCCGTCGCCGCGACCGCCTGGTCGTACCGCGTGTGGATGCGCCCGTCGGCGGCGATCGCGAGGGGAAGCGCGTCCACGTACGTGCCCTTCAGCTTCGAGATCTCGCGCCACTCGAGGACGAGCCCCGGCACGGGGCCCGTCGCGAGCGCGGCCAGCTCCTCGAGCACGTCGGAGTCCGTCGCCCAGGACTTCGTCTTGGCCGTCTTCTTGACCGCGGGGTACGCGAGCTTTTCGAAGAGGATCCGCCCGAGCTGCATAGGCGAGCCGATGTTGAAGGGCTCTCCCGCCGCCTCGATGATCTTCGCTTCGAGCGCGGCCAGCCGCCCGTCGAACTCTTTCGACATCTCCGCGAGCACACCGCGGTCGACGGCGACGCCCGCGATCTCCATGCGCGCGAGGACGGGAATCAGCGGCAGCTCGATGTCATCGAGGACGCGCCTCAAGGCCGAGCCCTCCGCGAGACGCGGCGCGAGCGTGTCGAGGAGCGCGAGGGGGAGGCGGGCCCGCGGCGAGAGCCACTTCCGCCCGGCTTCCGACGCAAGGAGGTCGAGCGTGACGGGCGCTCCGCCGGCGAGATCCTTCAGGGGCGGCACCGCCTCCGGAGGGAGGTTCAGAATGCCCCGCGCGTCGCCCGCGAGATCGTGCGCGTGGAGGCCCGGCGAGACGACGTAGCTCGCGAGCATGGAGTCCTCTACGCGCGAGGGAGGCGCAATCCCGAGCGCATCGGCCGCCAGAAAGAGCCGCTTGGCGTCGTGCGCGACGAGGGGCACGTCCCTGAAGAGAGCCGCGAGCGCGAGCGTTCCGGCTTCGTCGAGAGCAAAGGCCACCGTCTCGCCGCCCGGCACGGCCACGATCGCCGCGAGCGGCGGTGCGGGCCAGGGAGCCCCGGGACCGGACTCCACGTGGACGGCCGCGCGGCCCGCCTTCCGCGCGGACGCGACGAGCCCGAGGAAGCCCGACGACGCCTTTTCCCAGCGCGCCGGGTCCGCCACTCCCGCAACGACGGCCTCCTCGTCGAAGAGAGAAAGCGTGGGCGAGGCCAGAGAAGCCCGAGACGCGGCCGGAGCCGCAGTCTCAGGCTCGCCATGGCGCGTCTCGAGAAGCTCCTTGCGGAGCTTCGCGAAGCCGAGCTCCTCATAGAACGCCGCGAGAGGGGCGACGGCTTCATCCGTGAGGGGACGGATGCGGAAATGCTCGAGCAGATCCTCCGGGGCCGCCGGCAGCGGCCGGTCGCAGCGCACCGTCGCGAGCGTCTGCGAGCGGTAGGCCTCCTCGCGTCCGGCGGCGAGAAGCTCTTTCCTCTTTCCCTTGACCTCGGCGAGGCGCGCGTAGATCTCGTCGAGAGATCCGAACGTCGCGATGAGCTCCTTCGCCGTCTTCTCGCCGACTCCCCGGACTCCCGGGATGTTGTCGGACGAGTCGCCCATGAGCGCGAGGACGTCGATCACCTGCGACGGCTTGACACCGAAGAACTCGAGAACGCCTGCCTCGTCGAGCAGCATCTCTTTCACGGGATGCCAGACGGCGACGTCCGGGTCATTCACGAGCTGGAAGAGGTCCTTGTCGGCCGAGCAGATCTCGGCGCGGAAGACCGCTTCCTTCGCCACCACGGCGATCGAGCCGATGAGGTCGTCCGCCTCGTAGCCCGCTTCCTCGACGACGGCCAGGCCGAGAAGCCGGCAGACCCTCTTGGCATCCTCGATCTGCGGTACGAGGTCGTCCGGCATCGCCTGCCGCTGGGCCTTGTAGCTCGGGTCCAGCTCTTCACGAAACGTCTTCTCGTACCGGTCGAAGCACACCGCGACGGCCACGGGCTTCCGATCCACGACGTACTTTCGCCACATGTTCAGGAAGCCGTAGACGGCATTCGTGGGCCGGCCCCCGGGACCCGTGAGCCCGCGGATCGCGTAGAACGCGCGATAGAGATAGTTCGACGCGTCGATGAGGGCGAGGGTCGGAATGGTGGGGAGCGGATTCGCCGGCGGATCTGCCATCGTTCGCGAGTCTATCCGGCGGCGTCGGGACTCATGGGCCAGCCCCGGTGCGAGGGGTCAGTCGTAAATGATCGAGCCGGGGTCGAAGCGGTCCCCGGTGTCCGGGCCGCTCCACGTGCCGTGGTTCAGGTCGTAGTGCCAGCCGAACGACGTGTACGGAAACCGGAAATACGTCGCGATGCCGAGGAGGACCCTCCCCCACAACGGCTTCTCGGGAACCCCGACCGCGACGAAGACCTCCTTTAGGTTGAGGCCGATCTCGAGCCCTACGTTGCGCTCGCGCACCGGCTCCGCCGAGTACCGGTACCCCTTCGAGCCGTACGTGACCGACAGGAGAAAGAACCGCGCGGCTCCCGGCTTGATCGCGAGACGCGGGAGGAATCCGGCGAGCTTGAGGTCCGCCGAGTAGATCTCCTTCGAATAGTCGTCCCCGTAGCCTCCGAACCGGCAGCATTCATCCGGCTTGAGGGTCTTCACGTAACCGAAGCGCAGTCCGACGGTGTCCTTGAGGCCCCAGGCGTCGATCCCTGTCGCGACGAGAGAGCCGATCGTGTTCGCCGTGATGTCTTCCCAGGAAAAGCCGTACTTCGAATAGCCGTCGCCGATCTCGATCAGCGCGCCCGTCAGCGCGACGACGCCGAGGGCGAGCGCGCGGGCCTCGGCGGGCTTCTTGCCAATGGCGCGGTACGCGTTCTGAAGGACCTGCGTCCCGAAGTAGCCGAGGAAGATGTGCGACGCCTTGTCGGCGCCGCCTGCGTACGTATCACTCTGAAACCAGCGTTCGTTCGCGAACTCGAACGTCGGGCGGCTGTCCACCCGCCACCACGTGAAGTAGCCGAGGACGGGAGCGCCGATGATGACGCCGGCGGTGATCGCCGTCGTCTTGGCGTCCCAGAAACGCGGTCGCTTCGGCGGCACCGCGGGCTTCGCCACAGCATCGGGACCCGCATGCGCGCCGGCGGGAGCGTCCTCCGGCGCGGGCGCGCCTAGGTGGAAACCCGGCGACGGCTCGAACGCGTCGGCCGGACGGTCGAAACCGAGAACGGCGGCGGACACAGGCCGACCGAGCGCCGCGAGGAGGAGGGCCGCGCCCGCGGCGCGGCGGGCCCGGGACCTCACGCGGCGAGACCGCGGGTACGGGCCAGCGCGCGCGTCTTCTCGAACGCCTCGCCCGCGGTTCTTTCCATCGCGTGGGCGTCCTCGCGAAAGCCCCGTTGAAGCTCCGGGTCGGAGACGCCGGGCAGGTTGATCCTCACGTTTGCGAGCGCGGCGAGGACGGCGGACCACGAGGCGAGGGCGCCCGCCCATGCGTCGGAAGCCGCGTTCGGGTTTCCCTTCTCGAGGACGAGGGGAGCGGTCTTCAACGCCTCGTGCGCGAAGAAGGCCGTCTGCATCGGGACCGCCGTGGCGAGAACGTTCGCCTCGTCGATCGTCGTCTGACGCGCGGTCTTCTCGGCGTCGGTTTCCTTCGGGAGGCGCCGCGCGGCCATGACGGCGTCGAAGGCCTTCGCGTCCTCGTCGACGAGGCCAAGGAGCTTGACGCGGGCGTCGTCGAGCCGATTCGCGAGCGGCGTCAGCTCCTCCCAAGCAGCCTTGTACTTCTCCTTGCCGAGGGTGAGCCGGACAACCATCGCGAGGAGGCCGGCGGCGTTCGCGCCGCCGGCGGCCGCGGCCGACCCTCCACCTGGCACGGCGGCGTCGGAAGCGAGGGCTGCGGCGAAGTCGGCGACGGAAAGGGAGGAGAGAGAAGCGAGGCGGTTCATCCGCTCAGCGTAGCAGGCCGTGTTGAACGACATGGCAGCCGCCCGCGACAACGTCGGTCACGAGATTCACGCCCCAGTGGTAGACGAGGTGCTCGAGCGACGGCCCGTCGAGGAGGACCGCGTCGCCCGCCTTCCCGGCTTCAAGCGTCCCACGCCGCGCCCCCTCGCCGAGGGAAGCCGCCGCGTTGAGAGTCATGGCCGTCAGCGTCTCCTCCACCGTCAGGCCCATCCCGACGGAGGCGAGGAACGCGACGGCCGGAAGCGACTCCGTGTACGACGAACCTGGGTTGCAGTCGGTTCCGAGCGCGACTGGGATACCGGCGGTAATCATTTTTCGCGCGGGCGCGTAGCGGTTCATCCGGAGGAACACCGACGTGCCCGGCAGGAGCGTCGCGACGACGCCCGCCTTCGCCATGTCCTCTATACCGGCGTCGGTCGCGTAGAGGAGGTGGTCGGCCGAGGCGGCTCCCATCCGCGCCGCGAGCGACGCGCCGCCGAGCGGAGTGAGCTCGTCGGCATGCACGCGCGGGACGAGGCCGAGCGCCTTCCCCGCCTCGAGGATCGAGGCGGACTCCTCGAGCGAGAAGACGCCCTCCTCGCAGAAGACGTCCACGAAGCGCGCGCCGATGGCCGCGAGGGCCGGGATGATCTCGTGCCGGCACTCGTCGACGTAGCGCGCCCGGAGCGCCGGGGACCCGCGCCGCTCGGGCGGAAAATCGTGAGCGGGAAGCGCCGTCGATGCGACGCCGACGGCGTGCCCCCTCGCCCCTGCGAGAAGCGCCTTGAGCTGCTTCGTCTCGTTGGCGAGGTCGAGGCCGTAGCCCGTCTTCGCCTCGCAATACGTCGTCCCGTGGAGGAGCATCCGGTCGAGGCGCGCACGAACGTTCAGCGCGAGTTTCTCCTCCGAGGCGGCCCGAGTCGCGGCTACGGTCGCGACGATACCTCCGCCCGCCGCCGCGATCCCGGCATAGGTTTCGCCTTTGAGGCGGCGGTTGAACTCGTCCTCGCGGAAGCCGTCCCAGGGCAAGTGAGTGTGCGCGTCGACGAAGCCGGGAACGGCCGTCTTCCCCCGCCCGTCGAGCACGGTCTCGTGAGACGCCGGTTCCTCGCCATAGAGCCGGACGAGCTCCGCATCGGACCCCGCGAAGACGATGAGACCGTCTTCCATGCGGAGCGCGGCGTCCCTCACCCGACGGAGGACGCCCTGGGCGGCGCCGGCACGGGCCGAGGTTCCCTCCGGCGTCGCCAGCTCGGCGAGATGCCGGATGGACAGCCGCTTCAGGCCGTCTCTCCCTCGCGCTTCTTCGGGCGGTGAATCGAGAGGGAACTCTCCATCTCGTCTTCTTCCTTGTCGAAGTTGAGGACCTGCTGGAAGAGCTCGATCGTGCTCTGGAGCTTCAGCTGGAAGTTCCGGCGCTCCATGCGGAGCTCGCGGATCTTCTTCTCCGTATCGGCCATCCGCTCGAAGCCCTGCTGCACCATGCGCTCGGCTTTCGTCTCGGCCTCGTGCACGATGCGGCCAGCGTCCTTCTCGCTCGTCGCGCGGAGACTGTCGGCCGAGCGCTGGGCGAGAAGCAGCGTCTCCTTGAGCGTGGCCTCCGTGTCGCGGTGACGGGCGTTCTCCTCCCGGAGCCGCGCGTTCTCGCGCTCCAGCTCGTCCAGCTCGCGGGACATCTCTTCGAGGTCCTCGGCAAAGGCATCGAGGAAGTTCGTCACTTCGGCGGGGTCGAAGCCGCGGAAACGCTTCGGGAACTGCCTCTTGCGGATCTCGAGAGCGCTGATGGAAGGTCTCATGCGCCTGATTATAAACCCTTTGGACTCAATTCAATGGACGCGAAAGTCGCGCTCCGTGTCGACGACCGTGAAGCGGCGGCGCCGGAACGGGTTCCGGACCCGCGGGAAGCGCGGTCCGCCGCCTCGGCCACCGCCGCCGCCGCGAAAGCCGCGGACGAAAAGCCACGCGACCGGCAGGCCGCCGAGCACGAAGAGGAGGCGCGGGAGGGAACGGGTGCTCTCGAGCTCGGAGAAGACCACGAGGACGAAGGCGAGGAGCGAGAAGCCGAGCCTCGTCATCGGGAAAACTCCGAAGAAGAGGAGACTCTGCGAAGGTCCCTCGAGCATCCACGCGAAGATCAGCGCGAGAAGCGTCGGCGAAAGTCCGACGCCGCCTCCGACGAAGAGGCCGCAGACGCCCGCGACGATTGTGGCGCCCGCGAGGAACACGGCGAACCGGCGCGAGCCCCAGCGCGGCTCGACCTCGCTGCCGAGGCTCCACACGAGGAGGAGCGAGAAAAGGATCCCCGAGATCGACGTTCCCACGAGAGCGTAGGTCAGGACGCGCCAGACCTGTCCTGCGAGGACGGCACCCGGCGCGAGCGCGAGCCAAGCGGCCGCCGCGGGCCACGCGAGCGTCAGGAGATAGCCCGCCGCTACGAGGACGAGGAGCGCGCGCGTCACGGGCGGGATGCGCCGCCAGCCCGGTGGCGCGGCAAAATGCATCGCGTTCGGCAGCCTCATCGTCGATCTCCCCTCTTCACCTTCTAGGAAGTCTCTCTCGTTCTCTCTCCGAAGATCGCCGAGCCCACCCGCACGAGCGTCGCGCCCTCTTCGACGGCCGTCTCGAAATCGTCGCTCATCCCCATCGAGAGCCCGGAAACGCCGAGACGTTTCCCGAGCTCACGCAGCTCCGCAAAGTGCGGACGCGTGTTTCCGGGGGGAGGAATCGTCATGAGTCCCCTGAGGTCGAGCGCGGGGAGCGCGCGCACGGCCTCGACGAGTGCGGCGGCGCCGGGCGGCTCGATGCCCGACTTCGTGGCCTCCCCGCCGAGGCGCACCTGGACGAACACATCGAGGCGCTTCCCTAAGGCCGCCGCGGCGCAGTCGAGGCGCCGCGCCAGGTCCTCGGAATCGATCGTCTGGATCACCGCGGCCGCCTTCACGGCACGGTTCACCTTGTTCGACTGGAGGGGGCCGATGAGATGACCCGAGGCATCGGGCGGCAGCCCCGGAAACTTCTCCTCGGCTTCCTGGACGCGGTTCTCGCCGAAGGCGCGAGCTCCGCCGGCGTAGGCCGCAAGAAGGTCCTCGACCGGATGCGTCTTCCCCACCACGACGAGGAGGACGTCTTCGGGCTTACGTCCGGAACGTACGGCAGCCGCGGCAATCCGCCCCGTCACGTCGGCGAGGCGTGCGGCAATCTCTTCGCCACGAGTCATGGCGACTGTGCCTCTCTACCTCGAACGAGCGGCGGCGAGAGCATCGTCAAGAGCCGCGTTCGCGAGAGCGTCGGCCTCGTGGTTCTCCTCGCGCGGCACATGGACGACGCTGAGCCTTGGAATCTGACGCGCTTTCCGGCGGGCCTCTTCGAGGAAGCCCACGAGATGCGGCGCCTTCATGCGGTACTCGCCGGAGAACTGCCGGAGGACGAGCTGGCTGTCGGCCCGGATCTCGACGTCCCGCGCGCCCGATTCGAGCGCGCGGAGCGCGAGGTCCAGGGCCGCGAGAAAGCCGCGCCACTCGGCCACGTTGTTCGTCGTGGAGCCGAGCGTTTTGGCGTCATGGAGCCCGTCGGGCGACCACACGCCGTACGACGCGGGACCGGGATTCCCGCGCGAAGCCCCGTCGAAATAGAGAACGAGCGTTCCCGCGCGCCTCACGGAACCCAGTAGAGGATCCGCTTGCAGCTCTCGCAGAAGACCGTCTCCTTGGAAAGCCGCAGATCGGAGAGAAGCTGCGGCCTGAGGCGCACGTGACAGGCCGAACAGGCGGCCGTCTGCGGCCCCACCATGTCGACCCTGGCCACGGCCACACCGGCCCGCTTGTGCCGGATCTGCTCGAACGTCTTCAGGAGGCGCGGCTCGAGCTCGGCCCGGAGGCTCTTCACCCTCTTATTCGCTTCGGCGATCTCGGCGTCGAGGGCGGCCTGCTCGGCCCGCCACTCCTTCATCTGCTCTTCGTAGCCGGCCTCTTCGGCCGGGAACGCCTCGTCCCGAAGGTTGAGCTCCGTCGAGGAGCCGGCCATCGCCTCGTCGAGGGAAAGGAGCTCGTCCTCACGGGTTCTCACCTCGCGTTTGATGCCGTCGATCTCGTTCAGGAGCGCGCTGTACTCGCGGCTCGTCTTTACGGATTGCAGCTGCTGCTGGTACTTCTTCAAGTGCTCGTTGAAATCCTGGATCTCGCCGTCGAGCACCTTCTTGCGGTCCCCGGCCTGCGAGAGGACCGCCCCCGCGTCGTCGCGCTGCCGCCGGGCGTCGAGATAGGCCGCCTCGATATGGACGAGATGGTCCGGCGTGCGCTCGCGCCGCAGGGTCTTGGCGTCGACCTCGAGAAGAACTTCCTGGAGGAGGAATAGTCTGTCGAGCGGACTCGTCATCGTCACGCTCACTTGTTCGTTCCGGTCATCATGGTTCCGGTCTTCATGCTAGCCCCCTGAAAAGCAAAAACGGGTGCCACGCGGCACCCGTCTGGACGGACCCCCGGCGCTCGAATGCGCCCGAGGGATCGGAAGTGTTTCTGCGCGCCCGGATGTCGAATCTCCCTCTTTCACGTCGCCATCGAATCGTCCGGTGGGTCCGCCTGGATTCGAACCAGGGACCCGCCGGTTATGAGCCGGTGGCTCTGACCGCTGAGCTACGGACCCTTACGGCCGAAACGGGAATATAACACCTTACTGCCCGACGTCCACGAAGGGCCGGAGTTTCTTTGCCCGGCTGGGGTGCCGGAGCTTCCGGAGCGCCTTGCTTTCAATCTGGCGAATGCGCTCCCGAGTCACGTTGAAGCTCTTTCCCACTTCCTCGAGCGTGTGCTCCGAGCCGTCGCCGACCCCGAAGCGCATGCGGAGAACCTGCTCCTCGCGCGGGGTCAGCGTCTTCAAGGTGCGGCGCGTCTGGTCCTTCAGGTTCGCGACGATCACGGCGTCGATCGGCGAGATGACCTGGCGGTCCTCGATGAAGTCGCCGAGATGCGAATCTTCCTCTTCGCCGATCGGCGTCTCGAGGGAAATCGGCTCCTGCGCGATCTTCATGATCTTGCGCACCTTGAAGGCCGGCATGTCCATGCGCTTGGCGATCTCTTCGGCGGTCGGCTCTCGGCCCAGCTCCTGCACGAGCGAGCGCTGGGTCCGCGTGAGCTTGTTGATCGTCTCGATCATGTGGACCGGGATGCGGATCGTGCGGGCCTGGTCGGCGATGGCGCGCGTGATGGCCTGGCGGATCCACCACGTGGCGTACGTCGAGAACTTGTAGCCCCGGCGGTACTCGAACTTCTCGACCGCCTTCATGAGGCCGATGTTGCCTTCCTGGATCAGGTCGAGGAACTGGAGGCCGCGGTTCGTGTACTTCTTCGCGATCGAGACGACGAGGCGGAGGTTCGCGACGATGAGCTCCTGCTTGGCCTGGTCGGCCTCGCCCTCGCCCTCGCGGATGAGCTTCATCGTCCGCTTGATCTCGTCGTGGTCGATCCGGTACTTCTCCTCCAGGTCCTTGAGCATCTGCCGGTACTTCCCGACGCGACGCTTGTAGAAGTCGCGGCGGACTTCGTTCTTCTCTTTCTTGAGGTTCGTGAGGTCCTGCCGGATCGTGGCCTCCGGCATCGCGAACTGCCGGTCGAGGTCCTTGAGCATGTTCACCATGCGCAGGAGCGTCGCCGGCGTGAAGTCGATCGCGTGAATGAGGCGCGCGATCTCCGAGACGCGCCGGTCGATCGCGGGATCGACGACGGGCTGCGGCTTCGTGGGCGGCACGGGCTTCCCCACGGCCTTCGCCTTGGCTTTGGCGGAAACGAGGGCCTTGACCGTCAGCTTCTTGGGTTTCGGCGCGGGCCGCTTTCGGTCGGCAAGCTTGCGCAATTCGCCGTCGAGCTTTCCGACCTTCTCGAAGTGCTTCTGGATCGACCCGATCCGGTTCGCCGTCTTCGGGTCGATCTCGTCCGCTTCCTCGAGCGCCGCGGCGGCGAACTCGAGGAACCCACGCGCGACGTTTTTGTCTTTCTTGGCCTGCTCGACGATCTTCAGGATCTCGCCGAGAACCACCTTGTTCGTCGACAGGGCGCGGTAGATCTTCGCCTCGCCGTTCTCGATGCGGCGTGCGATCGAAACTTCGCCTTCGCGGTCGAGCAGCTTCACGGTGCCCATCTCGCGCAGGTACATCCGCACCGGATCGTTTGTCTTCTCGACGGTCGTCGGATCCGGAACCGTCGTCTCGGTGCCGGCGGCCGGCCCGGCCTTCTTCGTCGCCTTCTCGGGAACGTCTACGACCTCGATGCCGTAATCGCCGAACCGGATATAGATCTCGTCGAGCTCTTCGGGCGCGTTCGCGAGCTCTTCGGGCAGAGCCTGATAGATCTCGTCGTAGAGCAGGTACCCACGCTCCTTGCCGAGGTTGATGAGGGTCCTGACTTCGGGGTGCTTTTCTTCTACCGTCACCGACTTCTCGCTTCCATACGCTTTCGGGAGTCCCCGGCGCGCTCTAAATTCGTCTCGCTGTTTCCGCTTTTAGTTCCGCCTTCAGACTCCGGATCTCTTCGACGAGGGCCTGCTTGCGGCGGTAAGCCGCGTCGCGCCCCTCCAGGTTTCCGGCCGCCGCGGCGTCCTGTATCTCTGGCTGGAGGCCTCTCGCGGTTTCCTCCATGGAACGTATCTTCAACTGCAGCAATGGGATATGAATTCGGCCGAGCCCGCTTTCACCCGGGGTATCTGCCCTCGAGTCGCCCTGTCGAAGGAGCAGCTCAGCGGCGAGGGGACCCGCATCCGCTCCAAGATGTGACGTAAGTTGCGAAAAATCAAGGGCTCCGGTCCCCACCGGGAGCTCCTTAAGAGCCATAAGTAGTTCTTTCGCAACAGGATGAAAAAAAATTTCCACAGGGATCCTCGTCGTGAGAGGGGCGCTTTGCGGCCAGTCAGAAAGAAGTGCTGCAAGCACACGCGCCTCCTGTTCCGGCAGCTCAAGGGATTGCCGCGGCGCCGCGGCCTCCGACGTCGGCTTAACCAGCGAGAGGCCGGTTTTCTTCCCCGGAGGCGGGGCGAGGACCGAAAGCGGAACGCCGGCTCCCCGCGCGAGGCCGGAAAGCAGCTCGTGACGGAGAACCGGATCCGGCGCCACGGAGAGGATGTCCACCGCGACGCGCAACCTCGCGGCCCGCTCCGTCGGATCCTGGCCGGCGGCCGCTGGAATCCTGACGAGAAGCGCCTCCAGCAGCGGTGGCGCCCCCGCGATCGCGGCGCGCAACGATTCCGGACCGTGCGCCGCGAGATACGAGTCGGGGTCATGTCCCTCGGGCAGTGCGAGCTGGCGAACATGAGCTCCCCGGGCGACGAGGAGCGGAAACGCCTTGTACGCCGCGGCGACGCCGGGCGCGTCGCCGTCATACGCCACTACGACCGTCGCAGCCTGTCGCGCGAGGAGGTCGACTTGCGGCAACGTGAGCGCCGTTCCCATCGAGGCGACCGCGTTCGCGGCGCCCGCCCTTTCGCAGGCGATCCGGTCGAAGTATCCCTCGACGAGGATGACCTCGTCTTCTCTACGGATCGCCTCTTTCGCGCGGTCGAGTCCGTAGAGGAGCTTTCCCTTCGAGAAGCGCGCCGTTTCCGGCGAGTTGAGGTACTTGGGCTGGTCGTCCCCGAACGCGCGCGCGCCGAAGCCCAGGATCTCGCCGCGCCCGTCGCGGATCTCGATCGTCAGCCGGTTGCGGAAGCGGTCGTACACGCGCCCGGTCTCGGGGTTCTTCTGAAGGAGCCCCGCCTCGATCAAGGTGTCTTCCTGGACACGCGGCGCGAGAGAGATCTTCAGGGCGTCCCAGGCGTCGAGGGCCGCTCCGAAGCCGTGGGCGTGCCCTTCCTCGGGCGTGAGCCCGCGCTTCTCGAGAAGCGCCCGTGCGGCCGGGTGCTTGTCGAGATTCGTGCGGAAGAACGCCGCCGCGAGGCTCAGCGCCTCGGCCGCACGCGTCTCCTTGCCGCGATCCACTCGCGTGCCGCTCCGCCGCATCGGAAGCGCGATGCCCGCGAGCCGGGCCAGATACGCCACCGCGTCCGGGAATTCGAGACGCTCCGTCTCCCTTACGAACGTGATCGCGTCCCCCTTCGCGCCGCAGCCGAAGCAGTAGTAGAAACCCTTGTCGGGATGCACGTGGAACGACGGGCTCTTTTCGGTGTGGAACGGGCACAGGCCCTTCCATGAGCGGCCTGCCTTCTTGAGCGACGTCATCGCGCCAATGAGCTGGACGAGATCCGTGGCTTGGAGAACGTCGCGCTTGACGTCGTCCGTGATGTCGTAGAGGGGCTCAGACATCCAGCCTCGCGATCGTGACGGCCTGACCGCCCTCCTCGGCGTCGCCCCAGCGATAGGACGCGATTCCGGGATGCGTCTTCAGAAACTCCCGCACCGCGGCCGCGAGCCGGCCCGTCCCGTGGCCGTGGACGAGGCGGAGCGCCCCCTTGCCCGAAAGAAGTGCGTCGTTGATGGCCCTTTCGACCAAGGGAAGAGCGTCGTCGATCCTCTGCCCGACGAGGACGACCTCGCTCGTCGCGAGGACGCCGGATGGCGGGGCCGTCGCGGCCCGAACCGCGCCCGCGGCCTTCGGCGAGACCGCGCGGAGGCTCGCCGGAACGGCCGCCGCGGGGGAGAGCGCCTCCAGCTTCACCCGCACGCGCTTCCCCTTTACCTCGACTTCGGCCTCGCCGCGACCCACGGCGAGCGCGAGGAGCCGGCCCGTGGCGCCGAGGCCCGCGATGCGGACCTCCATACCGATGGAAACGGGACCGGCTAGACGGGGAGGCTCGTCGTCTCCGCCGAAGATACCCAGCGCGGCCTCGCGCGCCGACTCGGTGACGGTCATGAGCGCGCCGCGTGTGATCGACCGGCCCGCCTTCAGATCCTCGCGCATGCGCTCGAGCTCGGCCCGCGTCTTCTCGCGCAGCGTCACGAGGGCTTTGTCGACCTGCTCCTTCGCCTTTTCCTTCACCCTCGCCCGTTCGGCGGCGAGCGCCGCGCGTTCCCTCTCGAGATCGAGGAGGCGGGCAGCCGCCTTCTCCGCCGCCGCTTTCGCCTTGTCCGCTTCCTCGCGGGCTCTTCGCGTCTCGGTCTCGAGGCGCGTCAAGGCCGCGTCGGCGGCCTCCCACTTCGTGCCGAGCCGTTTCTTCGCGGAGGCGAGGACGCGCGAGGGCAGGCCCGCCTTCTCCGCGACCGCGAGCGCCCGCGAGCGCCCGCTGGCGCCGGCCCTCACGCGGAACGTCGGCCGGCCTGCCTTTTCGTCGAATTCCATCGCGGCCGACAGGACGCCGCTCCTGTCCTGAGCCCACTCCTTCACCGCCGACAGGTGCGTCGTCGCGATCGTGAACCCGCCGCGAAGGAGATCCTCGTCCAGGACGGCGATCGCGAGCGCCGCCCCCTCGTCCGGATCGGTGCCGCTGCCGAGCTCGTCGAGGAGGACGAGGCTCTTCGACGTGGCTTCCTGAAGGACCCGGGCCGTGCGCGTCATGGCCGCCGCAAACGAGGAAAGGTCGCCGAGGAGGTCCTGAGCGTCGCCCGCGACGACGAGCACCTTGTCGAAGACCGGAAGCGTGGAGCCCGGGCCGCACGGGATCGCGAAACCCGACTGCGCGAGAAGCGCGAAGAGGCCCGCGGTCTTCATGGCGACGCTCTTACCGCCCGCGTTCGGGCCGGAGAGGAGCAGGAGCCGCGAGCCTTCGGGTAGTTCGAGGTCCAGCGGCACGGCGTCCGAATGCCGTTCCTCGAGCTCGCCGAAGACGTCCGCCCGGAGCTCGGCGAGGCGCCGGTCGAGAAGGGGATGGCGCGCGGCCCTGAGGACAAACCGATCCGAGAAGTCCGGGAAGACACCCGCGACGCGCGACGAAAATTCCGCGCGCGCCTGATACGCGTCGAGCTCCGTCAGCACCTCCACGGAGACGACGAGGTCGTCGCGCCGCGCCGAGAAGCGGCCCGTCAGCGCGACGAGGATGCGGTGCACCTCCTCGCGCTCTTCTTCGACTGCTTCCTGGAGCGCGTTGTTGTCCTCGACGATGAGGAGCGGCTCGACGAAGACGGTCTGTCCCGAGCCCGACCGCTCGTGCAGGAGGCCGCCCACCTGATCGCGCCGGTCCGCGCGCACGGGCAGGCAGTAGCGCCCGCCCTTTTCCGTCACGTAGCCGCCCGTCAGCGCGTCCGGATGCGCCCGAGCGACGTCCTCGAGCTTCCGGACGACTTCCTTCCGGAGCCTCTGGATCGACGAGCGGATCGCGTAGAGGCGCGCGGACGCCGTGTCCTTGATACGCCCGTCGAGCTCGAACGTGGGCTCCCTCTCCGCGAGCAGGTCTTCGAAGGAAGCGAGAGGAAAGAGCACGTCGGAAAGCGTAACGAGCGGGAGGTCGGGAACGGGCACGGCGAGGCGCGCGCCCTCTGCGCGCTCGACGAGGAGGAAGAGGTCGAGGAGGTCCTCGGGCGGAAGCGCGCGCCCGTGAGGGCCGAGGCGCGAGACGAGGGGCGCCCCCTCGTCGAGCCCCCCGAGAGCGACCGGAGGGCGAAGGGCGCGGCGCGCGAGGAGATCCCGCGTGACGGCGAGCCGGCGCACGACTTCGAACGGATCCGGCGACGGCGTGGCCCCGTGGACTCGGTCCCGGCCGCGCTCCGTGGAACAAAAACGCCCGGCGAGCCGAAGCGCGCCGGGCCAGTCGAGTTCGGGATGACTCACGGATCGGGAATCTACATCCCCGTACGGCGCTCTTCCGCCAACTTACGGAGCATTTTCTTGCGGGCGGCAATGGCCTTGCGTTTCCGCTTGGCCGAGGGCTTCTCGTAGTGCTGACGTTTCTTGAGCTCGGAGAGGATTCCGGATTTCTCGCACTTGCGCTTGAAGCGGCGCAGGGCGTTCTCGAACGATTCGTCTTCCTTGACGTGGATCAGTGGCACTAAAGATCTCCCTCCTCTCCGGCCCCGAGTGCCCCGAACCAAGGGGGGTTCAGAGGGCGCGGGCAAACCCCGCATGCTAAAACGGGTTGGGGCGGGCGTCAATCACCCCGGCCCGTGTCCCGCTAAGGCGCGCTGTCCGAATATAATGCCGGGAACACGACGCCGAAGGCCACGCCCCAAGGCGCCGTCAGGAGACCTATGTCGGTCGACCCCGTAGCGACACGCCGCTTGATCGAATCGCTCTCCACGCATCTCGAGGATCACCTCGCGACGTGGAAATCGTCGCTCGTGGACGCGCGGAGAGACATCGAGGTCCTCCTCACCACGCTGTCGGACAAGATCCCGGCGCACGCGGAGCCGCTGCTCCCGGAGGACATCGTCGGGTTGATGCTCGAAGACGCGGCGCCCACGCCCCCGGCGCCCGCTCTTGCCTCCGCCCCGGGCGCGCCCCAGGCCGACTGGACCGTCGTACGCGGTTCTCTCGCCGCCATCGAGTCCGCTCGCACACAGGTCGACGTCCTCTCGCGATTTCTCACGCGCGTGAACGCGCATGCGTCGCGGGTCGCCCTCCTCGTCCTTCGGAACGACCGGCTCACCGGCTGGAAGGCTCTCGGATTCGACGCGTCCGGAGGACGCGACGAGGCCGTGCGTTCCCTCGACCTGGGCGGCGAGGACGACCCATTCGTGGCCATGGTGCTCAAGTCGCAGCGCTCCGTGCTCGCCGAGCCGCCAAGCGAAGCCGGCCCGCTCCGTCTCGCTCTTGGAGGGCAGGCGCCCGCGCGCACCCTCCTCGTCCCGATGGTCATCCGCGACCGGCTCGCCGGCGTCGTCTGCGCCGACGAGCTTCCGGGCGAGGAAGGCAGGCTGAACGAGGCCGCCGTCGAGGTCCTCACGTTCGTGACCGGGCTCGCGGTGGATCTCCTGGCCGCGCGCAAGAAGATCCCGTCTCCATCGCTCACGCCCACGGGAGAGGCGATCGCGCGCTTCGAGCCCTCGATGGCGCCTTCTTCGCAGCCGCCGGGCATCTCCGATTTCGAAGCCGAGGCCTCTCCTCCGCAGCCCTCGGCGTCCGTTTCCGTTTCGCTGCCTCCTTCGCGCTCGCGCTCCACCGACGCCGGAGAAGCACTGCGCGCGATCGAAGAGTCCGCGAAGACCAGGGTCCCACCGGGCATTCGTTCCTTCTCGTCCGATCCCGGGCTCACGAGCCAGATTCCTTCGATGGGCGCCGCTTCCGCGCCTCCCGCGCCTCCCGCTCCCTCCTTCCCGTCGTCGCTCTCGTTCCCGGCGGCCCCCTCGTTCTCCCCCTCGCACCCGCCGGCCCCAGCCCCCCCGCTCTCCGCTTCGCTTCCCGGATCACTCGCCTCGCCGCTCTCCAACGCTTCGACCGGCGATTTCACCGGTGCTTTCGAGGCCCTGCGCGCGTCCGGGCGCGTGACGTCGCCCACGGAAGGCGACGTCACCGTGCAGAAGCCCGCCCGCGCTTCGACCTCCGCCGTAACGCCTCCGCGTGATATCGCGACTACGGTGCGGCCGATTTCAGGCTTCGTTCCGCGCGGTCGCGCGGCGGCCGCCGACAGCCCGCAACGCGCGCACGACGACGCTCGCCGGCTGGCCCGTCTGCTCATTTCGGAGATCAAGCTCTACAACGAGAAGAAGGTGGAAGAAGGCCGCAGCCTGAACGACCTCTACGATCGCCTCAAGGACGATATCGAGAGGAGCCGCCAGGTTTACGACGAAAGGACGCCCGCCGCCGTCCGCCAGGACACGGACTTCTTCCGCGACGAGCTCGTTCGCATCCTCGCCGACGGTCGGGCCGAGGCGCTCGGCTCGGTGAGCTGAGCAGCTGACACTCCGGATTTTTCTTCTCGCCGGCGCGCTTTTCGCGGGAAGCATCGCCCGGGCGTCGGCGGCGCCCGACGCGCGGGCGGTCCCCACGGAAGCGGCGGCCCTCAGGGCGCGCCTTCTCGCCGCGTCCCTCGCGCTCGCGAAGGGCGACGGCTCCGCTGCCGCCCTCGTCGCCGGTCTCGACGCGTCGCCTCTCGGCATTCCGGGCCTCCCCGCGTGGATCGGACTTTCGGCAGCAACCCACGTGGGCGCGGATCGCGTGCCCGCCCTCCTCGCCTTCGCGGCGGGCGAACAGTCTCCCGCTCTCGCGCGCGCCGCCCTCGCGCGCGCCGCGCGTCTAGCCGCAACAGAGCAAGAGCGCAATGCGGTGCGCGCAGCTCTCGCCGCGCGCCCTGCGCCTGAAAGACCAGAGACCCGCGCCCTCATCGCCCAGGCACTCGCCGAGTCGCGCGTCGCCTTGGGCGGAGACGTCGACGGCCGCCTCGTCCGCCTCGCGGCGATCTTCCCCGACGCTCCCGCCCGCGCCGCGGATCTCTTCGACGAACACGACCGGAATGCCTTCGAGGCGGCTGTTCGCCAGGCGTCCGTCGAGATTCGTATCGCCCGGGCCCGGGCCATCGCGGGCCGCGATTCCAAACGGGCGTCCGCGCTCCTGCGTTCGCTCGGACCGGCTGTGCCGGCTCGTTCGCGCGCGGAGGCCGTCGATGCGTGGCTTCTCGCGGGGAGCCCGCGCGACGCAAGACGCCTTCTCGCCCTCGGACCCGCCGACCCGGCGGACGAAACCGAGGCGCTCCACCGGGCCACGCTCTCGTGGCTCGTCGAGACGCGCCTCCTCGGAGTCCCTGAACCCCGCCAGGCGCGCCGCAGCCGTCGCGGACCCGCCAACCTGCCCGGCAAGCCGGGCCCACCCGTCTCCGAGAAGGCGAAGGCGGCCGCCGGCGTCAGGCTGGCCGCGCTCGACGAGCTCCTCGGCCGTCCTCTCCCCGACGACGACCGGCGCCGGCTCCTCGAAGGCGGAATCCGTCTCGCCTGGAAGACCGGGCGCAGAGACGACGCCCGCCTCCTCCTGGCGCCGCTTCTCGCACTCGACCCGACGACGGACGCCGGCGCGGCGGAATGGTTCGCGGACGGGTGGGCACGCTACTCAAGCGGCGATTTCGCTGGAGCGGCGCGACTCTTCGACGAACAGATCCCCGCATACCGGGGAGCATTCCTACGCCGGCGCGCAACCTATTGGTCGGCGCGGGCGCACGAGAGGTCTGGCGACCCGACGACCGCGAGAGCGCTCTACGCCGCGCTCGTGCCGGGCACCGTTCCCGATCTCTATGGGCGCTGGGCGGCCGCCGCGCTCGGCGTGACGCTTCCGGCCGCGCCGCCGGCGCTCGCCGCACGTGAACAGGACGAGGCTTCGGGGGAGGCCGCCCTGCCGTCGCGGGAGTTTCTCCGCTGCGGATTCCCCGGACTCGCCGAGGACGCCGCCGAGAGCGAGGGCTCGCTCGATCCGCTCTTCGCGGGCCGCGCGGCGTCTCAGAGGGGCGACCATCGCCGCGCGGCGGCGGTCCTGAAGCGGCGCTATCCGGAGCTCGGAACTCCCGAGGAAGGCGCGGTCCCCCCGGAAGCGCGCGCAGCCTATTACCCGCTTGCCCATGCCGACCGGATCGTCGAGGCCGCTCGCGCCGCGGGGGTACCCGCCTCGCTTCTCTTCGGCCTCATCCGGCAGGAAAGCGTCTTCACCGAGGACGCGAAGTCGCGCGCAGGCGCCCTTGGCCTCATGCAGTTGATGCCGTCAACGGGCCGCGTTCTCTATCGGAGCGAGAAGGGCAAGGGGCGCCCCGACCTCGCCGATCCAACGGCGAACTTGCGACTTGGTGCGCGCTACCTGCGGCAGCTCCTCGACACCTTCTCGGGCGACACCGCCGCCGCGCTCGCCGCATACAACGCCGGGCCCGGGCGTGTGCGCGCGTGGAAGAAGGCGTCCGGCCTCGCACCCGAAGACGAATTTCTCGAGTCAATCCCGTTCTCGGAGACGCGCCTCTACGTCAAGCGCGTGCTGTTTTTCCAGTGCGTCTACTCGTCGCTTTACGGGCTGCCGCTCGACGCCGCTCCGCCGGCTGCGTCTCTGCCAACGGCTCAACCCCTTCCCTGAGACGGGTCACGCCTTCTTCAGCGTCGCGAATGCGGCGAGCGCCGCGGCGCGAGCGGCAAGGTGATCGACAATGGGAGCAGGGTAGTCCGGCGGCGGCGTCTCGAGCGTCCACGGGGCGTGGAGATCGGCCGGTTCCGCCGCGGAGTTCGCGAGCTCCGGAATCCACCGCTTCACGTAGGCCGCGTCGGGGTCGAACTTCCGGCCCTGCAGGACCGGATTGAAGATGCGGAAGAAAGGCTGCGCGTCGGTGCCCGAACCCGCGGCCCACTGCCAGCCTCCGCCGTTCGAGGCCGGGTCGCCGTCGGCGAGATGACGTCGGAAAATGCGTTCGCCGCGGCGCCAGTCGAGGAGAAGGTCCTTCGTGAGAAACGACGCGACGATCATCCGCACGCGGTTGTGCATCCAGCCTTCCGCGAGGAGCTGCCGCATTCCGGCGTCCACGATCGGATAGCCGGTGCGGCCCCCAGCCCACGCCGCGAAGAGGCGGTCGGCCTCCTCGCCTGTGCGCCATGGGAAGGCGTCGAATTCGATCCGGAAGTTCTCCGTGAGGACGCGCGGATTGTGAAAGAGAATGGCGGCGTAGAACTCGCGCCAGGCGAGCTCTTTGATGAACGTCTCGATGCTCTTTCGACCCGCGGCCGAGGCCTCCTTCCATGTCTCCTTCGCCTCGGCGAGCACTCTGCGGATCCCGATCGTCCCGAAGCGCAGGTGAGGCGAGAGGCGCGACGTGCCGGGAAGATCCGGCCGGTCGCGCTCGACGGCGTAGCGCACGAGCGCGGATTCACGGAAGGCGTTCCAGACGCGCCGGGCCTCTCCCGATCCGCCGCGCGGATTGCGCGAAGCCCCTGTCTGGCGGAGGCCGCTCGGCCTGTCGAGGGGAATCGACGGAAACGACGCCGCGCGAACCGCGTCGGGGGTCGGAATCCGAGACGGCTCCGGGAGGGGCGCCTCCTTGTCGCGTTCGAGCCATCGCCGGGAGAACGGGGTGTAGACCGTGAAGGGCTTGCCGGCCTCTGTCAGGAGCGCATCCGGAGGGACGAGGAGAAGATCCTCGACCGCGTGGAGCGCTACGCCGAGAGCGTCCAGCGACGCGCGCGCGTCCGCGAAGAGAGCCCGCCCGTGCGGCTCGTGGTCCGCGTGCGTGAAGACCGCGTCCGCTCCCGTCTCCCGGGCGAGCGCGGCGAGCGCGGCGCCCACGGGCCCTTTCCGCACGACGAGACGCGAGCCCTTCGCCTCGAGAGCGACCGCCAGATCTTTCAGAGATCCGGCGAGAAACGCGAGCCGGGGCGGCGAGAAATCCTCCGTGATGAAGTGGTCGTCGAGGACGAACACCGGGACGACGGCCTCCGAAGCCCTGAGCGCCGCATCCAGCGGTCGGTTGTCGTCCAGGCGGAGGTTTCGGCGAAGAAGGACGAGGGCGGGGGCCACCCTCAGACTACGCCGGCGGACCTCGCGGTGGTTTTTGAGGCCGATTTGCGGCAGGCCGAGCAGAGGCCCCGGATCTGGTGGGAGTGCGACGTGGCGGTGAAGTCGTATTCCTTGCAGACCGCTTCCTGGCGCTTCTCGATGGCCGCGTCGATGAACTCGATGACCTTCCCGCAGCTCGAGCACACGAGGTGATCGTGGTGCTCACCCTTGCGCAGCCTCTCGTAGCGGTACTTCTCCTCGTTCAGCCGCACGCGCCCCACGAGCCCGCATTCGTGCAGGAGCTCCAGCGTGCGGTAGATCGTCGCTCGGCTCACCTTCGTGCCGCGGTCGCGCATGCGGATGACGAGATCCTCCGCGTCGAAGTGCCGATGGGTCGAGAAGATTTCGTCGAAGAGGGCCGTCCGCTCACGCGTGACCTTTAGGCCCTTCTTTCTCAGGAAGTCGTCGAAGACCCGCCGCTCGTCTGCGTTTTGATTCACCCCGATAACATATCAGCCTGCTCGCCGGACGGGAATCCCCAACCGGAAGAGCGCGCGGAGATCGAGGGCCGGGGGCTGGCCGGGTATCCGCCGGGCGACGCCCGAAAGCAGACCGAGGACGCCAGCGCGGTCGAGCCGGGGGTCCGCGCTCACGAGCGCCAGGGTGGCCCCCGCCACGAGGGAGGCCGCGAACGAGGTTCCCCCCGCCTTCTCCCGATGCAGCCCGTCCAGCGCCGGCACGACGAGCGGTACCGCCGGAGCGAGAAGATCTGGCTTCAAGACCCCGCCCACGACGCCCACCCGCGGCCCGCGAGCCGGACGCTTCGCCTCGATGTCCCAGCCACCGACCCCGATGGCATGCGGCGAGGAGGCTGGCGACACGCACGCCCCCGCCGGATCCCAACCCGCAGCCGCGACGACCACGATGCCGCGTTCATCCAGGGCCCGGACGAGGGAAGGGACCTCGCTGCGATGGCCCCGCCTCTCGGGATCGTCCCCGAACGGGCAGAGGACGACGCGGATCCCGTATGCGGCTCCCCGCGCGAGGAGCCAGCGGAAGGCCCGCACGATCGCGTGCCTCGGGACGCGGTGTCCCAACCCCACCTTCAGAAGCACGACCCGGGCGTGCGGAGACGGCGAGACGAGGCCGCTTCCGTGACCATCCCCGGCCGCGAGCAGCATCGTGCGCGTCCCGTGCTCGGCGTAGAACCTCGGGTCGCCGTAGCGGAACGGCACGACGCGGCGGCCCGTCGCGTCACGGCACGCGATCACGCGGCGCGGAGGCAGGTCCGGATGCTTCACGAAGCCGACGTCCAGAACCGCGATGGAAGGATGAACCAAGAACTGGGAGTCTACTGTTGCCTGTTCACGCTCTTGTCGTACTCGAAGAACTTCATGGCGTAGCCCTTCGGAATCTTCGGCAGCGTGCCACGGTAGCGGTTCACGTAGTCGATCTGGGTGCCGTTCGGGTCTCCGTGGGCCTTCTCGTAGGAGATGAAGTCGCCGGCGAACCAGTCCAGGATCTTCGAGAGCGTGACGGTCTTCGCGGCATCGTCGATCGACACGTTGCGGGCGTCGGCCACGAAGCCCTTCATGCCTTCGTCGAGCTGGTCGTCGAGCTTCTCGGGGTCGAACGCGACCGCGGGAAGGCGCGGACAGCCCTTCGAGGCGCAGTTCAGGGCGGCATGGACGCGGGGGTCCTTGAACTCCTCGCGTACCGTTTTGTCCTCGAGCTTCTTCAGGTTCAGCTTCTCGCCGCCGAGGACTATATCCATGCCGACGAAAAACGAGTAGCCCGAGAAAAGGCCGCCCTTCCAGACGCTTTCCTTCTCCGGCCCGCGCGCGAGGACGCCCTTGAAGACCTGCGCGTTGTATGCGTTGAGCCAGTATGCAAGCCGGTCGTTCTTCGCCGGGAACAGCTCGGGGTTGGAGCGTGGACTCGCTTTTTCGATGGAAGCGAGAAACCGGTCGAGATCCCCCCGGTCCTTCGCGAGCGCGTCATAGTTCACGTAGCCGCGGGCGTCCACGAACTTCCCGAGGACCTTGTTCCAGTCCTCATACGAGAACTTCGAGGCGGCCCGAAGCGCGTGGGGCGCGAAGGCCGCCGAGGCGAGGACGAGGATCAGGGTGGCGGCGCTAGAGACGCGAAAGAGACGCGGATGGCAAGACGTCATGGGAAACCTCCATCGTGGGCGGGACGGCTGATCGTCCCTTCCCTATTCCGGATCGCGCCGGCTCCCCGGATCATTCCTCCTGGCGGGTAAGATTCCGAAAACAATGTCTTCCGAGACGGGCTCGTCGCGGATACCAGAGCACATCGACCATTACCGGATGGTGCGTAGGATCGCGCTCGGGGGCATGGCCGAGATCTTCGAGGCCGTGGACGAGAAGTCCGGCCGAACGGTGGCGCTCAAGAAGATCCTCCCCCACATCGCGACGGATCCCGACTTCCTCGACCGCTTCTTCCACGAGATCAGGATCCAGATCTCCCTCAAGCACCCGAACATCGTCGAGCTCCTGGACTGCAGCCCCATTCCGCAGCAGGCCTACATCGTCATGGAGTTCGTGGACGGCGGCGAGCTGCACTCTCTCCGGCGGCAGGCCGGCCGATTCCCCTGGGAGATCGCCCTTTACGTTGCCCGAGAGGCTCTCTGCGGCCTCGCGGTCGCCCACGCGAAGGGCGTCATCCACCGCGACATCAAGCCGCAGAACATCATGTGGACACGCGAGGGCTGCGTGAAGATCGGCGACTTCGGCATCAGCCACGCCGCGCACCTGACGCGCCTCACGCTCACGGGCACCGTCGTGGGGACTCCCGCGCACATGTCGCCGGAGCAGGCGCGCGGCGAGGAGCTGGACCCCCGAACCGACCTGTTCTCCATGGGGACCGTCCTCTACGAGCTCCTCTGCGGCTACAACCCCTTCACGGCCGACTCCATCGCCGCGTCCCTCCGCCGCGTGGCAGAGGTCGAGCCGGATCTGCCGTCGCTGCTCGACCCGTCGATTCCCCCATCCGTCGACACGTTCCTCCGGATGCTGCACGCCAAGGACCGGACACGGCGCTTCGCGAGCGCGGCGGCGGCGTGCGACGCCCTCGAGACGCTGTACCAGAGGGAGGGCGTCTCGCGGCCCGGCCTCCTCTTCCGGGCGTTCATCGAGAACCCTCCGGCCTTCGTCGCCGAGCGCAACCAGCGGCTCGCGCGGGAATCCACGGCGACCGCCGAGCGTTTGCTGAAGGACCGGAATGCGCGTCCGGAGGAGGCGCTCTGGGCGGCCTACCAGACGGTCGCCTCGACGCCGGACGACCCCGCCGCGCAAACGCTTCTGCGCACGGCGGCGCTGCGCGCCGGGCAGCGCGAGAAGCCCCTCGACAACGCCCGCATCCGCGAGCTCGAGGAAGCCCTCAAAAAGGAACCCGACAGCCTCGCGCTCCTTCTCCAGCTCGCCAAGCTCTACCGCCTCGAGCACGACTTTCTGAACCTCATGCGCTTCTTCCGGAAGCTGCAGTCGCTTGGGCCGTCCGACGCGTATACGCAGGGACAGATCGCGTCTCTGCTCTCTGGGGGTGAGCCGACGCCCGGGTTCGCGACGCGCGCCGTGCCTCTCGGGGCGGGCGGCACGCCGCGGACCGTGCCGGTGATCCCGCGCGAGGAATCCAGTCACCCGGGCTTTTTCGGGGCGGCCGGCATCTTCATCGTGCTCGCCGCCCTGGGGGTGTGGTGGGCGAAGCGGGCACCGCTCATCCCCTCGGGAGAGCGCCGCTCCGGCCAGGCCGAGCGGTCCACGCCCGTCGTCGTACCCATCCACGGCGGAGAGGCCACGCTCGAGCGTGCCCGCGAACGCGGGGCGCTCGTCGAACGCGAGAACGGGGCGGCCACCGCACTCGCCTTCTACGAGGAGGCCCTCGCGGGAACCGAGCGACCCGAATCGCGCGCCGTCCTCCTCTCTCTCGTCGTCGATCTCGCCCTCAAGGTGCAGGACAAGCCGCGCGCGATGAAAGCGCTCGACGCGCTCCTCCAGATTCCCGCGGCCCGCCCGGAAGCGCTCCTCCGGAAAGGGGACTTCCTCTCTTCGCTGGGTCAGGGTGACGCCGCCGACCGTCTGTTCGAGGAAGCGGCGCGCGCGAACGACCCCGCCGTCAGCGTACCCGCGACGCTCCGGCTCGCACGGGGCGCCGAAAGATCCCAGAACATCGTTCGCGCGATCACCCTGTACGAAGAGATTCTGCTCAAGGCTCCCGGCTCGACTCCCGCCGACGAGGCCCGCCTCGGTCTCGCGGCTCTCTACAGGGCCGCGGGCAGGCTCTCGGACGCCAGGCGGCTGTACGACGACGTTCTCCGGAACGAGACGGCGGCCGGCGACGCCCGGAAGACCGCCGAGGCGGGGTTAAAGGCGCTCGAGAGCGCTCCCGCCCTCGAGACCCGCCCGTGACATCAATTCGTTGTGTCGGGGCGACGCGCCCTACGGCCGCGACGCCTCCACCCGTGTCGAGGCCGGCTCTTTCGTGACCTTCGCGTCCTCGAGGACGACGGGATACTGGTAGCCGGCGCCGAAGTCCTTTTCGACGTGGACGACGCCCTTCACGACGACGACGTCGCCGACGACCGCGGCGTCGTTGGACGTCACGGTCAGGTCGTCGTCCTTCTTCTCGTGCGAGCCCGAGCCGTCGCGGATGTGGTACCAGTTGCGGCCCATGATGCCGCCGTTCGCCTTCACGACCTTGCCGCGCACGGTCACGATCCTGTCCTTCAGCTTCGCGCGGTCGGCGAAGACCTGCGCGATCGTGTAAGCGTCCTTCCCTTCGGCCTTCGCGACCTTCATGTCCATCGCGTCCGCCTTGACGTCCGAGACGGAGGCGTGCGGCGCGGCCATCGGTGCATCCTTCGGCGTGTCGGCCGCGGCGCCGTGCGCCGAGACAGGCGCCGGAGGCGTGCCCGCCTTTCCGTCTCCGAGGCTGCCGAACACGATGTGGTCGAACTTTCGGTTCAGCGTCTTGCTTTCGAAGCCGTCCATCGACATCGCGTTCACGACCGTGACGTGGTCGCCCTTCTGGATCTTCGCCTTCGTAATGGCGGCCCAGGTCTCGCCGCCGCCGTTCGTCTTGAGGCGCATGTACGTGTAGTCGGAGGCGTCGAGGGTCTCCTCGACCGTGCCCGAAACACTCGTCAGCGCCGGCTGGGGAGCCTGGTGAACGGCGGCGGCCGCGGGCGCGGCGGCCGGCTTCTCGGCCGCGGGGGCCGCGGGCTTCTGTCCACAGGCGGCGGTGAGGGCGAGGACGAGGACGAGAACGGTTCGACGCATGGGTGAGTCTCCTTCTTTCGAACCGCCGATTTTGACAGAAAGACGGAAAAAAGGCCGCCCAGGAGGGCGGCCTTCGGGGTTCCGTGCGGCGGACAGCCGGGGCTCAGGCCTCGAGGAAAGACGAAACGGCCTGTCGCCACTTTTCCTCGGACAGGAGAACCGACGGCGGCAGAATGAGCTCGCCGCCGTCCGCAGCGGCAAGCCCGAGCTCGCCTTCGAAAAAGCGCGAGAGACGCGCCTCCTCGCCGCGGAACCACGCTCGTGCCTCGAGACCGATCGGGAAGCTGCGATAGGCGTCCGACGCCGGACGCACCGTGAACAGCCACCCCTTCTCGTACGGGGACAAACGGAGGAGCGTCGGGTGATTCCCGACGCGCGCGTTCACGGCGACGATCGTCCCGGTCACCGGAGCCGCAATGACGGCGGTGCGGGCACCGCAGGCGATCGTCACGGCGGGACGGCCGGCGGCGATCGTGCTGCCAGGCTGCGGCAAGGTGACGGCCGTGACGCCATGCACGAGGTGTCCGGCGAGATCGTCGAGGCCTACTCGCAGGCGGCCGCCGTGCTCTTCGTCGAGCCATGTGTGCGCGGGTGCGTAGCGCCGGTTCTCAGCCAGAAGGAGCCCCTCGACTTCCACGAGTCCGAGGCGGCGGGCCTTCAGCCACAGGAGGGTTTTTTCCGCCGCGTAATAGAGCCCCCATGCCGCAAGGACCGGCACGATGGCGACCGCGACGAAGGCGACGAGGAAGAGAAGCCGGGCCAGGAGGCCGACCACGAAGATGGCGACTCCCGTAAGCAGCGCGAGGAGGGCTTCCATGATGCTCACCTTTCTTTCGGTACCGCGTGACAGGTCGCGCAGTCCTCGAATCCGTGGGCGCTCTTGCCGTCGTGGCATTTCCCGCACGCCGCACCCTTTTCCATGTCGGCGTGTTTGAGCGCGAGGGCCGCGCGCGTCGAGGACGGAGGCAGGATCGAAAAGAGCGCCGGATGGCACGTCGTGCAGTCTGGCTTCGTGCCGTCGACGTGGCTCGCGTGGCGGAAGGTCACGACGCCTGGGCTGCCGTCTCCCTGAGGGAGAGTGCGGTCCTTCGGAAGGCGGGGGAGGCCGCCCCCGAGAACCGTGACGGTGAGCCCGAGCGTCAGGAGAATGGCCGACAGACGGACGTGTCTCATGACGTGAGGCTCACTTTCCGCCCAGGAACCGGCGGGCCAGCTCGTCCCAGTGATCCGGGTCGAGGGCCCGGGCGATGCCGTGGACCGGAGTGCCGCCGTCCTGCAGAACCACCCCGAGCTGAGGCGTCAGGCGCTGGGCGAGCTTCCCGGCCGCGGCGTCGAGGAAACGGCGGGCTCCCTCGCCTGTGAAGAGGTTCTTGAGGTTGCCGGTCAGCCAGCGGGGTTCGACCTTCATGAGCCAACCCGCGCCGTATGGGTCGCGGAGCGCATCGCCGGGATGCGCGCGGGCCGTCTCGTTCACCGCGACGACGTGGCCGTCGACCGGCGAGAGCACGTCGAGCTCCTGGCCTCCGGCCATGAGGGAAAACGCCTTCTGTCCCTGCCGCACCGGCGCTCCGATCGGAGGCAGGAAGATCTGGTCCATGGGGCCCAAGAGCTTGTGCGCGAAGTCGTCGAGGCCGACTTCCACCGTGCCGCCCTCGGGCCGCGCCCAGGCGTGACCGGCGTGCAGGTGGACCCCGTTCGGAACCTGGAACCAGCCAAAGCCGAAGGCGTGGGCGGGCGTCTCGCCCTGGACGAAGCGCCAGAAGGGAACGAAGAGGACGAGATAGGAGATCGCGAGACCGTATTCGAGGGCCTTCGCGGTATAGGGGCTGAGGAGGCTGTGTTCGTTCATGGCTGTTTCTTTCCCTTCTCAGTGCGCGCCGCGCCAGTCGGGGTGCTCGTGCACGACCGGCATGCGGTCCACGATCCAGCGGAAGACGAGGACGCCGATCGTCACGATCGTGAGCGACGTGATGACCTCGCCCGCGCTCGGGACGTAGCGGTCCGGGACGTTCCAGTTGAAGGCGATGAGCGAGACGTTGAAGCGGTTCAGGACGACACCGAGGACCGTGAGGAGCCCGGCGACCCGGGCCAACCGCGCGCTCTGACGCCGCGCCGCGAAGGCGAAGAGGAGCGACGGCAGGAGGATGAAGCCGAGGATCTCGAGGAGGTACCAGGCTCCCCAACCGGTCGCGAGGAGGTCGAAGCGGCCGCTCGCGACGAGGCCCTGCAGCCGGATGAAGAAGTACGCGAAGAGGACCACCGCGCCGCCCTTGGCGAGCCCGAGCGTGATTTTGTCGAGATCGACCGGAGCCGCCGGGTCGAGCCGGTCGTGGAAGGCGCGATGCGAGAGCGCGCTCTCGACGATCACCATGCCGATGCCGGCAGCGATCGAGGAGACGAAGAAGAAGATCGGGAGGAACGGCGAGTACCAGAGAGGGTGGAGCTTGCCCGGCGTCATCAGGAAGAAGGCACCAAGGGAAGACTGGTGGAGCGTCGAGAGGGTGACGCCTAGGACGATGATGCCGATCGTGAGCGAGCCGAGGAGGCGGCGCACTTTCACGAGGCCGAGCCATTCCAGCAAGGCGGGCGCGAACTCGAGGCCGATGACCATCAAGTACAGGAAGACGCACCAGCCGACCTCGTACATGACCGCCGTGGTGCCGGGCGTCAGGAAGAACTGATAGGGGAGGCGCCACGGCTGGCCGAGGTCCACGATGAGCCCGAACAGGACGAGGGCGTAACCGAGGAAGCCGGTCAGGATCGCAGGGCGCAGGATCGGCCGGTAAGCCTTCTGGCCGAAGATGTAGACAGCGCAGGCGACCGTGTAGCCGCCCGCCGCGAGCGCGACGCCGCACACGACGTCGAAGGCGACCCAGATGCCCCACGGGTTCGTCTGGGACAGGTTCGTCACCGCGCCGAGACCTTTCCAGAAGCGGAAGATCATCGTCGGGATTCCGGCGAGAAGGATCGCGGCGGCAATCGCGTTGAAGGGAGTCAAGAGACTCTTCACGTAAGCCCGGAAGGACATCCCGAGAAAGACGTTCTCCTTCATCCAGGTGCCACCGAGGAACGCGGGTTTCAGCGCCTGCTCAGACATGACCTTCCTCCTGCCTTTCGGTGCCTTCCGCCGCCGCCACTTCGTCGCGGCGCTTCGAGAAGGTGTACATGCCCATCAGGAGCGGGGGCCAGAGCGTGATGATGAAAGGCACGGCCGAGAGCGCGCCGTCGGCGAGCTCCGGATACGATTTCTTCTCGATGCCGGCGGGGAGCGCCAGCGACGCGAACGGCACGTCGGAGATGTACAGCCAGCTCGTGCCTCCGGCTTCGCTCTCTCCGTAGATCTCGTGGACGTACTTGTCGGGGTTCGTGTAGATGCGCGTCTTGGCCTCCTCGAGGAGGTCGGCGCGTTTGCCGAACTGGAGCGCGCCCGAGGGGCAGACCTCGGTGCAGGCCGGCGAGAGGCCCTTCTTCTGGCGCTCGGCGCAGAAGGTGCACTTCTTCACGAGCGGCGTCGCGCTCGAAAACTCGTACTTCGGAACTCCGAAGGGGCACACGATCATGCAGTAGCGGCATCCGAGACAGCGGTCCGTGTGGTACACGACCGGCCCCTCGGGCGTTTTCTCGAGAGCCTTGACGACGCATCCCGAGGCGCAGGCGGGCGTCACGCAGTGCATGCACTGCGTCTTGGCATAGCGGTCGTCGCCAGCCGAACTCTTGAGGGCGCTCTTCTGGACGACCGTGTAGGCCGTGGGGCTCGTCGCGCGCTTCGACGCAAACACGGAATCGTCCCCGGGTTTCTCGGGGCCTGGCAGCGCGTTCGCCTCGGCGCAGGCGGCCTCGCAGGCGCGGCAGCCGACGCAGCGCGTCGTATCGACGAGGACGCCCCGCGCGTCCTTCGAGGCGGGCAGGACCGAGGCCCGCGACGTCGCCGCCGCGCCGGCCACTCCGGCGGTTCCGGCGGCGGCGGCGAGCTTGAACAAAGACCGGCGATTCAGCTTCATCGCGGCCTCTCTCAGGCCCGGGCCGCGCGCGAGAGCGCGCGTTCGTTGAGGAGGAGGAGAAGAACGAAAAGAAGGACGAGGGGTACCGTGGCGATCATGGGGCCTCCCTCCCGGAGCCATTCGCCGCCAGGGCGAGCGGCTCCGTGTAAGCAGCGCCTGTCCCGAGCCTCTTCACGGCCTCCTGATACAGGGGGCAGTCCTCGTATTGGCTCGCCTGACAGGGCCGGGCCGACACGAGGTGGTCAAGAGGCAGCATCTTTTTCGTCGGGCAGGCGTCGCAATAAAGCATCACGACTTCTTTGAGGAGCGGGCAGGTGGTCGATGTCTCTTTCATGGCAACATCGGTCTCATCGCAATGCCCGCGCCACGCTCCTACGGTTCGCCTTGCGAGGTGTCAATTGCTTGTCGACAGGAGGTTTGGGGCGATTCCAGTCCGGCGGCCCTGCGGCCGGAAGCGTTCAGGTCCTCAACGGGGCGTTGTCTTTCTCACCGCTCCTTAGGCGGGCTCGAAAACGCCGTCGTCCGCCCGCTTCAGCCCGAACTTGTGGATCTTGCTGTAAAGGGTCACGCGGTCGATGTCGAGGATTCGCGCGGCCTGCGAGACGTTTCCCCCCGTGTTCCTGAGCACCGCGGCGATGTGCTGCCGTTCGATCTCGGCGAGCGAGGCAGGATGCGACGGCACCTCCTCCCCGCGAAGCGTGAGGCCCAGATCGGCCGGCAGAAGGAGCGGCCCCGTCGAAACGACGACGCCGCGCTCGAGGACGTTTCTGAGCTCGCGCACGTTGCCCGGCCAGGAGTGGGCAAGCAGAAGCGCCATGCCCTCGGGCGACACGCCCTCGACCGGCTTCTTCATCTCCACGGCGAGCTGCTCGAGCAGGATGTCGACGAGAAGGGGGATGTCCTCCTTGCGGCCCCTGAGCGGAGCGAGCGTGAGCGTGATGACGTTCAGCCGATAAAAGAGATCCTCCCGGAAGCGGCCCTCGGCGATGGCCTTCTGGAGATCCCGGTTCGTCGCGGCAATGATGCGAACGTCCACCGGCATCGATTCCGTCCCGCCGACGCGCGTCACACGGCGTTCTTCGAGGACGCGCAGGAGGTCGAGCTGCAGCTTCGGGCTGATATCGCCGATCTCGTCGAGAAAAAGGGTGCCCCCGTTCGCCGCTACGAACTTGCCTTCCCGGCGCGCGTTCGCGCCCGTGAAGGAGCCCTTTTCGTAGCCGAAGAGCTCGGATTCGAGGAGGGTCTCCGTGAGGGACGCGCAGGACATCGCCACGAAGGGTCTGTCGTGGCGCGGGCTCTCGGCATGGATGGCGCGGGCGAGAAGCTCCTTGCCCGTGCCGCTTTCGCCGAGGACGAGGATCGTCGAGGGGCTGCGCGCGGCGGTCCGCGCGAGCTCGAGCGTGCCCTGCATCGCCGATGACTTCGTGACGAGGTCGTGGAACCGGAACTCGCGTTTGAGCGCCTTCCGGAGAATCACGTTCTCCCTCACGAGCGCCTGCTGCGCGACGATCTTCTCGACCAGGAGGCTGACCTCCTCAGGGTCGAAGGGCTTCACGATGTAGTCGAACGCCCCGAGTTTCATGGCGTTCACTGCGGTGTCGACGGTGGCATACGCCGTCATGACGACGACGGCGGTGTCGGGGCTCTTCTCCTTGACGCGCCTCAGCACTTCGAGGCCGTCGATGCCCGGCATCTTCAGGTCCACGAGGAGAATCGACCACCGGCCCTCTTCCACGGCCCGGACGGCCGCGAGGCCGTCCGGCGCCGTGCCGATCGTGTAGCCGTCCTTCTCGAGCCAGCCCGAGAGGGACTCCCGCACGATCTCTTCGTCATCGACCAGCAGGATCCGCGTGTTCTTCTTGCTCATGGGTTTCTCCGATCTCAAAGGCGTTCTCGAGGAACAGGGCCCGGCACGTCTCGCAGAGGTCCGGCTGCTTGGCGTCCACGTCCCGAAGGCTCGCCGAGCGCGCCATCGCGCAGCGTGGAATGCGGCAGTGAAGGAGCCCGAACGTGTGCCCGAGCTCGTGAATGACTTCGGTCCGGAACCGGATCGGGAAGCGGGCCGCCTCGCCGGGAAGTCCCGCGCCCAGGAGACGCGCGGTCGACACTACGGCGACAGGGCCCTTCAGCTGCGCCTCGCCGAAGACGAACGTCAGGACCGGGATGAAGAGGTCCGCGTCCGTCAGGCCGATCAGGCGTGCGGCGCCGCGTGGCCGGTTCGCCGCGAGCCACAGGAGGATGCGATGGGAGGAGTGCTGCTTCCGCTGGGCGTCGAACGCCTCCTCCGGCCGGCCCGCCGGAACGTCGAGGCGCACGGGAAACCGGAAGACTCTCTCGACGTGAGCGCGCACACCCGCGAGAAGCTCCGGGTCGACGTTTCCCGTCCCGATCCACCACAGGGCGACCTCGCTCACGGGGCCGCGGCCGGCCTGGCCACCGCGGAAGGCGCCGGGGCCCCGCCGCCCTCGGCGGCGAGAGGGAGCCGGATCGTCATCGTCGTGCCCTTCCCGACGCCGCTCGCGACCCGCATGGAGCCGCCGTGCTTCTCGACGATGCCGTAGACGACGGAGAGCCCAAGCCCGGTACCCTTCTCTTTCGTCGTGAAGAACGGGTCGAAAATCCGCGAGAGGAGCTCGGGCGCCATTCCCGCGCCCGTGTCGCCGACACCGATCTCGACCTCGCGACTGCCGGAGAAGAAGTGGGAGGTGAGCGTCAGCGTACCGCCGCCCGGCATCGCGTCGCACGCGTTCAGGAGGATGTTCATGAACGCCTGCCGAAGCTGCCCGAAGTCGGCATTCACGGCACCCGTTCCCTCGAGCTTCTTCACGACCGTGATGTTCTGGATCTGCATCTTGTGCGCCGCGAGTGAGAGCGCCTCTTCGAGCGCGAGCAGCGGGTCGAACACTTTCAGCTCCAGCGGCCTGACCCGCGCGAAGTCGAGGAGGTTCCGGACGATGACGGTGCAGCGCTCGGACTCCCTCCGGATGAGCGCCAGGTTCTTGAGGCACGCCGCGCGCGTCGCGTCGTCCGGCAGGCCGGTCTCGAGCATCCGCGTCATGAGGCGAGCAAACGTGAGGATCCCCGCGAGGGGATTGTTGATCTCGTGCGCGATGGAGGCCGAGAGCTGGCCGAGCGAGGCCAGCTTCTCACTGCGCGCGAGGACCTCGTGCGCGCTTCGGAGCGCCGCCGTGCGGTCCTCCACCTGACGTTCGAGATCGTCGGTGAGGATCTCGAGGTCGCGGTGCGTTCGGGCGAGCGACGCGTTCATCTCGTTGAACGAGGTGGCCAGCATTCCGAGCTCGTCCGTCGAGCGAACGGCGAGCGTCGCCGACAGGTCGCCGTGACCGACGCGCTGCGTGGCCTCCAGGAGCTCCGCCACGGGGCGGAAGACGATGCGGCGCGCAGCGGCTCTCATGAGCGCGGCGAGGACGACCACCGCGGCGAGCGCGCCGCCCGCCAGGCGCAGGGACTGGGTGCGCAGGCTCGCGTCGATCTCCTTCAGCGAAATGCCGATGTCGACAACGCCGAGGACGTGCTTGTCGGACGGGTGGGCGTGGCAGGCGGCCGTCGAGCAGGCCGGCTCGTTGTAGATGGGCGTCACCATGCCCAGCACGCGGTGGCCGTTCGAACGGAACAGGCGGCTGCGCGCGGACGTCGTGGGCGCCACGATCGGCTGGCCCGCCGCGTGGCACGCCGTGCAGGCCTCGGCATCCTTGTCGACCGACGCGCCGATGTCGCGCGCATTCGTCGAGAACGTGATGCGGCCTTCCTTGTTCAGGACGCGGACCTTCTCGATGCCCTCGAGGCGGCCGATGCTCTCCATGATCCGGTAGGCGTCGTGCCGCTGATCCTCGAGCATGAAATCCCGCGTGCTGCTCGCGATCGTGCTCGAGAACAGCGCGGCACCTCGGATGACCTCGCCGATGGAATGATCCCGCTGGGAGCGGATCGAGAAGAACGCGAACAGCGAAATCGTCGCGAGCGAGACCATCGCCGCGGCGCCCGTCAGCTTGAAACCCAGATGCCGATGGAACGGGATGCCGAACACGGCTTCCTCCAGCCTGAGCATCCGGCAACCCGGGGGCACGTCCATCCCCCATTTGAACTACTTCGTCGCGGGCGGTCCGGGGTCCGTTCCGGCCCGGTTCGGGCCTTAGCCGTCGGTCCTTGCGATCAGAATCCAGGAGAGGAGCGTCGACACGACCGAAATGAGGAGTGCCCCGAGGAACGCCGGCACGAATCCGTCGACCGTGAATTCGATGCCGAGCCCGCGCCCCAGCCAGGCCGCCAGCATGAGCATCAAGGCGTTCACGACGAGCGTGAACAAACCCAGCGTGAGCAGTATGATGGGGCAGCTCACGAGCTTCAGGAAAGGACGCACGAAGGCGTTCACCAGGCCGAAGACGAGCGCGAGCGCCAGGATAGAGCCGAGCCCGCCCGCGCGAATGCCGGGCACGAACGAAGCCGCGGCCCAGAGAGCGGCGGCATTGATGAGAATGCGCAGGATGATCTTCATGATGTCGCGGACCTCGGGAGGCATTCTAGTTTGAAGACCGCGGGGGCGCGACGCGCCGAAGACAGGAAGCAGGACAGATGACCGAACAAAAGTATCGCCAGCGCGGATACAAGGACGTGGAACGCTCCGGGAGCGGGAGCGGCTTCGGCCCTTCGGGCCCCGCTCGAGGCGAGAGGATCGGTCCGAAGGGCCGCGGCGCCGACCGCAACCGGGCCGACGTCTTCCGATGCAAGACCTGCAGCGAGAAGAACGACGCCGAAGTCGGGCCCGAGTCCGTCTGCAAGAAGTGCGGCGCCGCTCTCCACGCGTGCGCGCAATGCCGATTCTTTGACGGCGCCGCGCACCAGCAGTGCCGGCAGGAGATTCCCGCGCCCATCCCCGCGAAATCGAGAGCGAACGCCTGCACCTTCTACGCGCCCACGGTGTCGCTCGATCTCACCGGCACGAAAGCCGCCGGCTCGCCGGACGGCGCCCGCTCGGCGTTCGACCAGCTCTTCGGAAAGCGCTGAGGGGCGTGCCGGCCGAGCGGCCTGGACCCGCCTCCGCCCGCGCCGCCGTCATCGGCCTTGGGGCCGCGGCCTATCTCGGTCTGCACGCGCTCGCGGCTGGGCGCGTCCCACCGGGCGTCGCCGCGGACCCCGTCATCGAGGCGATGCGTGGCCTTCGCCTCGTCCTCCTCCACCGCTTCGAGGTCCTCACCGTCTCCATCGGTCCCTCCGCCGAGACGCTCTGGCTCTATGTCACGGGTGCCTTTGTGGCCGCGCTCGGGCCGACGCGGACCGCCCTCCTCGTCCCGAGCATCCTCGCGTCGACCGCGACCCTCGTGCTCGTCGCCGCACTCCTGCGGCGTATCCGGCCGACGCTGCCAGTCGGGATCGCTCTTCTCGTTCCCGCCTCGTCCCTCTGGCTCTTTCATTCCGGAGAGGTCGGACTTCGAGCGAGCGCGGCCCCGCTCGTCCTCCTCGGTGCGTGTTTCCTGCTCGACGACCGCGTCGAGCGCGACGTGGCAGATCGGCCTTTCGCGGCCGGCGCCCTCCTCGCACTCGGCGTCTATGCGTACTCGGCCTGCCGCCTCCTCCCGATCGCCTGGGTGCTCCACTTCGCGTGGCGCTGGCGCCGCGCGCCTGCCGCGCGGCCCGCGCTGCGCCGCGAGGCGCGGCGCCTGCTCCTCGGTTTCGGGCTCGTCTCGATCCCAAATCTGCTCTTCCTCCTCCGCGCGCCCGGAATGCTCGTCGACCGCGGCTACTACGTATCGCGCGGCACGCCGCTCGACAAGCTCGGTAATGTTCTCGCGACGTTCCTCCTTCCATTCTTCTATCCCGAGCGTTACCGCGTTTGGAAGGGTCCGGGTCACGTCTTCGACGTCACGGGTGTCGCGCTGACGGCGAGCGGTCTCGACCCGTTCGACCTCGTCCTGGGGCCGCTCGCCGTCCTCGGCCTCCTCGCGTGGCGGCGCGGAAGGGAATCCGCGGCGCTTTCGTTTCTCTTCGTGACGTGGGCCGCCGGCGGTGTGCTTCTCGGGCTCTACGGCCCGAGCCTGACGCGGCTCCTCATCCTGCTTCCTGCGTGGCTCGTCTTCGCCGCGCTCGGGTGCGACGCGCTTCTCTCACGTGCGCCGCGGCTCGAGGTGCCGCTCGCCGCCCTCCTCGTTCTCTCGCTCTGCCTCCAGGCCCGCGCCTGGGTCTCGACGTTCGGGCGGTCGGAGAGCGCGGCCCTTTATTTTCACGAAGCGGCCACCGCGATGGCCGAGCGTGCGCGAGACCTGACGGCCGAGGGCCGGCGCGTAATCGTGGTGTCGCGCTCGGGCCGTGACGTTTTCAAGTACTTCTGCTGGCAACGCATCGAGCAAGTCTTCCACGCCGCGATTCCGGAGGGGGCGCCGCGTGGCGACGACGTCCCTCTCGCCGGATTCGAGGCCGATGTCGTCCTCGTCGAGCACACGCCCGCACTCGACGGATGGGGCGCCGCGCTGGGACCCCCTTCGCGCTCGACCCGGCCGTCGCTTTTCGCGGAATATGCGTTCCCTCACGCCAAGGGCGCGCCGCCCCCTTCCGTCCGGAGCAACCTCTGGCGCCTCTGGTCCCCGATGACGCTCTAGTATTCCTTCATGACGCTTCGGCGCGCGGGCCCGTATGCCCTTCTCCTCTTGGCCAGCCTCCTCGCCTGCTCGCGGATCCTCGTCCTCTCCGGCTGGCCCGAGAACCACGACGGAGTGGCCTGCTTTCAGAAGGTCGAGATCTTCCGGCTCGCTTTTGCGGGCGGGAATTTCCTGCCTCTCTGGACGCCCCTCGCCGAAAACGGCTACGGCTCGCCGTTCCCCTTCTTCTACCATCGCCTCTTCAACACGCTCGCGGGCGCCGTCGCGCTCGCCACGGGCTCCTCCTACACGGCCGTCAAGGTCGTGATTCCGCTCCTTCTTTTCCTCGGCGCGATCGGAATGCGCCGGGCGCTCCTCGCCATGGGGCTCGGACCGCTTCACGCGGTGAGCGGAGCCCTGCTCCTCGTCTTTTCCAACTATGCCTACACGGACTGGGTCGTGAGGGGAGCATTCGGAGAGTTCGCGGCCTTCATGCTCGTTCCCTGGCTCACGGTCGCCGCACTCGGCATCGTGTTCGGAAGGCCGCGTGCGGGATGGGGGCTCGGCGCCATCCTGTCTCTGATCTTCTTCGCGCAGTCGACGATCTTCATCTTCGCTTTCGCACTCGTTTTCGTCGCCTTCTGGGGCGCCCTCGTTCTCTCGAAGGACCGGCGGCAGGCATTCCTCAACCTCGGCCGGGCTGCGCTTGTCGTCCTCCCCGTGACGGGGCCCTTCGTGTTCGGAATCTGGCTCTTCGGCAAAGATCTCGATCTCGACCGCCTCCGGACGGGAATGTTCAGCGTGTTCCGGAACTTTGCGCCGCTCGGGGAGTACCTCTACGATCGAGCGGGCGGCTGGACGTCGAGCACGGCCGGTTATTCCGTGGAGATCGGGCGTGGCTTCAACACGCTTTCCCTCGTCGCCTTCGCGGCCGTGGCAGTGGGCCTCGCCCGCCGCCGGCTCTCGGCGATCCGGTTCGAGGAGACGCGTCCGGCCTGGTTTCTCGCCGCCCTGTCGGCTGTTTTCTATCTCGTCCTTCAAACGCCGCTCTCGGCGCCGCTCTACCGCCTCGCGCCGGCGATCCAGTTCATCCAGTTTCCCTGGCGCCTTCTGGCCTTCTCGACGCCGGCTTCGATTTTCGTCCTGTGCCTTTCGCTCGATCTGCTGGAGGCCAGCGCTCCACGGCCCATGTTCCGCTACGCCCTCCGCGCAACGCTGCTCCTGGCCGTCGTCTCCCAGGTCTGGTACGGCGTCGGGAGACCGCCCCCCGGCCGGATTTTCGGCGTGAAGGAAATCGAGGCGAGCCTGGAGGCGGAAGCGCTCGTGAAGACGTCGGTCTTCAGCGGGGCGTTTCGTCCGCACGGGATTTCGCTTCCGCCGCCGCGACCGTTTCTCGAGACGACGAACTGCGTCATCGACGCCGCGTCTCCAGGGTCCGCGCTCCAGGGCCGCGCGGACGTTCTGGAGCTCCGCCTCATCGTGGACGCGGCTACCGGCGGGGTCCTCGTCATCAATTGGTTCACGAACCCCTTCCTCGCGGTCGGCGCGGGCGAAGGGGGCCGAGTCGAGACGACGGCCTGGGGCGCGATCCTCGTCCGGCCGGCGCCCGGCCGGAGCGAGATCGTGATCCGTCGCCGCGGTCTCCTCGCGGCGCTCAGGGAACGGGTCTTCGGACGCTGAACGGGTTCAGCTGCAGCCGCTCGTCGCGCCGCAGTTCAGGCACTTGTAGCAGGCGCCGCCGCGCACCATGAGGCTGCCGCACTCGTGGCAGCTCGGCGCGTCGGTGCTGTTTTCGAACGCGAGCCGGCTCGCGTACGAAGGCGCCGGGACCGCGAACCCGATGGCTCGCGCTTCCGCCGCGCCCCCGGCCGCGGGTGGTTCCGCCTTCCCGCTGGCGCTGGCGCTCGTGACGGCCTGAAAGGCCGCATTCGCCGCGAGGATCGGGCCGGCCGCGGCTTCGGCAACCGGCGTCAGCGTTCCGCTTCTCTTGAACTCGGCCGGTGTCGCCGCGGGACCCGGCACCTCGCGGGAGATGACGCCGGCCCTTTCCTTGAGATCCGCCGTCAGGAACTTCGACGCGAGCCAGCGGAAGATGTAGTCGACAAGGCTCTTCGCGATCGGGATCTCGGGATTCTTCGTGTAGCCCGCGGGCTCGAAGCGCATGTGGCTGAACTTCTCGACGAGGGCTTCGAGCGGCACGCCGTATTGCAGCGTGAGCGAGATGGCCGTTGCGAAGGAATCCATGAGCCCGGAGATCGTGGAGCCTTCCTTCGCCATCGTGAGGAAGATCTCGCCGGGCGTGCCGTCCTCGTAGAGGCCGACGGTGATG
>JBBRRY010000017.1:0-78607 GCA_038245905.1 Thermoanaerobaculia bacterium | reverse complement strand
CCGACGACGGCCGAGAACGCGAACGCGAGACCGATCGCGGTGGGCGAGAGGGCGACGGGCCAGCCCGCGACCTTCGCGACGAAGCGCTGGATCCCGATCCCCAGGGCGATCCCGACGGAACCGCCCGCGAGCGAGAGCGCGACGGCCTCCACGAGGAACTGGGCCCGGATGTCTCCGCCCTTGGCGCCAATCGCCATGCGAACGCCGATCTCGCGCGTCCGCTCTGTCACCGAGACGAGCATGATGTTCATGATCCCGATCCCGCCGACGAGGAGCGAGACACCCGCGATCGACCAGAGGAGCGTCGACATCGTGCGGCTCTGCGCCTCGGCCTGCTGCAGCATTTCCGTCTGCGTGCGCATCATGAAGTCGTCGTCCTGCCCGGCCGCCTTGTTGATGCGGTGGCGCTGCCTGAGGAGGGCCGTGATCTCGTCCTGTGCGATCGCGACCTGCTCGTTCGACGCCGCCGAAGCGAGGATCGCGCCGACCGCGGTCGTGCCCATGAGCTTCTTGCGAACCGTCTCGTAGGGGGCGATGACGATGTCGTCCTGGTCCTGGCCCATCATCGAGCCGCCCTTGGACTCGAGGACGCCCGTGACGCGAAACGGAATGTTCTTGATGCGGATCATCTTGCCGACCGGGTCCTCGTCCCCGAACAGGTTCGTCGCGACGGTCTTGCCGAGGACGCACACCTTGGAGGCGGAGCGGTTGTCCTGGTCCGTGAAGAACTGGCCCGTCGCGAGGTTCCACGAGCGGATGAGCGGCCAGTCGACCTCGCCGCCCTGAATGGACGTGGACCAGTTCTGGTTCCCGTAGATGACCTGTGCGACCGTCCGGATTGTGGCGGAGACGTAGGCGACGGACCCCACCTCGCGCCGGATCGCCTCCACGTCGTCCTGCGAGAGCTTCGAATTGCTCCCCGAGCCCGACCGGGCGCCCGACGACGTCGTCGTCCCGGGGAAGATCATGAGGAAGTTCGTCCCGAGGGACTTCAGCTGGTTCTCGGTCTGGAGGCGCGCCCCCTCGCCGATCCCGATCGTCGCGATGACGCACGCGACGCCGATGATGATCCCGAGCGCCGTCAGGAGCGACCTCAGCTTGTTCCGCGTGAGCGCCCGGAACGCGACCTTCAGGATGTTGCCGGACTTCTTCATGCGGGCCTCCCGGTGGCGACGGCGCGTTTGCGGTCCGTCACGGCTACGTCGCTCAGCACCTTGCCGTCGCGGAACGTGACGATGCGCCGGGCGAACTGGGCGATGTCCGGCTCGTGCGTGATGAGGACGACGGTCTTGCCCTCGTCGTTCAGGCCCTGGAAGATCGCCATGACCTCCTCGGACGTCTTCGAGTCGAGGTTTCCCGTCGGCTCGTCCGCGAGGAGGATCGCGGGCTCGTTCACGAGGCTCCGCGCGATCGCGACGCGCTGCTGTTGGCCGCCAGAGAGCTGCGCCGACGTGTGGTCCCAGCGGTCCTTGAGGCCGACACGCTCGAGCGCCCGCATCGCGCGCGCATGGGACTCCTCGTCCGTGAGCTTCGACTTCCTCGAGTAGAGGAGCGGGAGCTCGACGTTCTCGACCGCCGCCGTGCGTGACAGCAGGTTGAAGTTCTGGAAGACGAAGCCGATCTTGTCGTTCCGGATCTCGGCGCGCGCGTCGCGCCCGAGGGACGACACGTCGACTCCCTCGAGCACGTACCGGCCGGACGTCGGCCTGTCGAGGCAGCCGATGATGTTCATGAACGTCGACTTCCCCGAGCCCGAGGGGCCCATGACCGCGAGGAACTCCCCGGGCTCGACCTTCAGCGTGACGCCGTCGAGGGCTCGCACCTCCGTCTCCCCCATCTGGTAGACGCGGGTGAGGTTCTCGATCTCGATGACGTGCTGCGCCACGATCACCCGCCCGCTCAGAAGGGCCGGCGCCCGCCGCCGCCCCCCGGACTGGCCGAGGCACTACTCGCCGCGCCCGCGCGCGCGGTTGCGAGGCCGACGATGATCTCGTCGCCTTCCTTGAGGTCCGACGACTCGATGGCCGTCATGTTGCCGTCCGTGATGAGAGTCCTGACCGAGACGGCCTTGAGCTTGCCCTTGCCGTTCGGGACCTCGACGTAGAGCGTTCCGGAACGTGACGCGGCCGGCCGGCCGCCGCCACCCGCCCCGCCGGACCAACCGCCGCGGCCGCCGGGACCCCGACCTCCCGTCTGGGGAGCACCCGTCTGCGGCGCAGCGGCCACGCTGGATGCGGAGGCCGGAGACGACGGGGCCGGCGCGGACTTGCCCTTCTCGCCTCCGGCGACGTCCGCCGGGTCGGGCCGGAAGCGCAGCGCAGCGTTCGGAGCCCGCAGGACGTCGCGGCGCGCGTCCACGGGGACGAGCACGTTCGCCGTCATGCCGGGCTTGAGCTTCAGGTCCTGGTTCGGGACGTCGAGCATGACGGGATAGGTCACGACGTTCTGGACGGTCTGGGGCGACAGGCGGATCTGGGAGACGGAGCCCTTGAATGTCTGCTCGGAAAACGCGTCCACCGAGAAGCTCGCGACCTGACCCACGCGAATCCGGCCGACATCGGCCTCGTCGATGTTCGTGAGGACCTGCATCTTCGTGAGGTCCTGCGCGATCATGAACAGGGTGGGCGCCTGGAACGACGCGGCGACCGTCTGGCCGACGTCGTAGCTGCGGCTCACGACGACTCCGTCGATCGGCGAGATGATCCGCGTGTACCCCAGGTTCGTCATGGCCGACTTCAGCTGCGCCGTCACCTGCGCGACGGTCGCGACGTCCGAGTCGCGCGTCGTCTGCGCGGCGTCTAGATCCGACTGCGCGATGAGCTGCTCGGCGAAGAGCTTTTTGGCGCGCGTCAGGCCGATCTCGTCGTTGCGGAGCTGGACCTTCGCCTTGTCGAGGTTCGCCTTGCTCTGCTCGACGCCCTGCTGGAACGGCGTCGGGTCGAGCTCGGCGAGAGCCTGTCCCTTCTTGACGACCGAATTGAAGTCGACGTGCAGCTTCGCGATGATGCCGGACACCTGGCTGCCGACGCTCACGGTCGTGACGGCCGAGAGCGTGCCCGTGGCCGTCACCGTCGCGACGACGTCGCCCTTGTCGAGCTTTGCCTTCCGGTACTTCGGCTCGGCCGATCCGCGGCGCATGTAGAAGAAGGCGCCGGCGAGAGCCGCGACCGCGACGACGACTCCTATGATCAAGACCCTTTTCTTCATCAGCTCCTCGAGAATGTGGGAGACGCAGGAATCAGGATTGCGTTGGCGTGAATGGCCTCAAAAGGCCACGGACAGGCCAAACTGAAAGGCTTTGACGACCTCCGTGCCCGAGAGCGTCGTCATCGACCGGGCACTGTACTCGATTGTGGCCGCCAGGCCCTTCCGAGGGGTCCACACGACACCGGGCAGATGAATCTGTTCCGTGGCTTCGGCTCCGCGATAGCGCCAGACCGAGTAGAAGTAGCGGTAGGTGACCGTCGGGAACTCGGCGCGAAATCCCACGAGGCCAGCCGTCGCATCGTCGTAGCCGAGGCGGCAGGGTGCTCCCGCGACGCACCGCTCTCCCGACCTCGTGAAGCCCTCGAGGAGGAACGCGATCGGCCCGAAGGTCGCCGTCACGTCGAGAGCCCCGTCCGTCCTTCGAAAAGACGCGGGGCCGTCCTTCTGCTCGAGCGCGGCGGACGCGAAGGAGACCGCTGGCTTGAGCGACCAGAGGCCATTGTTCACGAGATAGGAGACCCGCGCCTCGAGGCCGTCCCGGAGGACGCGCCCCGGGTCCGACTCGATGCCGCGGCCGTCGTCTTCCCACGCGACGTGGTCGTTCTGGCCGTAGTAGCGGGCGCTCCAGGCGAGTGTGTCGAACCCGAGCCGTTTCTCTCCCTCGAGACCCGCGCCCCAGTCGGGATTGCGCGTGACGCCGTTCGCGGTGAAGAGGGTGCCGATGAAGGACTCGTCCACGAGGCCGAAGTCCCGCTCGAGCTTTCCCACCTTCACGGCGCCGATCGGCGTCGCGAAAGAGGCCCAGCCTTCTTCCAGCCAGACGGACCCGCCGTAATAGGGGCGGAAGAGCCCATCGCGTCCGCGCACCTCGGCCTTGGCGGCGAAATCGCCGCGGGCCCATTCCGCGGAGAGCGCGCCGTAGAAGAGCTCCGCGAACCTCTCACGCCTTTCCGAGACCGGTTCGTAGTCGTGGAGGACCGCTTCGACGCGGAATTTCGGGAGGTCCGGATCCGTTTTGACGCTCGCTTCCTGTCCCCGCGCGGCGGGGACAACGCTCACGGCGAGCAGCGCGAAAAGCGCGAGAGCACGGCGCCTCAACACAATCGTTATATTACGGGTGAGTCCCCTCGGGGCTTCACCAGGAGGTTCCCATCAGTTCTTCCCTCGATCTCGAAATCCCGTTTCACGTCGAACGCCTTGCAAACGGACTCACGGTCGTCGTGTCTCCGCAGCGCGGAATCCCTCTCGTTACGGTGGACGTGACGTACGACGTCGGAAGCCGGGTCGAACCGGCCGGAAAGACCGGATTCGCGCACCTGTTCGAGCACCTCATGTTCGAGGGCTCGGAGAACGTCGGCAAGGGCGAGCACTTCCGCCTCGTGGCCGAGGCAGGCGGCTCGATGAACGGAACGACGTCCGAGGACCGGACGAACTATTTCGAGACTCTTCCCGCCGAATGCATCGACCTCGGCCTCTTCCTCGAATCCGACCGGATGCGATCTCTCGTCCTGACGCAGGAAAAGCTCGACAACCAACGGGAGGCCGTGAAGGAAGAGAAGAGAATGCGCGTGGACAACCAACCCTACGCCTCGTCCTTCGAGGCGACGGACGACCTCGCGTACGACGCGTTTCCGTACAAGCATTCCGTGATCGGATCCATGGAGGACCTCGGGGCGGCGTCTCTCGACGACGCTCGGGAGTTCTACAGCCGGTATTACGCCCCCGGGAACGCGCTTCTCGCCGTGGTCGGCGACGTGGACCCGGCCGACGCCTTCCGCCGCGTGAAGGACGCCTTCGCGGATGTTCCGGCCCGTGAGACGCCGCCCCGCTTCGGGTTCGAGGAGCCCGCCCCCGCCGGCGAGAGGCGCCTCGCGGTCACGGACAAGCATGCGGCGGTGCCGGCCCTGCACGTCAACTTCAAGGTGACCGAGCGCCGTCATCCCGACTCCTTCGCGCTCACGGTCGTGGAGCGCATCCTCGGCTCGGGCGAATCGGGCCGGCTCTGGCGTCGTCTCGTGAAGGACGATTCGCTCGCGCTCTCGTTGTCGGTGTCGCTCGACGAGCGCCGCGGCCCCTCTCTCTTCCGCGTCTTCGCGCTTGCCCGGCCCGGTGTCACGCTGGAACGCCTCGAGGCGGAGATCCTTCTCGACCTCGAACGTTTCGCCGCCGACGGCCCCACGCCGCGCGAGATGGAAAGGGTCCGGCGGATGGTCCTCGCGAGTGCCGTCCGTGCCACGCAGACGACGCAGGCCATCGCCTTCCTGCTGTCCGAGTATGGCGTCTACGACGGGGATCCCGGCCTGTTCCCGCGCGACGTCGAGGCCGTCCTCGCGCTGGACGCGGCCACCGTCCGGGAGGCCGCCTCGCGCCTTCTCGTGCCTGCGCGCCGGTCGGTCGTGACCGTGGTGCCCGAGGCGTCCCGGGAGGCCGCATGAGCGCAAAGCGTCTGCCGCCGCCGCCCATGGCCCCGCTTCCGTTCTCGCTGTCCACGTTCACGGGCACGCGCCTCGCAAACGGCCTCGCCGTGCGCGCGGCCCGCTGGGGCCGCCGTCCCACGGTGGCCGTCGCCGTGCTCTTTCCTGGAGCGGGCAGCGCGGCCGATCCCGCCTCGCGGGAGGGCATGGCCGAGATCACAGGCGACACGTTTCTCGGCGGAACGCGCCGGCGCAATGCGAAGGAGCTCGGTGAAGCGCTCGACGACCTCGCCGCGATCCTCGACGTCTCCACCGGAAGTGATTCGTCCGTCGCGCGCCTCTTCGTGCTCGAGAAGGATCTCGATGAAGGGCTCGCCCTCCTGGCCGAGGTCCTCACGGAATCCACCTTTCCCGACGAAGAATTCGAGAAGAACCGCCGGCGCGAAATCGACGTCTTGGCCGAGCAGCGCTCCGAGCCCGACTTCCTCGCGCGCGAGCGGCTTCTCGACCGGCTCTACCCCGGCCACCCGTACGGCCGCCTCACGGCGACGGAAAAGGGCCTCGCGTCGCTCACTCAGGTCGACGTCGCCGCCTTCGCGGCCTCTCGTTTTTCCCTCGCGAACGCCACGCTCATCCTCGCGGGCGCCACGGATCCCGATGCGCTCCTCGGCGCGGCCGGGCGCGCCTTCGGGAGCCTTCCCCTGGGCCTACTCTCGCCCCCCGCCGTCGTTCCGCCCCCACCGGTCGTCCCCGGCTTCTCGATTCACCTCGTGAACCGGCCTGGCTCGGTGCAGACGAATCTGCTCTTCGCGAGGCCCGCGCTCGCTCGCCGGAATCCGCTCTTCACGACGGCGCTCGTCGCGAACCAGTCTCTCGGAGGGGGCGCGTCCTCGCGCCTCTTTCACGTCCTAAGGGAAGAGCGAAGTCTCACCTACGGCGCTTACTCTTCCGTTTCGGCACGTGTCGCGGGAGGACAGTTCGGCGCCTCGATCGACTGCCGGACCGAGGTGACGCGCGAAGCCTGCGCGGGCCTCTTCGACCTCATCCGCGCGTACGCCTCGGAGGGGCCGACGGAAGAGGAGCACGATCGCTCGCGGAAATTCCTTCTGGGCAGCTTTCCCATCACCCGGGAGACCCCGGGCGGCGTCGCCCAGGACGAGATTTCGAGGCTCCTCCACGGACTGCCCGAGGAAGAGTGGGCCACTTGGCGGGACCGTGTCCAGGCGGTCTCGCGGGAAGAGGCATTCCGGACCGCGCAGGAGTTCTTCGACCCTTCAACCGGCATTCTGGTTGCGGTCGGCGACGCGAAACTCATCCAGCCCGTGCTGGAGTCGTTCGGGGAAACGACCCTCTGGGATGCGGACGGCCCGCGCGTCTGAGGTTTCCGGTGCGGGCCCGTGGGAAAGGTCCGGCGCGATGCACTCCCAAACCAGGAGCACACACATGTCGCCTCGACTTGCCGCTGGACTTGTCGCCGCCCTTGCGCTGACCGCCGCGCCCGCCGTTTCGCAGACCTTGATCCCGGTTTCCGTGAACGTCACGTACGGCACGATGACCATACCCGGTGCATCCCCGGCGCCCTACGTCGCGGCCAGCTCGATCCTGCCCTCCGAGGTCCTGACCGACCTCGCGGCCGCCCATTCCTCACTTGCGCCGCTCCTCGCATCCGTCCGGGACACGGGGGGGCCGAACACGAGCCTCTCGAACCTCTTCACGACCGCGCCACACCCCGAGGTCGGATTCGGCGCTCTCGTGGCGAAATCTCAATCCGTCGTGACGGACGTGCTCAGCCCCCTCCAGATTCTCCGGCAGGCGATCGTGCTCGGCGTCCCGGGAACGGGCACGGGCCAGACCCTCGCCTCGTCTTCACCGGCCTCGCCCATCGGGTCGCTCGAGAGCTACACGTACCGGAATCTTCCCGTCACCTCCGGTCCCCCGTGCCCTGGCTGCCTGTTCGACGGCCGGGTCGACGTGACGCTCACGCGCATCGACATCCTCGTCGCGAACCCCGAGTCGCGGGTCACGGTTCCTATCGTTCTCTCGACGACCGGACTAAACAGCTCGTTCTTCACGTCCGAGCTCACGATCACGAACCGCGGAACGACGGACGCGTCGATCCTCTACTCCTACGTGCCCGTGCCAGGACTCGGCGGAGCGGCCGGCACCGCGACGGATACGCTCGCGGCCGGGCGCCAGAAGATCGTCCCCGACGCGATCGCATTTCTGAAGAGCGTGGGCCTCCCGGTCGGCGACTCGGGCAACCGGGGCGGCACGCTCCAAATCGCGTTCTCCGGACTTTCGTCGCCGGACGCCGGGACGGCGATCGTGCGCACGACGACCTCCATCGCGGGCGGCCGCGCGGGCCTCTCGTACGCGGGCGTCCTTCCGAGCAGGCTCCTCTCCAATCCCGTGATGATTCCGGGACTCCGTCAGAACCAGACGGACCGGTCGAACGTCGCCGTCCTCAACGCGGGTGGCCCCACGGAGGGCAGCATCGCGCTGCGCATCACGGCGTTCTCTGGCGAGAAAGGGAGCACGTTCGAACACTCGCTTCCCGACATCGTCCTGCCGCCGGGTGGCTTCAGCCAGATCTCGAGCATTCTCGCCACTGAAGGCGTGAACCTGACGAACGGCTACGTGCTCGTCGAGCGCGTCGCGGGGAACGCTCCCTTCTACACGTACGGCGTGATCAACGACCAGGTGAACTCGGACGGCTCCTTCGTGACCCCCGTTCCGATCTCGGCCACCTCGGCGATCCCTTCGTTGACGCTTCCGGTCCTCGTCGAGACGCCTTCGTTTTCCACGGAGCTCGTCCTCACGAACTATTCGAACAACCTCCGCGGCCTGCGGCTCACGTTCTTCTCGTCGGCTCTGACCGGGGGCTCGGCGAGCATTCTGATCAAGCTCGAAGGCGGCGAGCAGCAGATCCTGCCGAACTTCGTCCAGACGCTGCGCGACCGCGGAGCGATCGTCGACGCGGCAGGGCCGGTTTTCGCTGGCCCTCTCGTCGTCGCCGACACGACCGGCGATCTCCGCAGCATCGGGGTGGGAGCCCGCACCTCGACGCCGGGCGGCGGGGGCCGCTTCGGCCTCTTCGCCGCCGCGGTGCCCTCGGGCTCCGAGGCGACCGAGCGCGCGTGGATCTACGGCATTCAGCAGAACGCCGAGAACCGAACGAACCTCGCAATCGTGTGCACGGGTTCCACGGGCGGCAGCGCAGACTCGTTCCGGATCGACTTGTACGACGGGGCGACCGGTCAGAAGGCCACCACGGTAACGACCGGGCAGGTTCCCGCGGGCGGCTTCGTACAGTTCAATTCCATTCTCGCGTCCTATGCGCCAGGCCTGCAGAACGCCTACGCGGTCGTCACGAGACTCTCCGGTTCGAACCCTTTCCTCGCGTATGGGGTCGTGAACGACGGCGGGACGGCCGGACAGCGCACGGGGGACGGCGCGTTCCTGCCGGCAGACATCCCGGGCGCGCCTTAGGGCGCCGGCTCGCGCGGCGCCTCTTCGGCGGAGAACTCTCCCGAGACGCGCGTGTGGAAACGCGCCGCGCGCGCGTCTTGCGTCCTTCGGAGCCGAGTCCGAAACGTCAGGACCTCGAGCTGCCGGAGTCGCTCGGCCTCGCCGGAACGGTGCCGCTGCTGGTGACGCGCGACCGCGAGCAGAAGCGCGCTTCTCACGTATTCGCGGCGCTCGTCCGGCCGGCCGAATCTCCTCTCGAAGCCGCGCGTCCACGGAAGGCGCAGCGCGGCGGCGTCCTCTTCTGGCAAGAGCCCCAGCGCCACCTCCTCCACGAGCTCGCGCGAGACCCGCGCGCGCTCGGCGAGCACCGCGGGGGCCCAGACGAGTACCGCGACGAAGAGCATCCCCGCGACGGCAAGCGGCTCGAACCGGCGCGGCACGCCTGAAAAGAGGCCCGCGAGCGCCGCGGCGAGGGCGACCGGTATGAGTGCGGCCGACGTCCAGGCGATCCCCTCGCGCCAGCCCGCCTCCGCGCTCGCGCGCGTGGCTTCCGCCGCGAAAGCGGAAACGACGACCAGGGTGATCGCGACGAGCGCGGGCGCCTGCCAACCCGGCAGGTGGCGGCCGGAAACGGCCGCGGCCCACGCGGCGCCCGCCGCAGCCACCGAGCCGGCCACGACGCCGTCACCGGTGATGGGGGGCCAGGCGCGCGCGGCGCCGAGAGCCACGAGGACCACGAGGCAAGCCGCGAGGAGCGCGGCGTCGCCGCTGAAAGGCATGGACGCGACGCGCGATCCGAAGACCGCGAATCCTGCCAGGACGCCCGCGGCGAAAGTGGCGGCGCGGTTCCCCGTTCCTCTCGCGAAAAGGACAGCGAGCACGACGGCCCCGACCCGCAGGAGGACCTCCGCGGTCATGGCAGCGGATTCCCTAGAAAATAGAGGCGCGTCGCGTCCACGTCCCGCCGGATCTGGGCCGTGAGGTCGAGCATGGACGGAAACGTCTGCTCGTCACGAACGCGGCCGTAGAACGACAAACGCACGCGCTCGCCATAGACGTCCGACGAAAAATCGAGAATGTACGACTCGATGGTCGTCGCGTAGTCCTCGTACACCGTGGGCCGGCACCCGATGTTCGTCACGCAGGCAAAGGTCCGCTCGAACGACGCGATCCGGACGGAGGTGAAGTAGACACCGTCCTTCGGATAGAGCTCGTTGTCGGGCTTGAGATTCATCGTCGGAAATCCGATCTTGCGGCCCATCCGGTCCCCCTTCGCGATGATTCCGTCCATCGCGTAGGGACGCCCGAGCAGCTCCCGCGCCGTCGCGGCGTCTCCCTCGAGGAGGGCGTTTCGGATGCGCGTCGACGAAATGGCGCCGCCCGGGTCGCTCACGTCCGCGAGACCGGCCACGCGGAATCCCGCGGCCTCGCCGGCCGCGCGGAGGAGGTCCAGGGATCCGAGGCGGTCTCTTCCAAAAATGAAACGCGCGCCCACGTGCACTTCGAGCACCGCGAGCCGCTTCACGAGGAGCTCCTTGATGAAGGCCTCGGCGGGCATCAGAGAGAAGTCCCGTGTGAAGGGCACGAGGACGAGCGCGTCGATACCCGAGGCCTCGATCGCCTCCTCGCGCTGCCTGAGCGTCTGGATCATCTTCGGGGCGCGCTCGGGGTGCAGAACCTTCAGCGGATGCGGGTCGAAGCTCACGACGACGCTCGGCGCGCCGAGCTCCCGGGCGCGGGCCGAGACGGCCTTCAGCATCGCCTGATGACCGCGATGTACGCCGTCGAAGTTTCCGACGGTGACGACGCCGCCTCGCGGAAGGTCGACGGCGCGAAAGGGATCCTTGACGACCTGCAAGCGGACGGATCTTAAGCGACGGTGGAAGCGACGGGCGCTACGACCCGCCCGACGAGGTCGTAGGCGTGCGCCTCGGTGATCTTCACACGCACGATCTCGCCGACGCGCGGCGCCCAGCCGGAGGGGACGTCGTTGATCAGCACGCGCCCGTCGATCTCGGGGGCCTGCCCGGCGAGGCGCGCCTCGAGGAGCATCTCCGTTTCCTCGCTGGGGCCTTCGAGCAGGGCGTCGAAGATCTTGCCGCGCTTCGCGCGGTTCTTCGATAGAGAGATCTTCTGCTGGACCTCCATCAAACGGTCGCGGCGTGAAGATTTTTCTTCGAGTGGAAGAGGGTCCCCGAGCGATTCCGCACCGGATCCCGGTTCGGGGGAGTACGTGAAGACTCCCGCGTTGTCGAAGCGGACGGCCTTGAGAAACTCTTCCACTTCTATGAAATCCTTCTCCTCTTCGCCCGGGAAGCCCACGATGAAGGTCGAGCGGAGGGAAATCTCGGGGACGAGTTTTCGGATTTCTTCGAATTGCTTCAGATAGCTCGCGCCGTCGCCTCCCCTCTTCATCTTCGTGAGGATCTTCCGGGAGACATGCTGGAGCGGCATGTCGACGTACGGGACGAAACGCGGCTCTCTCGCCATGAGCTGGAAGACGCCCCGGTGGAGCGTCTTCGGGTAGGCGTACAGGAAGCGCACCCAGGGGAAGCCCGTCTCGGCAAGAAGCGCCTTCACGAGATCGGCGAGGCCCGTCCGGCCGAGTCCGAGGTCCTCGCCGTAGCGGGTCGTGTCCTGCGAGATCAGGACGAGCTCCCGGACGCCCTGCGCCTCGAGGCTCTGCGCTTCTTTCACGAGCGACGCGATCGTGCGCGAGCGCATGAGGCCGCGCATCTGCGGAATCGTGCAGAACGTGCATGGGTTGTTGCAGCCCTCGGCGACCTTCAGATAGGCGTAGCCCTTACGGTGTGTGAGGACGCGCGGAGAGAGGTCGTCGTAGAGCCGGGTCGCGAGGGGTTTGTCGCTGAAACGCGGGAGCGACGGGAGGCCGAGGGCCGCCGCGGGCGCCTTCTCCAGCTCGTCGAGGCCGATGAAGTGGTCCACCTCGGGGATCTCGGCCGCGAGCTCCCGGCCGTACTTCTGCACCATGCAGCCGGCGACGACGACGCGGTCGATCTCCCCGGCTTCCTTGCGCGCCACCTCGCGGAGGATTGCGCCGACGGACTCCTCCTTGGCCGCGTCGATGAAGCCGCAGGTGTTCACGATGACGACGCGCGATTTCTCGGGGTCGGCCAGCGTCATGCCCTCGCGCTGGAGATGGCCGAGCATCACCTCGGTGTCGACGAGGTTCTTGGGGCATCCGAGCGACACGATGCCGACGGACGGGAGAGAAGCTGGTTGTTTCATGGAAGGCGAGCCGGAACCCGGTCGGCGCTTGAGCGGCAGGCGCTAACAAGTCTTATTGTACCGCGCCGGCGGTACACTGCCTCCAATGGGAGAGCGGAGCCTCTCACCCTTCTCGACGTTCTCGACCGTGGTCGCCGCCGGCTCCGCCGGCCTCGGCGTCCTGACGCTCGCCGGCTGGCTGCTGGGCGCCTCCTCGCTGAGCGCCCCGATCGACGCGGCCCTTCCCATGAAGGCGAATACCGCGGTCGCGCTCGCCTTGCTCGGAGCCGGGCTCGCCCTCGCCGCGCGGTCCGACGGGCGGTCGAGGATGACCATGGTCCTCGGCACCGGTGTCGCGCTGCTCGCTCTCGCGACGGTCGCGCAGGACGTCGTCGGCCGGAGCTTCGGCATCGACGAGCTCCTCGTGCGCGACGCCCTCTCTCCCGCGCCCCAGACGCTCGCGCCCGGCCGAATGTCGCCGGTGACCGCTGGGGCCCTTTTCCTGCTCGCGGTCTCACTCGCCGGGCTCCACTTGCGCGGCCGGGCGAGCCGCTGGCTCACTCCGCTCGTCGCGTTCGGGGCCACGCTTATCGCGATGGAGTCGCTTGTCGGCCTGGCCCTCGGCGCGGATGAGTTTCTGACATTCGGCCCGTTCAACGTGATCGCGCCGCAGACGAGTATCGGACTCCTTGGGCTCTCGGCGGGCATCCTCGCGCTGCGGGCGGACGTCCCGCCCGCCTCCTTCTGGGTCCGGACCGACCTCGGTGCGGCCCTCGCGCGCCGGCTCATCCCGCCCGCATTCGTGCTCCCCCCCGTCCTTGGCTGGATTCAGATCGCCGAGCAGCGCCGCCGCGCCTGGGATCCTGAGCTCGGCACGGCGCTTTTCGCGTTTGCCGTCAGCGCCGTCGCGACGGGCCTCGTGCTCTGGACGGCCGCGGCCCTCCGCCGCTCGGACGACGGCCGCCTCGCCGCCGACGCGTTGCACCGGGCTTCGGAGGAGGAGAAGGAGATCCTGAAAGAGCAGCTCCTGCAGTCCCAGAAAATGGATGCAATCGGACGGCTCGCCGGCGGGGTCGCCCACGACTTCAACAACCTGCTGACCGCGATCATCGGATACGCCGATCTGCTCCACGAAAGCCTCGTCGAGGACGAGTCCCGGGCGCATCTGAACGAGATCCGGCGAGCCGCGGATCGAGCCGCGGCGCTCACGAAGCAGCTCCTTGCCTTCAGTCGCAAGCAGGTGCTCCGGCCCGCCGTCCTCGACCTGAACGAGGTCGCGCGCGAGGCACAGAGCCTGCTCGGACGCGTGATCGGCGAGGACGTCCGGCTCGTCCTCCGGCTCGGCCCGACCGTCCCCTGCGTGCGAGCCGACCGCGGGCAGCTCGAGCAGGTGCTCATGAACCTCGCGGTGAATGCCCGCGACGCGATGCCGGGCGGCGGCACGCTGACCCTCGCGACCGCCGTCAAGACGATGGACGAGGCGTCCGCCGCCATCAGGCCCGGACTGCGCCCCGGCCTCTACGCCAGTCTCTCGGTCTCCGACACGGGCGCTGGGATGACGTGCGAGGTGCACGCCCGCCTTTTCGAGCCGTTTTTCACGACGAAGGAGCGCGGCAAGGGAACCGGCCTCGGCCTCGCGACGACGTATGGAATAGTCAAGCAGAGCGACGGCTTCATCTGGGCCGACAGCGTCGTGGGCAGCGGCACGACGTTCGAGATCCTGCTTCCGGCCGTCGCGGAGTCTCCGGACGAGCCGGTTCCGCATCCGGCCATGGCACGGCGGGGAGGCGAGACGGTCCTCGTCGTAGAGGACGAGGCTAGCGTTCGGAAGCTCGTGCGCACGGCGCTCGAGGCGAACGGATATGCCGTGCTCGACGCCGCCTCCGGCGAGGAGGCGCTCGACGTGGCTCGCGCGCACCGAGGGCCCGTGCATCTCCTCCTCACCGACGTCGTAATGCCAGGGATGAACGGCCGGGAGCTGGCCGGACGCATCACCGCCCGATACCCGGAGGCGCGCGTTCTGTTCATGTCCGGCTACACGGACGACGCGATCGGGCGCCACGGCGTCCTCGAGCCGGGGACGGACTTCCTCGAAAAGCCCTTCGCACCCGCGCAGGTCGCGGGCCGGGTCCGCGCGGCTCTCGACCGCGCCTGAGGTCCTGCCGGTCCTCGCCCGACTACGGGTAGATCCGGTACAGCATCCGCGGGTACGGGATGCACTCACGGAGGTGCGGGACGCCGCACATCCAGGCGACGAAGCGCTCGAGGCCCATGCCGAAGCCCGAGTGCGGGAAGGTGCCGTACTTCCGGACGTCGAGGTACCACTGGAAGGCCTCGAGCGGCAGGTTGTGCTGCTGGATGCGCGAGAGCAGGAGATCGTGGTCATGGATGCGCTGCGACCCGCCGATGATCTCGCCGTAGCCCTCGGGCGCGAGCATGTCGAGCCCGAGCACGACCTCGGGATCCTCCGGATCGGGCTGCATGTAGAACGCCTTGATGGACGTCGGGTAGCGCGTGACCATGACCGGTGTGTCGAAACCCTCGGTGAGCGCGGTCTCTTCGTCTCCGCCGAGGTCGTCACCGAACTTCACCGGGAAGCCCTTCTTCTGGAGGATCTCGACCGCCTCGCGATAGGAGATACGCGGAAACTTCTTCGCCGTGACGACCTCGAGCTTCGCGACGTCGCGCTCGAGCCGCTTGAGATCTTCCTTCCGGCGGTCGAGAACGCGGGCCGTGAGCTCCTTGACGAACTCCTCGGCGAGGTCCATCAGCCCTTCGATCTCGAGAAAAGCGACCTCGGGCTCGACCATCCAGAACTCGCGCAGGTGCCGGCGCGTCTTGGACTTCTCGGCCCGGAACGTCGGCCCGAAGCAGTAGACCTTCCCGAGCGCGGCGGCCGCGGGCTCGAGGTAGAGCTGGCCGGATTGCGAAAGATAGGCCTTCTCGTCCTCCGTGTACTGCGTTTCGAACAGGTTCGACGTGCCCTCGCACGCCGCCGGCGTCAGGATGGGCGAATCGAGGCGCGTGAAACCGCGCGAATAGAAAAAGTCGTGGATCGCGCTCTCGACTTCGCTCCGAACCTTGAGGACGGCGACCTGCCTCGACGAGCGCAGCCAGAGGTGGCGCTGCGACATGAGGAAGTCGACGCCATGCTCCTTCGGCGTGATCGGCCAGTCGTGGCAGAGGTCGAGGATCTTTACGTCCGCGACGCCCAGCTCGACGCCGCCTACCGAGCGCGCGTCTGACTTCACGACGCCGGTCACTTCGAGCGTGGACTCCTGGGTCGCGCTCGTCGCGGCCTCCCAGACGGCCTCCGCGACATCCGCCTTCGAGACGACGCATTGGAGATATCCGCTGCCGTCGCGCAGCACGAGGAACCAGATCTTCCCGCCCTTGCGCCAGTTGTAGAGCCACCCCTTGAGGCGGACGGTCTCGCCCACGTGGCCGGGCAGCTCCGAAATCATCACTTCAGCATCCTCATTCGCCAGCTCTGAAGGACGACGTTCGCCTGCGAGAGTCGAAGCAGCCTGCGGCTTCGGGTCGCGCTAGCCTCTGCGTCGTCCTGGGGCACGACCTGTGAGCGCGTGTCCCGCGTGAGCTTCTCGAGCTCCTTGAGAAGCACGTCCACCTCGTGCTTCTCGTACTTCTTCAAGACAACCGGGTTGAGCGAGACGTAACCCTCCGCCACGTCCGCCGCCACCTTCCACGCAGGATTCGCCATGAGGAGACATTAGCACCGGGAGCCGATACTCTTCGGCCGCTGGAGGAACCGTGAGCTTTTCAGGAGTCGACTTTCTGGGCATCGAAGACATGCTCTCGGACGACGAGCGAGCCGTGCGCGACCTCGTGCGCAGCTTCGTGGATGAGTACATCCTTCCCATCATCGAAGCGTGCGCCTACGAGGGGCGGTTCCCGAAAGAGCTGATCCCGAAGATGGCCGCGCTGAACCTCTTCGGTTCCACGATCTCGGAGTACGGCCTGCCGGGCCTGAACAACGTCGCATACGGGCTCATCACGGAAGAGCTCGAGCGCGGCGATTCCGGCCTGCGTTCATTCGTGTCCGTCCAGTCGTCGCTCGTGATGTACCCGATCTTCACGTATGGCTCGAAGGAGCAGAAGGACCGCTGGATTCCGGCTCTCTCGAGGGGCGAGAAGATCGGCTGTTTCGGCCTGACGGAGCCGGACTTCGGCTCGAACCCCGCCGGTATGCGCACCGTCGCGAAGAAGGACGGGAACGACTGGATCCTGAACGGCGCGAAAGCCTGGATCACGAACGGCTCGATTGCGGACGTCGCCGTCGTCTGGGCGAAGGTCGGCGACCTGAACGGTCCCGTGAGAGGGTTCCTCGTCGAGAAGGGCATGAAGGGGTTCACCGCGCCCGAGCACCGGATGAAGATGTCCCTCCGCGCCTCGGTCACGTCGCAGCTCGCCTTCGAGGACGTGCGCGTGCCGGCGGCAAGCGTCCTGCCGGGCGTCGAAGGGCTGAAGGGCCCGCTCTCATGCCTGACGCAGGCGCGGTACGGCATCTCGTGGGGCGCCCTCGGCTCGGCGATGGCCACGTATACGTGCGCCCTCGACTACGCGAAGAGCCGCAAGCAGTTTAAAGACCGCCCCATCGCGTCGCACCAGCTCGTGCAGGCAAAGTTCGCGTTCATGATCACGGAGATCACGAAGGGCCAGCTCCTCGCGCTCCGGCTCGGGCGGATGAAGGACGCCGGCACGATGAAGCCCGAGCACGTGTCCATGGTGAAACGGAACAACGTGTGGGTCGCGCGCGAGTGCGCGAAGCTCGCGCGCGAGATCCTCGGCGCGAACGGCATTGCGGGCGAGTACCCCGTCTTCCGGCATCTCGCGAACATCGAGTCGGTCTTCACATACGAAGGCACGCACGACATCCACACGCTCGTGCTCGGGCAGGCCGTGACGGGGATCCCCTCGTACAACCCTCCGATGGAGTAAATCCGCTCCCGTCAGGTGCTTACGGGTTACAATCGCCCCGCATGGCCATCGCAGGAAATCTGCGCACGATGCAGTTGTCGGAGCTGCTCCAGTGGCTCTCGACGGGCCTCAAGACCGGAACGCTCGTCGTGCGCGGTGCGCCCGGCGAGAAGCGCATCTACTTCAACAACGGCCGGGTCACGTCCTCCTCGTCCACGCTCGAGCGCGAGCACCTCGGCCGCTTTCTCGTTGGTTTCGGGTTCATTACCGAGGAAGAGCTCATCCGCGCGCTGGAGGTCCAGCAGGAATCTCGCATCCTCCTCGGCAAGATTCTCGTCATGATCGGCGCCATCAAGGAAGAGGAGCTCGCGGACCTCGTCCGCCTGAAGGCCGCCGAGACGATCTACGACATTTTCCTGTGGACCGAAGGCTCCTTCGCGTTCATCGACGGCGAGATCCCGAGCCTTCCCATGGTCCCGATCTCCTCCGACGTCACGGGCATCGTGATGGAGGGCCTCCGCCGTTACGACGAGTGGCAACGCATCAAAACCCGTATCCCCACGATGCGCGTCATTCCCGTGGTCGTGATGCCGGTCGAGGAAGAGCTCCCCGAGCGCGACAAGATGATCCTCGGCGCGACGAACGGCCGGCGCGCGATCGATCAGATCGCACTCGAGACCCACAATCCGGACTTCCACGTCGCCAAGCTGATCTACGACCTCATGCTCACGGGCCACGTGATGATCGTGGGCGAACGCGAGGAGGCGCCCACCGAGTCCGTGTTCGCCGAGATCGAGCCGATCGAGGAGGATTCGTCCTCGTTCGACCCGCTGATGTCGGGCGATCTGCACTCGATTCCCGAGAGTGCCCATACCGCCGTGCCCGGGGACGAATTCCGGCTCGCCCCCCCGGGGCCCCGCACACCGGTCCCGACCCACTTCAACCAGTTTCTGAAGCGCGATTCCGGGGCCTCCCTATCGAGGCGTCCGGCTCCGCGGCCCGCCGACAGCGCGGACACACTGCCCAACGCAAAGATCGACCAGGCCGCAAAGACCCAGGCGCCGCCCGCGCCGGTGCCGGCCGTCAAGCCTCCGCCCGCCGCCAAGGCCGCCAAGACCGTCGCGACCGCGGGACCTTCCCCGGCCGCCGCGCCTCCGGCCGCGCGCGTGCCCGCTTCGCCGCCTCCCTCCCCCGCGCCGGCAGCCTCCCCCGGCCCCGCCGCGCCGCCCCCCCCTTCCGAGCCCCTGCCCAAAATCCCCGCCGGGTCCATTCCTGTCCTGGGCAAACCCATGGAAGAGCTCATGAACTTCCCGTTCACGCCCCCCGAGGCCTTTATCGTGTCGCGCATCAACGGGATCTGGGACGTGCGCTCGATCGCCCGCATCTCGCCCTTCCCCGAAGCCGAGGTCACGCGCATCTTTCACAAGCTTCACAAGAGCGGCATCATCACCTTCAAGTGATGTGGAGCCTCGATCTCCCGCCCGCCCTGATCGCGTCCGTCGCGCTGGGACTCCTCGTCACGGTCGTCGTCGTCACCCGAAAGCTCGCGCAGGCCCGTTCCGGCACCACCGAGCTGTCCCGCAAGAACCGCGAGCTTGCGACGCTCCGCGAGCTCACCGCCATCGTCTCGAGTGTCGCGGCCGGAGAAGAGATCTTCGCGCGACTCTTCGACGCGCTCCGCCAGGCGCTCCCCATCCGCGCCCTCGCGGCCGTGTCCTACGAAGAGGACCCGGATGGCCAGGCGCTCGTGTCGTTCGGCGGCGACGTGACTCTCGAGCGGCGGCCGTTCCTCGACTGGCTCGCCTCGCAGAAGGATCTCGAGTCACCGTTCCTTCCGGCCTCGCCCACGCCGCGCGTCGCAAGCGGTCCCGACCGCGATCTCGTCCTCAACCCGCGTTTCTCCCATCAGGTGTTCCTGCCGCTCCAGACTCCGGCCTTGATCGCGGGCGTCCTGATCGCGGAATCGGACGACCCGTCGCTCGTGACACCGCAGACCTTGCAGGAACTCTCGGTCGTGTCGGATCACGTGGCCCTCGCCCTTCAGGACCGAAACCTCAGGCGGCAGATGCAGGCCGTGAACGAGCGCCTCCAGGGGCGCGCCGAGATGCTCCAGCGCATCCTCGAAGTCTCGAACGAGCTGAAGTCGCACCTGACCCTCGAGCACCTCGTGCAAAGCATCGTGCAGGCAGTCCATCACAGCCTCGGCTACCGGGTCGTCGTGCTCTCCCTATTCGACCCCGCGGAGAACGTCTTCGAACGCCGCGCGCAGGTAGGGATCGACGACACGGCGCAAGGGGCACCGCCCCGAAAACTTGCGCGCGAGGAGATCGCGCGATGGTTCGGCGAACGCTACCGGATCTCGAAGTCGTACTTCGTGAGCCACCTCGATCGCAAGGACGTGGGCACGCTCGTCGACGACTCCGGCCGCATCGAGCGCCGCCGGCGCAGCACGGCCGTGGGCGCCTGGCACCCGAACGATCTTCTCTTCGTTCCGCTCACCGCCGGCGACCTGCTCGTCGGGGTCCTTCAGGTCGACCAGCCGCGGAGCGGACTCGTGCCGCGACTCGAGGACGTCCAGGCCCTCGAAATATTCTCGAATCAGGCCGTGACGGCGATCCAGTCGGCGCGCGCCTACGAGACGACCCGGCAGATGTCGGTGCGCGACTCTCTGACCGAGGCGTTCAACCACCGTTACTTCCAGGAGACGCTTGCCCGCGAGCTCGCCCGCCACGAGCGGAGCGGTCAGCCGCTCGCCCTCGTCATGCTCGACATCGACGACTTCAAGAAGATCAACGATCGCTGGGGACACCCCGTCGGAGACCTCGTGCTGCGCGGGCTCGTCGAGGAGCTGACCAAGGGCGTGCGTGAGATGGACACGGTCGCCCGGTACGGCGGAGAGGAATTCGCGCTCATCTTTCCCGAAACGACGCCTGCGAAGGCCTGGGTCGTCGCCGACCGCCTCCGCAATCGCGTGGCCGGACGCCTCTTCGTCGCACCGAATCTCGATCACGCTCTCGGCGTGACGATTTCGCTCGGCCTTTCGTGCTTCCCGGAGGACGCGGGCACGAAGCGCCTCCTCGTCGAGCGCGCCGACCAGGCCCTCTATCAGGCGAAGCGCAGCGGAAAGAACTGCCTCGTGACCGCCTCGGCGCTCGCCGATCTCAAGACCCTGTAAGCATGGCAGGACCGCTGGCCCCAACGCTCGTCCAGGACTTGTTCCTTCCGCTCCAGGAGGAGCTCCTCGGCGTCCTCCGCGGCCTCCCGGCAGGCGCGTGGGATCTCCCGACGACGAGCCGCCTCTGGCGCGTCAAGGAGATCGTCGCGCACATCCTCGACGGCCAGCTCCGCCGCATCTCGGCGCAGCGCGACGGGCACGTGCCTCCGCCGCCGGGCACCCCGATTCGGGGGTATGACGACCTCGTGCGCTTCTTGAACGGCCTGAACGCGGGCTTCGTCGAGACGAGCCGCCGGCTCAGTCCTCGCGTCCTGATCGAGCTCCTCGAATGGGCCGCCCCTCGCCTCGCGGAGACCGCGCGCGCGACGGACCCCTTCGGGTTCGCGGTCTTCGCGGTGTCGTGGGCCGGCGAGGCGCGGTCGGCCGCATGGTTCGACCTCGCGCGGGATTTCACCGAGCACTGGCACCACCAACAGCAGATCCGTCTCGCCGCAGGGATTCCGCTTCTTCTGGAAGCGCGCTACGCGGGGCCCGTAATGGACACGTTCGCCCGCGCCTTGCCGTTCACGTATCGGGACGTCGCCGCGAGCGACGGCGAGTCCCTCGAGATCGCGACCCAGTCGCCAGTCGACCGCGTCTATGCGCTGCGCCGCGAGGGACGCACCTGGCTCCTCGAGAGAGGCCCCGCGGATTCGCCGAAGGCCCGCATCGCGATGGGCGGCGAGACCGCGTGGCGGATCCTCACGGGCGGCCTCTCGCGCGAGGAGGCGAGACGCCGTACCACCGTGAGCGGGGACGAGAGGCTCGCGGCTCCGTTCTTCGACGTCATCGCGATCATGCGATGACACGGAAAGGACGGAGCCCCTTGGGCTTCGTCACGGCCTTGCACCCGGCCATCGCGAAGCGCAGCGGCCACGCCGCGGCCTCCCCCGCGTAGTCCACGCCCACGCGCGGCCCGGCGACGATCGAGAACCGCCGACGCGGCCCGCGCGAGAGGACCAGCTCGGGGCCGGAGAGCGAGGCGCCGGACAGCGCGGTGGTCACGCCCAGATAGGCGCACAGCTTCGCGGGCCCGGACGCCTCCCCTCCCCTATTCACCTTCAAAGAAACCTTCTCTTCTCCCTCCGGAATCCCCGCTCTCAGCAAGACCGCCTCCGGAATCCCTTCTTCGCCCGCTACGACGTTCATGCAGAAGTGCATCCCGTAGACGAAATAGACGTACGCGTGGCCGCCCGCCCCCCACATCGGCTCGACGCGGGCGGTACGACGGCCGTTCCACGTGTGCGCCGCGCGGTCCTTCACGCCGAGATAGGCCTCCGTTTCGACCAGGATCACGGATCGCGTGGTGCCGTCGGGCAGCCGCCGCGTGAGCCGGCAGCCCAGGAGATCACGCGCGATGACCTCGGTGTCGCGGCGGAAAAAGGTGGCGGGGAGCGGTCGGCGAGAGGGCACGCTATCCTCCACACCCATGATGCCCGAGACGCGTTCCGTCCTCGTCACCGGCGGAGCCGGTTTCATCGGCTCCCATCTCGCCGACGCCTTCCTGGCCGAAGGCAAGCGGGTCGTCATCCTCGACGATCTCTCGACGGGCCAGGCATCGCGTCTCCCCGGCCCGGCCCGTTTCGTCGAAGGCGATATCCGGAACTTCGATTTCGCGGCTCTCCTCGAAGCCGAGAAGATCGACACGATCGTCCACCATGCCGCGCAGATCGACGTGCGCAAATCGGTCGAGGATCCCGTCTTCGACGCGGAGGTCAACGTCCTCGGGACGATCCGCATCGCCAAGGCTGCGATCGAGGCAGGTGTCACGCAGATCATCTTCGCCTCCAGCGGCGGCGCGATCTACGGCGACCCCGAGGGATTCGCCGCCGACGAGAGCCACGCGACGAACCCCGTGTCGCCCTATGGCGTCGCGAAGCTCGCGGGCGAGAAGTATCTCTTCGGCCTCGCGCACGGGACGCCGCTTCTCGTGACGGCCCTCCGCTACGCGAACGTCTACGGCCCGCGCCAGGACGGGCGGGGCGAGGCCGGCGTCGTCGGGATCTGGATGGCGCGCCTCCTCCAAGGAAAGCCCTGCGTCATCTACGGCGACGGCCTCAACTCCCGCGACTTCGTCTACGTCGGGGACGTCGTCTCCGCAAACCGCGCGGCGGCCTCGAAGCGCCTCGCGGGCGTTTACAACGTCGGGACCGGCGTCGAGACGAACGTAAACGCCCTCTGGGACGAAGTCGTGCGGTCCTGCGGCTCCTCCGCGAAGGCCCCGCACGAGGCCGCCAAGCCTGGAGAGCAGCGCCGGAGCGTCCTCGACGTCGCGAAAGGGCGGGCCGCCCTCGGCCTGCCGGAGCCCGTCCGTCTCGCCGAGGGTCTCAGGCGGACCGCGGCCTGGTTCCGTGAGGCGTCGTCTCGGGCTTGACGCGTGGATGCTCGCCCGACCGGTGCGGACGGTCGCCGGCCCGCTGCGGCACGCGCCGGATCGCGACGGCCGTCATGTCGTCCTCCACGGGGGCTCCGTGCGACCACGAGCGCGCCGCATTGACGACCCGGTGCACGACCTCGCGCGCCGATTCGCGCCTCGCCTCGATGAGCAGTCGCTTAAGCCGGGACATCCCGAACTCGCGACCCTTCGAATCGTGGGCCTCGACGACTCCGTCCGTATAGAGAAGCACGAGGTCGCCCGGCTCCATGTGAGCCGCCCGCCGGCTGTAAACGGCGTCGGGCGCGGGGCCGAGGACCATTCCCGTCGAGGCAAGCTCGCTGAACGAGCCCGTCACGGCATGCAGATGGAGGGGTGACGGGTGCCCCGCGTTCACGTAAACGATGTCGCCATTCGTCTCGAACTCGCCGTAGAAGAGGGAGACGAACTTCGTCGTGAGTCGGCTCTTGTTCAGGATGCGGTTCAGCCGCTCGATCGTGCGGGCGATCTTGAAGTCGTTTCCGATCCCCATCCGGAGACCGACGTAGATGTCGCGCACGAGCAGCGCCGCGAGAAGTCCGTGGCCGGACGCGTCCGCGATGGCCGCGCCGAAGCTCAGGTCGCCGAGCGGAATGAAATCGTAGAAGTCCCCGCCGACCGCCTCGGCCGGAACCGACAGTCCGAAGAGCTCGAAGTCGCCCACCTGGGGAATCGCGCGCGGGAGAATCGACTGCTGGATACGCCGGGCGTCCTGCAGGAGGCCCTCGAGGCGCTCCGTGCGCACCTTCGAGTCGACCACGGTCCGGATGATGCCGAGCGCGAGGAGGAGGTCCTCTTCGCGCGCCCTCGGGTGGACGTCGAAGGAGAGGAGATAGCGCTCCTCACCGAACGAGACGGCGGCGAAGCGCGAGACGCCGAGGCTCTTCTCGAACGCCTTGTCGATGGACGGATCGTCGAGATCGGCAAGCGCCATCCCGTCTTCCTCCGCGCGGCGGATGGGGCCGTACTCGGCGGAAACGGAGATGCCCGTCGGGACGCGTCGCGAGCGGCCGAATCCCCGCTCGAGGACGTACTGGTTCTCCCGGCGCACGTAGAGCCGACCGCCCAGGATCCCGAGCTCCCTCTGGAAGTTCCGGACGATCGCCTCGCCGACGCTCACGATCGTCACGAGCACGTCGTCGCCGCCCTCGATGGCTTCGAGGGTCTTCTCGACGTTCTTCAGGAGAAGGCGATAGTCCATCGCGTCCAGTCTACTGCGGGTCTAGGAGTCCGAGAATCGCAGTAAACTGATTACTGATGCGGGGTGCATGGAGAGCTCGTGATGAAGTCAAGATCAAAAGGGCTGAAACCACACGCGTCCGCCAGGAGAGCTTCGCTTGGAGGCGTGCTCAAGAAGAACGAGAAGATCAAGGACACCGTCAAGGAGGCGGCCACTGAACTCACATCGGTTAATGAAATCCTCCGGCAGGACAACGTCCCTGTTCAGACCATCAAACATCTTCTCGCCGAGAACGAGGATGTCGAACACAAGGTAGCGAAAGCCGCGGACGATTTGAAGCTGGTCAACGCCCAGCTCGCCAGAGAAGTCGCTGAGCGAATCGTCATCGAATCCGAGCTCGCGGACACGAAGACCGACCTGGCCGACGTGCGGGACGATCTGTCGAAATCCCAGCTCAAGGAGGAAGAAGCGCAACAACTCGCGCTTCAGGACGCGCTCACCGGCCTTCCGAACCGCGTGTCATTCGAGCAGCGCCTCGACCATGGGTTGATCCAGGCAAAACGGCACGGCTGGAAGCTCGCGGTCCTGTTCATCGATATCGATGACTTCAAGAAAATCAACGACTCTCATGGCCATGATCTGGGAGACCAGGTGCTGTTGATGGTGGCGAACCGTTTACGGTCTTCCGTCCGCGCGGAAGACATGGTCAGTCGCTGGGGAGGCGACGAATTCGTCTGTCTGTTGCTCGAGGTCAAGCAGGACGCCGTGGTGACGCGGCTTGCACAGAAGATGCAGTCTCGGATCGCCGAAGCCTGCGAGTTGAAGGGGACCACGCTTTCGATAAGAGCCAGTATCGGCATTGCCGTCTATCCCGCCGATGGAAGAACGGCGGACGTTCTCTTCAAGAATGCCGATACGGCAATGTATAGAGCCAAGGGAACGAAAACGCAGATTGCGCTGTTCCGAACGTCGCGCGCTAGCCGAATTTAGCCAGCTCGCTCACGAGACGGTCCTGGAACGCGTGGCCGCGGACGTCACGGGCGCCGCCGTTCAGGAGAATGCTGAAGGCGTACGTCTGGCCGCTCTGGGCCTGCACGTAGCCGCACAGCGTCACGACACCCGACACGTTCCCCGTTTTCGCCCACACCTTGCCGATCGTCGCGTCGCCCTGCAGGCGATGACGCAACGTCCCGTCGGGTGCACCCGATACCGCCATCGTGCCCTTGAACGTCTCGAAGTGTTTCCAGCGCGACGCGAGCGCCGTGAGGAAATCCACGTACGCGGCCGCGGAGGCGCGGTTGGAATGCGCGCGCCCGGACCCGTCGGCGAGCTGGTAGCGCGAAGCGTCGAGACCGAGCGAGGTCAGGAACGCCGCGACCTCGGCCCGGCCGTTCTCCCACGTTCCACGGCCACGCTTCTCGGCGCCGAGCGTCTTGAGGATCTCTTCGGCGAAGAGGGATTGCGAGCGCTTATTGCACACGGCGATCGCGGAGAGGAGCGGCGTCTCATGAGTATGGAGGAGCACGCGACCCGAGATCGGAAGCGGGGTGCCCGGTTCCGTCCTCACGGTGGGCGGGGCGTCGATCCGGATGCCGGCTTCACGGAGGACCTGAGAGAGGGCCGCGGCGAAATAGAGCGGCGGGTCGGGCACCGTCACGTCGCCGACCCACGTCCGGTTCCGGCCGACGCGCCCCGCCGCCACGACGGTGTGGCTGCCGGCCTCGCGGCGCACGCCGACCCACGTCTTTCGCGAGGCGGTGACGACGTTCGAGATGAGATTCAGGAGAGGCGGCCCGAGAGGATCGAATCCGAGGAGAGCCGGGCTCCCTGGGCGAAGGCCTCCCGACGCGCGCACGAGGACGATGTTGTCGTTGTAGGAGAGCGCCGAAACGGGAGCCTGGTACCACCGTTGCTCCTGCTCGCTCGGCCAGTCGGGATGAGTCTGAACGTCGTCGAAGAATGAAACGTCGAGAAGCAGCCCGTCCCGAACGCTGCGAAGACCTTTCTTCGCGAGGGACGCCGCCCACGGCCGAAACACGGCCAGGGGATCGTCGTCGTACCAGCGGCCGGAGATTCCCGGATCGCCGCCTCCCATGACGACGAGGTGACCGGGCAGGACGCCGTCCTCGCCGACGTCCGCGTCGCGATAGAGGCGCGTCCTGAACTTGTACTCGGGCCCGAGGCGGTCGAGGGCGGCGGCGGTCGTGAAAAGCTTCGTCGTGGAGGCGAGGATGAGAGACCGCTGGGGGTTCAGGGAAGCGAGAGGCGCTGCCTCGCCCAGTCGTGTGACGACGACGCCGATCTCGGAGCGCCTGACGGGGCCCCTGCGCAGCAAGGCGTTCAACCGCTGCTCGAGGGTCTGGGGCGGCGCCGGCCTCGCAGGTTTCCTGGCGCCCTCGGCGGCCGGGGCGAGAGCGAGAAGAAAACCGACAGCCGCGCCGACGAGAGACCGAGCAAACCGTGACATCGGTGCATTTTAGCTGAACAACGCGTCGTGCGATATCCGGGGCGCCCTTACAATCGGCCGTGGCGCTGACGGTCGACCTCGAGAAGAAAACGATCGCGCTCTCTCCAGGGGCCCTCCTCGGCGGCGTCGCACGCCGGGCGGGCTTCGACCGGGGCGAGGGATTCGAGCGGCTCTGGATCGGCCAGGCGGTGCATCGCCGCGTGCTCGGCGAGAACCTCGCGAACGTCCCCGGATACGCGGTCGAGAAATCCATCCGCCTGACGTATGCGGTGGACGACTTCACGGTCGTGCTCGAGGGCCGGCTCGACGGTCGATTCGAGGAGAACGGACGCGTCGTCGTGGACGAGGTGAAATCTCTCCATTTCGCCGAAGACCTCGGGAAGCTGCCCGGCTCCCCGCGCCTCGAACGTTTCCAGCTCCAGCTCCGCTGGTACATGCAGGCGGTCGCCGCCGCCGAGGGCCGCTCCGTGCACGGCCGCCTCGTCCTGGCGGACATCGAGACGGGCGCGACGAAGGTCCTCGACGTGCCGCACGAGCCCGAGAAGACGCTCGACGACCTCGTCAGGCGCACGCGAGTCCTCCTCGACGCGTTTCTCGAGGAGCGCGCCCTCGCCGAGGCGAAGGCCGCCGAGGCCGCGACGCTCGTCTTCCCGCACGCGCGGTTCCGGCCCGGGCAGCGGGATATGGCCGCGGCGGCCGCTCACGCGGCCGCGCATGGCGAACACCTCCTCGCCCAGGCCCCGACCGGAATCGGAAAGACCGCAGCCGCCCTCTATCCCCTCCTCGTCGGCGCTCTCGAATCCCACCGGCGCCTCTTCATCCTCACGGCCAAGACGACGCAGCAGGACATCTACATGAAGACGCTCGCGGCCATCGACGGCGAGTCGTTCCGCTCCGTGCGGCTCCGGGCAAAAGAGCGCATGTGCGCGAACGACGTCGTCCTCTGCCACGAGAACCACTGCGCGTATGCGAAGGACTACGGTGCCAAGATGGAGGCCTCGGGTCTCCGCGAGCGGCTCCTCGAGAGCCACCGTCACCTGGACCCGGACACGGTCTTCGAGGAGGCGCGCAACGAGGTCGTCTGCCCCTTCGAGGTCTCACTCGAGCTCGCAGAAGAGGCCGATGTCGTCATCGGCGACTACAACTACGTCTTCGACCCGGTCGTGGCGCTCGCGGGGGCGCGCGACCCTTCTGCCTTGGCGCAGTCGTTCCTCCTCGTGGACGAGGCTCACAACCTCGTGGACCGCGGGCGCGGATACTACTCACCTGAACTTTCCGACGCCGCCCTCGCAACGCTCGAGCAGCGGATCGGCGCCTCGAACGCAAAGACCTCGTGGGACGCGGGCGAGGCCGCGCGCCGCCTGCGGCGGCTCGTCGCCGACGCCGCCGCAGGCCTCTCGGACGAAGAGCCCGAGCCCGTGGGCCTCGTGACGCTGGACGAGACGCGCCTCGACGACCTCAGGCTCGACTTCGAGTCGCTTCTCGTGCGCCATCTCGCGGACCTGCGCGCCGGAGGCGAACGAGTCCCGAACGATCCCGTCCTCGAGCTCTACTTCACGTTCGCGCGCTTCCACGACGTGAGCAAGCGGGCGCAGCCCTCGGAGGGGCGGCCCGATCCCGCCTTCGACGTCCTGGCCGCGCGCGGAAGGAGCGGCGCGCGTCTCGCGATTCTCTGCAAGGACCCGTCGAAGCTCCTCGGCGAGACCCTGAACGCGGCCGCGGCGACCGTCTCGATGTCGGCGACGCTTTCCCCTCCGGAGTTTTACCGCGACCTCCTCGGGCTGGACCCCGATCGCACGACGGTACTCCGCCTGCCCTCGCCCTTCCCGCGGGAGAACCGTGCCGTATTCGTCGCCCCGGACGTCGACACGACGTTCGCCGCGCGCGGGCGGGGCGCCCCGCGCCTCGCGGCTCTCGTCGCGGACGTCGCGCGGGCGTGCCCGGGCAACGTGCTCGCCCTGTTTCCGTCCTACCGGTTTCTCGACGAGGTGCGTACCCACCTCCCCGCCCTCCCCGGCCGCCGCGTGCTCCGTCCCTCCGACCGCTCGACCGAGCTCGAACGGAATTCGGTCCTCGCAGCGATGCGCGACGGCGGCGCGCCCGTGCTCGTCTTCGCCGTCTCCGGAGGCGCCTTCGCCGAGGGCGTGGACTATCCCGGCGAAATGCTCCAGGCCGTCGTCGTCGTCTCGCCTGCCCTGCCGATGGTCCGTTTCGAGCAGGAGCGCATGCGCCGCTACTTCGAGGAGCGCTTCGAACGAGGGTTCGAATACGCCTACGTCATCCCCGGCATGACGCGCGTCGTCCAGAGCGCAGGGCGCCTCATCCGGTCGGGAACGGATACCGGCGTCGTCGTCCTGGCCTGCCGGCGTTTCCTCCAGGAGCCCTACAGCCGTTACCTGCCGGACGACTGGTATCTCGACGACCCCGGCGAGCTGGCCTGCATCGAGATCGGCCAGGCCACCCGGGAGTTCTTCGCGCGCGTGAAGACGGGCGAGCTTCCCGTCCGGAACGGCGACGACGAGAGCGGCGTCAGCTCTTCGGTTCGGGATCGGAATCGCGCGGCGGCATTCCCGGCGGTTCGAGATTGACGGCCGTGCTCTCCCCAGACGTGGACACAGCCCGCCGGACCGGCTCGCTCGCGGCGCGCCCCGAATCATTGCCCGCCTCGCCAACGACCTGGACGACGATCGCGGTGATGTTGTCCACGCCCCCGCGGTCATTTGCCGTGTCGATGAGCTGACGCACCGTCTTCTCGATGAGGCCGTCTGAACGGAAGGCGGCGAAGAGATCCTCGTCGGGAACCATGCCCGTCAGGCCATCGGAACAGAGAAGGAACCGGTCGCCCGGACGCACGGGGACCTCGATGAGATCGACCGAGACGTGCGCCGCGCCGCCGAGCGCGCGCGTCACGACGTTCTTGAGCGGGTGGCTCTTCGCCTCGTCCTCGCTGAGGATGCCGGCGTTGACCTGCTCCTGAACCCAGGAGTGGTCGTCCGTCAGGCGCCGCAGCTCCCCGTCGCGAAAAAGATAGGCGCGGCTGTCGCCGACGTGGACGAGCGTCGCGCGATCGGCGTCGAAGAGCGCCGCGACGACCGTGGTGCCCATGCCCTTCAATTCGGGCCTGTTCTGCACGGCGCGCATGACTTTCTCGTTCGCCTTCTCGACCGCCGTCGTCAGACGGTTCCCTTCGACGGACACGCGGCTGTTGAAGCCGAAGGGCCACGAGCTCTCGTGCTCTTCTTCGGTGGCGGCGATGTACTCCTGAATAGACTCGACGGTGATCCGCGAGGCGACCTCGCCGGCCGCGTGGCCCCCCATGCCGTCGGCGACGACGAAAAGGCCGCGTTCGGCATCGAGGAGGTACGCGTCCTCGTTATGTCGCCTCTTACGGCCGACGTCTGTTAGTCCGAATGCAGAGACGCTCACGCCGCGATTATCCCTTCCGCCCGAAGATACCGCTCGGGACCTTGCGTTCCCCGCTGGTTCCCTTCTTCGGGCGCACGTCCTGAAGGAGCTTCAGGGTCTCGGCGTCCTCGGGAAGCCACGTAAGGGCCTGCTCGAGGTGACGCTCGGCTTTCGAATTCAGGCCGGCCAGGATGAAGAGCTTGCCGGCGTCGCGATGGAAGAGCGCATTGTTGCCGTCCAGCTTGATTGCCGCCTCGATCGCGTCGACGCCCCGGCGCACCTGTCCGACGACCTTCATGCAGGACAGTGCAAGATAGTGAAACGCCTTGGCATCCTTGTCGTAATGCTTGACGGCGAGGTCGAACTCCGTAATCGCCTCCGGAAAATTACCTTCGCGATAAGCCTTCACCCCCTTGGCGAGATAGAGGCGCGCGAGCGCCGCCGGATCCTGGGAAAGGGGGCGGTTCTTCTCGAGCTCGATGTCGTGAGCCTTGCGCCGCGCCGGGTTCGTAAGGACGTTCATCGCCTCGGTGAGAAGCTGGAAGCGCTCCTCGGCAGTCTTCTTTTCGGCGAGCTCCCGAAATCGGTCGGGATGACCCTCCCGGGCCAGGAGCCGGAATTTCGCGCGGACTTCCGTCTCGGACGCGTCGCGAGGAACCCCGAGCACGTCGTAGTAACTCGTCAACGAAACCTCGAGGGGCGCCCCGCCCACACGATCCAGATTGTCGGCACGCTTCAGATTCTCACACCGGGAGCCCCAATTTCAAACAATCCGTGAGCGACGTCACGTCTCCTTGCGGGAGACCTCGCGGCGCGCGAAGGCGCGGACGGCCTCGGGGACGTTCCGGTCGCCCGCGAGAGTCTTCTGATCCTTCGCGTTCAAGCGACCGACGAGCGAAAGCGTGACGTCGATCGGCGCCCTCGGGTTCTTCACGATATTCCGCATGATGGTGTAGTGGCGCATCCAGTCGCGCCGCCACGTGATGCCCCGGAGAACGTCCTCCGCGACGTTCTTCATGTTCGCGATGGATTCGGCGTCCCCATCCCGGGTCTTCGGGGACTTCAGGACGGCGGCCGAAACCAGCCGGTTGCGGTCCTGTACGAGGAACATCCGCTCCTCTTTGTTTCCACGGTATGCGAGGCGGATCCTCTGGACCACGGACATCGTCGCGACCCGGGCGAAGAGGCTCTTCTTGGCGGCCTCGGTGAGCCCCGCCTCGTCCACCTCCGCGGCGGGCGCCGGTGCCGGGGCCTCCTCCGGAGCCGCCTCCTCCGTTTCCCCGGCGGCGTCCCGCTCGCGCTCCTGCTTGAGAAAGAACTCCTCGAGAAACTCGTCCGCCCGGCGCCGAATTTCGGGCGAGAGCCTCGGGTTCTCGAAAAGCCGTTCGACGATGACCGGAGCTGCGAGCAGGCGCGTCTGGTTCGTGACAATGATGTCTTGAAGTGGAGCGTCCACGCGCTCGGCGAGCCAGGCCAGAGTTTCGTCCGATACGGCCTTGTGCCGTATGAGGGGCTCCAGCACTAAGGCGTCCTCCGTGTGATGCGCCACGGCGGCGAGCTGCTCGGCCCGGACCCCCGGACTCAAGACGGCGCTCTTCAGCGACCCTGCGTCGAACCGCTTGAAGGATTCCGCGGCGATGGCGGCCAGGCGGGGGTCGCCCGACGCCATGATGCTGGCGATCGCGCGGACCAGCTCTTCGGGGGGCAGGGGGACCATCCCCCTCGCCGCGAAATCGAGGATCTGGGGCGCGGCTTCGCCCCGCTCGATCTGGGTGAGGAGGTCACCTTCGGGGGCGGTGTCGGCCACGGGTCGAGCTTACGCCCGGTCCCTCGGCGTTCCCTTGGGTCAGCCCTTACGGGCCGCTTCGATCACGTAGTTCTTGATGATCTCGTGCTCGCCGCCCAGCGTGCCGAGCGAACGACCATCGACGACGACCTCGACGGCGCCGGCGTTTCCAAGCGTAAGCGTAAATGTGCCGCCGTTCGAAAACTCGCGGCGCGAACCCTTCGGGAAGAACCCGCGCACGACGAGCTTTCCGTCCACGAGCACTTCGGCCCAGCACTCTTCGCGGAAAGTCAGGGAGAGCGTTCTCCCGCGCCCCGACGCCGGGGAGGAGAAGGCGCTCGGCAGAGAAGTGCCCGCCGGCAGGGCCACCGTCGCGGCCGCGATCGCGGGCGGAAGGGCCAGGGACGCCGGGCCGCTCTCGGCGCGGGCGACCGGAGTCGCCGAGGCGGCCGGACCACGGCGATCCGCGCCGCGCGTCCGGAAGAACGCCGCGGCGCCGGTCACGGCGGCGAGGACCAGCGCGATCGCGATCCCGCGAAGCGTCGTCGAGGAAGACACCGCGCGCCGCGGCGTCGAAAGGCGAAGACCGGCCGTGCTCATCGGCGCCTGGCGCTCACGCTTCGCGCAGTCCTCCTCCCAGCCCGTGTGCACGTGCCGGAAGGCGGCGACGGCGCGCTCGGCGTCGAGACCGAGATGCAGCGCAATCACCTTGACGAAGCCCTTCGAGAAGACGCCGGCGGGAAGCTGGTCGTAACGGCCGGACTCGAGCGCGCCGATATGCCGCAGCGAAACCTTCGTCGCCGCCGAAAGCTGTTCCCGGCTTACGTCTCGAAGCTCGCGTTCACGGCGAAGTTCTTCGCCGAATTCCTGGGCAGTCTCCGCAGTCACCCGAATCCCCGTAACGTGTTAGCCTACGGCGACTTACCGCTTCTGTCAACGGGCTTGAGACCTTTTTCGAGCAATTTTCGCGCACAGGCGGAAAGAAGGGCGTCCGCGTTCGGGTCCTCCGCGAGCCGCAGCCACTCGCCGCGCGAGGCCGAGGTCAGGAGCGAGAGCGCCGCCGCACGGGGTGTCGCTCGATGAGTCAGCAGCGCGATCCGGATCGCGGGCCGCCTCGCCCAGCGCGCGTCGCACGCGAGAAGAGCGAGCGATTCCGGCCGGGGATGCCCCGTGGCGAGCCAGCGCTGAAGGTCCTCGGTCATGAGCCTCGGGTTGGCGAGGACCGCCTCGAGAACGCGGACGTCCGGCTCGTCGAGAAGCACCGAAAAGAGCGAGGGCGACGCGAACCGGGCCACCGCGATTTTCTCGCCGACGGCGAGAAACTGGAGCGCCCCTTCGAGCTTGCGGTTGGCCGCGACCCTCACGGGCGGAGGTGTGCGCACCTCGCGGCCGACGTCGAGGAGGTCGCGCCACAGGAGATCGTCGAGGCAGCGCAGCGCCGCATGCCGCGGCGTGAGAGGGTGCGCCGCGACGAGCCGGCGAACGCCCCGGAACGAGAGCAGCGTCTTCGAGGAGAGGATCTCCTCGATCATCGCCTCCGAGGCATGCGGGTGACGGAGCGCCTGAAGCGCGTCGCGTTCCGTGAGGCGGGGAAGCTCTTCCGCGATCAGCGCGGCAAGTGCTCTTCGGTCGGCCTTCGAGATCCGGGCGGACAGCCCCGAGTCGTCTCGGGTCACGTCAGCCTTTCGGCGTGGCCGCGGCGAGCGAACGGACGAGAGCGGCCGCCGCCTCGACGGGGTCCCTGCCGGCCGCGCGGGCGGCTTCCATTGCGGCCACGATCGCGCTCCCCACGACGACGCCGTCCGCCAAAGCAGCGACCTCGCGGACCTGCTCGGGCGTCGAGAGGCCGAAGCCCACCGCGATCGGAAGACGCGGCACCTGCTGCCGCACGCGAGACACGAGGGCGGGGAGCCCCTCGGGCAGGGCCGTGCGCGCGCCCGTGATGCCGGCCCGCGACACGACGTAGAGGAAGCCGCGCGAGAGCGACCCGGCCCTGCGGATGCGCTCGTCCGGCGACGTCGGCGCGACAAGGTAGACGGGATCGAGCTTCGCGCTCTTCAAGACCGACGCGAAGGGGCGGCCTTCTTCCGGTGGGAGGTCGGTCACGAGAACTCCGTCCGCGCCGGCCTGCGCCGCCCGGAGAGCGAACTCGGCCTCCCCCATCGCGAGTACCGGATTCGCGTAGCTGAAGATCACGACGGGCGCCACGAAGCGCTCGGCCCGAAGCTCCGCGAGGACGGAGAGCGCGGCCGGGAGCGTCGTCCCCGCCGCGAGGGCGCGTTCGCTCGCGCGCTGGATGACCGGTCCGTCCGCAAGCGGATCGCTGAACGGGATCCCGAGCTCGATTACGTCGGCTCCCGCCTCCGCGAGCGCGGGAAGAAGCCGGCGGGTCGTCTCGAGATCGGGATCGCCCGCCTCCACGAAGACGATCAGCGCCGCCCGTCCGGAGGCCCGGGCCGTCGCGAAGGCTCGCCCGATGCGATTCACAGTGCTCACAGCTCGACGCCCTCGCGCCGCGCGACCTGGACGACGTCTTTGTCACCACGGCCGGAGAGATTCACGAGGAGCGTGGCGCTCTTCGGCCGGCGGCGCGCCTCTTCGATGGCCCAGGCAACGGCGTGCGCTGTCTCGAGGGCCGGAATGATCCCTTCGGTCTCCGCGAGGCGGTGGAACGCCGCGAGCGCGGCGTCGTCCGGGACCGAGACATATTGGGTCCGTCCGAGCTCGGCAAGACGCGCATGCTCGGGCCCCACGGCCGGATAGTCGAGGCCCGCGGACACGGAGTGAGTCGGTAGCACCTGCCCGTCGGCGTCCTGAAGGATCAAGGTGCGCGTGCCATGGAGGACGCCGACGGAACCCGGCCCGAAACGGGCTGCGTGCTCGCCGGGCTCGAGGCTGCGCCCTCCGGCCTCGACGCCGACCATCTCGACGTCCTGGAACGGCAGGAATTCCCGGAAGAGGCCGATCGCGTTCGAGCCTCCGCCCACGCATGCCACGAGGAGGTCGGGCAGCTTTCCGAGGACCTTGCGGCTCTGCGCGAGGGCTTCCCGCCCGATCACGGATTGGAAATCGCGCACCATGGTCGGGAACGGATGCGGCCCCAGAACCGAACCCAGGATGTAGTGCGTCGTCGCGGTCGTGGCGACCCAGTCGCGCATGGCCTCGTTGATCGCGTCCTTGAGCGTGCGCGAGCCGGCCGTCACGGGCACGACCGTCGCGCCGAGCAGCTTCATCCGGTAGACATTCAGAGCCTGCCGCTCCACGTCGACGGCTCCCATGTAAACGACGCACTCGAGGCCGAGGAGGGCGCACGCCGTCGCCGTGGCCACGCCATGTTGTCCGGCTCCGGTCTCCGCGATGACGCGCGCCTTGCCCATCCTCTTCGTGAGAAGCGCCTGTCCGAGCGCGTTGTTGATCTTGTGCGCTCCCGTGTGGAGGAGGTCTTCGCGCTTCAGGAAGATCCTCGCGCCGCCCAGATTCTCGGAGAGGCGCTTCGCATACGTGAGCGGTGTCGGCCGGCCGGCGTAGGTCTTCAGGAGTCCGTCCAGCTCGCGCCGGAAGGCGGGATCGCGGCGGGCGTCCTTGTAGGCGCGCGTCAGCTCCTCGAGGGGCGCCATCAGCGTCTCCGGGACGAAGCGCCCGCCGAACGCTCCAAAGCGCCCCTCGGCGTCGGCCTCGGGCGGGCGAAATGCCTCTCCAGTCGCGTCAGGCACCACGGACCTCCCTCACGAATGCGGCGATTTTCGCCCGATCCTTGATTCCGGGCGCGGACTCCACTCCCGACGCCACGTCCACGACGTCCGGCTTCACTCTTCTGACGGCGTCCGCCACGTTTCCGGGATTCAGGCCGCCCGCGAGAATCAGCGGGCGCGATCGATCGACGGCGTCCAGAAGAGTCCAGTCGAATGTCTTGCCGGTGCCACCGCTCGCCCCGGCCACCGACGTATCGAAGTGGAGAGCGGCGCCGCGCCGCTCATTCGCACTCGACAAGTCATCTCTCCCGACACGAAGGGTGTTCCACAGCGAAAGAAAAGAGAAAGAAGAGAATTTCTTTTGAAGGGTAAGAGGGGGATCTGGCATTTGAACGACGTCCGGACGAACGAGTTCAATGACTCGAAGAATCTCTTCCTCGTCGCCCCCGTCGAAGACAACCACCACACCCTTGACGGCGCCCGCAGCCCCGCCTTCCTCTCGTCGCGCACCGCGCTCCCCCATTGCCCTCATTCGAAGAATTCTTCCTCTCTCTGGCGTCAATTTCCGCGGCGAGCGCTCCGCGAAGATGAGCCCGATCCAGTCCACGCCGAACTCCAGGCACGCGTCGACGTCTTCTTCCCGGGTGACGCCGCAGATCTTGATCTCGGTCGCGTTCTCGCCCTTGAGCTCGCGCAGGGCGCGCGCCGGGTCGGACGCGCGGAGGAGCGTCTCACCGACGAGAAAAGCCCCATAGCCCGCCATGGAGAGAGCCTCGATGTCCGCTCGGGTCCTGATGCCGCTCTCGGCCACGCGGACGACTGACGTCGGCAGGAGCGAACCGAGGCGGGCCATTCCAGGCAGGTCGACGGCGAACGTCTCGAGATCCCGCGCGTTCACGCCGACAACCTCCGCGCCCACATCCAGCGCCCGCCGGGTCTCGGCCTCGTCGTGCGCCTCCACGAGGACCGCGAGACCGCGGGAGCGCGCGGCCGCATGGAGGCGCGAAAGCCCCTCGTCCTCGAGGGCAGACACGAGGAGGAGCACCGCGTCGGCGCCGAGGGCCGCGGCGAAGTCCAGCTGTGCCTCGTCCACGATGAAGTCCTTCATCAGGACGGGCAGCCCGGACGCAGCCTTCGCGCGGGGCAGCCATGACGGATCGCCGCCGAAGAAGTCCTGCTCGACGACGACGGAGAGGACCGACGCCCCGCCGCGCCGATAGGCGCGCGCGAGGGACTCGATTCGCGAGGACGCGTCGGGAAGAATCAGGCCCGCGCTCGGGGAGCGGTGCTTGATCTCGGAAAGAAGGAGAGGAAGAGGAAAGACTTGCTTAGAAATGGAGGAGGAAGAAAGAGAAGGGTGAGACCTAAGGGCCGCGGCGAAGCGCGCGCCGTCGGGCCGCGCCGCGGGCTGCGCGCCCCTACCCCCGCTGGTGCGTGCGCGCGCGCCCGTCTCGGCCGTGAACTCCCCACGGGCGATCCGGCGCCGCTTGGCGGCGAGAATCTCCCCAAGAATCGATCCGCCCATCCCCTCTTCCTCTTACCCTTTCTAAGAAATTTCTCTCCCTCTTACTCCTCTTAGGACGGGACCCCGTTCGAGATTCTCACGAGCGCATCGAGCGCCTCCCGGGCACTCCCCTCGTCGATGGCGTGTTCCGCCCGCGTGACGCCTTCCCGGTAATCAGCGGCCAGTCCCGAGACGACGAGCGCAGCTGCAGCGTTCATCAGGACGACGTCCCGCGCGTCGCGCCGGAAGCCTCCCAGGATCGCGCGCAGGATCTCCGCGTTCGTGTGGGCGTCCCCGCCCTTCAAGGGATCGGCCCCCTCGCCCTCCTCGAGGCCGAAATCCGGGGCAGAGAGCTCGAGAAGCTCGACATGGGTCCCGCGCACGTCTGCCGCGAACGTGCGCCCGAAGGGCAGCAGCTCGTCGCCGCCGGTCTCGTGCGAGAACACCAGCGCGCGCTCGGTGTTGAGCTCCGCGAGGGCTCCCGCGATCACGGGCACCCGCTCGGGATGATCCACCCCCACGATCTGCCGCGTCACGCCGAGCGGATTCGAAAGGGGTCCGGCGAGGTTGAATACCGTGCGGACTCCCAGCTCGCGCCGGATCGGGCCTACCTTCTTCATCGAGGGGTGATAGAGCGGCGCGAAGAAGAAAGTGACGTTCGCGCGCGCGAGCGCCTCGGCGGCCCGGACGGGAGACATCTCGATTTCGACACCAAGCGCTGCGAGGACGTCGGCCGAGCCGCATGCCGAGGAGACGGCACGGTTCCCGTGTTTGGCGACGGGCGTCCCTGCGCCCGCGACCACGAACGCGGCGGCCGTCGAGACATTGAAGGTGCCGAACCCGTCGCCCCCGGTTCCGCAGACGTCGATGGAGCGGGCGGCCAGTGCCGCGTCCACGGGAGGCCGCGCCGCCCGCGCCCGGAGGACATCCACGGCGCCCGCCACGACCTCGATCGTCTCGCCCCGGGCCGCCAGCGCCGCGAGGAGGCCGGCCACGATCGTCCCGGGGATGTCCTCGTCGAGAAGCGCCGTCACGGCTGCCCGCGCTTCCGCGCGGGTCAGATGCGCGCCACGCGCCACCGTCCAGAGCGCGCGATGGGCGGCCGTCGTCACGCGAGCCGCCCGTCCACGAAGTTCTTCAGGAGCCGCTCCCCCTCTTTCGTCAGGATCGACTCGGGATGGAACTGCACGCCGACGAGAGGGCGGGTCCGATGGGCGAGGCCCATCACGAGCCCGTCATCGGTCGTGGCGGTGATCCGGAGCGCCGCGGGAACCGAGTCCCGCTCCACGACGAGGGAGTGGTACCGCGTGGCCGTGAACGGGCTCGGGAGCCCCGCGAAAAGGCCCGCTCCCTCGTGCGAGATTTCCGAAGTCTTGCCGTGCATGAGGACCGGCGCGCGGGAGACCGTTCCGCCGAAGACGGCCCCGAGGGCCTGATGCCCGAGGCAGACTCCTAAGAGAGGGATCCGCTCGTTCCGGCGGATCAGCTCGCACGAGACTCCCGCGTCTTCCGGCCGGCCCGGCCCCGGAGACACGACGAGCCGGTCCGGCTTCGCAGCGAGGATCGCGTCCACGCTGAGCGCGTCGTTTCGCACGACGCGTACGTCGCCGTCGAACATGGAGAGGATCTGGACGAGGTTGTACGTGAAGGAGTCGTAGTTGTCGACGACGAGGATCATCGGTACGTCCCCGCCTTCGCAACGGCGCCCATGAGAGCACGGGCCTTGTTCTCGCACTCGGTCGCTTCGGCCTCGGGGTCGGAGTCGGCGACGATGCCGGCGCCGGCCTGCACGTGGAGAATGCCGTTCGCGACGACCGCCGTGCGGATCGCGATAGCCACGTCGAGGTTTCCGGCGAAGTCGAGGTAGCCCACGGTGCCGCCGTAGGCGCCGCGCCGCACCGGCTCGAGGTCCTCGATGATCTCCATCGCGCGTATTTTCGGCGCTCCCGTAAGCGTCCCGGCCGGAAACGTCGCCACGAGAGCGTCGACGGCGTCCTTCCCCTCGGCGAGAACGCCGGTCACGCGCGAGGCGATGTGCATCACGTGGGAATAGCGCTCGACGCGGAAAAAATCTTCCACGCGCACGCTCCCGGCCTTCGCGACTCGGCCGAGGTCGTTTCTCCCGAGATCCACGAGCATCACGTGCTCCGCGCGCTCCTTCGGGTCCGCGAGGAGCTCCTTCTCGAGGGCGAGGTCCTCTTCGCGCGTCGCGCCGCGCGCGCGGGTGCCGGCGAGAGGAATCGTCTCCACGGCCGCGCCGCCGAGGGCCGCCGCGACGCGCACGAGTCGCTCGGGCGAGGCTCCGAAGATCGCGCCGTGCGGCGTCCTCAGGAAGTACTGGTACGGCGACGGGCTGATGGACCGGAGCGCGCGGTAGACAGCGAAGGCGTCGCCGTCGAAGGGTGCGGACCAGCGGCGCGAGAGGACGACCTGAAACACGTCGCCCGCCCGAATGTGCTCCTTCGCGCGCTCGACCGCCGCGATGTAGGAGGAACGAGGAGAAGATTCTTTGAAGGTAAGAGAAGAGAGAGTCTCTGTGCGCGTTTCACCACCTCGGGTGAGGGTGCGCGCCTCGAGCGCGTGCAGACGAGCGCGCGCCTCTTCCTCCCGGCCCTCTTCGGCATGCGTCACGAAGAGAAGGCGGTGCCGCACATGGTCGAACGCGATGACCGCGTCGAAGATCCCGAACCACGCGTCCGGCAGCCCGATCGGGTCCGGGTTCGTTTCGGGGAGGCGTTCGAGGCGCCTCACGGCGTCGTAGCCCGCGTAACCGACGGCTCCGCCCGTGAAGGGAGGGAGGTCGTCCCCGCCTGCCGCCATTTCGCCGCGAGGCAGCGCGCGGAGGGCGGCGAACGGATCCGTATCCTGGCCGGAGATCTCTCCCGAGGGCGACGCCCCGAGGAAGGACCACCGCGCCACGCGGTCGCCCCCCTCGACCGATTCGAGAAGGAAGCACGGCCCCTCGCCGGCAAGAAGGCCCTTCATGAGCGCAACGGGCGTCGTAAGGTCCGCCGGCCTCTCGACCACGACGAGGCGGTGGAGATTCCTCACGGCTTCTCGCGCCTCGCGGCGCCTCGGCGCTCAGCGAGTTTCGCGGCGACGTCGCCCGGTGCGACGCCGCGCGCCGTGAGCAGGACCGCGAGGTGATAAAGAAGATCGGCCGCCTCTCCCGCGAGCGCATTGCCGTCGCCTGTCACCGAGGCGAGCGCCGTCTCGACGGCTTCCTCCCCCACTTTCTGTGCGATGCGCGCTATTCCGTCGTCAAAGAGCTTGCTCGTATACGAGCCGGCGACCGGCGATTCCTTCCGGCTCCTCACGACGGCGAACAGTTCGGTGAGGTCGAGCCCGTCGGCGACTGCGCCATGGACGTCGAAGGAGTCGAAGCTCTCCACGCGCGTGAAGCACGATTCCGCTCCCGTGTGGCAGGCGGGACCCGACGGGCGCACGTCGTACAGCACGGCATCGTCGTCGCAGTCGAGGGAAATTCCCGCGACGTGCTGGATGTTCCCCGACGTCTCCCCCTTCCGCCACAGGGACTTCCGGGACCGGCTGTAGAAGTGCGCGAGGCCGGTCTCGCGGGTCTTTGCGATCGCGTCCGCGTTCGCCCACGCGAGCGTGAGGACCCTGCCGGTCGCGACGTCCCGCATGATCACGGGCACGAGCCCGTTCTCGTCGTAGCGGGGAAGCAGCGTACGTGCGCGGGCCGGAGCGGGGCGCACGACGAGGCCGGCACGCCGCATCGCCTCCTTGACCGCGCCAATCGTGAAGACGCGGTCGTGGAAGACGGACGCCGCGAGCACGGCGTCGGCGCCCCCGATGAGAACCGCCTTCGCGAAGTCTTCGAGCCGGCCCGCGCCTCCCGAGGCCACGACCGGCACATCCACGACGGAGCGAACGGCGCGGAGCATTTCGAGATCGAACCCCGCCTGGGTGCCGTCCGCGTCGACGGACGTGAGCAGAATCTCGCCGGCTCCTGCTGCCGCCGCCGCGGCCGCCCAGGATGTGACCGTGCGGTCTACGGGCCGCCTCCCCCCGTGAGTCGTCACGCGCATCACCGCGAGGCCGTTCGGATCGCGCAGCCTCTTTCCGTCGATTGCGACGACGACGCACTGCGCTCCGAACCGCTCGGAGAGGCGCGTGATGAGGGAAGGGTCCTCGACCGCGGCTGTGTTCACCGTGACCCGGTCGGCCCCGGCCTTGAGGAGCGCGTCCGCGTCCTCCACGGAACGCACGCCGCCGCCGACGGTGAAGGGAATAGACAGCGCCTCGGCCACGCGCCCCACGAGCCCCACGAACGTCCCTCGCTTCTCGTGCGCGGCCGCGATGTCGAGGAAAGCCACCTCGTCGGCCCCCTCGGCCTCGTAGCGCGTGGCCGCTTCGACCGGATCTCCCGCGTCGCGGAGATTTTCGAACGAGACGCCCTTTACGACGCGGCCTTCCGAGACGTCCAGACACGGGATGACGCGGACGGCGAGGGTCATGAAGGCCTCCCGAGGTCGCGCGCCGCCTTGAGCTTCGCCATGGTGGTGACTCCGCCGTGCAATGCGCGGCCGAAGATGGCGCCGCGGGGCCCACCCGCGAGCGTGCGGTCGACCGGATCGAGATCCCGTTCTCCTCGCATGCCGCCGGACGCCAGGATCTCGCCCGGAAAGACGGCGCGCACTCCGGCGAGGAGTTCGAGATTCGGGCCCGTCATGGCCCCGTCGCACGCGACGTCCGTGACGAGGAGCGCCCGGACGCCGAGGCCCCACATCTCGCGTGCCACGGACACGGCGTCACCCGCTCCCGCGTCCTCGGTCCAGCCGCGGACGGTCGGACGGCCATCCTTGCAATCGAGGGCCACCACGATGCGGGCCGAGACGGAAGAGGAAGATTTTCTTAGAAGGTGTGTGAACGCGGGGCGGTCGAGGAACGGCAGGCTGCCGACAACTGCCCTAGCGGTACTCACCCCTTCTAAGAAATCTTCGACGGCCGCGGTGGCGCGCAGCCCTCCCCCGACTTGCACTGCCACCCCGGAAGCCTCCGAAACAGAAAGTATTTCTTCAATCTCTTTCCGATTGCTTTCGTTGTCCCCCGTTCCGAATGCCGCATCGAGATCCACCACGTGGATGCCGTCGGCGCCTTCCGCCGCAAATCGCCTCGCGGCCTCGGAAGGCTGCTCGTCGTAGAACGTCACGGCCTCGCGCTTGCCCCTGAGCAGCCGGACCACGCGGCCGCCCATGAGGTCGATCGCGGGCCACAGCGCAAGCCGGCCGCCGTTCACGCCGGATCCCCCTCGAGAAAATTCGAGAGCAGGAGCCGGCCGTTCTCCGACGACTTTTCCGGGTGGAACTGACAACCCCAGACGTTCCCGCGCTGCACGATCGCCGGGAACTCTCCGCCGTGGTCGCAGGCCGCCGCGACGTCCGCGGCTTCGGCGCCCTCGGGTCTGAAGGAATGGACGAAGTAGACGAAGCTCCGGTCCTGAAGCCCCGCGACGAAACCGTCCGGCCGGCGAGTGAGGAGCCGGTTCCAGCCCACGTGAGGCGACCGCACGCTGCCCGGGAAGGGCCGGATACGGCCGGACACGAGGCCGAGCCCCCGGTGAACGCCGTGCTCCTCGCTTTCTTCGAAGAGAAGCTGAAAACCCAGGCAGAGCCCGAGCAGACGCCCTCCCCGCTTCACGGCTGCCCGCACGGCCGATTCGAGGCCGGTCTCGAGCAGCCGGTTCATCGCCGGGGCGAACGCGGCGACGCCGGGCAGCACGAGGCGGCGGGCGGCCGCGACCCGGTCGAGATCGGCCGTGAAGTCCACCTCGGCGCCGAGCCGGCGGAAGGCGCGGATGACGGAAGCCGTGTTACCGACCCCGTAGTCCACGAGCGTGACCACCGGCGCGGGGGCTTCGCTCATGCCGTCAGCGTCCCTTTCGTCGAGAGAACCTCTGAGCCCGTGATCGTCATGGCCTGGCGCAGCGCGCGCGCGGCCGACTTGAAGACAGCCTCGGCCGCGTGATGGCCGTTCCGGGCGCGGATCACGTCCACATGGAGGTTGAACTTGCCGCGAAACGCCGCGGACTTCCAGAACTCTTCGACGAGCGCGAACGGGAAGTCGTTCGTGACAAGGAGGAGCTCTTTGTCGATGGGAGACTCGAACACGATGTACGGCCGGCCAGAGAGGTCGACGACCGAACGCGCGAGAGCCTCGTCGAGCGGCACGAGGCTCTCGCCGAAGCGCTCGATTCCCGCGCGCGACCCGAGGGCCTGAGCCAGCGCCTCGCCGAAGGCGAGGCCGACGTCCTCGACCGTGTGGTGGGCGTCGATGTGCACGTCGCCCGACGCCCGGACCGTGAGATCGACGCGCGCGTGCTTCGCGATCGTCTCGAGCATGTGGGAGAGAAACCCGACGGGCGTAGTCACGTCCGTTCGCCCCGCTCCGTCGAGCGTCAGCGACAGGGACACGTCCGTCTCCTTCGTCTTCCGCTCGACTGTTCCGACCCTGCTCATAACACCTCCCGAAGCGCTTCGAGGAAAAGATCGTTCTCCTCACGGGATCCGATCGAAACACGGAGGCGCCCGGGCGCCGCCGCGGTCATTTCGCGCACGAGGATTCCCCTGTCGAGAAGCGCCCGGCGGACCGGCTCCGCCTGGCCGCCCGGCGGACGCACGAAGAGAAAATTTGCGGACGACGAAGCCACGAGGCAGCCGGCCGCCGTGAGCGCCGCGGCCACGCGCAACCTCTCGGCCACGATCTTGCCCAGGTGGGCCCGCGCAACCTCTGGACGCCCGAGGACGGCGACCGCCAACTCCTCGGCCGCGAGGTCGACGCTGAACGGCAGGACGGCCTTCTCGATCTCCCGCGCGAGCTCCGGCGGCGCGACTGCGTACCCGATCCGGAAGCCCGCGGCCGCGTACGCCTTCGAGAGCGTCCGGAAGACGACGAGGTTCGGATAGGCATCGAGGAGCGAGAGGCCGTCGTCGCCGGGCCCCGCGAAATCCACGTAGGCCTGATCGAGGAGCACGACGGGCGCGGCCGTGAGCAGCCTCTCCAGGAATTCCCGCCGTACGACGCCGCCCGTCGGGTTGTTCGGCGAGCAGACGAGAGGAACGGCGTGCGGCCGGGACACCGCGGCGAGAAATGCGTCCTCGACGAGCTCGAAATCCGGCCCCGTGCGCGGCACGTCCACGACGCGGGCCGCCGCGATCGCCGCGATCTGTCCGTAGAGCGAGAACGTGGGCGTCGGAAGGACGAGAGAGCCGCCCCCCGCGAAGACGGAGACCGCCGCGAGAAGGACCTCACCAGACCCGTTGCCGACCACGATCTCTTCGGGCCGCCGGCCAATCGCCTCGGCGACCGCCCTCTTCAGACGCGGCGCGCCGAACTCGGGGTAGCGGCCCCATCTCTTCGCCGCGAGGCGCGCGAGGACCTCCGCGCGGATTTCCTCGGGCACGTCGAACGGCGACTCGTTGAAGTCCAGCTTCGCTCGGAGAGGGGGGGCGTCCTCGGACTCGAGGCGATAGGCCCTGAGCGACCGGATCTCCTCGCGGACCGGGATGGGCCGGCCGGTCACCGGACTCTCCGGTCGAGCGCGCTCGCGTGGGCGACGAGACCTTCGAATCGCGCCAGGACCGCTGCCGCGGGCGCGAGGCGGCGGGCCGCCTTCACGGGGGCCGAGACCGATCGCCCCCAGCGCAGGAAGTCGCGCACCGAGAGACCCGAGAAGCTGCGCGCGGCACCGCCTGTGGGCAGTACGTGATTCGGGCCGAGGACGTAGTCCCCGAGCGCGGTCGGCGTCGACGGGCCAATGAACAAGGTTCCGGCAGCGGGAAAGAGAGAACCCGCCGAGCGCTCGACAGACCGGCCCATGACCTGAACGTGCTCCGCGAACACGGCAGCGCAGGCCGACGCGGCGCGGGAGATTTCTTTGAATAGAAAGATCCGCCCACCGCGGCGCAAGGCCGCTCTCATCACCATCAAAGAAGAATCCTCTTCGAAGGCATCCATCTGCGAGAGCGCCGCGCATCGAACGGCGTCCGCCAGCCTTCTCGAGCTCGTAAACAGCAAGCACTTTGCGTCGGGATCGTGCTCCGCTTGCGCGAGAAGATCCGCCGCCACGAGCGCCGGGTCCGCATCGGCCGACGCGAGGATTGCGACTTCCGAAGGCCCTGCCGGCATGTCCACCGCCACGAGGCCCGAGACGAGGTGCTTCGCCGCCGCGACGAACCGGTTCCCGGGGCCGACGATCTTCGCGACGCCCGCGACGGACACGAGGCCGGCGATACCGTGGGCCCCTCCCGCGAGGAGCACCTCGTCGACTCCCAGCTCGGCCGCCGCCCACCGGAGCTCGGGGCTCGACGCCCACGCCCCGCGCGGCGTCGCGACGACGACTCGCCTGACGCCCGCGACGCGCGCGGGCACGACCCCCATGAGAAGCGAGGACGGATAGAAGGCGCGGCCCCCGGGCACATAGACGCCCACCGAATCGAACGGCGTGGGCCTCTCCACGAAGGAGACGCCGAGAGAGTCCTTGAAGGAGAAACCCGGCGAGACGGACGAGAGCTGCTTGCGGTGATAAGCCTCGATGCGCTTGCGGGCGAAGACAAACGCCGCCTGAAACGCCGGATCCACCCGAGAAGACTCCTCACGTCGGGGAGTGATCAAGAGCTTCTTAGAAGGGTAAGAAGGGGCGCCGCGCAACGGGTCGAAGCACTTCACGTATTTCCGGAGCGCAGGCTCCCCTCTTCGCAGAACATCCTCCACGATCGGCAGGACCTGCTTCAGCGTCGCGAAGTCAGGAGCGGCTCCCCGGCGGCTCTTTAGCAACCGCTCCAGCTCCTTCTTGCCCGCAAGCGTATCCGCGTCGACGATCTTCATCATGAAGTCAGCGCCTTGCCCGCATGAGCCCTGAGGCGCTGGACGAACTCCGCGATCTCGGCCCGGCGGGCGATGAGCGCGGAACGCCCGAGGACGAGGGTCGCGCGGCTCGTGAGGATGGTCTCGATCTCGGCGAGACCGTTCGCGGCCATCGTGGAGCCAGATTCGATGAGGTCCACGACGACGTCCGTGAGCCCGAGCGCGGCAGCGAGCTCGACCGAACCCGCGAGCGGGACGATCTCATGGGCGATCTTCCGCTCATCGAAATAGCGGGCCGCGAGGCGGCGGTACTTCGTTCCCACGCGAACGGGCGCGCCGTTCGGGCGGAACGGCTCCCCCGCCCGCCCGATGAGGGAGAGGCGGCAGGCGCCGAACGGAAGCTCCACGGGGGAGGTCACGTCCTCGCCGCTCTCGAGGACGCGGTCGCTCCCCACGATCCCGAGGTCGGCGCCACCGTGAGCCACGTAGGTCGGGACGTCGTCGTCCTTGAGGAGAAGCAGCTCGAACGCGCCGTCCGAGGAAAGCACGAGAAGGCGCCGGCCGTCCGGCTCGCCGAACGAGGCGCCTCCGGCGTCGAGCGCCTCGAGCGCCTGCGGCAGGAGCCGGCCCTTCCCGACCGCGATTCGGAGAGGGCGCGCGTCTCTCTCGGTTACATCGGCGGCAGCACCGAGAGCCTCGAGGCCGATACAGAAGCCGAGCGCGGGCGCCGCCGTGCCGAAACGCCCGAGGAGGCCGTCGTACCGTCCGCCTCCGGCAATCGTGCCGCCCCCGCTCGCGGCGTCCACGCTGAACGTGAGCCCCGTGTAATAGGGGGCCTGGGGAGTGTCGGCAAGGTCGACGACGACCGAGAGACCGGGCCGGGCGGCCCTCGCAATTGCGACCGCGCGCGCGAGCTCCGCGGCCGCGCCCGCAAGGGCAGTCGAGTGGAAGAGATCGGAAGAGGGGTCGAAGCCGACGAGGAGGGCCCGGGCGGCTTCCGCAGCGACGGCCGGCGCGGCGCCCGCGGTCGAAAGCCGCGTCTCCAGCTCCGTGATGTGCCGCGCGCGCGCGGCCGACAAGGCAACGGCGAGTTCGGACGCGCCGTTCACTTCGAGTCCCGGGGCGAGTATGGCGAGCAGGCGTTCCAGGAGGCCCGACCAGCCGAGGGTGAGCCTGAGGCGCTCGGCCGGAAGATCTCCGAGGCAGGAGAGAGCCAGCGCGAGCATTTCGCCGTCGGCCTCCGGGCGGCCATCGCCGTAACGCTCTGCGCCGACCTGCGCGAACTCGCGCCGGCGCCCGACACCAGTCTCCTCGTCGCGCACGACGTCTCCGCGGTAGAAGAGGGAGACGGCTCCGGAGAGCGCGCTGAGCCGTGGCGCCACGACGCGCGCCGCCATCGGCGTGAAGTCCGCCCGAAGCGCCAGAGTATTCCCCTGCCGGTCGAGGAACCGATAAAGGCGATCGTCTCCCTCGGCCGTCACGCCGGCATAGGGGGCCGCGAAATCCAGGACGGGGAGAATCACCTCACGCAGACCGGCCTCCTGAAGCCGTCGCACGACCGAGTCTTCCGCCTTCCGGCGGCGCTCGGCCGCGTCGAAGAGAAATGCCTGCACGCCTCGCGGCAGGTTCGGGTCGGGCCGCTCGATCTTCAAGGAGAAAACTCCTCGAAGGACGAAAACAGGGAGCGAAGGCGCGGCGCGAGACGCGAGAGCAGATCCCGCGGGCTCGTCTGCCGCCCGGTGAAGAGCGTTGCCTGGCCCGCGGCCTGAAGCAGGAGCAGTGTCTGGCCGTCTACGACGCGCGCGCCCGCTGCGCGCGCCGCCCGGACGAGCTCTGTTCCGCCGGCGCGATACGGCGCGTCGATCACGAGCATCCCGGGGCGGAGAATATTTTGCTCGCAGGGAAGAGGATCCCCCGGGAGAAGCCCGAGGGCCGTCGCGTTGACGATGACTCCAGCCTCGGGCCACGGCGCCGAGGATTTATTAGAAAGGTAATGGGCGCCCGTGGCAGCCGCAAGCGCCTCGCCACGCTCCTCGCCTCGGTTCACCAGAAAGACTCCGAATCCCCTTTTTCGGAGAACATCCACGGCAACCCGTGCCGTACCACCAGCCCCGAGGACGATCGCCACCCGCGCATTCGCGCTCGTCTCGGTTCTCCCTCTCTCGGAAGCATCTTCAATCACGGCCTCGAATGCCGCACGGTCGGTGTTTTCCGCGCGCCACTGGAGCGGCAGGCCCGGGGCGCTCGACCTCAGGAGCGTGTTGACCGCCCTCTCGCCGCCCTCGGCCGCGCCCGAAAGGAGCGCGGCCTCTTCCTTGAACGGGATCGTCACCGAGACGCCCCCGAGAGGAAGGCCGAGCGCGTCGAGGGAGGCGACGAGGGGCTCGAGCTCCCTCCCGAGCATCCGCATCGCAAACGGGACGTAGAGCGCGTCCTCTTCGAGAGCCTCGAAATTCGCGTTGTGGAGAGCGGGAGAGAGGGAGTGCGAGACGACGCCGCCCAGGATCCCGAAGAGCCGCGAGACGCTCCGCGCGCAGCCGACGCCGTAGATCTCGTTGAGGTCGCGCGCAAGAAGCTGGCCGGGTGCCGTGGCGCGCCCGGGGACGAGCGCCCCGTACGCGAGCGCCGCGCCGAGATAGGGCGAGAGGACGCGCGTGGCGATCCCGGCCTCGCCCATGCCGAATACGGTGAGGCGCCCCCCTGGGTTCGCGGCCTGAAGCTCGAGAAGGCGGCGGGCGTCGCCGGAATCGTTTGCCGTCGCCGCGACTTTCACGAAGCGCGAGGGGGAAGCGAGCATCCTCGAGACGACGCTGTCGAGGTCGGCTGGTACCCCTTCGGGGTCGTGGAGAGAAGAAATCTTCTTAGAAGGAGGTATTCCGGCGAAGCGAGTACCAAGGTCGCGGCGAAATTCAACGTCTGCGAGATCGAAGCCCGCAGAGAGGGCACCTTCTAGGAAATCCCGCTCTTCCTCCTCGCTCCCCCGGAACCCGCCGCCCTCGGCTTTGGATCGAACGGTTGCGATGAGCGTTCTGCCTTCGAAGCACGCGCGCAGCGCGCCGAACGCAGGCGCCTCGGTCATCGCATCCAGGCGCAGCTCGACAGCCGTCGACGGAGGCAGGTCGGCGAGAGCCGCGCGCCCCCCCAGAGCCTCGGCGTTAGAAGCCGGTGCGAGGGACGCGACGAGAAGTGTTTTCTCCGCGGTGAGGACCAAAACGAAAACCCCTCCGATCCGGAGGGGTTGGGGTGACCTTGTTGGAAAACCCGCGTGCCTCCGAACCTCTATGGGCCGGCGGCGCGAGGCGCAGCCGACTCAGGTGTGATGAACGTGCCAGTGGCGCGCGACGAAGATCATGACTCCGGAAGTAGACCCGAAGTGGCGCGCCACTGTCAAGGCTTCCTCTTCCAGCGAACGCCCTGGGGCGTGTCTTCGAGGATGACTCCCTTGCCCAGGAGCTCGTCGCGGATCGCGTCGGCGGCCTTGAAATCCCGGGCCTTTCTAGCCCCCTTTCGGGCCTCGATGCGCTCCAGGATCCACGCATCATCGGATTCGGGGGATTCGGATGAAGATTTCTGAGAAGGTGAAGAGGGCGCATCGTCGCCTGCGGTCTTTTCAATGACTCCGAAGACGTTCCCGGCGACTTCATGGAGAAGACCGCGCGCCGCGGTTGCGTCGGAGGCCGACAGATGGCCCGCCTCGAGATCGACGTTGGTCGCCTTGACGAACGAGAACAGCGCCCCGAGAGCGCCGGCCGTGTTGAGGTCGTCCTCGAGGGCGGCAAAGACCGCACGCCGCGCCTCCGCCAGTCGCCCCTCGAATCCCTCTCTCCCCCCCTCTTCCCCTTTCAAAGAACTGTTCTTCTCTTTCTCTCTTTCCCTGAGCCGCAGGTCGAGCGACTCCAGCCGCTCGACCGCGGAGGTCGCGGCCTTCAGGCCGTCGAAGGTGAAGTTGAGCTTCATCCGATACGGGACCGAGATGAGGAGGTAGCGGATCGCGCGCGGAGAGAAGCCCCTCTCGAGGAGGTCGGGAAGCGTGTAGAAGTTCCCCTTGCTCTTCGACATCTTCTCGCCGTCCACGAGGAGGTGCTCGGCGTGGAGCCAGTAATGGACGAACGGTTTCCCGGTCGCGCCTTCGCTCTGCGCGATCTCGTTCTCGTGATGCGGGAAGATGTTGTCGACGGCGCCCGTGTGGATGTCGAGCGTTTCGCCGAGGTACTTCATCGCCATGGCGCTGCACTCGAGGTGCCAGCCGGGCCGCCCGCGGCCAAGCGCCGTGGCCCACGTCGCGGACTCGGGCTCGCCCTCCTTCGCTCCCTTCCATACCGCGAAGTCGCGCACATCTTCCTTCTCGTACTCGTCGTCGGCCACGCGCGCGCCGCGCTTCACGGCCGTGAGGTCGATCTTAGAGAGACTTCCGTAGCCCGGGAACGTCGAGATCCGGAACCAGACCGATCCGTCGCTCTCGTACGTGTGCCCACGGGCGGCGAGCTTCTGGACGATCGTGACCATCTCGGGGATGTGCTCCGTGGCGCGCGGATAGAGCGCCGCCGGCTCGACGCCGAGCGTCTTCAGGTCCTCGAAGAACGTCGCGATGTGAAGGTCCGTGAACGCGCGCAGCGGCAGCCCGGCGGCCAACGCGCCCCGGATCGTCTTGTCGTCGATGTCCGTGAGGTTCATCACCTGGGTCGTCTCGTAGCCGAGGGCGCGAAAGACGCGGCACATCACGTCTTCCCAGACGAATGTCCTGAGGTTTCCGATGTGCACCCGGTTGTAGACGGTGGGTCCGCATGTGTAGAGGCCGATCTTTCCCGGGTAGACGGGACGAAACTCCTCGAGCGAGCGGCTCATGGTGTTGTAAAGGCGAAGAGTCACGACGGGCGATTCTCGACGACCGCGAGGGATTTCGCTAGCGCATCGGGTCGAATCCGCGCTGTCGCAGGTCGGTCCAGGCAAAAGCGCTCCCTGATCGCTCCCTGGTTCTGCTATACCCTCGGTCGCCATGTTCCGATCGCCCGCCTCCGCGCCCCTGCTCCTCCTCGTGGACGACGACCCTTACCAGGCCGAGGTGGCGTCGTACATCGCCTACGAGCTGGGCTGCGACTTCGAAAGCGCGCTGTCCGGCACCGAGGCCCTCGAGAAAGTGGACGCCCGCCGGCCCGACGTCGTCCTCCTCGACGTGCGTATGCCCGATCTCTCCGGTTACGAGGTCTGCCGCCGGATCAAGACCGTCGGCGCGACGGCGGGCACGCAGGTCATCTTCGTAACGGCGCGCACTGAGGAGGAAGACCTCCTGCAGGGTTTCGAAGCGCTCGCGAACGACTACGTCACGAAGCCGTTCTCGGCCCGCGAGCTGAAGGCGCGCGTGAAGAACGCGCTTCGCATCAAGGAGCTACTGGACGCCCTCACGGCGCGCACGCAGATTCTCGAGCTGCAGCAGGAGATCTCCGCGAAGGTCGAAGAGGACGGCGTCACGACCGAAGACTTCCGGGCGCGCCTCCTCGTCCCGATCCTCGACCGGATCGCGTCCGTGTTCGGCGCCGACGGCGTCACGCTGCACGTGCGGCGCACGGGCCACGTAGACCTGCTCGCGGCCGCCTCCAGCACCTGGCCGGGCGGAAGTCCTCCCGGCTTCGTCGCGACGCTCGGCCTCGACGAGGATCCGCGCACGGCGCGCGCGCCGCGCCTCCCGGGCGATGCCACCCCGGACTGGACCATCACCGCCGCTCCGGTCTTCGGCGGCAAGGAGCTCCTCGGCACGCTGCGCCTCTATCGGCGCGGACCGCTTCCTCCACCAGGCGAATCACCCGAGCTCGAGCATTTGATGGCGTTCGCCGCGCACCTCGGCCGCACCCTCCACCGGCTCAACCTCGTCGACGAGCTGCGCGCGAAAGCCGGAGCGTAGTGTCGGGCGTCGCGGCATCGTGGCTGTTGACGCCGTCTACCACACCCCCCTTTTCTGGCGTTTGACGACCTGGCGCAGCAGGAGGCCTTTCTTCAGGGACGAGAGCCGGTCGACGAAGAGCCGCTGGTCGAGGTGGTCCACCTCGTGGCAGAATGCCCGCGCGAGAAGGTCTCGCCCGTCGAACGTCTGCTTCTTTCCGAGGGCGTCGAGGGCCTCCACCGTCACTCTCTCGGGCCGCTCGACCGTCTCCACCATGTCGGGAAAGGAGAGACAGCCCTCCTCTTCCCGAATGAGCCCCTGCACGTCCACGACGACGGGGTTCACGAGCACGATGACCTGGGCCGGATCCTTCCCGATCGAGAGATCGACGATCGCGACGCGGAGGTTCACCCCGATCTGGGGGGCGGCGAGACCGAGGCCGGGAGCCGCCCAGCAGGTCTCTTTCAGGTCCTGAAGCAAGGCGGCGAGGCCGGGATCGTCGAACACGTCGACGGCCCGGTTCTTCGCGACGAGCCGCGGATCCCCGTACTTGACGATTTCTCGAATGGCCACCTGCACTCCGGAGGACGGGACGGCTCTTCTCCCCTTTTCAGGAGCGTCGGCCAGCACGTTGAGATTGCAGGGCTTCCCGGGCGCGGTCAAGCGTCCCCGCGGGGGGACGAGAGAGGCGCCGCCCATAGTGGTACGGAGGTCGCATAGGATGGCCCGGAGGCCCGACATGAACGCCCGCCAGACGGCGCCCACCGCTCTCGCAGCCGCCCTTCTCGCCGCCGCCCTGGCGCCGGGTCGCGCGGACGCCCAGCGGGAGGGCTACACGTACCTCTCGTACGTACAGCCCGACGTCTCCCTGCTCTCGAAGGCCGAAGACGACTCCGCGGCCCGGATCAACATGCCGGTTCTCCCGGGAGACAGCCTCGTGACGGGAGTCGGGTCGCGTGCGGAAGCGGTCCTCGCGGACGGCAACGTGGTGCGCGTGGACGGATACACGGACCTGCGCTTCGACCGGATGGCCCGCACGTACGAAGCCGAAGACGACCGTGACCTCCTCTTCCTCGCGCGCGGCACGGTGGCGGTCGAGGTCCGTGACGTGGCGGCGAGAGAGACGACGCGCGAGCGCGCCCTGCGTCTCGACACGGACGACGCGACGATCCTGGCGCCTTCGCGCGCGCTGTTCCGCGTGGACGCCGGCAGGCGCGGCACGGAGATCTACGCTCTGTCGGGCAAGGTCGAGGTCTCGGGCCGGGCCGGACGCGCCCTCGTCCGCGCGGGCGAATACGCGTTCGTGAGCAGCGACGGCGACGTCGAGGTGGAGGTGTCCGCTTCGCCGCGCGACCGCTTCGCGCGGTTCATCGAGGAACGGCGCGACCGGACGGACAGCCGCAACACGACCCGTTACGTCTCCTCGGATTTCGGCTACGACTACGACAACGCCTCGTTCGACGACTTTGGAAGCTGGACGTACTCGTCGACGTGTGGCTGCACCTGCTGGAGGCCTCGCGTGGGCGCCGGCTGGACGCCGTACGCGCTCGGTTACTGGCGGTGGACGCCTGCGGGCCTCACGTGGGTCTCTTCGGAGCCATGGGGATGGCTCCCGTACCACTATGGGACGTGGGTCTTCGACTCGATGCTGGGCTGGATGTGGTGCCCCGGCGACGACTACTCGCCCGCGTGGGTCTACTGGAATTACACGCCCGGCTGGATAGGCTGGTGCCCGATCGGGACCTACGGCTCGTGGGAGCCCCGTTCCCGGCACGCCCGCGTGAACGTCAGCGACGGACGCGTTCCCGTCTACCCGCATCTTCGCGGGCGTGTCGCAGTCTCGCAGATCGATCCGCGCGGCTGGAACTACGTGCCGTCCGGGCGGATCGTCGTCCGGCTGGATCCGGCCCGGGACATCGTGCGCGGGGATCGCGTGAGCTTCCGGCCCGGTGAGATCGGGACGATCGCGACAACTCCCCTCCGCTTCGAGCGTGGCGGAAACCCGGCCGCGTCGATCCAGGATGCGCTTCACCGTTTGCCAGGCGCCGAGAGCGCTCGCCGGGCTCCCGTGAGCGAGGGCCTGACGGCGATTCTCCGCCGCGAAAGCACGCCTTCGCCGGCAGCGATCGAGGAGCTGAAGAAGACCGCCGTGCGCGTTGGCCAGGACCCCGCCTATCGACGCCTTCGAGACGATGGGTGGCGCTCCCCTTCCTCGCCGGCCCCGGCCCCGATTCCGAGGCGCGTCGAGGAGGCACGGCCGGTTCGTCACGACGACTCGGGATGGCGTGCGCCGCAGCCCCGCGTGGTCGAGCGCTCGCGCGAGGCGCCCCCGGCCCGGGAATCCGCGCCCGCTCCTCGCGAGGCTCCTGTGACCCACCGGGAATCCGCACCCGCTCCCCGCGAGGCGCCTCATTCCGCGCCGGCCCCCGCGCCTCAGCCGGCGGCGCCAGTGCCTCAGGCTCCCGCGGCTCCCCCGGCGCGGCGCGAAGGCGCGCTTCGGACATTCGACGCATCGGCACACGCCGCCGCATTCCGCCGCGCCTGACCCGCCGGCGACCTCCCTCTACAATCCGGGGGTGGCACGAACCGGCGGCAGGCTTCTCAGGGCGCTCTTCGTCCTCTACGCCCTCGAGGCCGGTGCGTTCCTGACTCTCGCGCCGTGGGGCCGGTACTGGACGGTGCGCGTCGTCGGACGGTCTCCGGAGAAAACGCGTCCCTTCCTGGAATCGCCCTATTTCCGGAGTTTCCTCCTCGGGTTCGGGCTCCTGCACCTCTGGGCCGCAGTTTCCGAGATCGAGACGTGGAGGCGCGAGATGAAGGGCGATGCGGCTTCGCCGGACTCGCGGGAGCCTGCGTGAGCAGCCGCGTCGGTCCGGAGGACGGCCTTCCTCCGGGATCGGGAGTGGTCGGACTCGGCGTCGACCTCTGCGAGATTCCACGGGTGGCGCGCGCGATCGCACGCCACGGAGCGCGCTTTGCCGAGAGGCTCTTCCGGCCGGGCGAGGTCCGCCGCCCCCCCGAATCGCCGGCGTACGCGGAGCATGTCGCGGGGCTCTTCGCGGCGAAAGAGGCGGCGATGAAAGCGCTCGGGACAGGAATGCGCGGAATCGCGTTTCGCGAGCTCGCCATCGTGCGCAGTCCCGGCGGTCCGCCCCGGCTCGCCCTCTTCGGACGGGCCCGCCTCCACGGAGCGCGCCTCGGCGTCACGGGCGCCCACGTCACGATCACCCACACGCGGGAGATGGCCGCCGCTGTCGTCGTGCTGACCGGCGCCGCGCTCTCGCTAGAATGACGGCTCGATGAGCAGCCTTCCCCCGGGCCTTGCGGGCCGAAAGATCCTGGTCGTGGACGACGAACCGACGATCCTGAAGATCCTCTCCTTCAAGCTCCGCCTGACGGGACTCCTGCCTGTGGAGGCGACCGGCGGCGAAGAGGCCCTCCGGATGGTGCGCGAGGAAGCGCCCGACCTCGTGCTCCTCGACGTGTCCCTCACGCCCGGCCTCACGGGCTTCGACGTCTGCCGCATCCTGAAGGAAAACCCGGCCACGTCCCGTCTGCCGATCGTGATGCTGACGGCGCGCACGCTGCCGTCGGAGCGCGACCTCGGACTCCGGCTCGGGGCGTCGAGCTACATCACGAAACCCTTCTCGACGAAGGTCCTCATACAGGAGATCGAGAAAGCGCTCGGGTAGAAGCCCCCCTCATGAAAAAAGGCCCCGGCGAACCGGGGCCCCTCTTAACCTTTTAAGAAAATCCGTATCCGAGTCTCTTCTCTATCTTTCCTGTCTACCTAGCCGGTCTTGCGCTTGCCGCCGCCGTGGGAGCCGCCGCTCTTCGGTCCTGAGCCTCTGGGTCCCTTCGGAGCCGTGTAGCCCTTCTTCTTTTCGACAGGCACCTTGGCCTTTTTCTCGGCCTTCTCGGCGTCATCAGAGCCTTCGGCGCCGTCGCCCTTTTTCTCGGCCTTGTCGTCACTCTTGCCCGAGACGAGCTTCTTGGCCTTCTCGAGAAGCGACTGCTTTTTCTCGTCGGCGGCCTTCGCGGCAACCTTCTTGGCCGCCTGGCGGTGCGCCCAGTCGAAGTCGATGAACTCGAGGATTGCCATCTCGGCGCCGTCGCCTTGACGCCGTCCGAGCTTCATGATGCGAGTGTAGCCACCGGCCCGCTCTTTGAAGCGCGGCGCGATCTCCTCGAAGAGCTTCTTGACAGTCGTCGCCTCAGGGATGGTCTTCAGGGCGAGACGTCGCGCGTGTAGACCGCCCCGCTTTCCGAGGGTGACCATCTTCTCGATGAGCGGCCGGAGGTCTTTCGCCTTCGGCAGCGTCGTCTGGATCCGCTCGTGGGTAATGAGGGACGAAAGCTGGTTCCGAAACAGCGACTTGCGATGCGCTGTCGTCCGGCCGAGCTTGCGGCCCGCTCGATTGTGCTGCATGGATTCCTCAGCGACCCGCGCCGGCCGGAGACTCGAGCTTCATGCCGAAGGCGAGGCCCTTGTCGCGCAGGATGTCCTTGATCTCGTTCAGGCTCTTCCGCCCGAAGTTCTTCGTCTCGAGCATGTCCCTTTCGGTCTTCTGGACCAGCTCGCGAAGCGTGCGGATGCCGGCGTTCTTGAGGCAATTCGCGCTGCGCACGGAAAGCTCGAGCTCCTCGACGTTCGTGTCGAGCAGAGCGTCGAGCTCGCTCTGGGGCATCTCGGCTCCGGCCGCCTGGGCCGCCTCGTCCGTCTCGACGTTCACGAAAATCGCGAGATGGTCGCGGATGAGAACCGCGGCCACGCCAACGGCGTCGCGCGGAGTGATCGTGCCGTTCGTCCAGACTTCGATGACGAGCTTGTCGTAGTCCGTCGCCTGGCCGACGCGAGCCGCCTCGACGTGATAGTTCACGCGGCGCACGGGCGAGTGGGCCGAATCGAGCGGAATCGTTCCGATCGGTGCCTCCGGGTCGAAGTTGCGGTCGGCCGGCACATAGCCACGGCCCTTGCTGACCGTGGCCTCGAGACGCAGGCGGCCTCCGTCGGCCAGCGTCGCGACGGGGGCGTCGGGATTGAGAATCTCGAGCTGCGCGTCGTCCTCGAAGGCGTCGGCGGTCACGCCGCCCTTCGTCTTGACGTCGAGCGTGAGCGCGCGCGGGCCGTCATCGTGCAGACGAATCGCGAGGCCCTTGAGATTGAGGATGATGTCCGTGACGTCTTCGACGACGCCCGGGACGGCCGTGAACTCGTGCTCCACGCCCTCGATCTTCACCGCGGTGACCGCGGCACCCTCGATCGACGAGAGAAGAACGCGGCGAAGCGCGTTGCCGACCGTCGTGCCCCAGCCCCGCTCGAGCGGTTGCGCCGTGAAACGGCCGTAGTTGCCCTTCTCTTCATCGACCTCGAGACGGTTCGGACGTTGAAAACCCTTCCACAACATCTGTTTCTCCTGTCCCTGCGACTGATCCGCTGAGCGGCGCGCGCGGGAGTGTTCGTGACGGAACTACTTCGAGTACAGCTCGACGATGAGCTTTTCGTTGACCTGCAGCGCGACGTCTTCGCGCTTCGGAAGCTTGACGACCTTGCCCTGGAATTCCGCCGCGTTCAGCTCGAGCCACGCCGGGATTCCGCGGCCCTTGGCCGTTTCGACGGCGCCGGCGATGAGCGGATTCGCCTTGCTCTTCTCCTTGACGGAGACGAGGGCGCCCGTGCCGACGACATAGCTCGGCACGTTCACCTTCTTGCCGTTCACGCGGACATGCCCGTGACGGACGAGCTGGCGCGCCTGAGCGCGCGAGCCGGAGAAGCCGAGGCGGTGAACGACGTTGTCGAGACGGCGTTCCAGGAGCGAGAGGAGGTTCTCGCCCGTGACGCCGCGCATGCGCTCGGCGGCCTCGAACGTGAGCCGGAACTGGCCCTCGAGCACCCCGTAGAACCTCTTCAGCTTCTGCTTCTCACGAAGCTGGATGCCGTAGCCGAGGATCTTGGAGCGACGCTTGCCGTGCTGGCCGGGCGGAAAATTGCGGCGCTCGATCGCGCACTTGTTGGTGAAACAGCGGTCCCCCTTGAGGAACAGCTTCATTGCTTCGCGCCGGCAGAGCCGGCAGACCGATTCACGATAACGAGCCACGGGAAATCACGACCTCTCGTCCGATTCCGTCATTTCATTGCGTCCTTCTTCCCGGCCCGGAATCGAGAGCTCGGTTTACGGACGAAGAATTCCGAAGAATTCTTAGAAGGTAAGAGGGGCGCCTCTCAGACCCGCCGCCGCTTGCGCGGGCGGCAGCCGTTGTGCGGGATCGGCGTCGCGTCCTTGATGGAACGGATGTCGATGCCCGCGGCTGCGAGGGCTCGGATCGCGCTCTCGCGGCCGGCGCCCGGTCCGTTCACGCGGACGTCCAGCGAGCGGACGCCGCTCTCCTGGGCGATCTGCGCGGCGTTCCCGGCGGCCAGCTGCGCCGCGAAGGGGGTGCCTTTGCGCGAGCCCTTGAACCCGATGCGCCCCGCCGACGACCAGGCGAGGACGTTGCCCTGCTGGTCGGTGATCGAGACGATCGTGTTGTTGAAGGACGCCTGCACCGTCGCTAGCGCGTGTGGGATGTTCTTCTTATCCCTTTTCGGACCCTTCTTCTTGCCCTTGGGAGTCGCGGGTTTCGCGGTCGCGGAAGCTTCAGTTGGTGTAGCCATCATTTACCTACTTTTTCGTAGCCTTCTTCTTGCCGGCCACGGCGCCCTTGCGGGGCCCCTTCCGCGTGCGGGCGTTCGTGTGTGTGCGCTGACCGCGGACGGGGAGGTTCCGGCGGTGCCGGACGCCGCGATAGCAGCCGATCTCCATGAGCCGCTTGATGTCCTGGGACGTCTCCTTGCGGAGATCGCCCTCGACCTCATAGTCGTCCTGGATCGTCTTGCGGATCCGGGAAACCTCGTCCTCGGAGAGATCCTTGACGCGCGTGTTCCGGTCGACCTTTGCGGTCTCCAGGATCTTTCCGGAGCTTGGACGGCCGATCCCGAAAATGTAGGTCAGGCCGATTTCGACGCGCTTGTTCGGGGGAAGGTCGACGCCTGCGATACGAGCCATTGCGAATTCCTCTTCAGCCCTGACGCTGCTTGTGCTTGACGTTCTCGCAAATGACCCGCACCACGCCGGCGCGGCGGATCACCTTGCACTTGCTGCAGATCTTCTTGACGGACGTGCGGACTTTCATGCGAGACCTCGATTCACTTGTACCGGTAGATGATGCGCCCGCGCGTCAGGTCGTACGGCGAGAGTTCGACGAGGACCTTGTCTCCCGGCAGGATTCGGATGAAATGTTTCCGCATCTTGCCGGAGATGTGTGCGAGCACCTGATGTTTGTTTTCCAACTCGACCTTGAACATCGCGTTCGGCAGCGGCTCGATCACCGTTGCGGTCACTTCGATGGCGTCTTCCTTCGACATAAACCTTCTGTCTCGCTGCCGTCAAACCGCGACGGGAAGCGGATACTCGTGAAGACCGGGGGCGCCCGTCTGCGCCGAACCGGCCGTGAATCGCCCGAACCCGAGGACGACCGGCCCCTTGGCCGTCGCCACCACCGTGTGCTCGAAATGCGCCGAGGGCCGACCGTCCTTCGTGCGCACGGTCCATCCGTCGGCATCGGTCGTGACCGCCGCGGCGCCGAGGTTGAACATCGGCTCGATGGCAAGGACCATCCCCTCGCGGATGATCTCGCGCTTGCCGCCGGGGCCGTAGTTCGGAACCTGCGGCTCTTCATGGAGCGCCGTACCGATCCCGTGGCCCACGAACTCACGAACGACGCCGTACTTCTTGCTCCTCGCGACGGCCTCGACGGCCGCCCCGATGTCGCCGATGCGGCCGCCGACGACGACGGCCCCGATACCGGCAAGGAGGGCAGCGTGCGTCGTGTCGATCAACTCCCGCACCGGGGCGGGCACCGGCTCGACGGCGATCGAGCGCGCGGCGTCCGCGTAGTAGCCCTCGACGATCGCGCCCAGGTCCAGCCCCACGACGTCGCCCGCCTTGAGGACGCGCTTCGTCGACGGGATGCCGTGAACCACCTCGTCGTTGATCGAGATGCAGAGCGTCTTGGGGTAGCCGCGATAGCCCGGGAATGCGGGCTTGCCGCCGCGAGACGCGATGCCGGCCGCCGCGATGCGGTCGATCTCCTCCGTCGTCCTCCCGGCGAGGCACGCCGCCACACACTCGGACAACGTCTCGTGCACGATGCGGGCCGCGTGCTCCATCTTGAGGATCTCCGACTTGCCCTTGCAGGTGATCACGCGATCACCGCCCGGCGCACGTCCACCGCGACGGCCTCGACGGAGCGGTCGCCATCGATCTTCACGAGAACACCGGCCTTCGCGTAGAGGTCGGCAAGCGGCGCCGTCTTCTCGCGATACACGCGCAGCCGCTCGGCGATTGTCTCCTTCGTGTCGTCCGCACGACCTTCTAGGGTGGCGCGCTTGAGCAACCGGTCGACGAGCGTTGTGTCGGGCACGTCGATGAAGAGCACCGGGTTCACGCGGCCGCCGGCGCCCTCGAGGAGCGCCTCGAGAGACTGGGCCTGTGCGACCGTTCTCGGATACCCGTCGAAAATCGCCCCGCTTTTCGCGTCGGCCTCGGCGAGCCGCTCTTTCAGCATCTTCGTCACGAGATCGTCCGGCACGAGCGCGCCCGACTCCATGATGGGTTTCGCGATTCCGCCGAGCGCCGTTCCCCGTGAGACGTGACTCCGGAGGAGGTCTCCGGTCGAGACCTGGGGAATCCCCAGCGACGCCGCGAGCCGCGACGCCTGAGTCCCCTTTCCCGAGCCGGGAGGGCCGAAGAAAACGACGGCGGATGGCATGTCGTCAGCGACGCCCCCGGATGCGGCCCTTCTTGAGGAAGCCATCGTAGTTACGCATGACGAGCTGCGACTCCACTTGCTGGACCGTGTCCATGGCGACGCCCACGACGATGAGAAGCGACGTGCCGCCGAAGAAGAACGTGATGCCGAGGCCCTGCGTCACGAACGCGGGCAGGTGCCCGTCGAGCCACGGGCCGATGCCCGGAATGCCCTGCACCTTGAAGCCCATCGTGAGGAACTCGGGGATGAGGGCGACGACCACGAGATAGAGAGCGCCGATGAGGGTGATGCGCGTGAGCACGTTGTCGATGTAGTCCGACGTGGCCTTTCCGGGGCGGATGCCCGGGATGAAGCCGCCGTACTTGCGCATGTTCTCGGCCGTGTCGTTCGGGTTGAAGATGATCGAAATGTAGAAGTAGCAGAAGAAGATGATGCCGAGCGCATAGAAGAGGTTGTAGAGCGGCTGCCCGATGGAGAGCTGCTCGGCGATCTTCTTCATGAAGTCGCTCTTGAACGCGGACGCGATGTACTGCGGGAACTGGATGATCGAGACCGCGAAAATGATCGGGATGACGCCGCCCGTGTTCACGCGCAGGGGCAGGTACGTGTTCTGGCCTCCGTAGACCTTCCGGCCGACGACGCGTTTTGCGTATTGCACCGGGATGCGCCGCTGGGCGCGCTCGACGAAGACGATTGCCGCAACCACCCCGATCATGAAGACGAGGAGGATGAGCCCCGTGAAGAGCGACATGGCGCCGCGCTGGACCTGCTGGATCGAGTTGATGACCGCGCCCGGGAACCCGGCGACGATGCCTGCGAAGATGATCAGCGAAATCCCGTTACCGATTCCTCGTTCCGTTATCTGCTCGCCGAGCCACATGACGAACGCCGTGCCCGTCGTGAGCGTCAGGATCGCCATGAGGACGAACCCGAGCTTGCCCGCGTCCGATCCCGGGTCGCGCAGCGCGAGGAACCGCCCGCTCGGCGTCGTCTGGCTCCAGAGCCAGAGCGAGATGCCGGTCCCCTGGACGACCGAGAGGATGACCGTGCCGTAGCGCGTGTACTGCGTGATCTTCCGGCGTCCCATCTCTCCTTCCTTCGAGAGCTTCTCGAGGTAGGGCCAGACGACCGTCAGGAGCTGAAGGATGATCGACGCCGTGATGTATGGCGTGATGCCGAGCGCGAACACGGACAGCCGCCGGAGCGCCCCGCCCGAGAACACGTCGAGGAAGCCGAGCAGCCCCCCGGCGCTCGCCTTGAAGAACTCTTCGAGGGCGGACGCGTCGAGACCGGGCGTCGGGATGTGCGAACCGATCCGGTAGATCGCAAGCAGCCCGAACGTGAAGAGGACACGTTTCCTCAGGTCCGGGATCGCGAAAATGTTGCGGAACGACTCGAGGATCTGCATTACCGAGCCACGACCTCGCAGCGGCCGCCGGCGGCTTCGATCTTCTTCTTCGCGCCTTCCGTGAAGTGGTGCGCGGAGACGACGAGCGCCTTCTTGAGCTCGCCCGAGCCGAGAACCTTCACGCCCTGGCTCGTCTTCTTGACTCCAGCGCTCTTGAGGGCCTCGAGGGTGACCGCGTCACCCGCCTTGAACATACGCTCGAGAGCCTCGACGCTGACCGTCGTCCACTCCTTGCGGAAAATGTTCGTGAAGCCGCGCTTCGGAAGCCGGCGGTGGAGCGGGTTCTGTCCGCCTTCGTGGCCGCGCAGATGCGAATAGCCGCTGCGCGAGTTCTGGCCTTTGTGGCCCTTGCCCGACGTCTTGCCGAGACCGGAGCCAGGACCGCGGCCAACTCGCTTTTTCGTCTGGGTCGCGCCCTTGCGGGGCCCGAGGTTGTGGAGTCCGTGCGACACGTGCGACATGCGTTACCTCGCCGCGCCGCCCTCGACGATTTCGACGAGGTGGCGGACTTTGTGGACCTGGCCCCGGATCGCCGGGGTGTCGAGGCGGACGACTTCCTGCCTGATGCGGCGGAGGCCGAGCCCGAAGAGAGTCTGTTTCTGGTCGACGGGCGTGCAGATGCCAGACTTGATCTGGCGAATGCGAATGTGCTTCGGAGCCACCGCCTTCGCGGCGGCCGTGGGCTTTTTCTTCTCTTTTTTCTGCGCTTCGCTCATCCGATTTTCTCCGTGGCATCGACGTCCACGGCCGGCGCGAGCGCCGTTGTGGGCGCGAGCGCAGTCACGGGTTCGGCGGCCTTCGGCTCGTTGCTGCCCAGGCCGCGCGCCCGGGCGATCGTCGACTCGAGCTGCAGGTGCAGCAGCGCGTCGAACGTGGCCTTGACGACGTTGTGCGGGTTCGTCGTGCCGAGGGACTTCGTGAGGATGTTCTGGACTCCGGCCGACTCGAGCACCGCGCGGACGGCACCGCCTGCGATGACGCCCGTGCCTTCGGAAGCCGGCTTCAGCATGACCCGGCCGGCGCCGTAGTGGCCGACGATCGGATGCGGGATCGTCTTGCCCTTCAGGGGGACGCTGATCATCTTCTTCTTCGCCATCTCGATGCCCTTCTTGATGGCCATCGGGACTTCCTTCGCCTTGCCGGCACCATAGCCGACGCGGCCATGCCCGTCGCCCACGACGACGAGGGCCGAGAACGAGAAGTTCTTGCCGCCTTTTACGACCTTCGTGACGCGGTTGATGTGGACGACGTGGTCGATGAGGTCGGCTCCCGCGCGGCCTTCACCGAGAGCGCCGGCGGGGCGCTGGGGCGGGCCGCCGGGACCGCCGGAGCGGCCGCCGGGACGGTTCGGGCGCGGAGGACGATTGGCTGGCGGAGTGCTGCTCAAAACTTCAACCCCTTCTCGCGGGCGGCTTCCGCGAGCGCTTTCACGTTGCCGTGGTAGAGATGGCCGCCGCGGTCGAACACGACCGCCTGAATCCCCTTGGCCTGGGCGCGCTCGGCGATGAGCGTCCCCACCTTGACGGCGGCCGTCTTGTTGGCCGCGCTCTTCGCTTTTCCGCGCACGCCTTCCTCGCGCGACGTCGCGTGGGCGAGCGTCGCACCGGCGGCGTCGTCGATGACCTGAACGGAGATCCAGCGAAGGGTGCGGGACACCGCGAGACGCGGCCGCGCGGCCGTGCCCTTGACCTTCTGCCGGATGCGCGCATGGATGCGCGTTTTCGCTTCGACCCGGGCTCTTGCCTTGTCCATGGTTCCTGCTTCCTTAACCTTACTTGCCCGTGGCCTTGCCGGCCTTCTTCTTCAGGATTTCGCCGACAAAGCGGAATCCCTTCAGTTTGTACGGGTCCGGCGGACGAATGCCGCGAATCTCGGTGGCCGTCTGTCCGACCTTCTGCTTGTCGACGCCGGTCACGATGACGTGCGTGATGTCCTTGGCTTTCGCGTCGGGCGCCACGTCGATCGTGATTCCCTCCGGCACGGGGAATTTCACCTGGTGGGAAAAGCCTACGGAGAACACGACTTCTTTGGCCTTCTTCTCGGCCTTGAAGCCGATTCCGACGAGATCGATCTCCCGCTTGAAGCCCTCGGTCACGCCCTTCACGGCGTTCTGGAGGAGCGCGCGGTTCAGTCCATGGAGGGCCTTGTCCTTCTTCTCCTCGCCGCGGCGCATGAGGCTGAGAATGCCGCTCTTGTTCTCGATCGAGATGCCCGCGAGGATCGGCGTCACGACGGAGCCCTTCGGCCCCTTGACGGTGACGGTCGAGCCCGCGACCTGGACGTCCACTCCCTTGGGAATGGTGATGGGTTTCTTACCGACTCGCGACATATGCGTTCCTCACCACACCGTGCAGACGACTTCGCCGCCAACGCCGCGCTTTTTCGCGTCGTTGCCGGAGAGGAGGCCCTGCGAGGTGGAGACGATGGCGACGCCGAGGCCGCCGAGGACCTCCGGAAGCTCGTCCTTGCCGGCATACAGGCGGCGGCCGGGCTTGCTCGATCGCGTCAACCCGTGGATGACCGGGTTCCCTGCGTCGTCGTACTTCAGGTAAAGCCGGAGGAGGCTTCCGCCCCGGTCGTCCATGACCTTGAAGTTCTTGATGTAACCCTCATCCTTGAGGATGCGGGCCAGCTCGACCTTGAAGCGCGACGATGGGACGTCAGCCTTCTCGTGCCGGGCCGACAGCGCGTTCCGGAGGCGCGCGAGGAGATCGGAGACGGGATCGCTGATGTTCATCGTCCCCTCCTCACCACGACGCCTTCGTCACTCCGGGCACGTAGCCCGCGAGCGCGAGGTTCCGGAAGCAAATGCGGCACAAGCCGAACTTGCGAAGAAACGCCCGCGGACGCCCGCAGCGCATGCAGCGGTTTCGCTTGCGGATCGCGTACTTCAGTTTTGAATTTGCCTTGATGATCGCGGCGCGACGAGCCATGCCTGCGCTCCTTGACTTGCTATCGGCCGAACGGCATTCCGAGTTCCTTCAGAAGAACCCGGGCCCGGTCATCCGAGCCTGCCGTCGTGACGATGGTGACGTTGAGACCCTTGGACTTGTCGATTTTCGTGGGGTCGATCTCGGGGAAGATGAGGTGATCCTTGACGCCGAGCGTGTAGTTGCCCCGGCCGTCGAAGGCGCGCGTCGGCACGCCGCGGAAGTCGCGGACCCTGGGAAGCGCGACGTTCATGAGGCGGTCCAGGAACTCGTACATCCGATCGCCGCGCAGCGTGACGCGGCAGCCGATCGGCATGCCCGCGCGCAGCTTGAACGTGGCGATGGACTTCTTCGCCTTGGTCACGACGGCTCGCTGGCCGGCGATCTTCGTGAGCTCCTCGGCGGCGGTGTCGACGAGCTTCGCGTTCGTGATCGCTTCGCCGATCCCCATGTTGAGGACGACCTTCTCGACCTTCGGAACCGCCATCGGATTGTCGATCCCGAACTCCTTCTTGAGGACCGGAACGACTTCTTTTCGGTACTTCTCTGCGAGACGCGGCGTGCTCATGCTCTCCTCACTCGCCCGCCGGCCGGAGCGTGCCGATGGTCGTCCTGCTCTTCTTGGCGTAGCGCACCCACTCCCCGCCTTCCGGGCGGATTCCCACGCGCGTCGGCTTGCCGCCCTCGGGGTCGACGAGCATGAGGTTGGAGAGGGCGATCGGCGCCTCGCGCTCGAGGATGCCGCCCTTGATGTTCTTCTGTGGATTCGCGCGCGTGGCCCGCTTGATCTTGTTCACGCCCTCGACGACGGCGCGGCCCTTGTCGGGCAGCATCTTGAGGATCTTCCCCTGGGCCCCGCGGTCTTTCCCCGTGAGGACGACCACGAGGTCGTCCTTGCGAATCCGGCGCTTTCCGGAGTATGTCGGCTGCTTTTTCTTCATGTCAGATGACTTCCGGAGCCAGCGAGATGATCTTCATGAATTTCTTCTCGCGGAGCTCACGAGCGACCGGCCCGAACACACGGGTTCCGATCGGCTCTTTTTCGGCGTTGACGAGGACGGCGGCGTTCGTGTCGAACTTGATGTAGCTGCCGTCGCGGCGCCGCTGCTCGCGAACCGTGCGCACGATGACGGCTTTGACGACCTTGCCCTTCTTGACCGTGTCCGGCGCGTCGGGATTCGACTCCTTCACCGAGCAGGTGATGACGTCGCCGATGCGGCCGTAGTCGCCGGTCGACCCGCCCTGCACCTTGATGCAGAAGAGCCGGCGGGCACCCGAGTTGTCGGCGACTTCGAGAATCGTCCCCATCTGGATCATGACTGCCTCTTCGCCGGCTTACCCGCCAGCTTCTTATCGGGGACCGACTTCGGCGCGATCTTCTTCGCACTGCCCGGAACGTCGGCCGTGTCGGAAACCGCCTGGCGGCCCCTCGTCACGATCGTGATCACCCGCCAGCGCTTGCGGGCCGACAGCGGACGCGTCTCCTCGATCTGAACCGTGTCGCCGGGCAGCGCCTTGAGAACACGGTCGTCCGCCAGGAAGCGCGCGGACTTCTTCTGGTAGCGGCCGTAGCGCTCGTGCTTGACGGTGCGCGAAACCTCGACGACGACCGTCTTCTCCATCTTGTTCGAGACGACGATCCCGATCTTGCGGGTGCGCCGCGGCTGGTCGGCCGCGGACGCGCCGGCCGCCGGCGTCGGCTGGGGATTCGGGGTGCTGCTCATGATCGTGCTCACTGCTTCCTGTTACGAACTACTTCTTTTTGCTTTTCTTCGCGGGGGCGGACTTGCTCTTCGAGGCAGCAGCGGGCTTGCCTTTCGGAGATGAAGATTTCTTAGAAGGTGAATGAGCCTTCGCAGGGGCGCCGGCCGCCTTCTTGTGTGTCGCCTTCGCAGCCGCAGCGCGCTTCTTCGCGCCCTTGCCGGACGCGACCGCGTGGCCCTTGTGCTTCGCCGTTCCCACCGCGCTCTTCACATTCGCAGAGCTCTTCTCTTCGGTCCCCTCCGAATGGGGCGCAACTTCGTGAGCCGCCGCCGCCGCCGTCTCGACGGCGCCCATGTGCTGCGCGGTCTTGAGGCGAGCGATGTCTTTTCGAAGCTCCTTGATCTTCATCGGATTTTCGAGCTGTCCCGTGGCCTTCTGGAGACGGAGCGTGAAGAGGGACTGGGCCCACTCCTTCGCCTTCGCCGCCTTCTCCTCGGGAGACCAGTCGAGCATGGCCTGGATCTTCATCGTCATGCGCTTACCTCACCGCCGCGAGGAAAGTGCGCGAGACGAACCGGGTCTTGATCCCGATCTTGTCCCCCGCGAGGCCGAATGCTTCGCGCGCCGTCTTCTCGTCGACGCCTTCCATCTCGAACATGATCCGGGCCGGCTTGATGACGCAGACCCAGCCTTCGGGTGCGCCCTTGCCCTTACCCATGCGTGTTTCCGCGGGCTTCTTCGTGATCGGCTTGTCGGGGAAGACGCGGATCCAGAGCTTCCCGCCGCGCTTCACGTGGCGCTGGACCGCTACGCGGGCAGCCTCGATCTGGCGCGCCGTGAGCCAGCCCGGCTCGAGCGCCTGCAGCCCGTACTCCCCGAACGAGAGCTCCGAGCCCTTGTACGCAGTTCCGCGCATGCGGCCTCTCTGCTGCTTCCTGTACTTGACCTTCGACGGCATCAACATCAGCGTTGTTCCTTACGCGACCTTCCGGCGACTCTTGGCGCGGTGGAGGTCACCCTTGTAGATCCAGCACTTGACGCCGATCTTTCCGTACGTCGTGCGCGCCTCGGCGAATCCGTAGTCGATATCGGCCTTGAGCGTGTGGAGCGGGAGGCGACCCTCCTGGTACCACTCCGAGCGCGCGATCTCGGCGCCGTTCAAGCGGCCGCCGCATCGGATCTTGATTCCCTGCGCGCCGAAGCGGAACGCGGACTCCATGCCCTTCTTCATCGCGCGGCGGAACGCAACGCGGCGCTCGAGCTGCATCGCGATCGACTCGGCGACGAGCTGCGCGTCGGTCTCGGGACGCTGGATCTCGACGATGTTGACGTGGATGTCCTTGCCGAGCCGCTGCTGCAGGCGGTCGCGCAGCTGGTCCACGGACGCGCCCTTCTTCCCGATGATGACGCCGGGACGGGCGGTCATGATGTTGATCTTCAGTTTGTTCCCGCGCTCGATCTCGATCTCCGAGACAGCCGCGTTCACCAGGTCCCGCTTGAGCTCCTCACGGAGCTTGATGTCGTCGTGCAGGAACTTGAGGTAGTCCTTCTCGGCATACCAGCGCGAGTGCCAGGTGCGGTTGTAGCCGATGCGGAAACCGTAAGGGTGGACTTTCTGACCCATCGTGTTCTCCCGTTACCCGGCCGATTCCGGCTTCGCCGGCTTCTTCGACTTCTTCTCGTTGTGCTCGTTCTTGTCCCCGGCGTGGCTCGCCTCGGCGGCCTCCACGCGCTCGGCGCGCTTCTCGTCGGACGCCACCTTTTTGTGCGCCCGCTCGACCGCGCGGTTCTCCTTGCCGGGGCGGTGTGCGGCGGCGGAGACCGCGGCCGCGACGCGACCCTGGCGCTTCTTGACGAGCGGCTTCGGCGCCTCGGCCTTGAGGCCCGCTTCCTTCCGCGCGGCGGCCGCATCCGACAGGATGACCGTCACGTGGCAGAACGGGCGCGGCACGAGCCACATGCGGCCCTGGGGGCCGCTCATGAAGCGTGGGCGCGCGAAGCGCTTCTTGTAGTTCGAGACCGAGCGGATCATCGAATTGCGCTGCAGAGGCTTGCGTCCGGCCTCGTCGACCTGGATCTTCGCGACGACGAGCGCGTCCGCGTCGACGCCGGACTCGTTCTGCTGGGCGTTCGCGAGCGCGGACTCGACGAGCTTCTGGAGATCGGACGAGCAGCTCTTTCGCGTGGTGCGCAGAGTCGCGAGCGCTTTCCCGACCGGCTTCATCCGGATTAGATCGGCGACGAGGCGGACCTTCTGGGCCGAGCCTCGGTAGTGGCGGAGACGTGCGACGGCTTCCATCGGCGTTCCTTAGCCTTTCGCCGCGGGCGCCGCGGCGGCGCCCGGCGCGCCCGGTGCTCCCGGAGCCCCCGGCGTCGCGCCCTTTTCGACCTTCTTGCCCGAGTGGCCCTTGAAGGTACGCGTGGGTGAAAACTCGCCGAGCTTGTGCCCGACCATGTTCTCGGAGATATAGACGGGAATGAACTTCTTCCCGTTGTGCACGGCGAGCGTGTGCCCGACCATGTCGGGCAGGATCGTCGAGCGGCGCGACCAGGTCTTCAGGACGCGCTTTTCCCCCGCGGCGTTCATCGCCGTGATCTTCTCGAGGAGCGGCGTGTCGACGAACGGCCCCTTTTTCGTGGAACGAGACATGTGTTTCCTCGAATCCTACTTGCGGCGCTTGACGATCAAGGCGTCGGTCCGCTTGTTGTTGCGCGTCTTCTTACCCTTCGTCTTCCAGCCCCACGGCGAGGTTGGATGGCGTCCGCCCGAAGTCTTGCCCTCGCCGCCACCCATCGGGTGGTCGACCGGGTTCATCGCGACACCGCGGTTGTGCGGCTTCCAGCCGAGCCAGCGATTGCGGCCGGCCTTGCCGATGGAGATGTTCTCGTGCTCGAGGTTTCCAACCTGTCCGATCGTGGCGTAACAGTCGACGCGGACGCGGCGGAGCTCGCCCGACGGAACGCGGAGAAGGGCGTATACGCCCTCCTTCGCCATGAGCTGCGCCCCGGCTCCCGCCGACCGCGCCATCTGTCCGCCGCGGCCCGGCTTGAACTCGATGTTATGCACGACGGTGCCGAGCGGGATCGCCTTGAGCGGAAGCGCGTTCCCGACGACGATGTCGACGGCGGCGCCGGAGACGATCGTCTGGCCGACTTTGAGGCCCGAGGGCGCCACGATGTAACGCTTCTCGCCGTCCGCGTAGTTCAGAAGGGCGATGTGTGCGGACCGGTTCGGGTCGTACTCGACCGAAGCGACCTTCGCCGGGATGTCGTGCTTGTCGCGCTTGAAATCGATCGTTCGGTAGCGCTTCTTGTGTCCGCCGCCGCGCCACCAGGACGTGAGATGGCCGCGGCTGTCGCGGCCGCCGGTCTTGAGCTTGCCCTTCGTGAGCGACTTCTCGGGTCCGGTCTTCGTGATCTCCGAGAAGTCGGACGTGGTCCGCTGACGGAGACCGGGAGACGTGGGTTTGTATGACTTTACGGGCATGGTGCGTTACACCCCTTCGAAGAGGGCCGGAAGCTTCTGGCCCTTCGCCAGCTTCACGTAGGCCTTCTTTCGGTCCTGGGCCCGGCCGATCGACTTTCCGACCTTCTTGATCTTCCCGGACACGGCGACGACGCGGACGGCGTCGACCTTGACCTGGAAGAGGGCCTCGACGGCTTTGCGGATCTGGATCTTGTTCGCGTCCCGGGCGACGTCGAACGTGAGGACGTTCTGCGCCTGGCTCATGGCCGTGGAGCGCTCCGTGAGGACGGGGCGCACGAGAACGGACTGCATCGTTCTCTCGCTCATGCGAGCACCTCGATGGCCGTCCGAAGCGCGTCTTCGGAGAAGACGAGCGTGCCGGCGTTCAGCGCGTCGTAGACGTTGAGGCCGAGGACGTCGAGGGCGACGACCTTCGGGTTGTTCGCGGCGGCGCGGGACAGGTTGAGGTTGGCCTTCCGGTCGAGGATGAGCGCCTTCCCTTGGATGCCGAGCTTCGCGAGCACGCCCGCGAAGTCCTTCGTCTTGTGGCTGCCGAGCTGGAGCGTGTCGAGGAGGACCACCTGGTTTCCGCGCGCCTTCTCGGAGAGAACGCAGCAGAGAGCCGCCTTCTTCGCCTTCGCGTTGACCTTCAGGTCGTACGAATGCGGTCTTGGCCCGAACACCGTGCCGCCGTGACGGTGGATCGGCGGGCGTCCGCCGCCCTGACGCGCGCGGCCGGTGCCCTTCTGCTTGAACGGCTTCTTGCCTGAGCCCGAAACCTCGGAGCGAACCTTCGTCTTGTGCGTGCCCCGGTGCTCGCGCGCCCGGATCTGTTTGACGACCTCCCACACGAGGTGGCGGCGGAACGGCACGCCGAAAATCTCCTCGGGCAGCGTGACCTCACCGACCTTCTCGGCCTTGAGGTTGCGCAGCGGAAGCGTCAGCGACGCGGCGTCGCCCGTCCTCGGGGCGGCCGCCTTCGCGGCGCCGGCCTTCGCGACGTGGGTCTTCGCCGGAGCCGCCCCCGGCTTCCGGGTCTGAGGCGCTTTTCCGGCAGGCGTCTTCTTGGTCGTTGCCATCATCGTCCCCTTACTCCGCCGGTTTCCGGGACAGCTTCTTCACGATCTTCACAACCGTGTTTCGCGCGCCCGGAACCGCTCCCCGGAGATAAAGCAGATGGTTTTCCGCATCCACCCGGACGACGACGAGGTTCTTCATCGTCGTCTGCTTGCCACCCATGCGTCCCGACATCCGCGTGCCGGGATAGACGCGGGACGGAAACGCCGACGGTCCGATCGAGCCCGGGGCCCGGTGGAACATCGAGCCGTGCGTCGCCCCGCCACCGGCGAAGCCGTGGCGCTTCATGACGCCCTGAAACCCCTTGCCCTTGGAGACGCCGACCACGTCGACGTGTTCCTTTTCCGCGAAGATGTCGCAGAGCACCTTGTCGCCCGGAGCCGCCTTCTCGTCCGCGTCGCAGCGCACCTCGCCCAGGGTCTTCGTCGGCGGCACACCCGCCTTTTCGAAATGACCCTTCGCGGGAGCCGTGAGGCGCCGCGGCGAGACGCGCCCGACCAGCCCGAGCTGAACAGCGTCGTATCCGTCGTTGTCCTTCGTCTTGCGCTGGACGACCAGGCAGGGCCCGGCTTCGACGACGGTGACCGGCACGACCGTGCCGTCCGCCTCGAAGACCTGGGTCATCCCGATCTTGCGTCCCAGAATTCCGTTGATCATGTTTCTTTCCTCGCCGCGTCCGAATTCCTACTTACCCATCGTCCGGATCTCGACTTCGACGCCCGCCGGGAGCTCCAGCTTCGTGAGCGCGTCGACTGTCTGCGGCGTCCACTCGAAAATATCGAGAAGGCGCTTGTGTGTCCGCATCTCGAACTGCTCGCGCGATTTCTTGTCGACGTGCGGCGAACGGTTCACGGTCCAGCGCGCGATCGTCGTCGGAAGCGGGATCGGCCCCGCGACCTTCGCGCCCGAACGCCGCGCCGTGTCGACGATTTCCGTCGTCGACTGGTCGAGGATCCGATAGTCATAAGCCTTGAGGCGGATGCGGATTCTGTCGTTGGCCATTTGTTCCCCGGCTTAAGCCAGGATCTCCGTAACCGTTCCCGCGCCCACGGTGCGGCCGCCTTCGCGGATGGCGAATTTGAGGCCTTTTTCCATGGCGATCGGCGAGATGAGCGTGATGTCCAGCTCGACGTCGTCGCCGGGCATGACCATCTCGACGCCCGCCGGCAGCGCCGCGGAGCCCGTGACGTCGGTCGTGCGGATGAAGAACTGCGGGCGGTAGTTGTTGAAGAACGGAGTGTGGCGGCCACCCTCGTCCTTGGACAGGATGTAGACCTTGCCCTTGAACTTCGTGTGGGGCTTGATCGAGCCCGGCTTGCAGAGGACCTGTCCACGCTCGACGTCCGTACGCTCGACGCCGCGGAGGAGGACGCCGACGTTGTCGCCCGCCTGCCCCTGGTCGAGAAGCTTCTTGAACATCTCGACGCCGGTGACAGTCTTCTTCTGCGTGTCGCGGAGGCCGACGATCTCGATTTCGTCGCCCACCTTCACGATGCCGCGCTCGACGCGCCCCGTGACGACCGTGCCGCGGCCCGAGATCGAGAAGACGTCTTCGATCGGGAGGAGGAAGTCCTTGTCGGTGAGGCGCGTGGGCTCGGGGATGCTCGCGTCGAGGGCCGCTGCAAGATCCCAGATCGCCTTGGCGTCGGGGCCGTTCGGGTCGTTGAGCGCCTTGATCGCCGAACCACGGATGACCGGGATCTTGTCGCCGTCAAAGCCGTACTTCGAGAGGAGCTCCCGCACCTCGAGCTCGACGAGATCGAGCAGCTCGGGGTCTTCCATCATGTCGCACTTGTTGAGGAACACGACCATCGCGGGGACGTTGACCTGGCGGGCGAGGAGGACGTGCTCCTTCGTCTGCGGCATCGGGCCGACGGGCGCCGACACGACGAGGATCGCGCCGTCCATCTGCGCGGCGCCCGTGATCATATTCTTGATGTAGTCGGCGTGGCCCGGGCAGTCGATGTGGGCGTAGTGCCGCTTTTCGGTCTCGTATTCCACGTGGGCGAGGGCGACCGTGAGGATCTTCGTCGCGTCGCGGCGGAACGTCTTCGCGTCCGCCTTGGCGACGTCGTCATAGGACTTGGAAACGGCCAATCCCTTGGTCGAGAGGACCTTCGTCAGGGCGGCGGTCAGCGTCGTCTTGCCGTGGTCGACGTGTCCGATCGTGCCGACGTTGACATGGGGCTTCTTGCGCTCGAACTTTTCCTTGGCCATCGCGATATCTCCTTCTGCGCTTCCTTGAACGAAGAGTCTTAGACCGAAACCTTGGCAATGATTCCCTCGGCGATCGCCTTCGGAACCTCGTCGTATCTTTCGAACTGCATCGAGTAGTTGGCCCGGCCCTGCGTGAGGGACCGGAGCGTGGTCGCGTAACCGAACATTTCCGAGAGCGGGACGCTCGCCGTGATGACCTGGAAGTTCACGCGGGGCTCCATGTGGTTGATGCGGCCGCGGCGCGAGCTGAGGTCGCCGTTCACGGGCCCGAGGAATTCGTCGGGCGTGACGACCTCGACGGCCATCATCGGCTCGAGTATGACCGGATTCGCCTTCTTGGCGGCGTCCTGGAACGCCATGGAGCCGGCGATCTTGAAGGCCATTTCCGACGAGTCGACGTCGTGGTACGAGCCGTCGTACAGCTCGACCTGGATGTTCACCGTCGGGTAGCCGGCGAGGACGCCCGTGAGAATCGCCTCTCGGATGCCCTGGTCGATCGGCTTGATGAACTCCTTGGGGATCGAGCCGCCCGAGATGCCGTTCACGAACTCGTAGTCCTTGCCCTCGGGATGCGGGCGCAGGCGGATCTTGGCGTGGCCGTATTGCCCCTTCCCGCCCGACTGGCGGATGAACTTGCCTTCGCCGGCGACGTCCTTGCGAATCGTCTCGCGGTACGCGACCTGGGGCTTGCCGACGTTCGCGCCGACGTTGAACTCGCGCACCATGCGGTCGACGATGATCTCGAGATGGAGCTCGCCCATCCCGGCGATGATCGTCTGGTTCGTCTCCTTGTCCGTGTGGACGCGGAACGTGGGGTCTTCCTGCATGAGCTTGGCGAGCGCCATGCCCATCTTTTCCTGGTCGGCTTTCGTCTTCGGCTCGATCGCGAGCGTGATCACGGGCTCGGGAAACTTCATCGACTCGAGGACGACGATGTGGTCGCGGTCGCAGATCGTGTCGCCCGTCGTGACGTTCTTGAGGCCGACCGCCGCGGCGATGTCGCCCGCCCAGACTTCCTTGATCTCTTCGCGCTTGTTCGCGTGCATCTTGAGAAGCCGGCCGATCCGCTCGTTCGTCTGCTTCGTGGAGTTGTAGACGCCCGAACCGGCATCGAGGTGGCCCGCATAGAGGCGGAAGAAGGCCAGCTGCCCCACGAAGGGGTCGGTCATGATCTTGAACACGAGACCCGCGAACGGGGCCTCGTCCTTCGTGTCGAGAGCGACTTCCTTCCCGTCCTCGTCGATGCCGCGGATGGCGGGGATGTCGAGGGGTGATGGCAGGTACTCGACGACCGCGTCGAGGAGCTGCTGGACGCCCTTGTTCTTGAACGCCGAGCCGCAGACGACCGGATGGAGCTTGCCCGCGCACGTCGCCTTGCGGAGCGCGGCGCGCATCTCGGCCGGCGTCGGGATGTGGCCGTCCATGAACTTCTGCATCAGGGCGTCGTCGGTCTCCGCGAGGAGCTCAATGAGGCGCTCGCGATACTTGTCGTACATGGCCTTGTGGTCGGCCGGGACGTCAAGGGTCTCGAATTCCGCGCCGAGGGCGTCGTCCGTGAAGTCGTAGGCCTTGCCCTCGACGAGGTCGATGACGCCCCTCAGGGTCTCGGCAGAGCCCCAGGGGATCTGCACGGCCGTCGGCTTGGCGCCGAGCTTCGTGATCATCATCTCGATACAGCGGTCGAAGTCTGCCCCGACGCGGTCCATCTTGTTAATGAACGCGAGGCGCGGGACCCCGTAGCGGTCGGCCTGGCGCCAGACCGTCTCGGATTGCGGCTCGACCCCGGATACGGCGTCGAAAACCGCCACCGCGCCGTCGAGGACGCGTAGCGAACGCTCCACCTCGGCCGTGAAGTCCACGTGACCCGGGGTGTCGATGATGTTGATGCGGATACCCTTCCAGTGGCAGGTCGTCGCGGCCGACGTGATCGTGATGCCGCGCTCCTGCTCCTGAACCATCCAGTCCATCGTCGCGGTCCCTTCGTGGACCTCGCCGATCTTGTAGTTGACCCCGGTGTAATAGAGCACGCGCTCCGTCGTCGTGGTTTTACCCGCGTCGATGTGGGCCATGATGCCGATGTTTCGGCACTTATCGAGAGGATGATTTCTCGGCATAACGAGTTTTTCCCGTCCCGGGGTGTCTGCGCCGTCGAATTTCCCTGGCCTGCGTGTCTAGCTCTTTCAGCAGCGACGTTCGCGGCCCGGGGAATTCCGCACGCGGTGAGGCGTGTCGGGGTTTCTGGAGAGGACCTGTCCGGCTCCGCGCCTTTCAGCGCCGCCCGGCCGGTTTCCGCTCGCCCGAAGATCTGTGCAGTCCTACCAGCGGTAATGGGCGAAGGCCTTGTTGGCCTCGGCCATCTTGTGGGTATCCTCCTTCTTTTTCACCGCGTTGCCGCGGTTGTTGGCTGCATCCATCAGCTCGCCGGCGAGCTTGTCGCGCATGGTCTTCTCACCGCGAGCCTGTGCGTACGAGATGACCCAGCGGATCGCGAGCGAGGCGCGGCGGTTGGGCTTGACCTCGACCGGAACCTGATACGTCGAGCCGCCGACGCGGCGCGACTTGACCTCGAGGACCGGCTTGACGTTCTCGAGAGCTTTCTTGAACGTCTTGAGCGGGTCGTCGGACGTCTTCTGCTCGATGTGCTTCATGGCCCCGTAGAAAATCGACTCGGCCGTCGACTTCTTTCCTCGCTCCATGACGCAGTTGATGAACTTCGTCACGAGCTGAGATTGATACAGCGGGTCCGGGAGGACCTCGCGCTTCGGAACTTCACGACGACGCGGCATTTCTCTTCCTTAAGCCTTCGGGCGTTTGGCGCCGTACTTCGAGCGCGACTGCTTGCGGTTCGCGACGCCGACGGCGTCGAGCGTGCCGCGAATGATGTGGTAGCGCACGCCCGGGAGGTCCTTCACGCGACCCCCGCGGATCATGACGATCGAGTGCTCCTGGAGGTTGTGCCCAATACCCGGGATGTAGGTCGTGACCTCGATCCCGTTCGTGAGGCGCACACGGGCGATCTTGCGGAGCGCCGAGTTCGGCTTCTTCGGCGTCGTCGTCTTGACCTGGGTGCAGACGCCCCTGCGCTGCGGGCAGGACTGCAGAGCGGGCGACTTCGTCTTGTAACGGACGGCGTCGCGCCCCTTCCTCACGAGCTGGCTGATCGTCGGCATGAGACTTTCGAGACTCCTTCAGACGGCGGCAGAAATGAGAGAACCGGACGTCGACGCCTTCTCCAGGCGCGACCCGACATTGAAGCCGAGCCGGTCCCCGGGGAAACCGGTGAAGAATATAGACCCAGCCGGAGGCTGTCAAGCGGGAATCCCTTCCGTCAAGGCCGCTTGCAGAGAGCGGCCACAGATTCGCCCGCGTCGAGCGCCTGCCGGACCCTCCGGACAAGGAGATAGACCTCCGGCCGGCCAACTTTCGCCCCAGGGCCCTTTCGTTCGATCCGGTCGAGCGTCGCCCAGGCAAGCTCCACCGGCAAAGCGGCGAACTCCAGGATGCCGCGCGGAGCATGGACCCGCTCGAGCGCTTCGATGTACTCCCCCGCTGAATCGAGGTCGTGCCGGGCGAGGGTGAAGACGTCTTTGACGGGAACGCTCGCCGGCAGGTAAGAGCGCCCTTCGGCAGCGTCTCGGGCCGCATCCTTCAGGATATTAACGAGTTGCAGGCCTTCGCCAAAGGCAGAGGCGCGCTTCCGGAGATTCGGTGCGACGTCCGTCATCCGCGGCCGATCCAGGAGAAAGAGCTCTGTCAGCATCTCCCCCACCAGACCCGCAACGACGTAGCAGTAGGCCCTCAGATCGTCCACAGAAGAAAGAGCGAGCCGCCCGTCCCGCGTCCTTGCGACGAAGCTCGCCATGCCGTCGGCAGACCGGACGACGGGACCCCGGATCGCATCGAGCGCTCCTGGTGAAAGGGTCGAGTAGGCACTCAGCACGAGAGGGACTTCTCCGAGGAGCTCCTCGTATCCGGCGTGTGTGGCCCAACCGGCACCCGTCCATTCCGCCGAGAGCCGCGCGGCTTCCGCGGGCGAGGGATCGCGGAGCAGGCCGATGAAGCCGCGAAGCGCACGAATTCGGGCCTCCGGCGGAAAGTGCGTTGCGTCCTCGAATGTGTCCGCGATCCGGAAGAGGAGATAGGCCACCGTGACCTCCCGGCGGGTCGGCTCCGGCAGCGGCGGGATCGAGAGGGCGAACGTGCGACTCGTCTTCTCGAGGAGGTCGAGCAGGCGAAGTCCGTCCATCTGTGCATGTTACGAGATCCGCTCGTCCGCTGCCTCTCCCGTACCACGCGTCCTGATGCACCTGTATCTTGCTGCTTCGTTGCCCCTTACATCACCTTTGGAAAGGGACGGGAAGGGAGAAAGAAGAGATGAAGTCGATCGCTCTCTTGCTGCTCACGGCGGCACTTTGGACGTCCGGGGTCTCCGCATCCGAGGAAACCGCCGCCCGCGCCGCCGGACCCCATCTCAAGCTCGCCATGGTGACGACCGACAAGTACTCGCGGAACGAGCAGACAGTCTTCTCCTCTGATTTTCCCAGGATCTTCGCCGTCTACCAGGTTGCGGATGCGGCTCAAGGAACGAAGTTGAAGGCGGTGTGGTTCGCGGAGAAGGTGGAAGGGCTCGAAGCGAAGACAAAAATCACCGAGAGCGAGTCGACCTTCTCGGCGAAAGGCGAATACATGGGCGCTTTTTCGTGTCCGAAGCCGGCGAAAGGCTGGCCGGCCGGAACGTACCTGGTCGAGCTCTCCGTCGACGGCGCCGTCCGCAAGACGCTCGCCTTCCGCGTCGCAAAGCCCTAGAGATTCATGACGCGACCGGCGATCGCCGCAGGCCTCAAGAGCTGGGCCTACTGAGGTTCCTTCTCGTGACACGCGCCCTAAGCCCTTCTTTCGGCTCGGGCGGCACGCGGCTCCAGTCGTAGCTCAGGTCCTGCGACGGCGAGATCGACACCTCGTAGCCGCGGGTGAGCTCAGCGAGAAAGACCTGCAAGAAGAGCGGCGCGAACTCGAAGCCCGCACCTTGTGGCCCGTGGTCACGGTGGGCGTCGCCATCCAGGAGGGGCAGGCTCCGCGGCCGGCGAACAGAGTCTCGATGTGCGCCGGCATCGCGCCCCCGCGCTGCACGCGGCTCCCGTCGATGATGAGGCCGCTCGCATCGGGCCCCGTGATCACCGCGGTGGGACGGCCGAACATCTTCGTCCTGAAGACGGGCCCGTGCTTACGGGCGCTAGCAGGCTGCTGAAAAAGTCGGATGAGTTAGCTTTCGAAGTCTTGACGAGAGCGAAGTGCGGAAGCACCTTGTTGGGATGCGTGGAGACAGAGAGCAGCAGCCCGACCTCGTTGTGACGATGACGCCCGAGGAGCT
>JBBRRY010000016.1:0-79283 GCA_038245905.1 Thermoanaerobaculia bacterium | reverse complement strand
GAGCAGATCCGCGTCGCGGCCGGGGAGCCGCTTTCGTTCGGGCCGACGCCGCCCGGCGACGGGCTGGGTTGGCGGCCGCAGGGGCACGCGATCGAGTTCCGGATCAACGCGGAGGATCCGGTCACGTTCGCGCCTTCTCCCGGGACGATCACGACACTTCACCTGCCGGGAGGGCCCGGAGTGCGTGTGGACACGGCGGCCTATTCCGGCTGGAAGATTCCTCAGTACTACGACTCGCTCATCGCGAAGCTCATCGTGCACGGCCGTGACCGTGAGGAGGCCCTCAGTCGTGGCCGGCGCGCACTGGAGCTTTTCATCGTGGAGGGCGTCAAGACCACGATCCCTCTCCACCTCCGGCTTCTCGACGACCCGGACGTGCGCCGGGGCCGCGTCTCCACGAAGTGGCTCGAGCGTTGGCTGAAGAACGCCCCGCCCCGCTGACGGATCGGGCCGAGGGCGCCGCAGCCGGGACGCCGGGCCGCGTCTACCTGGTTGGGTTCATGGGGAGCGGCAAGACGACGAGCGGACGCCTCCTGGCGAGGCGCTGGGGAGTGCCGTTCGTAGACCTCGACCTGGCCTTCGAGTCGATGTCCGGAAAGACGATTCGCGAGACGTTCGAGACGCACGGAGAGGCCTACTTCCGCGAAAGGGAGGCCGAGCTGCTGCGCGGCACGGCGACGCTCGCGGACGCGGTGATCGCCCTCGGGGGGGGCACCTTCACGTTCCCCGAGAACGTCCGGTTCGTGAAGGAGCATGGCGTTTCGGTCTTTCTGGACCCGCCATTCGACGTCCTTTCCGCGCGCCTGGCCGACAAGGCCGCGGATCGCCCCCTCTTCGGTTCGCTAGAATCGGCGCGATTGCTCTGGGAAGCGCGTCGCGCGTTCTATAAAATGGCGGACCGGACCCTGGACGTGGATCACGAATCGACTCCCGGCGACGTTGCCGGCAGGCTGGCCCTCCTGCTCCACCCGCGCATCGCCGGGGGGCGCTGACGTGCGTTACCTCATCCTGTCCGACTTGCACGCGAACGACGAGGCCCTCACCGCCGTGCTGCGCCGCGTGAAGCGCAAGACCTTCGACCGTGTGGTCTGCTTGGGCGACTTCGTGGGCTACGCAGCCGACCCGAACAAGGTGCTGGACCGCTTCCGGACCCTTCGGAAGACGACGATCTCGGTGCGAGGAAATCACGACAAGGTCGTTTCGGGCATCGACGAGGGGTCTCTGTTCAATCCGCCGGCGCTCGAGGCGGCGCGCTGGACTATCGACCGGCTCTCCAAGCAGAACATGGACTTCCTGAAGAAGCTTCCGCTCGGGCCAGAGGTCGTGGACGGACTTTTCGTCGCGTGCCACGGCTCGCCCCTCGACGAGGACGCATACATCTTCTCGGACTTCGACGCTTCGCTGAACTTCATTCAGCTCCACCGGTTCGCTGAAGGCATCGACCTCTGCTTCTTCGGCCACAGCCACATCCCGTCGATTTTCACGCTCGAGCCCGGGGGAATTCGCGTCGAGGCCGTGCGTGAGGCGCGCTACAAGCTGAGACTCGAGCCTGGGAAACGTTACCTTGTGAACCCCGGATCGGTGGGTCAGCCGCGGGATCGGAATCCGCGCGCCGCGTATGCCATTTACGACGCGAGCGCCCGGGTCGTCCACTTCGACCGAGTGCCGTACGACGTGGGCGCCGCGCGCCGGAAGATCCAGCGCGCGGGCCTGCCGGCCGTACTCGGCGACCGGCTCGTCGTCGGGCTCTGAGCTCCGGCGAACGTCCGATGTCGCGCCGCAACCGTCACGCGTTCGCGATCTGCCTCGCCGCTCTCGCCCTCGCCGGCTGTTTTTCCTTCGGCGCGGAGAAGGGCCCGCCGAGGGGTACCTATCGCGAACGCCTCGGTGGATTCGCCGCACTTCTCCGGATGGAGGATCGCCGCGCGTACGACCCGCTCCTTGCCGGGCGCGCGGCGGCCTCGCCCGATCCGTGGCTGCGCGCGAAGACGGCGCTTGCCGTCGGGCGGCTCCGGGATCCCGCCGCCGCGATCACACTATCGGTCCTTCTCCGGGATCCGGATGCGGGCGTTCGGCGCGCGGCGGCGTTCGGCGCGGGGGTCTGCGGTGACGCACGTCTCGTTCGATTCCTCTTCGCCGCTCTCGGCGATTCCGATCCGGAAACGGCGGCGAATGCGGCCGAGGCGCTCGGGAAGATCGGCGGGAAGGACGCGACGGACGCGCTCCTCGCTGGGCTCGGAAGGCGAGAGGCCGCCGGGTCGACGCGCGCCGCGAGCGCGCTCGCGATGTTCCGCAAGCCGGAGGCGCGGACGGTGGCGGCCCTGCTTTCGGTTTTCGGAGAGGAGAATCCTGCTCCGGAGCTGAGGCGCGCGGTCGTCTATTCATTGGCGCGGAAGCCTCAGCCGGAGGCGGCGTCCGCGCTTCGCGCGGTGCTTGGAAGGGGGGATGACGAACCGGTCGTCGTTTCCTGGGCGGCACGCGGCCTCGGAATCCTCGAGGATGGAGAAAGCGCTCCGGACCTCGTTAGGCTCGCGGCGAGCACCGACGTATCGGTCGCCGTGCAAGCTCTGACCGCTCTGCATTCACTTTCTAAGAAAAGCGCCTTTGCGGGAGACGAGGCGCTCGCCCCGAGCGCCCGAGCCGTCTCTCTTCTCCGAGCAAATGACTCTCTTCCCGGTGTGGCGATCGCCGCCCTGCGTTTGCTCGGGGTCCTGCCCGATTCGCCCGCGGCGCGTGCGGTACTCGAAGAGAACCTGCTTCGAAAGGGATGGAGGGGGCAGACGGCCCTCGTGAGCCTGACGCGCCTCGACGTGGCGCGAGCGCCGAAAGCTGCGGCGGCGCGGCTCGACGCGGCCCTCGCGGGCGCGACGCTCGAACAGCGGCTCGGCGCGGCCGAAGCCTTGGAGTTCTTCGAAGGTGACGGACCCCCTGGTGCGCTGGCGACCGAGGTGCTCGCCGACCGGGCTCCCCGTGTCCGTGCCGCGGCCCTCTCATCTCTTTCGAAGAAAAATACTGTGAACCGTTCGTCATGGCTGCTGGCAGGCCTGATCGACCGCGACCCCTCGGTCCGCGACACGGCTCTCGACGCGGCCGCGCCGCTTCTCGAGAAGGGCAGCGAGGAACTGAAGCGAGTCTGGTCGTCCGCCTTCGAAAAGGCGTTCGCGGCGGGCGAGCCGGACTTCACGGTCGGTGCTCTCGACGCCGCGGCGGCGCGCGGCGAGGCCGGACGCGCCCTCGTCGCGGGGCACGTGAACGACGCCAATGCGGTCACGCGGGAGAAGGCGAGGCGGCTTCTCGTCGCGAAGTACGGAGGAGCCGCCGATTCGTTCCGGCCGATCCCGGCGGCGACGCGGCTTTCGCGCGAGGACTACGATCGCCTCGCGCGCGCGGCGAACGAATCGGCGTTCGAGGCGGAGATCGTGACGTCGCTGGGGACGATCCGGATGGAGCTCCTCGCCGAGGAGGCCCCGATGACGGTCGAGAGTTTTAGGACGTTGGCCGCGAGGCGCTTCTTCGACGGGCTCGTGATCCATCGTGTCGTGCCCGACTTCGTCGTTCAGACCGGCGACCCCCGCGGAGACGGGAGCGGCGGCCCGGGCTACGCGATCCGCGACGAGATCAACGCCGTCCGGTACGAGAGGGGCGCGGTCGGGATGGCGCTCTCAGGGCCCGACACGGGAGGATCGCAGTGGTTCGTCGCGCTCTCGCCGCAGCGGCATCTCGACGGCGGATACACGGTCTTTGGGCGCGTGCTCGGAGGGATGGAGATCCTCGACCGCACCGAGCAAGACCACCGGCTCGTGTCCGTGCGTGTGCGGGAGAGCGCGCGCGCCGCGCGGCCGCCAGGGGCGCTGGAGTGAGGTTCGTGATGGGGCGGGGATTGCAGCTCGTCGGCATCGTCCTCGTGGGGTTGGGGCTCGCGGTGGGCCTCCTGCGTGACGACCTCAGGTACGAGGAGCGGATGTTCTTCGCGGGAGGCGGCGTCTTTTTCGCGGGCTGGCTTCTCGTGCGGCCGTTCAAGGCGCCGTGAAGGTCTTCGTCGGACAGCCCCTCGTCGAGCCCTCCACGACCGAGCTTCTTTCCGACCACGAGGTCTGGACCGGCACCGGCGGCTTGCCGGCCTTCGAATGGCCGCTCCTCGCGGAGGCCGAGGCGCTCCTGCCGACGCCCGCTGAACGCGTCACGGAGGCCGTGCTCGCGGCGGCGCCGCGCGTGCGAATCGTCGCGAGCCACTCGGTTGGTGTCGACCACGTCGACCTCGCCGCGTGCCGCGCCCGCGGGGTCCTCGTGACGAACACTCCCGACGTCCTTACGGAGGCGACGGCGGACCTCGCCTGGGCCCTGATCCTCGCGGTGGCGCGGCGGCTGCGCGAGGGCGAGGCGCTCGCGCGTTCGGGGGCGTGGGAGGGGTGGAAGCCGAAGGAGCTCCTCGGCGTCTCCCTCGCGGGCAAGACGCTCGGTATCTACGGCATGGGCCGCATCGGCCGCGCCGTCGCACGCCGGGGCGAGGCGTTCGGCATGCACGTGGTCTCCTTCGATCGCGACGGGTCTGAAGAGGAATTCAGAGAATTTCTTTTGAGAGTGAATGTGTTGTCCATTCACGCTCCGTTGACGGATGAGACGCGAGGGAGATTCGGAGAGAGAGAATTTCTGCGAATGAAAGAGGGCGCGATCCTCGTCAACACCTCGCGCGGGCCCATCGTCGATGAAGAGGCCCTCGTCGCGACCCTTCGTTCGAAGCATCTTCTGGGCGCGGGTCTCGACGTGTACCAGCACGAACCGGCAATTCACCCCGGCTTGCTTTCCCTGCCCGGCGTCGTCCTTCTTCCGCACCTGGGCTCCGCGACATACGAGACGCGCCTCTCGATGGCGCGTCTCGCGTGCGAAGAGATCGCGCGTTTCGCCCGCGGAGAGCTGCCGCTGAACCCAGTCGACTGAGCGCCTCGCTCGTTCACCCCTCTAAGAAAATCTTCTGAGAGGTCACCCGATGGACAGGTCGCTCCTTTCGAGGGATTGGCCAGCCAGAACCATCGGAACGGCCGCCGCGGCGGCGGCGGCGCAGAAAAACAGCAAAAGGAGCGGACCCTGCGGCAGGTTCTGTCGCAGAAGGGATCCCAGGAGGATTCTCAGCTCGCCGGAGACGACGATCGTCGAAAGCAGCGCGAGGCCCGTCGAGAAGACGAGCGCGAAAACGCCGCCGGCCGACAGGGCGGCCGCTACGGCATTGGGGGCGTCGTAGCGCGGGAAGACCCCTCCGAGTCCGACGTGGAGAGCGGGAATCGCGAGACCACCCGCGAGAGCGGCGAGGAGCGCGACGGCGGACGTCGTGCCCACGGGCCGGAGGGCGAGGAGGCTCGCTCCGGTGAGAACCAGAGCGATCAGGGCGGCGGGAACGGCACGGACGACCCAACGCGCGAGGAGCTGCCGCCGCGGATCCAGCGGAAGGGCCCTGAGAATCAGCGCGGCGCGGCCGTCGGACGAGACGGAAGGGTACGCGAAGCGCAGCGAGAGGGCCGAGACGAGAAACAACGACAGTCCCGTCTGGAGTCCGGCCACGAGGTCGCGCGCGGAGGAATCCCCACCCGGCAGGAACCGCACGTTCATCAAGTCGAGGAGGAAAACGGCGGCCAGCGATCCGAGCTGCGCGGGCGTCGAGGCGTCGCGGAGGAGCGTCGCAACTTCCGCGCGGAGGAGCACGGCTGCGAGCGAGCGGGCTTCGGGGCTCTGACGCTCGTCGCCCGCCGCTCGCGCGACTCCGGACCCCGCCTCGCGCAATACGTGCAGGTGCAGGCGCGAGAGCGCTCGAGGCACGAGGAGGAACGCGACGAGCCCGGAGAGGAAGAGCGCGGCGCCTGGCAGGAGTCCTCCAGCGTCTCCGAAGAGTCCGCGGGTGGCGGCGCGGGCGGCCCACGCCGCGGGGCTGAGGCCGGGTGGGGAGAGAGGTGCGGTTCCCAGCCGGGTCACGACGGAAAGCGCTTCGAGGGGATCGAGGAGGCGCTCCGGCCGGGCGGCGCGAAAGCCGAGAAGGGCGACCGCGAGGCCGGTCGCGGTGAGAAAGGCCGCGAGCAGGCGGGCGCGCCGTGGGGGCACGACGCGTACGAAGAGAATCGCGGCCGCGATTCCCGCCGCCCCCGCGAGGAGCATGACGCCCGCGAGAGGGAGCAGGCAGGAAAAGAACGCGAGAAGGGGATGCACGCTCGCTTCGGCCGCGACGAGGAGCGCAGGCGCCGCGAGAAGGAGCGTGGGCGCGGAGGCGAGGGCGAGGGTGAGAATCGCTTGCCGGAGCACGAGGCGGCGATGGGGGAACGGGAGCGTCGAGAGCGAGGCGAGCTCCTCGGAGAGGAAGAGCGTACCGATTGCCGTCGTGAGGGAGCCGAGAAATCCGAGAACGAGGGCGGCCGCGAAGGCGCCTCCGAGGAGCCGTTCGAGGAGGAACGCGGGCCGGATCTCGGGCAGTTCCCGGAGCGCGGCCTTGGACGCCCGGAGGGCGCCTTCGAGGCCGGCCATCTCGAGGCCGGCAAACATGAGAAGCGCGAAGAGCCCCGCCATCGCGACGAGGCGCCCGCGGGCGTCGCCCGCGAGGAGGGCCCTTCCGGAGGCGCGAAGCGTGTTCGCGCGGAACGTCCGGTTCACGGGCGCGGCGTTCCGCGCGCGAGGTTGAAGAAGATCTCCGACAGCGTGCCCGTCATGCCGGCGGCCGTCACGAGGCGCTTCGGGTTCCCGCGAGCGACGAGCCGCCCGTCGACGAGGAGGCCGACTTCGGTCGCGACTTCCTCGGCGAGCGCGAGCTGATGGGTCGTGAGGAGGACCGCTGCGCCCGCGGCCGCATGGTCCTTCAGGCGTTCCGTCAGGCCGCGCTGAGCGAGCGGATCGAGGCCGACCATCGGCTCGTCGAGGACGAGAACCCCCGGGTCGTGCAGGAAGGCCTGCGCGAGGGCCACGCGCTGCCTCGTGCCGTGGGAGAGAGTCTCGTTGCGCTGGCCCGAAAACTCCGTCAAGTCGAAGGCGGCTAGCTCCGCGTCGATCCGGTCCTCCAGACCCGGCCCGCGCCGGCCGAAGACGGCTCCCACGAATCGCAGGGTCTCGCGCGGTGTCCACTTCGGCCAGAGATAGGGACGGTCCGGCACGAACCCGAGTCTCGCCTTCGCAGCCACGGGGTCGCGCGCGACGTCGATCCCCGCGAGGAAGGTCCGGCCGGACGTCGCGGAGAGGAGGCCGGTGAGGAGGCCGATCGCGGTCGTCTTGCCGGCGCCGTTCGGGCCGACGAGAGCAAAGAGCGCGCCAGCGGGAATCTCGAGCGAGAAGTCCGAAAGGGCCGTCTTGTCGCCGTAGCGCTTGACGGCCCGTTCGAACCGGATCACATGCGGATCTTAAGCGTAGAGGCCCCTCATCTGCAGGTCGTGCGCGACCCTCTGGATCGCGACCATGTACGCTCCGATGCGGTACGTGACCTTGTGTTTGGCCGCCATTTCGCGAATATCCGCGAAGGACTGGACCATCATCTCCTCGAGGCGCTCGTTGACTTCCTTCTCGCGCCAGAAGAAGCCCATGCGGTCCTGCACCCACTCGAAGTAGGAGACCGTCACGCCGCCGCCGTTCGCGAAGATGTCCGGCACGACGATGATGCCCTTCTTCTGGAAGATGTCGTCCGCGTCGTGAGTCGTCGGACCGTTCGCGCCTTCGACGATGATCTTCGCCTTGATGTCGTTCGCGTTCTCGGCCGTGATCTGGTTCTCGAGAGCGGCCGGGACGAGGATGTCGCAGTCGGTCGTGAGGAGATCGGCCGGGTCGATCGGGACGCCGCCGGAGAACCCGACGACGGTCTTCCTCTGCTCGACCCACGCGAGGAGCGCCGGGACGTCGAGGCCCTTCTTGTTCTCGATCGCACCGTTGATGTCGGAGACCGCGACGATCGTCGCGCCCTGCTCATGAAACATCTTCGCGGAGATCGAGCCGACGTTCCCGAAGCCCTGGACGACGACGCGCGAGCCCGAGAGCGGGATCCCGTGCGCGCGGCAGGCTTCGCGGCCCGCGATCATCACGCCGCGGCCCGTAGCCTCGACGCGGCCGCGCGAGCCGCCGAGAGAGATCGGCTTGCCCGTGACAACGGACGTAACGGTGTGGCCGACGTGCATGGAGTATGTGTCCATGAGCCACGCCATCGTCTGAGAGTCGGTGCCGACGTCGGGCGCCGGGACGTCGCGCTCGGGTCCGAAGACGTCCATCATCTCGGCGGTGTAGCGCCGCGTGATCCTCTCGAGCTCGCCGCGCGAGAGCTTGCGCGGGTCGCAGATCACGCCGCCCTTGCCGCCGCCGAACGGGATGTTCATGACGGCGCACTTCCACGTCATCCACGCCGCGAGGGCGCGGACCTCGTCGAGCGTCACGCCCGGGTCGAAGCGGATTCCGCCCTTGGCGGGGCCGCGGACCACGTTGTGGTGCACGCGATATCCCACGAAGACCTCGATCTTCCCGTCGTCCATGACGACCGGGATGCCGACCTTCACTTCCTTCATGGGCTCCCGGAGCACCTTGCGGAGGCCGACGTCGAGCCCCAGGAGCTCGGCGGCGCGGTCGAACCGCTGGGTCATCTCCTCGAACGGGTTGATCGATGCGCCCCCGCCTTTGGGGCCCTTGCGCGCGAGGACACCCGACGTTGATTCGGGGTTCAGGGGCATGGGAAGTCGTCCTCCTGTCCGGCCGGAGAATGGCCGGAACGCATTGCAGAATATAGACCCGGAACGCGGTGAGGTCGAACGCGGCGGCACCTGATTCACCCGCCTCATGGCCGGTCCCACAGGTGGTTCCCTACACTTCATTTGAATGCGTTTCACCTCTGCGACGTCCCTCCCTGGGGCGGCCGCCGGTTCCACAAAATACGCAGAAGGAAAAGGAAAACAGGGGAGAACCAAATGAAAGGCTCGTTCAACGCTTTCGAGATGGCCCAGTCCCAGTTCGACAAGAGCGCCGACATCCTCGCGCTCGACGTCCCGACCCGCGACCTCCTCCGGTGGCCGCTGCGCGAGTATCACTTCGCGATCCCGGTCCGCATGGACGACGGGAAGGTCAAGGTGTTCCGCGGCTTCCGCGTGCAGCACAACGACGCGCGCGGTCCGAGCAAGGGCGGGATCCGCTTCCACCCGCAGGAGACCATCGACACGGTCCGCGCCCTCTCCATGTGGATGACGTGGAAGTGCGCGGTCGTCGACATCCCCCTCGGCGGCGCCAAGGGCGGCGTGATCTGCGACCCGCACAACCTCTCCGCGCGCGAGCAGGAAGCCATCTGCCGCGGGTGGGTGCGCCAGGTCGCGAAGAACGTCGGGCCCGCGATCGACGTGCCGGCGCCGGACGTCATGACGACCCCGCAGCACATGGTCTGGATGATGGACGAGTGGGAGACGATCCACGGCCACCGCGGCCCCGGCTTCATCACGGGCAAGCCGGTCGGGCTGGGCGGCTCCCTCGGCCGCACCGAGGCCACGGGCTACGGCGCCATCTACACGCTCCGCGAGGCCCTCAAGAAGATGGGAATCGACGTCGCGAAGACGAAGGCCTCCGTGCAGGGCTTCGGGAACGTGTCGCAGTACGCGATCCAGCTTTACACGAAGATGGGCGGCACGGTCGTCGCGGTCTCCTCATGGGACCAGGCCGACCAGACCTCGTATACGTTCCGGCGCGAGTCGGGCGTGGACGGCGCGCAGCTCATGACGATCACGGATCCGTTCGGCGGCATCGACAAGGCCAAGGCGAAGGCCCTGGGCTACGAGGTCAAACCGGGCGGCGACTGGATCGCCGAGGACGTCGACATCCTGATCCCCGCGGCGCTCGAGAACCAGGTCACGGGCGAGACCGTGAAGCGGGTCGGTAAGAACGTGAAGGTCCTCCTCGAAGGCGCGAACGGCCCGACGACGCCCGAGGCCGACGCGATCCTCAAGGAGCGCGGCATCTTCGTGATTCCGGACTTCCTCGCGAACGCCGGCGGCGTCACCTGCAGCTACTTCGAGCAGGTGCAGAGCAACATGAACTTCTTCTGGACCCAGGAAGAGGTCCTGACGAAGCTGGACGCCAAGATGACGAAAGCGTTCCACGACGTCGCGGACCTCGCGGCCTCCCGCAAGCTCTATATGCGGGACGCGGCCTATGTGATCGCGGTAAGCCGCGTCGCGAAGGCCTCGCGGGACCGCGGCTGGGTCTGATCGACTTCCTTCCCGTAGCGGACTCGCCGGAGACCGCGCCCCGTCCGGGCGCGGTCTCCGGCGGGCCGTCCCGGTAAACTGCCGGACATAGTCATGACGCCGGGCGATCATCTTCTCGAAGCGCTCCAGGAGCGGGCCAAGGAGCTCAGCACGATCTACCGTGTCAACGAGGCCTGCAAGTCGCTGCAGTCCTCGCTGGACGAGATCTTCCGGCGCGTCGTCCAGATCCTCCCCGCCGGGTGGCAGTTTCCCGAGACGTGCTTCGCGCGCGTCCTCGTGGACGGCACGGCGTACGGGCCGGCCGGCGCCGACGTGACGCCGTGGCGCCAGAGCGCGGAGATTCGCGTGCAGGGAGAGTCCTCAGGCTGGCTCGAGGTCTTCTACCGCGACGAGCGCCCGGAGGCCGACGAAGGTCCGTTCCTCAAGGAGGAGCGCAAACTCCTCGACACCGTCGCAGAGCGGCTGGGGCAGCTCCTCCTCGAGCGCCGGCTCCTCGACGCCCTCCAAGGCCGCCCGGAAGCCGCGCGGGCGAACGAGCCGGCCGGCGAGTGGCGGATCATCGTCGACTTCCTCCGCCAGACGGACCCCCGCTCCCTCGTGAGGATCTCGCGGCGGATGATCAACTACCTCTGCTGGAACGGCGTCGCGGCCGCGCAGAACCTCCTCCCGCACTTCGCGGGCGGGCGCGAGCCGCTCGAGTCGGACGAGAACCGGCCCGCGCCGCGCCGCATCGCCGAGTCGCTGCTCGGCGTCGCGGACGAGGCGTTCCGCCTCGCCTCGTGTCATCTCACGTCGGCCGAGATCCGCTCGTGCATTCAGAAATGGATCCGCGACGACAAGGCCGACTTCCTCCTGCGCGCCGCCGAGAATCCGGGCACGTCCACCGCCGAGCTCGCCCAGGCGCTCGCCCGGTTTCACGACTCGCACCTCGACGACCGAAAGCTCTCGCGCACGGTCCAGGTCGAGCTGCGCGTCTCGCTCGCGCGCCGCTTCCTGACGGACGACCTCGGGTTCGTGGACGTCGCGAAGGACTTCATCGACACGGCCGATTTCTTCGACCTCGTGCGCCGCGTGATCTCGCCCCCGAAGAGCTACGGCCGACTCGGTGGAAAGGCCTCCGGCCTCCTCCTCGCGTCCCAGATCGTGAAGAAGTCGGCGGAATTCGCGGACGCGCTCGGCGACGTGAAGATCCCGAAGACGTGGCACCTCACATCGGACGGGATCCTCGACTTCATCGAGTTCAACCAGCTCGAGGACCTCTACGACCGCAAGTACCTCGAGATCGACCAGGTGCGGCGCGAGTACCCGCACGTGATCCAGGTCTTCAAGAACTCCCACTTCTCGCCCGAGATCGTCAAGGGCCTCTCGCTCGCGCTCGACGACTTCGGCGACCGGCCGCTCATCGTGCGTAGCTCGAGCCTCCTCGAGGACCGCGTCGGGGCGTCGTTCTCGGGCAAGTACAAGAGTCTCTTCCTCGCGAACCAGGGTCCGAAGGCCGACCGCCTCGCGGCCCTCCTGGACGCGATCGCCGAGGTCTACGCCTCCGTGTTCGGCCCGGACCCTCTCGAGTACCGCGCCGAGCGCGGTCTTCTCGACGTTCACGAGGAGATGGGCATCCTCCTGCAGGAGGTCGTCGGGAACCGCGTCGGGAAGTACTTCCTCCCCACGTTCGCGGGCGTCGCGTTCTCGAACAACGAGTTCCGCTGGTCCGCGCGGATCGCACGGGAGGACGGGCTCGTGCGCCTCGTGCCGGGCCTCGGGACGCGAGCCGTGGACCGCCTCTCGGACGACTATCCGATCCTCGTGGCGCCGGGGCAGCCGGGCCTCCGCGTGAACGTGACGCCCGCAGACGTCGTGCGCTACGCGCCCCGGAAGGTCGACGTCATCGACATGGAGTCCGGATCGTTCGGAACGGTCGAGCTCGACCTCCTCCTCGAGGAGTGCGGCGCGGAGATTCCGGGCATCGAGCAGGTTTTGTCGGTCGCCGACGAGAGCGGCGTCCACCGGCCGTACCTCCTGGACTGGACCTCGAAGAAGGGGAAGTTCGTCGCGACGTTCGAGCCGCTCTTCGAATCCACGTCCTTCCTCTCTCGGGTGCGCGCGCTCCTCCGGGTTCTGCGCGAGAAGACGCACGGCCCGGTCGACATCGAGTTCGCTTCGGACGGCAGGGACCTCTACCTTCTCCAGTGCCGGCCGCAGAGCTTCGCCGAGGAGTCGGCGGCCGCCCCGATCCCGTCGGACCTCTCGGGCGAACGCGTGATTTTCGAGGCGAAGCGGTTCGTCTCGAACGGCCGCGTGCCCGATCTGACGTACGTTGTCTACGTCGACCCGGAGGGATACGCGGCTCTGCCCGATGCAGCCTCGCTCCGGCGCGTGGGCCAGGCCGTGGGGCGCATGAACAAGGTGCTCCCGAAGCGCCGGTTCGTCCTCATGGGTCCGGGCCGGTGGGGAAGCCGCGGCGACCTGAAGCTCGGAGTCCCCGTCACGTATTCCGACATCAACAACGCCGCGGCTCTCATCGAGGTCGCGCGCCGGCAGGGGGGGTACGTCCCCGACCTCTCCTTCGGGACGCATTTCTTCCAGGACCTCGTGGAGGCGTCGATTCGCTACCTTCCTCTCTTCCCGGACGACCCGGAGATCCGCTTCCGCGAGTCGTTTCTCCGCGAATCGCCGAGCGTGCTCGCCGATCTCGCGCCGGAGTTCCGCGACCTCGAGGCGGTCGTCCGCGTGATCGACGTTCCGGGGGTCACGGGCGGGTCGATCCTGAGGCTCCTCCTGAACGCGGACGAGGACCACGCCGTCGCAATTCTGGCGTCGCCCGACGGGGAGGCGGGATCCGCCGTTCGATCCGGACTCTCGTCGGTGCGTCGCAGGATCACGCGCTGAAGCGTCTCCTCCCGCGAGGAAAGAGGCGCCCTGTGGCACGATGCCGCCTGTGAAATCCGCGCAAGAACGCGACGACGCAGAGCTCGTCCGGCTCGCGTTGACGCATGACACGGACGCATTCGCCGTCCTCGTGGACCGCTACCGGACGCGCCTCTCGCGCTATGTGGAGAGGTATACGTACGACGTCGAAGATGCCCGTGACGTCACCCAGGAAGTCTTTATTAAAGTGTATTGCGCCCTTGACTCGTACGACCCGCACTACAAGTTTTCGACCTGGCTCTTTCGAATCGCCGGAAACGCCGCGATCGACCATCTGAGGCGGCGGCGCGTGCGCACACTGCCGCTCGAGCGGCCGCCCGGCGAGGATGGAGAAGCGCGTTCGGTGGATCCTCCCGAAACCCGCGCGAACCCCCACGAAGAGCTGACGCGCCAACGCCTTCGCACGGCACTCGCAGAGGCGATCGACCGGCTTCCCGACGATTACCGCGAGCTCATCAGTCTCCGCCACTACGGCGAGATGCCCTATGAGGAAATCGCGGAACTCAAGGGGATGCCCCTCGGTACCGTCAAGAACAAGCTGTTCCGGGCGCGGCAGGCACTACGAGATCTTTTGCCCAGAGACATCGTATAGAGGGGTCAGGATGAACGATAGCGCCACCCACGTCCCTGACGTCCCGGACGTTAATCCGACTTCGATGGAGGAGCTGGAGCTGGATCGTCGCCTGGAAACCATTCTGGATGAATGTGTTATGGCTTCTCCTGCACCTGGCTGGGAGGCCGACTTGACCGCCCGGGTAATGGCCCATCGCCCCTTTGCCCCCTGGGAGGTCCGTCGCGCTCGAGCCTGGAGGGCGCCTGCGCTGGCGGCCGGAGGACTCCTGACGGCCAGCTTGGTCGTCTTTCTCGCCCCTCTCTGGTCGCTCGGACCCCAGACGGCTCTCGAGATGTGGGCGCGGGTCATGGCGGCTGGCACGACGGCCGGGCTGCCTGCGCTGCTCGCTGCGATCCCCACCCTCGCCGACGCCCTCGGGGCAGTGCTGTCCGGCACGCCGGGCGCCCGCGCGGCTCTTGCGGGCGCCCTTCTCGCCTCGGGCGCCACGTTTGCCATCCTGGCACGGCGGCTGTCCCGGCGTCCGTCGCGTCTCGCGCGCGCCGTCGCGGGCACGCCCCGCGGCTGACGCGGGCTCCCCGATGAACCGCTGGATTCGCACGCGGGGTAATCGGGCGATATTCATTCTGCTTCTGATGGTCGCCCAATCTGCGCGCGCGGAAGAGGCCTCCATTCTCATTCCGAAGGGAACGACCCGTTCCGGGGATCTCGTGGTTCTCGGGAAGAGGATTTTCTTGGAAGGAGAATTGGGAGGGAGCGCGGTTCTCGTCGGAGCAGCCCACGCGACTGTGTCGGGCCGCATTCGCCGCGATCTCGTTCTCCTTGGCGCGGACGCGACGATCCTCCGTGGCGCCGTCATCGACGGGGACGTGCTGGCGGTTGGCGGTTCCCTCACCTTCGAAGAAAATTCCGACGGCCACCCGCAGGTGCGCGGACGTGTCCGCACGATCTCGGCGCTCGAGGCGGCGGTCCTGTCTGAGCTCGAAACCTCGCCGCTGACACGTGGCAAGTCCTCGACTCTGGTCCTTTCGCTTAGGCTCTTCCTCCTCTTCGCCTGGCTCGTGGTCTCCTTCGGTCTCCTCTTTCTCGCGCCCCGCCGGCTCCTCCGGGCCGCGGACGATGTTCCGAGCCGCCTCGCGTTCCTGGCTGCGCTCGGCGCGACCGCGATCCTGACCGCGTTCTTTTCCGTGGCCTTCGCGCTGTCCATCCTCCCGGCCCGGCCCGCGCTCGCCGTGGGCGCCATTCTTCTCGCAGCGCTCGTGGCCGCCAAGATCTTCGGCCTCACGGTCGTTTTCGTCGCGCTCGGGCGGCGGATCACGAGGGGCGCTCCGCGCGGAAGCCTCCTGTTCGGCGATCCGACGGCGCTCGCGGCCGGCGTTCTTCTCCTCGGGCTGCTGTCTCTCCTTCCGGTCCTCGGCCCGCTCCTCTGGGGACTCTCGTCTCTCGCCGGGATCGGAGTGGCGCTCGACGCCGCTGTCTCTCGCGAGCCGCGCCTCGTGCTCGCCGCCTCCTGATAGGCTCGGGCCGAGCGGCCGCGCGTCGCACGCGAAGGAGAAGTGGACTCGATGACACCGGCAACGATTGGCGTCGTGGGCGCCGGACAGATGGGAGCGGGCATCGCGCACGTCGCGGCGCTCGCCGGGAAGAGAGTCGTGCTCGTCGACGTGACCCCCGACCTCGCGGGAAAGGGCCTGAAGACGATCGAGAAGAACCTTGCGCGTCAGGTCGAGAAAGGCAAGGTCGGTCCTGACGATCGCGACGCGGCGCTCGCGCGCGTCACCGCGACGGCCGATCTCGGACGGCTGGCCGACGCCGGCCTCGTCGTCGAGGCCATCCTCGAGAATGAAGCCGTCAAGAAGGACCTGTTCGCGCGTCTCGACGCGCTCGTCCCGCCCGCGACGATTCTCGCCACGAATACGTCGTCGATTTCGATCACGCGGCTCGCGGCGGGCACGAAGAGACCCGACCGTTTCATCGGGATGCACTTCATGAACCCCGTGCCCGTCATGGCGCTCGTCGAGGTGATTCGCGGCATCGCGACGTCGGACGAGACGACGGACACCATCCTCGCTCTCGCCCGCGAGATGGGAAAGACCGCTCTCACGTGCCGCGACTTCCCCGGCTTCATCTCGAACCGGATCCTCCTCCCGATGCTGAACGAGGCGTTCTTCGCGGTCCACGAGGGCGTCGCGACGCCGGACGCTGTGGACGGGATCATGAAGCTCGGCATGAACCATCCGATGGGACCGCTGACGCTCGCCGACTTCATCGGCCTCGACACGTGCCTCGCGATCCTGCGGGTCCTTCACGGGGGCCTCGGTGACGACAAGTACCGCCCCTGCCCCCTCCTCGTTCAGATGGTCGACGCGGGCTGGCACGGCCGGAAGACGGGGCGCGGTTTCTACCGCTATGACGGCCCGGGAGGCGAGAGGCTCTCGTGATCTGCCAGGTCTGCGGGGCCTCGAACGAGCTCGAGCGTGAATACTGCATCAAGTGCCAGAGCAAGCTTCTCGTCGTCTCGGGAGCCTCTGAAGCGTACGAAGAGGGCACGCAGCAGGAAGAGGGCGTCTCGATGGACGAGCACCTTCTCGAGCGCGTCAGCGTCCTCGAGGAGATCGTCAAGCGAAGCGCCGAGACCCTCAAGATGCTGCTCGAAGCCCTGAATCGGCAGGAGAAGAACGGCTTCGTCGCCCAGACGGGGCTGCTTGCCCTCAAGGACCTGCTCGAGCGAAAGGGGCTTCTCGTCGAGGAAGAGCTGCTCGACCTCTGGGAGACGCGCGTCGACCATCACATGACCGCGATGGAGAAGCGCGAACGTTTCCTCGAGCGCAAGGAGAGGATGCTCGGCGGCTTTTCGGGAGAGCGGCGGGAGCGCTTCAAGGGACTCCTCTCCGATGCGGAGTTCGCGTTCTACGCGCTCGACCCGGACAAGGCGGTCAAGGTGCTCGAGGAGGCCTACCGGCTCGACAGGGGGAACGCCGATCTCGCGTTCTTCCTCGGCGAGACGTATTTCAACGAGGGCGAGACGGATCGCGCCGCCTCGATGCTGCGGGCGGTTCTCGCGAAGGAGCCGAAGCACTTCGACGCGCTCGTGTACACGGGTGTCCTCGAGAACGAAGCCGGCCGCACCGACCACGCGCTCGAGGTTCTCAAGGAAGCGGTCGCGGTCAAGCCGGACGCGTTTCTGCCCTATTTCACGCTCGGCGCGCTCTTTGCGCTCAAGGGGCAGCTCGCCAGGGCGGAGACGTTCCTCAAGAAGGCCGTCGCGATCGACGAGAACGCGCAGGCGTACTCGCTCCTCGGCACGATCGCGTACGAGCGCGGCCGCCTCACGGAAGCCACGGAGGCTTTTCAAAAGGCCGCGCGCCTCGATCCCGACGACGAGGACGCCCTCTATCAGCTCGGCATCTGCTATCTCGACCGCGGATGGACGCAGAAGGCGGCCGAGCGGTTCCAGGCGGCGCTCGAGCTGAACCCCAACCGTATCGAATACCAGGAGGCGTCGAAGCTGCTCGCGCCCTCGGGCGCGCGTGCGCTCCCGAAGGTCGTCGGCGAGGCGGCCGTGCTCGCGCGGAAAGCGGAGACGGCCGCGCCGCGCGATCCGCAGAAGGCGATGGCGCTGTATCGGCGCGCGCTGAAGCTCGACCCGGAGAACCCGACGCTTCTCATCGCGTACGCGCTCCTGTGCTCGGCCGTCGGCCGGACGTCGGAAGCGGTCGCCACGACACGCCGGGTCCTCTCCCGCGCGCCGGGCGAGATGGTCGCGGCGGCGGCGTACACGACGCTCCTCGAGGCCCTGAAGGCAGAGGGGAAATTTCGCGAAGGCAGCCGCGTCGCCGAGGAGATGCTCGGCGTCGTGAAGTCCAACTACGCGCGCTCGATCGCCTATTTTCAGAGGGCGTCGACTCTCGCGGAGATGGGGGAGGACCTCGACGCGGCCCTCGAGCTCGCCGATCTCTCGCTCAAGCTCTCGCCGAAGGAGATGCGCCAGTTTCCTCTCGCCGCCAAGGGTTGGGTCCACTACAAGCGCCGCGAATACGATCGTGCGGTCGAGTGCCTGCGCCGCGCCACGGACCTGGGCGAGACGCCCACGGGACTCACGCACCTCGGCCTCGCGTACCTCGCGCTGGGGGACGCGCGCGCCGCGCGCCAGGCCTTCGGCCGCGCCAAAAGGCGTGACACGCGCGTGTCGGCGGGTCGCGGCCTCGAGGCCAAGATGCTCGAGCAGATCCGGCGGAACCTGCAGCTCACCGAGAAGCTGGCAAACCGGGGACGGTTGCGGGCCCGGGAGCGCCGCTAGAGGCCTTCCCCTGAGGGCTGTCATTCGGAGGCGACCGGGTAGTTTCGGCTTGACAGCCCGCTTTCTTCGCTCGTATCGTCAAAACATACCGAGTGTTCGGGATTTGGCCGCCCGCGCGGCATCAGGAGGATGAGATGGTGAATCGCATGAGGTTCGCGATGGCGCACGGGTGGCTCGCGCTCGCCGCCGTAATGGTTCTAACGCTCGCGTCGCTCCCTGCCGTCGCACAGACGGCGACGGCGTCGCTCGACGTCGTGGCCCTGGACGGGAACGGCGGGCCGCTTCCCGGCGTGACCGTCGACTTGAAGCGCCCGTCGACGGGCTTCTCCCGCACGGGAGTCACCGGCGCGGGAGGCCTCGCATCGTTTGCGGCGCTTCCGCCCGGCACGTACGACGTTTCGGTGAAGCTCCAGGGCTTCGAGACCGTCGAGCAGAAGGGCGTCGTCCTCCTCGTCGGTCAGAGCGCGCGCGTGAATGCGACGCTTCAGGGCAAGCGGAGCGAGAGCATCAGCGTTGTCGCGTCGGCCCCGCTCGTGGACGTCTACAAGACAGATTCCTCGACGAACATCACGCCGCAGCAGATCCAGGACCTCCCCACGCCGGACCGCGACTTCCAGAGGCTCGCATTCGTAGCGCCCGGCGTCGAGCGCGAGCGCGGCGCCTTCCGGTTCGTCTCGGGCGGTCCGGTAATCGGGGGCGGCGGGAACGCGAGCCAGTCGACGATTCTCGTGGACGGTGTCGACTTCACGGACCCGGCGCTTGGCCTCGCGAAGACGAAGTTCTCGCAGGACGCGATCTCGGAGTTCCGCGTCATCAACAACCGCTTCGACGCCGAAATCGGCGGCTCGTCGGGCGGCGCGCTTTCGATCCTGACGAAGTCCGGCACGAACACGTTTGCGGGCTCGCTCTTCGGCTTCTACCGCGGCGATGCGCTGCGCGCCAAGGGCGCTCTCGAGCAGGACACGACCATCAGCTACGAGCGCGACCAGTTTGGCTTCACCGTGGGCGGCCCGATCGTCAAGGACAGGACGCACTTCTTCGCGTCCTTCGAGCAGATCAACTCCACGACTCCAATCCTCTTCCGGCCGCAGGGCGCCTTCAAGCCGCTCGCGGCGGACGTCAAGCACCCGTTCCATCAGACGCTCGTTTACGGCGGACTCGACCAGTCCTTCACGGAGTCGAATCAGCTCACGGCGAAGGTCGAGTACGACCGCTACCGTGAGAACAACTTCCGGGTCGGCGGCGTCGCGGACGTCACGAACGGCCAGGAGCTCAATCGCGACAACCTGAACGTCACGGTCGGGGACACGGCGGTTTTCGGCTCGAACACGGTCAACGAGCTCCGTGCGCAGTATGGAAAGCGCAAGTACGACGAGCCGCCGAACTCGACGGCGCCCACCGAGTGGTACACGGGCGGGACCACGCTTCAGACGGGAGGGAGCCTCTACGGCGACCTCCTCGGCGATGGGAATCAGTGGGAGCTTCGCGACACGCTGAACCTCCACTTCGGCGGAAAGGCGGGCACGCACGACGTCAAGATCGGCGCGGCCTTCCAGCGCGTCGTGGACCGTTCGGTGATCGACGTGTATTCGCCCGGGCTTTTCTACTACCTCACGGACACGAAGGCTTTCCTCTACGCCTACCTCTACGGCGTCGGCTCGGCGGACGTGACGGCGAACACGAACCGGATCGGGGCCTTCGTCCAGGACGACTGGCGCCCCATCACCAACCTCTCGATCAGCCTCGGCGTCCGGTACGACCTCGACACGAACGGCAACGACCCCGACTTCAAGCAGCCGGTTCTCGGGATCGACGGCCGCAAGGTCGACTCGACGAACATCCAGCCACGCCTTGGCTTCTCATACGACATCAACGGTAAGGGCGCGTTTGTCGCGCGCGGCGGCGTCGGTCTTTTCACGGGCCGCTATCTGATGGTGCCGCTCTTCTCGGAGCTCCAGCAGAACGGCATCACGGGCCGCATCACGTACACGAACGCGAACGGAGCACTCCTCGGTTTCCCGCAATTTACGCTCGATCCGAACAACCCGCAAAACACCGGGATCAGGTCCAAGCCCGCGATCGGACTCCTCGCGCCGGAGCTCAAGGCCCCGCAGTCCACCCAGGCGACACTCGGCCTCACCTCGAAGCTCGGGTCGACGGGACTGTTTCTCGACGTCGAGGGCGTCTACATGAAGGGGCGCAATGAGATCGCGATCCGCGACGTGAACTGGAGCGGCAACGCCACGCATACGCGTCCGATCACGGCGTACGACCAGGTCAACGAGTACACGAACGACGGCCGCTCGGAGTACAAGGCGGTCGTCTTCGCGCTGAACGGCAACATCCGGGGCGGACATGTCGTCTCCGCTTCCGTGACGTTCGCGAGCAAGCACAACATCAACGACGACTTCAGCCCCGAGTTCCCGACGGGCTATCCGAGCGACCCGGCGAACATGGACGCCGAATACGGCCGCGCCCGCTCGACTGAGCGCATGCGGATCGTCGTCTCGGGCGTCGCCCGGCTCCCGTGGCAGATCTCGGTCGCGCCCGTCTTCGAGTACGGCAGCGGACAACCCTGGACCCAGCGCCGCGGCTACGACTACAACGGTGACGGCAAGACGGGCGACCGTCTCGACGGCGTCGATCGCTTCGGCCAGGACGGCCCCCGCTACAGCAGCTTGAACCTCCGCGTCTCGAAGGCGTTCAACTTCTCGGGCTTCGGGTTCGAGATCCTCGCCGAGGCGTTCAACCTCTTCAACACGGTCAACTACGACGTCACGTCGATCGACAACGCCGAGTTCACCGCGGGCCCGACGATCGCGAACCCGGCGGCCCTGTACAAGGCGAACTCGAACTACGGCAACTACTCGGCGACGCTCCCGTCGCGCGAATTCCAGATGGGCGTCAAGGTCACGTTCTGACGATGCGCGTCGCCATCGTGACGGGAGGTGCGGCCGGCATCGGCCGCGCCACGGCCCTTCGCTTCGCTCGGGGCGGCTGCACCGTGTCCGCCTGGGACGTGGACGAGGCGGGAGCCGCCGCGCTCGCCCCGGAGCTCAAGGCGGCGGGCGCGCTCGACGCCGAGGGACGAAAGGTGGACGTCACGGACTCCGCGGCGGTGGAGAAGGCCGTCCAAGAGGTCGTCGCCCGCTTCGGCCGCGTCGACGTTCTCGTCAACAACGCCGGGATCGTCCGCGACTCCCAGCTCGTCAAGTGGAAGGACGGTGCCGTCGTCTCGACGATGCCGGACGCCGACTTCGACAAGGTGATCGCCGTCAACCTCAGGGGCGTCTTCAACTGCACGCGAGCCGCCGCCCCGCAGATGATCAAGCAGGGGAGCGGCGTCGTCCTGAACGCGTCCTCCGTCGTCGGTCTCTATGGCAACTTCGGCCAGACGAACTACGCGGCCACGAAAGCCGGCGTCATCTCGTTCACCCAGACGTGGGCCCGTGAGCTCGGGAAGTTCGGCATCCGCGTCAACGCGGTCGCGCCGGGCTTCGTCGCGACGGAGATCATCAAGGCGATACCCGAGAAGGTGATCGCGGGGATGGTCGCGAAGACGCCCGTCGGGCGGATGGGGAAGCCCGAGGACATCGCCGAGGCGTATTTCTGGCTCGCTTCCGACGCGGCCTCGTTCGTCCACGGGGCAACGCTCTCGGTCGACGGCGGGCTGGTGCTCGGGACATGAGCCGCTCGGCCCGGATCGTCTCCACCGGCTCGTACGTGCCGGAGATCGAGGTGTCGAACGACGCGCTCCGCGAGCGCTTCAAGGCGACCGCTCCCGAGTTCGTCGACAAGATGGAGGCGGGCAGCGGGATCAGGACCCGCTGGTACGCGCCGCCCGACTGGGCGACGTCGGACCTCGCTGTCCGCGCGGCGCGGAAGGCTCTCGACGCTGCCGGGAAGAAGCCGGAGGACGTGGACCTCATCCTCCTCGGCACGGACTCGCCGGACTTCGTGACCCCTGCGACGTCCGTCGTCGTCCAGCACAAGCTCGGCGCGAAGAACGCCGGGACGTTCGACATCGGCTGCGCGTGCGCGTCCTTCCCGACGTGCCTTGCGACGGCCGCAGGCCTCATCGCGACGAACAAGTCCCTCAAGACGGTCGTCGCGGTCGGCGCCTACATGATGCACAAGCTCACGGACCCGAACGACCCGATGATCTTCTTCTTCGGGGACGGCGCAGGCGCCGCGGTGCTCGAGCCGTCGGAGAAGCCCGGCTTCGTCGCCTCGGGCTTCCGCGCGGACGGGTCCTATTACGGGCACTGGGCGATCCACTCGGGCGGAACGGCCGAGCCGGTGACCGACGAGTCCTTCAAGGCCGGCCGCACGACCGTGAAGATGATCGAACGCTATCCGCCCGAGCTCAACAACGAAGGATGGCCGAAGCTCGTGCGGCAGATGGCGGCCGACGGGGGCTTCGCGGTCTCCGACATCGACATGCTCCTCCTGACGCAGGTGCGCAAGCCGACGATCGAGCTCGTCATGCAGGACCTCGGGCTTCCCATGGAAAAGACCCACATGGTCATGGAGAAATGGGGCTATACCGGCTCGGCGAGCGTCGCAATGGCGCTCGACGACGCTCGCGCCCTCGGCAAGATCAAGACCGGTGACCTCGTCGTCTTCGTGGCGTCCGGCGTCGGCTACAACATGGCGGGCGCCGCCTTCCGGATGGTCTAGGCTCCGGGGCACCGTGCGGCGCCCGGTGAAGATCGTCCTCGTCCTCGCCGCCGCTCTCCTCCTTCTCGGAGTGGCGGCGGGGGCGATCTTCTGGAAGAGGCCCCTCGCCACGCTCGCGTGGCTCGGCCGCCGCCGGCTCTCCTTTTCCGGCTTCGAGAAGCATTTTCAGACATCGGCCGTGGGGCCGCAGCGCGTGTTCTCCGGAGGCCGCGGCGCGCCCGTGGTCCTCGTCCATGGTGCCGGCGACCAGGCCGGCGGCTGGGCGAAAGTCGCGCCGCGAGTCGCGAAAAGCTTCCTCGTCGTCATCCCGGACCTCGCGGGGCACGGAGACAGCGCGCCGGCCGCCGGACCGATTCCGTTCGCGACGCTCCTCGCGGGCTTCGACGGCGCCATGAAGGAGCTCCCGCAGGGCAAGGTCACGCTCGTCGGAAACTCGCTCGGCGCGTGGGTCGCGACGGTGTGGGCGAAGGAGCATCCCGAGAGGGTCCAGCACCTCGTCCTCGTGAACGGCGGCCCGCTCCTCGGCGACCGGCCTGACCTCACGCTCCAGCCGAAGACGCGCGCCGAGGCGGACCGGACGCTTGCCGCGCTGCGCGATCCGTCGGCCCCGATGATCCCCGACTTCGTCGTCGACGACATCATCCGTGTCGCGGCGACTGGTCCGATCGCCCGTCTCGCGGTGGAGCCGAAGAACCTGATCGCCTACCTCCTTGACGGAAAGCTCGGCGGCTTCGACGTTCCCGCGGATCTCCTCTGGGGTGCGTCGGACAGAATGGTTTCCGTCGACTACGCCCGCCGCCTCGCCGCGCAACTTCCCGCTGCACGGCTCACGACGATCGAGCGCTGCGGCCATGCCCCGCAGGTCGAGTGCGCCGACCGCTTCGCCGAGGCGCTCATGAAGGTCCTTGTCGACCCACTTCCGGCTCCGACGGTTTCGTCGCCGCCGGTTGTCGCGCCGGCCCCTGCGGCGGTCATCCGGCCATGATCAGGGGCGACATACTCGGCGAGCGCGCGCGGCTCTCGCCGGAGAAGACAGCACTCGTCGAAATCTCGACCGGGCGCAGGTTCACGTACGCCGAGCTGGACGCCCGGGCGCAGGCGGCCGCGCGTACCCTCACGGAAGGCCTCGGCCTCAAGAAGGGCGACCGCCTGGCTCTCCTCGCGGGCAACTGCGTCGAGTTCCTGGACGTCTTCTTTGCTTGCGGCAAGAGCGGTGTCGTTTTTGTCCCGCTCAACACGCGGCAGACGGCGGGGGAGCTGGAGAGTGTGGTTTCGGACGCCGAGCCGCGGGCGCTGATTTTCGGGGCGACGTTCGACGAGACCGTTGAAGATCTTCTTAGAAGGTGTCCAGGGGTGAGGGCCGTGCCTCTCGACGCTCTGGCGCCGCATCGTGCGGTGCCCGGGGGCGCGCCGGCCGCTCGCACCACCTTCAAGGAAATCTTCTCTTCTCCCGATCCGGAGGATCTCTACTGCCTCCTCTACACCTCCGGCACCACGGGCAAGCCGAAGGGTGTGATGGTGCCGCACCGGATGGTCGCGTGGAACGCGGTGAACACGGTCGTCTCGTGGCAGCTGCGCGAGGACGACGTGTCGCCCATCTATACGCCGCTCTACCACGCCGGCGGCCTCGGGGCGTTCCTCACGCCGATCCTCGCGGTGGGCGGGACGATCGTCCTCTTCGCCGGGTTCGACCCTGAGGAGATCTTCGCCGCGATCGCAAGAGAGCGCTGTACGGTCGTCCTCGGCGTCCCGACGATCTTTCGGATGCTGCAGGAGCACCCGGCGTTCTCGTCCGCGGATTTCTCGAGCGTCCGCTACTTCGTCAGCGGGGGCGCGCCGCTTCCCCTGGACATCATCGAGACGTGGCACAAACGCGGCGCGAACTTCAAGCAGGGCTACGGCCTCACGGAGGTCGGCGTGAACTGCTTCGCGATGAGCCTCGAGGACTCCGTCCGGAAGGCCGGATCGATCGGGCGACCGATGATGTTCACCCGGGCGCGCCTCGTCGGCGAGGACGGAGGCGAGGTGCCGGTGGGCGAAATCGGCGAGCTGCTGCTGCGCGGGCCGCACGTCTGTGCGGGCTACTACCGCAACGCCGACGCGACGGCCGCCGCGCTCGACGAGGACGGCTGGTTCCACACGGGCGATCTCGCGAAGAAGGACGCCGACGGCTTCTTCACGATCGCCGGCCGCAAGAAAGACATGCTCATCTCGGGCGGTGTCAACGTGTATCCGGCAGAGATCGAAGGCGTGCTCTTCCAGCACCCGGGCGTGAAGGACGTCGCGGTCGTCGGCGTCCCGGACGCGAAGTGGGGCGAGGTCGGGGTGGCGTTCGTCGTTCGAAGAGAGAGAGCAAGAGAAGAGAAGATTTCTTTGAAGGTAAGAGGGGAAGAGGAAGAGAAGGCCGAACTGGCGGCGTTCGTCGAGCGGCGCCTCGCGAAGTATAAGGTTCCGCGCGAATTCCTCTTCGTCGACGCCCTGCCGCGCACCGCATACGGCAAAGTGGTGAAGGGCGACCTCCGCTCTCTTTACCTTTCAAAGAAATCTTCTTCTTCCTGATGAGCATGCTGACCCACCGCGTCGACGGCGAGGGTCCGCCGCTGTTACTCCTCAACGGCGGGATGATGTCGCTCTCCGCGTGGGAGCCGGTCGCGCGGCGTCTCGCGGCGCGGCACCACGTCATCCGCTGCGACTTCAGAGGCCAGCTTCTCTCGCCGGGGCCGCCGCGCGCCTCCATGGAAGAGCACGCGGACGACGTCGCGGCTCTCCTCGACTCGCTGGGAGAAGCGCGAGTCGACGTTGTCGCGGCGTCTTACGGCGCCTACGTCGGACTCCTCCTCGCGGCACGCCATCCGGAGCTCGTCGGGTCCGTTCTCGCGGTGACCGTCACGGACGTGGCGCACGAGGGGCTCGGCGAGGCTGGCATGCGGCTCGCACACGCCGTCCGCGCCGTCTCGAAGGGCGGCGACCGAACGGCCGTTTACGACGCGATCGTGCATCTCGCCTACACACCCGAGTGGCAGACCGCGCACGCCGAGGAGATCGCGGCCCGGCGTGCCCAGGTTGGTCTCCTGCCGGAGGCCTGGTTTACGGGCCTCGAGGGCCTCCTTGGGGCGCTCACGAAGGTCGACCTCAGGCCCGTTCTCCCGAAGATCGCCTGCCCGGTTCTCGTCGTCGCCGCGGGCCGGGACGCCGCAATGCCTCTCGAGCGGACCGAGGCCGTCGCGGTCGCGATTCCCGGCGCGAGTCTCGTCGTCGTGCAGGGCGCGGGTCACGCGCTGATCGTCGAGAGGGAAGACGAGTTCGTCCTCCTCGCCGAGCGCTTCCTCGAGCGCGTGCGCCGCGCCGCGGGGGCCGCATGAACGCAACCCCGCCCGCCTCTGCGCCGCTCCGGGAGGGCTGGCTGGTCCACGCGGGCCATGGCTACTACTGGGAGCTTTGGGGCACGGGGGCGCGGGAGACCGTCTGTCTCTTCAACGGCCTCGCGATGTCCACGAAGAGCTGGATCTCGTTTCTCCCCGAGCTGACGGGGGACCACGACGTCCTCCTATACGACTACCTGGGACAGGGCGCTTCGGACGACGCGGCGCTGCCGGACGCTCCGATCTCCGTCTTCGGCGACGCGCTTGCTGGGATCCTCGATGCGGCCGGGATCGCGAACGTGCACGCGGTCGGCGTCTCGTATGGAGGGTTCGTCGCGGCCGAGTTCGCCCGGCGCCACCCGGCGCGCGTCCGCACGCTGGCGCTCTCGGGAATCCTCCTGACGAAAGAGACGCTCTTCTCGATGTACCAGGACCTCTCGCTGCGCTTCTACGCGGGCGGCCAGCCGCTCTTCGACCTCTACACGCGGTACCTCTACGAGAAGATCTTCGGCGAGGAGTTCGTCGCGCGCGTGGGCGAGAAGCTCGAAACGATGCGCAAGGGCTTCCACGACCGTTACGTCGGCCGCATCGAAGCGCTCGTGCGTCTCACGGAGGCGCAGGACCCGTTCTTCGCGGCGCTCGAGGAGAAGGCGGCAAGCTTCGCCGCGATCCCGTGCCCCGTCCTCGTTCTCGCAGGCGCCGAGGACCGCACGATTCCACCGGCGCAGCAGCGGAAGATCCTGTCCGTGATCCCGCACGCTCGATACGAGGAGATCGCGGGCGCAGGCCACGTCGTCTACCTCGAGAAGCCCGAGGTCTACTGGCCGCTGCTGAGGCGCTTCCTGGGCGGCGAGCGGGGAGCCTAAGAGGCCTGGCGCCGGGCCCTGGCGAGCGACGGCAGCGTCGCTGCCGCCGCCGCGAGTCCGTGCTCCTTCAGCATCCCGTACCGGAGGATCTCCGCGATCTCGCCCACGACGACGTCGCTGTTCTTGCCGAACTGCTCCGGGACGCCGAAAAGGATCTCGACCGCGTAGTACTGAAGGAAGACGCGGCTCGCGAGGATGACCGCGGTCGTGACCGGGACACCGGGGCGGATCTCGCCCGAGACCACATCGCCGTGCGTCACGATGAACTTCTCGAAGCGCGAGGCCATCTCCGAGTAGAAGTTCCGGATGTGGTTGCCGGAGAGTTCGACGACGTCGACGTAGATGAGGGCGATGTGGCGCCGCCAGAGCCTCACGCTCTCGCGCGCAGCGGCGGCGAGCTCTTCGAGGTTGTCGGGAAACGTGCCCGAGGCGAGCGCCTTGTTGAAGGGGAGATCCGGGCTCTGGATCGCCTTCCAGTACTGGCCGAGGACGGTCTGGAAGATCGTCTCCTTGTCGGGGAAATGGTGGTAGACGTTTCCCGTCGAGACGCCGGCCGCTTCTGCGATCTCGCGGATGCTCGTGCCGCGATAGCCCTGGCTCGAGAACAGCTCAAGCGACGCTTCGAGAATCGCCGTCCGGCTCTTCTCCGACCTCTTGTCCTGCTTCACAGAAGGGAGTGTAGCGCCGCCAGTCAGCGCACGGCGGACGCCCGGACCGCCGGAGCCTGAGCGAGAAGGGCCCGCAGCCGCGGAAAGACATTGGCGATGTCGCCCATCGAAACCGCGCCCACCGACAGGCGGAACCAGCCGGTGTCGCCCGCGAAGCCGAAGGCCCCGAAAGGCACGACGCCTAGCCCCGCCTCCTCGAGGAGAAGGCGCCGGACGTCCTCGTTCGTCCGAACGAGGGCGCCCTTCACGGTCCGTCCGAAGAGGTCGAACCGCGCCGAGAGGTAAATAGCCCCCTGCGGCTCGATCGCGTCGACCGGAAAGCCGTCCTTCTTCATCGCCATGACGCCGGCGTAGAGGGCCTCGAGCCGCTCGGCGAGCTTCCGACGCACGGACTCGCGATGCGCGCCGACAGCCTCAGGGTCGTCGAGGAGGGCCGCGACACCCACCTGCTCCGCCTTCGGCGCCCAGGCGCCGATGTGCCCGAGGATGTCGGACATGCGCTTGCGAATGGCGGGTGGCATGACACCCCAGCCGACGCGCATCCCGGTCGCGCAAAAAGCCTTCGAGATCGCGTCGAGAAAGATCACGTACGGGGCGCTCTCCCTCACGACCTCGACAGGCGTGTGGTGCTCGGCCCCGCCGAACGTGAGAGTCCAGTAGACCTGGTCGTATACAAAGTAGAGCGGCTTGCCGCCCACCTTCTCGCGCCGCCGGTTCTCCTCCACGACCATTTCCGTGATCGCGGTGAGGGCGCTTCGGGAGATGACGGTACCGGTTGGGTTGAGCGGCGAGTTGAGGATGAGGAGCCGCGCCGAGGAGAGGTGGGGATGCAGCTGGTCAGGCGTCGGGAAAAAGTTCGATTCTTTCGTCACGGGCACGGCGATCCCGTGCGCGCCCGACAGATAGGCATAGTGGTTGTTGTTCCAGGTCGGGACGGGATAAATCGTCGTGTCGCCTGGATCCACGAGCGTCCGGTACGCTCCGTAGAGAAGCGGACGGGCTCCGGCCGCGATGACGACGGAGTCGACGGGATACGTCAGTCCGAGATCCCGCTCGTACAAGCGCACGACGGCTTCACGAAGCGGCAGGATGCCCTCCGCCGGCGGGTAATTCGTCTGCCCGGTCTCGAGAGCCGCGCGTGTGCCGTCGAGGAGACGCTGCGGAATCGGGAAGTGCTTCGGATCGAAATCGCCGATCGTCAGGTTGCACACGGGCCGGCCTTTTGCCTGCATCGCGCGGATCTCGCCGGCGATACGGAGAATCTCCGAGCCGACGACACCGCGGGCGAGCGCCGAAAGACCCGCATCGCTCTTTTCGGCCGACTGGAAAAAAGGGGCCACGTCCATCGCCCCGGCAGTCTATTATTTTTCGGTTCCCCGAAATGGAGGTTTCCATGCGTCGCTCGACCATGCTCATCCTCGGCCTTGCCCTCCTTTCGCGGCCTCTCTCTGCAGTCGATCCCGAGGCCGGCCCCTGGAAGCCCTTCGATCTCGGGGTTCACCATCGCGCGGTCTCGACGAAGAGTCCCGAGGCGCAGCAGGCGTTCGATCAGGGCCTGATCTGGTCCTTCGCGTTCAACCACGAGGAAGCCGAGAAGGCATTTCGTGAAGCGGTGCGCCGCGATCCCGGTCTTGCCATGGCCGGAGCCCCCGAAGTACCTCCCCGTCTCGCGGGCGTATCGCCTGTTTCTCCGCGGAGTCGCTTTCGCGGCCCTCGGGCAGATCAGGGTTCCGAAGGACTTCCTGTTTGGCACGAACGCCGCCGCGGACGTGCTCGGCGTCTGCGCGCCCTACCTCGATGGCGAGATCGCGTATCAAAAGGGAGACCTGGAGACGGCGATTTCAAGGCTGCGGGAGGCCGTGACGCGTGAGGACGCGCTCAAGTACGACGAGCCGCCGGACATGACGGTGCCCTCTCGCCACGCGCTCGGCGCCGTCCTCCTCGCGGCGAAAGAGCCGAAGCAGGCGGAGGCGGTGTACCGCGCGGATCTCGTCCGCTACCCGGAGAACGGATGGTCCCTGCAGGGACTCGCGCGCGCGCTTCGCGCGCAGGGAAGGACGAAGGAGGCGGGCACCGCCAACGCGCGTTTCCGGAAGGCCTGGGCACGGGCCGACGTCGAGGTCGCGTCCTCGTGCCTGTGCGTGAGCGGAGAAAAGTAGTCCACCCGGGAGGTGCCGGCAGGGATCGAATCCGGAGTTGCCTGAAGGCCCCCCTGTTATCCTCGCCGGCTCAATGCGCTGGTCTCAGTCGTTTCTCGTGACCCTCCGCGAGGTGCCCGGCGACGCCGAGGTCGTCTCGCATCAGCTTCTCTACCGGGCGGGGATGATCCAGAAGCTCGCCGCGGGCATTTATTCGTTCACGCCGTTCGGCTTCCGCTCGCTCCGGAAGATGATCGAGATCGTGCGTGAGGAGATGGACGCGACGGGCGCGATGGAAGTCGACCTCCCCATCCTTCAGCCGAAAGAGCTGTGGGTCGAGTCGGGCCGCTGGGACCGATACGTCGCCGATGGCATCCTCTTCCATCTCGAGGACCGCAAGGGGAGCGAGTTCGCGCTCGCCCCGACCGCCGAGGAAGCCGTCACCGACATGGTGCGGCGCTCGGTCACGTCGTGGCGGCAGCTGCCGTTCAACCTCTACCAGATCCGGACGAAGTTCCGCGACGAGATCCGCCCCCGCTTCGGCCTCCTGCGCGGCCGCGAATTCCTCATGAAGGACGCGTACTCGTTCGACGTCGACCAGAAGGGACTGGACCTTCACTACAAGAAGATGGACGCGGCGTACCGGCGTATCTTCGAGCGCTGTAACCTGGAGTACGCGCTCGTCGACGCCGACTCGGGCGCGATCGGCGGGTCCGCGTCGCAGGAGTTCATGGTCGTGGCGGAGACCGGAGAGGACGCGCTCGTCTTCTCCGACGCGGGCGACTATGGCGCGAACGTGGAGAAGGCGACGACGGCCCCCCTTCCCGAGCCTTGGGCGGGGGAGGAGGACAGAACGCTCCAGAAGGCCAGTGCACCGACGCCGGGCCTGACGACGTGCGTGGACCAGGCGAAGCACCTCGGGACGACTTCCTCGCGCATCGTCAAGACGATGATCTATGAGGCTGTGGGAGCGGACGGCAACACCAGACTCGCCGCGGTCCTGATCCGTGGCGATCTCGAGATCAACGAGGTCAAGCTCCCCAAGGCGCTCGGTGCGGTTCACGTCAAGCTGACTTCGGAGGAGATTCTTAGAAAGGTATCAGGGACGGTGCCCGGATTCGTCGGACCGCTCGATCTTCTTCCCTTCAAAGAAAATCCCATTCTTCTCTTCGTCGACCGATCGCTGGAGAACGGGCGGAATATCTGGTGCGGAGCCAACCAGGATGGAACCCATCACGCCCAGGTCTCCATCAAGCGCGACGTGATGTCGCTGCCCACCTTCAAAGGCGTCGTCGAAATCGCGACCGCCCGCGAAGGAGATCCTTCGCCTTCCGGCGCCGGCACGCTCCACATCAAGCGAGGCATCGAGGTCGGGCACATCTTCAAGCTCGGGACGAAGTATTCCCAGTCCATGAAGTGCGAGGTTGCCGACCAGAGTCAGAAGATGGTGCCGCTCGCGATGGGCTGCTACGGGCTCGGCCTCGGCCGCACGGTGGCGGCCGCCATCGAGCAGAACCACGACGACGTCGGAATCGTCTGGCCGGTGCCGCTCGCGCCCTTCGCGTGCGTCGTCGCCGTGCTGCAGCGTGACGCGCACGTTCTCGAGGCGGCGGACAAGCTCTACGAGGGGCTCAAGGCCGCGGGCGTCGACGTCTTCTATGACGACCGGGACGAGCGTCCCGGCGTGAAGTTCAAGGACATCGACCTCATCGGCTTCCCGCTCAGGGTCGTCGTGGGCGGCAAGGGCCTCGCGAAGGGCGTCGTCGAGGTTTCGACGCGCCGCGAACGGAAGGCGACCGAAATCGCCCCGGACCGGGTCGTCGAAATCGTGAAAAGTTCGCTCGCGGCAGGAGCGAAAACGCTCCTTCCAGCGTGATAGGATTCTCGAAATTTCTGAATCCGCTCGACGGGCTCTCCGGACGGGGAGACCGAAAGGAACCAAGATGAGTATACGGTCCATGCTCACCCGGGCGTTGGTCGCCCTCCTTCTCTCTGCGCCAGGTGTCGGCCTGGCCGCCAACGCGCTGATCGTTCACGACGGCACGGCCGGCCTCGAGGCCAACGTTCTCGGGAACCTGACGGGTAAGCTCGCCGCGGCCACGTATACCGTGACCCCGAGCGTGGGTGTTCCCGGGGGCAGCCTCGCGACGTACAAGCAGATCTGGGACATCCGGTTCAACAACACGACGCCGCTCACCGGGAGCGACATCTCGGCCTACGTCACGTTCATGGCCGGCGGCGGGTCGCTCTTCGTGATGGGCGAAAACACCGGTTTCCCGACCCGCAACAACTCGATCATCAGCCTCGTCTCGACGGCCGGCGGCGGTGCGATCACGGCAGTGAACCCGGTGAGCCAGGCGCAGACCGTTCAATCCCCCTTCACGGGCCCGAATGCGGTCGCGACCGTCACGTTCCTCGCCGCCGCCGCCTCCCCGACGACAGGGACCGGCGCGTACGTGACGAAGGACGGCTCGAACTTCGGAGCGTCGCTCGTGTGGTCTCCCGGGACGCTCTCCGGCGCGGCCGCGGGTGCCTTGATTCTCGTCTTCGACGTGAACTTCCTGGATCCGAGTGCCGACGCGGCTTCGCAGGCGTTCTCGAACAACCTCATTGCCTACCTCGCGGCCCCCAGCCCGCTCGGCTCGAGTCCAGTCCCGGCACTGTCGACGTGGGCGCTGATCGCGCTCGGCCTCGCTCTCGCTGCCGCGGCGGTGAAGATCCTCTTCGTTCGGGCCGCCTGAGCCCGACTTTTCTCCGCGCCATTTCCGGGGCGCGCCAGTCTCCTTCGGGAGGCGGGCGCGCCCCGTTTCGCTTTAGGATCGCAGCGTGGGCCCTCTCGCTGAGACCCGGCTGTCCGCGCAGGTTTCCGTCTTCACGCTCGGCGGCGAGACGCTGGCGGACAGCTACGGCTCCAACGCGACCGTCTTTTTCGGAAAGGGCGCCGTCGTCGTCGTGGACCCATTCATCGCGCCACGCCAGGCGGCGGACCTCGGGGCGCGGATCGCGGATCGCTCGAACGCTCCCGTCACGCACGTCATCCTCACTCACCACCACACGGATCACGCCCTCGGAGCCTCGTGGTTCGCGGCGCACGGTGCAGAGGTGATCGCTCACGAGACCGCAGGCCGGCGCATGGCGCTCGAGCATGCGGGCCTCATCGACGAGCGGCGACGGGACCCCGCGCTGGCGGCGCTCTTCGAGGGCGCCGTGCCATACGCCCCGACGCGCCTCGTGACGGACCGCTTCGCGTTCGAGGCCGGCGGACTCAGGTTCGACGTCTTTCACCCCGGCCACGCCCACACGCCCGGCGACCTTTGCATTTATGTCCCGGCCCTCTCTGTTCTCGTGTCGGGAGACCTCGTCTCGACGGGCTATCACCCGAATTTCGAGGACGCGAACGTCGCCGGGTGGCGTTCGGCGCTCGAGGGGCTCCGCGGAATCCCGTTCACGACGCTCGTCCCGGGCCACGGCCTCGCGGGAGGCTGCGATTCCGTGGAGGACCAGCTTCGCTACTTCCACCGGGCGCAGGAAATCGTCGCGGAAGCGTCGAAATCCGCGGGTGAGGACGAGGTTTATTCTGCCTTGACGCAGGCCTTCCCCGATTTCCGGCTGAGGATCGTTCTTCCGGCCCTCGTCGACCGTTTTCGCCGGACTTAGTGCGTCCGCATCATGCGGGCCCGGAAGGAGAGTTCTAGAATCGTCGGCGGATCGACGAAAGGAACACGCGTGAGCCTTTCCAAGCAGGACGCCCTCGACTATCACTCCACCGGCCGCAAGGGAAAGCTGGAGGTCATTCCTTCCAAGCCTTGCGCCACCGCCCGCGACCTCTCCCTCGCATACACGCCCGGCGTCGCCGAGCCGTGCCTCGAAATCGCGCGGGACCCCGACCTTGCCTACGAGTACACGGGCAAGGGAAATCTCGTCGCCGTCATCTCCAACGGCACGGCCGTGCTCGGTCTCGGAGACATCGGTCCTCTCGCCGGCAAGCCCGTCATGGAAGGGAAGGGCGTGCTGTTCAAGAGGTTCGCCGACGTCGACGTGTTCGACATCGAAGTGGACGAGAAGGACCCCGACAAGTTCATCGAGTGCGTCGCACGCCTCGAGCCCACGTTCGGAGGCATCAATCTCGAGGACATCAAGGCGCCCGAGTGCTTCTACATCGAGGGGCAGCTCAAGAAGCGCATGGGCATCCCGGTCTTTCACGACGACCAGCACGGGACCGCGATCATTTCGGCCGCGGCGTTCCTGAACGCCCTCGAGATCGCGAAGAAGAAGATCGAAGACGTGAAAGTCGTCTTCGCCGGCGCGGGCGCCGCCGCGAACGCGTGCGCGAACCTTTACATCACGTATGGCGTGAAGCTCGAGAATATCCTCATGGTCGACCGGACCGGCGTGATCTGGAAGGGCCGGACCGAGAACATGAATCAATACAAGGAGCGCTTCGCGCGCGACACGAAAAAGCGCACGGTTGCCGAGGCGCTCGAGGGCGCAGACGCTTTCATCGGCGTCTCGGCAGCGAAGCTCATCAACGGAGAGATGATCAAGAAGATGGCGAAGGACCCGATCATCTTCGCCATGGCGAACCCGGTGCCGGAGATCAGCCCGGAGGAGGCGAAGGCCGCGCGTCCCGACGTCATCATGGCGACGGGCCGGTCCGACTACCCCAATCAGGTCAACAACGTGCTGGGCTTCCCGTTCATCTTCCGCGGCGCACTCGATTGCCGCGCGACGCAGATCAACGAGGCGATGAAGCTCGCCGCGTCGAAGGCGCTCGCGAATCTCGCCAAGGAGGACGTGCCCGATTCCGTAGCCCGCGCCTATGGCGTCGACGGCTTCAAGTTCGGACGCGAGTACCTGATTCCGAAGCCTTTCGACTGGCGCGTGCTCTTGCACGTCGCACCGGCGGTAGCCGAGGCGGCCGCGGCGACGGGAGTGGCCAAGCGGCCCATCAAGGACATGGACGCCTACCGCCAGAGGCTCGAGGGCATGCTGTCACGTTCGCGGTCCTTCATGCAGGTCATCCACGGCAAGGCGAAAAGCGACCCCAAGCGCGTCGTCCTCGCCGAAGGGGATCACCCGAAGGTCCAACGCGCCGCCAAGATCCTCGCCGAGGAGAAGATCGCGATCCCGATCCTCCTCTCGCGCGGGAGGAAGGCCGAGGCGGCCCTGAAGGCGCTCGATGTCAAGGCGCCGATCGAGGTGATCGACCCGGAAACGCACCCGAACTTCCAGAAGTACGCGAAGGCCTTCGTCGAGAAGAGGAAGCGCCACGGCGTCACCCTCGAGGACGCCCAGACCTACATGCGAATCCGGAACTACTTCGCCGGCATGATGGTCGACCAGGGCGACGCGGACGTCTCGCTCTCCGGCCTCACGACCTATTACCCGGAGACGATCAAGCCGGCCCTCCAGACGATCGGCGTCAAGGACGGCGTCAAGAAGGTTTCGGGCCTCTACGTCCTGATCCTGCAGGACCGGACGTTCTTCTTCGCCGACACGACAGTCAACATCGAGCCCAGCGCGGAGGATCTGGCGGAGATCGCGCTTTTGTCGGCCGACACGGCGAAGCTCTTCGGTGTCCAGCCGCGCGTCGCGATGATCTCGTTCTCGAACTTCGGCTCGACGAAGCACCCTTCGACGGACAAAGTCCGGGAGGCCGTGAAAATCGTGAAGAAGCGCCGGCCGGCGCTCGAATGTGACGGCGAGATGCAGGCCGATACGGCGGTTCTTCCCGAGTTCCTGAAGGAGGAGTACCCGTGGGCGGGCCTCACGGGCCCGGCGAACGTCCTCGTCTTTCCGGAGCTCCAGAGCGCGAACGCCGCCTACAAGCTCGTGTGGCGTCTCGCCAAGGCGGATGCGATCGGGCCGATCCTCATGGGAATGGGCAAGCCCGTTCATGTCCTCCAGCGCGGAGTCGAGGTGGTCGACATCGTGAACATGGCCGCATTCGGCGTGGTGGACGCACAGTCGCGCACGACCCGCTGACGTTCGGCGCTACGATGCAGGCCGCGTGGATAAGGCGACGGTCCTCTGCGGCCTGCTGGCCCTCGCGGCAGCGCTGCCCGCGCTCGACGCGGCCCTGAGGCTGCGGCGCCTCGTGCGAGGGCGCGGCGCGCCGGAGCGGGGCATGCGTCCGGCACGCCTGCTCGTGCTCGTGCCGGCTCGCGCCGAGGGCGCGCGCGTCGGCGACATCGCCGCGGACGTGACGAGAGAGTCGGAGAAAGAGATTTCTTCGAAGGTGAAGATCGCGGGCGGCGCAGAGGCGAGCGCAAGCTCCTTTGCCGTCGACATTCTGGTCCTCCTGGACGGTCCGGACCCCGAGGCGCAGGCCCGTCTTGCGCGCGACGGAATCTCTTACCTTTCGAAGAATCTTCCCGGTCCTGCGAAAGGACATGCGCTTGCGTTTCTCGCCGCGAGCATGGGCGACCGGCTGGATGCCTACGACTTCATCCTTGTGTTCGACGCCGACATGAGGCTGCCGGAACGATTTTTCCGCGATCTCGCCGTGCCCGTCGGGACAGAGGCGTTCCAGCTTCCGGTCCGGCCCGCGGGAGTCCCCGCCTCGGGCGCGCCGCGCGTCGAGGCGCTCTCTCTCGCCCAGGCCCTGGAGGACGACCTTGCGCGGGATGCCGAAGGCCTGCCCGTCCGGCTGCGCGGTAAGGCCATGGGTTTCTCGCCGCGGGCGTTTCACGCCGGGCCGGCCGTGGCTACCGCGACGACCGTCGAGGACTCCGAAGCGACCCTCCGGCTCCTGGCGTCGGGAGTGCGCGTCCGCGCTCTCGCGGCGCCCGTCGCGTTCGACGAACCAGTCCCGGGCTCGCGCGCGATGTCGGGCTCGCGCGCGCGATGGCTGGGTGGGCACATGAAGCTCCTTTTCACGGGCCTCGGCGATCTCCTCCGGATCGCGGCGAAGAGCCCGAAGGGCGCGTTCGTTCTGGCGGCCGATCTCTGGCTTCGTCCGAGGGTCCTTTTGCTCGGAACCCTCGCGATTCTTGCGGGCGCCTCGGATGTGCTCATGCTGGTTTTGTCTTTGAATGGACGGCCCGTTGCACTTCTGGCCTTCCTTATCCTTCTTTCACTCGAAGCAAAACTCGCCCTCGTCCTCGAGTGGCTTTCGATCGCCGCGCTCCGGCGGCGCCTCGGCTATCCACCGGAAGTTCCTCCCGTGGCTTTCGCCGATTTCGCGGCGTCTTTTTCGATGTGGACACGCGCCGCCGCTCGCGCGCTGCTCGCGCCTTCCCGCTGGCACCGGGCGCGCCCTCCTGCATGAAAGCGATCCTGCTCGTTCCCCGCCTGCCCGGGACCGGCTTCACGGGCGATCGGCTCAGGGCGGAGATCCACCTCCAGGCGCTCAACGAAGCCGGGTTCGAGACGACGATCGTCGGAGGTGCCGGGCCGCGGGAGAAACCGGACGTGCCGCTCGCCGCGCGCGTCGTGCCGGTTGCTCTCTCTCCCGCGCGCGTCCCGCTCGTCATGGTGCGGGCGCTTCTCTCCGGAGACCCTCTCCAGTCGGCGCTCTTCGCGGGAGATTTCCGCTCAGCGCTGAAAGAGGCGGGAGGCGCCGACCTCGTGGTCGCGCTGCTTCTTCCGCGCCTCCTTGCGCACGTCTCGGGAGCGCTGCCGGACGCGCCGCTCGTCGTCGACTTTGTGGACGCGCTTGCTGCGGCCGCGCGACAGGCGGCCCGGCACGATCCCGCGCTTTGGCGACGTGCCTACTGGGCCCTCGACGCGCCGCGCCTCGTGCGCGCCGAGGAGCGCGCGGCCCGGGGCGCGGCCGTCCTTCTCGGGACGACGCCGGCCGACGCCGCGCGGCTCCCGCCCGGGACCCGGGCGGTGGCGAACGGCGTCGTACTGCTTCCGGCCGGCCCGTCCCGGCGCGGGCCCGTCGTGGCCTTCACCGGGCGTCTCATGTACCGTCCGAATCGCTTGGCCGCGCGACGACTTCTCGAGGACATCTGGCCGCGCGTGAAGCGCGCGGTGCCGGACGCCCGTCTCCTCCTCGGCGGGGCCGACGCTCCTCGCGAGATCCGTGAGGCGGGGGGACAGGGCGGCGTCGAGGTCGTGAGTCCCGTACCGGATATGGCCGCCTTCCTCCGGACGGCACGCGTCGTCGTGGCGCCCGTGGACCTCGGGACGGGCACACCCAACAAGCTCTTCGAGGCCTTCGAGGCGGGCGCGGCCGTCGTGGCGTCGCCCGGTGCCGTCCTGCGCGCCGCGTCGTCCGGCGTTCTTCCACCCGCCGCGACGGCGGACACGGACGAAGAGTTCGCCCGCGCGATCGCGGACTATCTTGGCGACCCCGAGCGGGCGGCACGGGACGGTGCGGCGGGCCGCGCGTTCGTCGAGGCGCATGCGGATCGCCGGGCTTCCGTCGCCGGCTTCGTCGCGGCATACCGGGCGGCGCGGGGGAGTCCGTGAGGCCGCGGGGCCGGCGGAAAGGCCGCGGCCTTCTCCTCGCGGTGGGCGACGCCTGTGTGGCCTCCGGCCTTTTCGCTCTCGTCGTCACCGCGCGCCGGCTCCTTGCGCTGCCGGGCACGGTCGGAAGGCTGCCGGCTTCTAACCTCTCGCTCGAGATTCCGTGGCTCGCCCTCGTGGCTTTTGCGACGCTGGCCGCGCTGTGGCTGGCAGGTACCTACGACGAGCCGTTCGCATCGGTGAGAGAACGGGGCGGCCTCCTCGTGTCGGCGCTCGTCGCGGGCGGCCTGATTGTCGCCGCGTACTTTTTTGCGGGCCAGGCAGTGCCGCGCACGGTGCTCCTCGTCTGGGTGCCGCTCCTGTCCTTCGCGCTTGGGCGTTGGCGGTCGTTGGCCGACGTCCTCGCGCCGATCGGCACGCGCGCTGTTCTGGTGCTCGGCTCGGGCCTCGACGCGCGTCGCGCGGCCGACGCCTTGAGGGCGGGGCAAATCACCGGGCACATGCTCGCGGGCTGGAGCGAGGATGTATCGCTGGAGGAGCTGAAAGGTGCGCGAGATGTCATCTTTGCGTCCGAGCGGCCGGAAGACCGGCCGAAGCTCGTGGCCCTTCTCGAGCGCAGCCTCGAAAACGACTTTGACCTCTGGGTGCTTCCCGGTCTCGCGGACATCGTGTCCTCGCGGGCGGTGACGAAGAGCCTTGCTGACCTGCCCCTCACGCCCGTGGCGACGCAGGGTGCGAGCTTCTTCGCCTTCGCATGGAGACGCGCTCTCGACATCGTTTTCGGGTCGGCTCTGCTCTTCGCCGCTGCCCCGATTCTCGTCCTGGTGACGCTTGCCGTCGCGCTCGGTAGCCCGGGAGCGCCGTGGATCCGCCAGCGCAGGGTCGGCCGGTGGGGGCGGGAGTTTCTGCTGTGGAAGGTCCGCACGATGCGGGCCGACGCCGAGGCCGAAACGGGTCCCACACTCTCGGGCCGGGACGACGAGCGCGTGACGCCGGCCGGAGCCCTCCTCAGGAGGACGCGGCTCGACGAGCTGCCGCAGCTTCTCCACGTCCTCGGTGGGTCGATGAGCCTCATCGGACCGCGGCCCGAGCGGCCCGAGTTCGTCGCGCTCTACGAGAAGGAGATCCCCGCCTACCGTCTCCGGCACGTCCTCAAGCCGGGTCTGACGGGTCTCGCACAGGTGATGGGGCTCTATGCGACGAAGCCGGACGTCAAACTCCGCTACGACCTTGGCTACCTCTTCCATTGGACGCCGCTCCTGGACGTTTTCATCCTACTTCGGACGGTCGTCACGGTCCTGAAGGGAAGTGGCACCTGACGGAGCTGTTCCCGAGCCCGCGGCACTCGGGACTCGGAAATCGTTTTCAATCAGCGGGAGGATCGTGGATACTGGTGGGGAGATTCTGGTGAAAAGCACCCTGAATACGAGTCCCGAGGACTTTCTCTTCTCCGACCAGCGTGAGCCGCACGCGCTCCGCGCGAGAGAGATCCTCAGAAACCACGCGGAGATTCGCGGGCTCGCGGGCCGAAACCCATGGAGCGTCCTCCTCGTGATCGGAATCGTCCTGGCGCAGACCGCGCTTGCCGCCGCCCTCGGGCGTGCTCCGTTCTGGGCCGGCCTCGCCGCGGCCTTCGCGATCGGAGCGTTTCTGGATCACGCCCTTTGGGTCCTCATCCACGAGTGCGCCCACAACCTCTTGTTCCGAAGAGCGAGCTGGAACAAAATCGCCGCGATCGCCGCCAACCTTCCGCACGTCCTGCCGAGCGCGATCTCCTTCCAGACGTACCACCTGAAGCACCACGCCTATCAGGGCGTTTACGAGCTGGATGCCGACATTCCGAGCCGGTGGGAGGCGCGTCTCGTCGGCCACTCGGCCATTCGCAAGGCTCTGTGGCTCCTGTTCTTCCCGATTTTTCAGGTCACGCGGCCTCCGCGCCTCCGCGAGATTTCGCTTTTCTCCCCGTGGGTGTTCGTGAACATTGGAGTGCAGCTCGCGTACGACGTCGCCGTCTGGGCGGTTCTGGGGCCCAAGGCGCTCCTTTATCTCGCGGTTTCGTTCTTTTTTTCGGTGGGCCTCCACCCTCTCGGGGCGCGCTGGATTCAGGAGCACTTCCTCGTTTTCGACGGACAGGAAACCACGAGCTACTACGGGCCGCTCAACGTCCCGGCGCTCAACGTGGGCTATCACAACGAGCACCATGATTTTCCGTCCGTGCCGTGGAACAGGCTTCCGGCGGTTCGCCGGTCGGTCCCGGAGGTCTACGAAGCCTTGCACTTCCACCGTTCGTGGACGCGCCTCGTCCTGCAGTTCATCTTCGACCGCCGGCTCTCTCTCTTCAGCCGGACGATCCGCACCGAGCGTGGGCAGAGACCGACCGCCGCGAACGCGCCCGTGGCCGCCTGAAGCCGCCCGAAAGAGTTGCTGGCACGGCCCCTGCTCCTGTCCGGGGGGAGGCATGAACATCATGCAAAATCGCAGGTATTCTTTTCTCGTGAGTGCCCTGGCCGGGGCGTTTCTGGCCTCGGCCTTCGCGTGCTCGAAGACGGAGCCGGGCACGGTCGAACGCAAGACCGAATCGACGACGCAGACCGCACAGGGCGAAGTGAAGACGACCACGGAGTCGAAGCAGGCCGGCAATACGCTCGAGGCGAAGTCGGAGACGAAGACCGACACCGGTGCCGGCACCGTCACGGGCAAGGTCGAAACGTTCGTGGGCACCGTCACGCTCTACGAGCCCGGCAAGAAGATCGAGGTCATGACCGCGGAAAAGAAGACGCACATGGTCGCCCTCGACGCGAAAGACACGGTCGTCGCGATCGACGCGACTGTCGCCGTCGGGTCTCGCGTGCGCCTCACCGAGCAGACGGGCGACGACAAGGCCCGCCGCGTGACGGTCAAGAACGAAGGCTGAGAACCGCTCCACGAGGGGGCAGAGCCGGCCGCGCGGCCGAGAGGGCGCGGCCGGCTGATGGACGAAGGGACACCCCGTGCCGTCCTGCGGGGCGGCCGGAGGTGTCCCTTCGTCCGTCCGATCACACGACTCTGCGGCCCGAAATGACCTGGATGAGGACGACGACGATCGCGATCACGAGGAGGACGTGAATGAACCCTCCCATCGTGTAGGACGTCACCATTCCAAGAAGCCAGAGTACGAGCAGGATCACGAAGATGGTCCAAAGCATGATCTTCCTCCTGGCCAGCCTTGAGCAACAGCCATGCCGCAACCGCCAGGACGCGTGCACTGGCCCATTTCATGCTGTGCAGCCCTCAGGAGGACGACGATGGCTCTCTACTCGGCAAAGGACTTCACCCGGCTGCTCGGGACTCCCGGCTTCAGTGATTCGCTCCTGAAGCAGCATTTCGAGCTCTATGGCGGCTACGTCAAGAACGCGAACGCTCTCCATGACGAGCTGGGGGCCGCGTCCCCCGTGAAGCCGCCCACACCGGCCTGGTCCGAGCTCAAGCGCCGCTTCGGCTGGGAATGGAATGGCATGCGCCTTCACGAGGTCTACTTTGGAAATCTGACAAAGAAAAGGGCGAATCTGGAAAAGACTACCGGTCTCGGGGCGCAGGTGGCGCGGGACTTCGGTTCGCACGAGGCCTGGGAGAAGGAGTTCCGGGCGACTGGAAGCCTGCGGGGGATCGGTTGGGCCGCGCTCGTCTGGGACGTGGAAGCCAGCCGCCTCTTCAACGTCTGGGTCGACGAACACGATCGTGGCCACCTCGCGGGATGTCCGGTGCTTCTCCTGATGGACGCCTTCGAGCACGCCTACATGGCCGACTACGGCACGAAGCGCGGAGAGTATATCGACGCGTTCCTCGCCGCATCGGACTGGGAAGTCGCGGCTCGCCGTTTCGAGATGGCCGCAACCCCGGTCCCGGCGACCATTCACGCGTGACGTGGCAAGGACTCTCACCGTCAACCCCGTACGCTGAGGTTCGGCGGCGCCAATGACGCGCCCGGGCCCGCGACAGGTCGTGCTTGGGCTCGCCGTGGCCGCTTGCGTGTGCCTTGTTCTCGTCGTCGGAGCGACCAATCTCGCGCTGCGGTCGGACTGGCTTTCCGGGCAGATCAACTCGGACCCGGAGGCGCTCTTCGTCACATACACCGGCGCGCGATCGCTCCTGCCCGGGAGCCTCCGATTCGACATGCTTCTCCTTCGAAGCCGGGATTCGAACATCGAGTGGGAGGCCCGGCTCGAAGGCGTGACGGTTCGCGTGTGCCTCTCTGATCTCTTGAGGCGCCGTTTCCGGGCGAGTTCGGTGCGCGCGGGGGTCCTCTCGTTCCGGCTCCGCGAGCGACTCGAGCGTCTCGAGGCGACGCCCGCCCGGCTCGCGCGCTATCCCGCCATCGTGGGGTTCGCCGATCCGCCGCTTCGCGATCCGCCGGCGCCCGCGGTCGCGGGAAACCCATGGCGGATCGTGATGGACGAGCTCGACGTGCGCCTTGTCAGGGAGATCTGGATCGACTCCTGGCATTGGACAGGAGCGGCGCGCCTCGGAGGAGGGCTCGATCTACTCCCGGGCCGCCATGCCGAGGTCTTTCCTGCCGAGCTCTCGGTCACCGGCGGGACCCTCCAATTCGGTGAAGGCGAGGTCTCTCGCGGAACCCTGGGCGCCATCCGCGCCGCGCTGCCGCGTTTCGAGACGCAGGATTATCCCGGCAACGAGGTGTGGAAGATCATGTCCGGGATGACCGACCTTCACGGCACTCTCCAGGGCCTCGACTTCCTTTCCTCCGACGGCGACGGAGCCCGGGTCGCAGGCGGGATCGGGTCCGTGAGGATCGGCGTCGTGCTTGACGGCGGGCGCGGGGGCGCGCGTGTCGACGCCGACGCGCGGGGGCTCCTCGTGAAGGCCGGGAAGCGGGTCTTCCGCGGCTCCGCGCGCGCTGCTCTGAGGGCGCGGCCGATCGACTTCCACGCAGGAACGGTCGCACTCGGCGGGACAAGCCTCGCGCTTTCGCATCTTTCGCTGGATGGCGCGGCGGGAGAGGCCTGGGAGGGAACGTTCACGACTCCGGAAGCGCGTCTCAGGCTCGCCGACGGTGCACTGGACGCGCGAGTCGCCGCTCGCCTCCGGGATGGCCGTCCACTCGTGGCTTTCCTTCCGACGGGCCCGCCGAAATGGCTGGCTGGGTTCCTCGACCTGCGCGACTTCGGAGCGGAGGGCCACGTCGTGCGCACCCCGGGCCGCCTGACGATCTCGAAGGCGAGCCTGGAGGCGGGCACGTTTCTCCTCGAAGGTGACTACCGCGAAACGCGTCGACGCACTTGGGGGGCGCTTCTGATCCGGAAGGGCCGCCTGTCCGTCGGGGTCGGCCTCGGGTCGAGCGGGGCCGCGTTCCACATCCTCGGGGCCATGGCCTGGTTCGAGAAGGAGGGCCGTCCCGGAGGGCTGAGGACGGATCAGCCTCGCGACGTCGGGGAGCCGGATCCGACGAGGTGATTGAGGTGACTCTTTTGGCACGTGCGTTGCACGTCAAGGAACCGGAGGCCCGGAAATGGAAAACATGTACAGCCCCGCCGTCGAGGAACAGGCAAGGAAGACCGCTCGCGAAGCCCAGAAGCTCGGGAGCGAAGTGAAAAAGAATTTCGACGACGTCGTCTCGCGCGGCAAAGAGGCGGCCGAGGGACTCGGAGTCGACGCACAGGGTGTCGCCGATCGCGCCCGCGACTACGTGGAGTCCGCGCGCAAGAAGGCCGGAAAGGCCGCTGAGCGCGTCACGACATACGCGGACGACAACACCGCTCTCGTAGCCATAGCCGCTTTCGGGGTCGGGCTTCTCGTAGGACACCTCGTGACGCGGGAATCGTGAGCGCGATGAAGACTCATGCTGGCGGTTCAGGGAAAAAGAAAGATGCGTCGTCTCGTCATCCCTTCCTGAGCGACGTCAAGGAGCTGCGCAAGCGCGCGCGCAAGGAGATCGAGGAAGGGGCCGTCACGCCGAGCTATCGCGCCGACGCCCAGAAGGTGACGCGCCTGCTCAACGTCGCCCTCGCGACCGAAATCGTGTGCGTCCTTCGGTACAAGCGGCATTACTTCATGGCGGAGGGCATTCACGCCGAGCCCGTCAAGCAGGAGTTCCTCGAGCACGCGAACGAGGAGCAGGTCCACGCGGACCGCATCTGCGAGCGGATCCGGCAGCTCGGGGGCGAGCCCGACCTCAATCCGGCCGGGCTCCTCTCGAAGAGTCACACGGAATATCAAGAGGGAGAGACGCTCGTTGACATGATCCGCGAGGATCTCGTGGCCGAGCGGATCGCGATCGAGTCGTACAAGGAAATGATCGACTACGTGGGCAAGGACGACTCCACGACGCGCCGGCTTTTCGAGTGGATCCTGGGCGAAGAAGAAGAGCACGCCGACGACATGTCGGATCTGCTGAAGTCGCTCAACGGAGAGAAGAAGGCCTGATTTGAGCGTCGCGGGGGTCTGCGACGCCGTGCCCGTCGCCGGCATCTTCATCGCCATGGCGGCGGCGGCGCTGGTCTTGCTCACGGTCAGCTCGTCCACAGCGCTGATCGTTTTGGGCCTCTACCTCGTCTATCACCTCTTCGAGGCGTATCTTTTGACGCCCAAGCTCTACGGAAACCGCCTCCGCATTTCCACGCTCACGGTCCTCCTCGCGATCGTGGTGGGAGGCATGCTGGACGGCGTCGTCGGGGCGATCCTCGCCCTGCCTCTCGTCGCGGCGTATCCCGTCGTCGAGAAGCACTGGCTCGACGACTACCTCCATCCCGATGCCGTCGAGGACCACGCGTCCCTTAGGGCCGCGACGAGCGAGAACGCGGAAGGGCAGGAGGCGGCTGTCGACGCCGTCATGAAGGGCGAGAAGCCCGCGGCAGCGGCTTGACGCCAGGCGTGACGGGCTCGAAGAAAAGGCGCGCCGCCGTCCTCGCGACGTGGGTCTCCGGGATCTGGCTTGCCCTGACTTTGCTGATCGTCGTCGCGTCCTTTTTCGTCGACGAGCCCTTGCGGCGCAGTATCGAGCGCCGCATGAACGAGAGGCTGGAGGGATACGAGGTGCGCTTGCCGAAGCTGCATTTCCGGCTCTTCTCCCTTTCGATGACCCTCGAGGGGCTCGTCGTAAGGCAGAAGGCTCACCCGGAGCCCCCGGTGCTTCTCGTCGACCGCCTGATGACGAGTGTTCATTGGCGCGCCCTGTTCTCGGGCCATCTCGTCGGTGACGTCCTCCTGGAGCGGCCTCGGGTCGACGTCAACCTCGTGCAGCTGCGGCAGGAGGTGAAGGACGGCGTACCCGTGAACGAGCGTGGCTGGCAGGAGGCCTTGCAGGAGGTCACGCCGCTCAAGATCGATGTCTTTCGCGTCGAGGACGGGACGATCACCTACGTCGATGCGGACCCGGCGCACCCCATCCGCATGACCGCGCTCCGGATTCACGCGAGCGACATCCGAAACGTCCAGTCGAAGCCCCAGGTCTATCCGTCGCCCATCCACGCCGAGGCGACGCTCTTCGGATCGGGCCGCGGCGTTCTCGACGGGCACGCCGACTTTCTGGCCGAGCCGTACCCCGGCTTTCACGCCCTCTTCCGCCTCGACGCGGTTCCTCTCGACGCGCTCTCCCTTCCCGTCCTCACGCACACGGCGTTCGTCCTCAAGGGCGGGGTTCTCGCCGCCGGCGGCGAGATGGAAACGTCCCCGTCCGTGCGCAACGCACGGCTCTCGGCGCTCACGCTCTCGGGCGTCAGACTGGACTATGTCCTGGCGAAGAAGGCTTCCGCGGAACCGGTTGCGCCGTCCGAGCGCCCGAGCGCTAAGGCGGTCGCGAAGGGGAAGAAGCGGCCTCCGTCGAATCCGGAATGGACGCTCGTGCTCGACAAGGCGGTGATCGCGGGGAGCGAGATCGGATTCGTGAATCGCACGAAGGATCCGGCGTATCGCGCCTACCTTTCCAAGCTCGACGGCTCGATCTCGGACCTCGGAAATCACGCCTCCGGAACGAGGGCCCATTTCGACCTGCGCGGGCGGTTTCTCGGAAGCGGAGACACCCGGCTCACCGGCTCGTTTCGGGAGGGTGCTGCCAGCCCCGACTTCGACCTGAATCTCCGGATCGAGGCCACGGACATGACGCGCATGAACGATCTCCTCCGGGCGTACGGTAAGTTCGACGTTGTCGCGGGAGAGTTCTCGTTCTATACCGAGCTGAAAGCCCGGGACGGCAATCTCGAGGGCTACGTCAAGCCGCTGTTCAAGGGAATGAAGGTCTATGACCGGCGGCAGGACCGGGACAAGACGTTGTTCCGCCAGGCCTACGAGATGCTCGTTGGCGGCGTCGCGGGACTCCTCAAGAACCACGAGCGGAAAGAGGTGGCGACGGTCGCGAACGTCTCCGGCCGCATCGACGGTCCCCGCACGAGCGGATGGCAGATCGCGCTGAAGCTAGTCGAGAACGCCTTCTTCCGTTCGATCCTGCCCGGCTTCGATCGCGAGCTCGGCGGAAAGAAGACGAAGGGAAAGCCGCCGCCCCCTTTCCGCGAAGCAGAGAGAAAGGGGATCTCCATGAAGAATACGACGGACCCGACGCGACAGGAAACGAAAGGCCGCAATTGAGCGCACGCAAAGGCCAGAAGACTCTCGACGCGCGCCGGGTTCCAAACGTCCTCGAGAGGGTCTCGCGGCACGCGACCGCCGCGGCGGGATCCTCCCCGGCGTTCGCGATCGCCGCCCTCGTGATCGTGGTCTGGGCGGCCCTGGGCCCGATCTTCCGCTTCTCGGACACATGGCAGCTCGTCATCAACACCGGGACGACGATTGTCACGTTCCTCATGGTTTTCCTCATTCAGCGGAGCCAGAACAAGGATTCACTCGCCCTGCACCTCAAGCTCAACGAGCTCGTGGCGGCGCTCGAGGGGGCGAGCAACAGGCTCATCGACGCCGAAGGGTTGACGGAAGCCGAGCTCGAACTCCTCCATAAGCATTACAGGCAGCTTTCGGACCTGACCCGAAAGGAAGAATCCCTGACGAAGTCCCATTCGATCGAGGAAGCCGGCCGCCGTTCGGCACGGAAGCTCGGCGGATGAGGCGTCGCCTCCATCGGTCACCGGGGTACGGGCGGGCGACGGTGAGATGTGCCGTCGTTCGCGACGTCTGCCGGTCAGGAGAACGAAGGGGGCCGGGCGGCCCCCTTCTCACGATCATTCAGCTTCCGCGCACCCGAATCCAGGAGTCGCGCGTGGCGTCACGGACGTCTCTCCACTCGGCGGTGCTTCTTCCGCGAGCAATCGGCCACGTACGCTCGAGCTCGCGCTCGACGTCGTCGAAACGCTTTCCGGCCTGTGCGGAGCTCGCCTGCTCCCATCCATATCGATAAGCCGGTTCGAGGTCCTCGAACTTGCGGTCTTCCCGGTAATAGGGACGCGTCCCGTAGTTCTTCCGCCAATATGCGGTCTCGACCGTCGGATCCAGCTTCTCTCCCGCGGCGTGGCCGGCCGCGCCGCCAGCAACCGCTCCGGCGACGGCGCCGACGACGGCGCCGACCGGTCCGCCGACCGCTGCGCCAACGGCGGCTCCGGCAGCCGCCGCGCTTGCTGAACCGATGCCCGTGCCTACAGGATGGGACCCTGGCTGGCCGGTGATGGGATCCCGGTTCGCATGTTTTTCTACGATTGGCTCAGTTTCGTCTACTGTTGTTTTCATTTGTGACTCCTTCCTGGTCTAACGACGGCTTACGAGATATCCGACGAGGAGGCCGGCGCCGAAAGCGCCAATCGTCACCGCGGCGGTGTTGTCGTCGGCATATGCGGATACGCGCTCCGAAGTTCGCGAGACCTGCCTCTGGCCACGTTTCAGGTACTCCTCGCCGAGTTCGCGTCCGGACGCCGCCACGGCTTCCGCCGCGCCGCGCAGACTTTCACCGAGACCCGCAACGGAGTCCTTACTCTTGCCGACGGCGCGATCGAAATCGCTCTTGAACTCGGTGCCGATTTTTCGCGCATCATTAGCGACCCTCCGTACTGCATCCTGAGCCGAGGGGTTGAGAACACTTTCCATAACTGCCTCCCGAGCCAGCCATCGCAACGCGTGTGCCATGCTCTGAATCGGGCCTCCGATCAGGACCTCATAGTTGGCTCGTCGCCAGGGCACCAGCGTCGAGAGCCGACGTTTAGAGAGGGCCTCAACAGTGCACGTGCCCCAACAGCGCATACGCGATGACGAAGATGACGATCGTCGAGATCAACCCTCCGCCGAGCTTCCACGAGATCAGTGAAGCAAGGCATCCGCGGCCGGCACCATCCATTTGAATCTCCTTCCTTCTACAGGTTGTAATCTCGTCCAGCTGCAGGTTGTAATCTTGATTAGCGAGCAGAGCCTCTCCGGGCTCCTGCCGCGATCCTTCGCGTTCACCGCCGAAACGAGCTCAACAGGAATTCCCACGAGCCCGAACGTGAGACGGCCTTTCCAGATTGGAGGCTCTCGTCACGGAGACCTCCTTCTTTCGGACGGCCCTATGCCCGGATGCGTTTTTGCAAGGGGAACGCAACGTTCCTCGCAACAGAGCGCCGCGCGGCGTAGGTGAAGAGAGCCCAGGCCGACATCGGCGAGTCCGCGCCGGTCGTTCGACGGGGGGAAGAAGGGGCGGCTGTAAGGCGCCCCTTCTTCTCCTGCAAAGCGTGCCTGCGAAAGGCGGGCGGCACTTGTCCGTCCGCCTTGCACGCGGCTACCCTCGTCTGCCGCGCCAGTAGAAGCCGCCGCCTCCGAGCAGAAGAACCACGACGAGGATGATCAGGATGGTTTCCATGGATGTCCCCTTTCCATGGTGCTGGGGAGCACGACACGTGCCATCCGGAATCGTGGCCCGACTCTTGCGCTGACCCCGTCATGGCGAGAACGTTTGATGGAGTGAGCGCGCGGGAGATCCCATGAGCCCCTTTCACGATCTGGGCCGGCATTGCGGCGGTCCCCTTCCAGCCGCAAGTGCGTGGAGCCTGCCATCCCCCGGGTCCACGCAGCCTGCCCTCGGGCGGCCGGAGCTGGAGGAGGAACTTCTTACTCTTTCTCTCGCAGGGTTCGTGCGGCTGCTGCTGCTGGGCGCCGTCGGATTAGCCCTCCTCCTGTCGCTCGGCGTAGGCGGAGTGGCCCTCGTCCAGCATTACGTCTTTCGGCCCTCCAAGGTCATGCTTCAGGAAGGGACGGGCGTATTACGTCGCGCCGAGACTTCGTCCCTCGCATGTGCAGACGAGAACGATCACCGTCGGGTCTCTGGATTTGCGTACATCCCGATCTCTACGTTCGACGTCCACGATCAGCTAGAGGGCCATCATCGAACGAGGGAGTTTTCGTCATGAAAGGCTTCGTCCAGAACATCGAGAGCATCGCCGTCAAGAATGAGGAGTTTCGCCGGGTGCTTTACACGGCGAAGAGCTGCCAGCTCGTCATCATGGCTCTGAAGTCCAAGGAAGAGATCGGGATGGAAGTCCACAAGCTCGACCAGTTCTTTCGCGTGGAGGAGGGAACGGGTGAGGCGGTTCTCGATGGGGTTCATACCCCGATCAGCGCGGGGTTTTCGGTGCTTGTGCCGGCGGGAAGCAATCACAACATCGTCAACACCGGCAATGTCCCATTGAAGCTCTATACGCTCTATGCGCCGCCGAACCATCGAGACGGCGTCGTCCACCACACCCGCAAGGACGCGGAAGCGGACAACGAGCACTTCGACGGCAAGACGACGGAATAGAGATTCGACCGGGTCTCGAGGCTCGCTCATCGCGGCAGAGGAGGGATCTTTCCCCCGTGCCCCAGACCTTCCTCGGCCTTCTTGACGGCGGCGGCGGCGCGTTCCCGCTCTTCAGGCGGTAGCGCATCGAGGAGCCGGGGCTGGATCCACACCGTTCGTGCAAAGAGGGTCCGCGCTTCTTCCAGACGCCCGAGAGCCGCGGCCGCCCTGCCGAGATTGAGGTCGCCCTCGGCACGTTCCTCGAGACCCGCGGATCGCGCATAGAGGGCGTAGGCCCGTTCGCGCTCGCCCTTGAGAGACTGCACCGAGCCCGACGCGAGGAGGGCCGTCGCGGCCCGGGGACGAAGCGCCACGACGAGCCCCAGCCGCGAGTCGGCTGCGGAGAGGAGCTCGGCGCGTTCCGGCCCGGCCTCCTCGGGCGCCGAGGCAGCGTTGCGGAGGAAGCTCTCGCCCGCGGCCTGCTCGAAGGTGGTGAATGAACGCACGCCCGCGAGGGCGACGAGAAGCAGCGCCCATGCCCCAACAACTGAGCGAGTCAAGCGGTTGGAAGGCGCTTCCCGTCCGGAAGCGATGCGCCGAAACGCGAGACCCGCCAGGAACGCGGCGGGCCCGGAGGCAACCGCGATCCGCAACGGAAAGTCGCCGAGGGCGAGGAACGCGACGCCGAGAAGCGACGCGAGAAGCGCGTCTGCCGGAGGATAAGAGGCCGGTGCTTCCTCCCGGCGGGAGAAGAGACCCGAAAAGAGCGCAAGAACAGCCACGCACGCCGCACATGCGGCGGGCACGCCAACTTCGGCGGCGAATGTGACGGGCTCGCTGTGGGCATTGTCGAAGTGAGCCGAGCCGCTCCGATGCACGAGACGCCGGCCGGTCCGCTCCTCGGCTGCGAGGCGCGCGGGCACGAAGCGGTTCGAGAACGCCCCCGGTCCCGCGCCGAGAATCGGTTGCGCGCGAACCATCTCCAGGGCCGCGAAGAGGCCGATGTCGCGCTGGGTGGTCGCCGTGGCGACTTCACCGGTGCGCAGTTGCTTGAGCTTCACGAGGGCGCGCCGTCCGGCGCCGGTCGCCCCCGCGAGCAATGCCGCCGCCAGGAGCACGAGGAGCGCGAATCGTCGCCTCGGAAAGTCGAGCACGACATAGAAAATGGCGCCTGCGCCGAAGACGAGAGTCGGCCCGACGGCCTCGGTCGCGAGGAGACCGAGAAGGGCGAAGAGGAGGCCGAGAACGGAGAGAGCCCGGGTTCGGGTCGTCCCGGACGTCGCGCCCGACGCAAAGAGAAGGAGAGCGGGCAAGACGAGCGCCATTCCGACATCCCCGGCGTTTCCGATCAGGCCCGCCGCCAGGAATCGGGGCTCGGGAACGTCGAGCGGCATCCGGAAGAGTCCCGCCCACCGCTGAAGGGCGGCGAGCGCGCCCGTCATCGCTCCGGCCGTCATCAGCGTCGTGAGGGCGGCAGGCGCGACCTCGGCCCCGGCCGCCGACGCTCCGAGGAAGAGGAGCGCGAGCGGAGAGAGTACGGCGGCTGCCGTGAGCGGATCCACCACGTTTGCGTTCGCGATGGCCGACAGAAGCGCGAGAGTGAGAGTCGCGCCCAGGCCGAAGAGGACGACGCGAGCGGCCAGGCCACGGCCGGGCGCGGGAAGGCGCGTGGCGCGTGCGAGGCCGAGGAGGGCGAGCGACGCGCCGAGGGCCTGAACGAGGATCTTCGACTCGCGAAGCGCGTCGCTGGAGGCCGGCGAGAAGACGACGAACGGGAGGGCGAGCGCGAGGACGATGCCGGCTGGAACGAGGCGGCCACCGTCGCCGTCGCCCGGCGCCAGCGTCTCGGGGCTCATCGGAACCGGGCGCGCCATCGGCGCTCAGGATAGCGAAAGAGCTCCCCTCGACACGCGATATGCTGATGCGGCTCTTGTGAAAGTGGGTTTCAGCCTCCCGACCTTGGGGCTGGCGTCGCTCCGTCGGTCCCTCCGGCGGCGCTTGCTGGGCCGCGGCAAGCCGAGGCCTGCGGCGACGTGGGATCTACAGTACCGCGCGGGAGTATGGGACGGACTCGTCGCCGAGACCGAGCGCCACGCCTGGATCGCATCGCTTGTTTTCCAATTCGCCCCGGTGCGGCCATTCGTGCTGGATGTCGGATGCGGCCATGGCGCGCTCGCCTGCCAGACGCGGGGCGACGCGAGAGGTGGCTACTTGGGGCTCGACATTTCCAACGAGGCGATCCGGCGCGCCGGCGAGGACTGCGCGCCGGGGGAGTCATTCCACGCCCTCGACGTGGAAGCGGGGCCGCCTTCCTTCTTGTTGCCCGGATCTGTCGATGCGGCGGTCTTCAGCGAGGTCCTCTATTACCTCGACAACCCGCTCGTGACGCTCCGCCGCTTTGCGCCCCTACTTTCCCGGCACGGCGTCTTCGTGTTCTCTCTATGGAAGCCCTCGCGCCATCGAGCCCTCCGCCGTCGCCTCTCCCATGCGTACGACGAGAAGTGCGGTATCGAGATCGGGCGTGGCGACCCGTGGCGGATCAGTGTCTGCGTGCCCCGGGAGGGCCCCGGTCCGGCCCCCGTCTGACCCTGGCACGGTGCTCCCGCCACGCCGCGAGCACCTTGAGCAGGAGGCCGCCGTGGGCGTGGCGGGAGATCTGGCTCGGAGAGAAGAGACGGAATCGACCTGCGTCGAGTGGCAGGCAGCGCGAAGGCGACGTGGGATTTTCTTTGAAGGTGAAGAGGGAAACGAGATAGCGCCTTTCGAGCACCGAATGGCGAATCGTCGCCACGGTCTCGAGCGCGCCAGGCTCGCGACCCGTGAGCCGCTTCCACCCCCTTCTAAGAGAATTCGCAGACGGTTTCCCAGCGCGAACCGGAAACATCGGGGGCACGAGCTGGCCGTCGACCATCTCCCGGTCTTCAACGAGAAGAAATCTCCCGTCTCTACGGACGAGGCCCGCGGCGAGATGGATCGCCTTCTTGGGTGGACGCTTCCCGGCGCGCGGGAACGCCTCCGGCGTCCCGAGCGCCGCGGCTCGGCAGAGCGGGCGAAGCGGGCACTCGCCGCAGAGTGGGGTCCGTGGAGTGCACACGAGTGCGCCTAGCTCCATGAGGGCCTGGTTGTGGGCGCCTGGATTCCGCGCGGGTACGAGCGGCCGCGCGAGCGACCGCACCTTCGCGAGCGTCGCGGGCGCCTTCGGGTCGAGCCGGAGGCCGTGGAGGCGGCAGAGGACGCGCACGACGTTGCCGTCCACGACCGGCTCGGGGACGCCGAAGCAGATCGACGAGAGCGCGGCCGCCGTGTAAGCGCCGACGCCCGGCAGTGCGCGCCAGCCCTCGAGCGTGCGCGGAAAGGATCCTGCCTCCACGACGGCCTTTGCCGCGCGCTGGAGGTTTCGGGCGCGCTCGTAATACCCGAGGCCGCTCCACTCGGCGAGCACCGCCCGCTCAGGAGCCCGCGCGAGGGCGTCGACTTTCGGGAAGCGGCGGCGAAAGCGTTTCCAGCGCGGCACCACGACCTCGAGAGTCGTCTGCTGCGCCATCACTTCAGAGAGCCAGATCGCGTACGGGTCACGCGTCCGGCGCCATGGTAGATCGCGCTTGTGTGCGCGATACCAGCGCGCGAGGCGGCGCGTCACGTCGCTTCGGGGCGCGGTCTGCACACGGCGGGGATACCATACTTGTCTCATGGAACTCGACTGGGAAGGGCTCACCGTCGCGTTCGCGGCGCGTTCGATGCTCATGAATCACTTCCTCGATCGCGCATCGGGCGAGGTGCACGCGCACCTGAATGGCTCGCCGGAGCTGCGCGAAGCGCTTCTTCACGAGCGCTCGGGTCGATTTCTCAGGATCCCGAAGTCCACCGCGGAGGTCGACACGACGCGCTGCCGCGCCTTCGCGCCGAAGATGGAGAGCGCGGCCGCGCGTGAGAAGGCGCTCCTCGCCCTCGAGTCCGGTGGCCCGGGGGCCTTCCGCGACGTGCTCCTCGCGTTCCCGAACGACGAAGAGGCCTGGTTCGTGTTCCGGGCCCGGCGGGTTCGGGAGGAGCTTCGCGTCTGGCTCACCGCGCAGGGGATTTCCCTGGACGAAACGCCCGCAACTGACGCCTGAAGCGATCAGGCCGGTCGCGTGCCGAAGACGAACCGCGCGAAACGGCTCGGCACGTGAAAGTCCGGCGGATTCGCGCGAAACGTCGGCGAGAGCACGAGGAATTCCGTCGAACGCCCGCGCGCGATCCGTGTGACGTTTCCACGCCTCTCTTCGCCGGGCGCCGGCGGGAGACCGGGAGGAAGGGACGACCACGGAATGGCGAGACGACAGCTCCATCGCATCCACGCCGTCGCCGGACCCGCCGCCGGATCTCCCTGCGCGTCGATGAAGACTCCGGCCGGGGGCTCTCCCCTGACGACGTTCCACGTTCGGCGGCTGTCGTGCGGGTTCACGACGCGTGCCGCGTAGACGGCGCCGGCCGGATTGACGACGACTTCCTGGTACTGGTATGGCTCCTCGGGCGGGCAAAGGAAGAGCTCGACGCATTCGTCATCGAAGACGTCCTCGCCGCGCCGGCGCTCGACGGTAAGCGGCGGTTCGGCTGTGGACTCGAAGAGGACGACGAACTGCTCCGCCGTGGCGGCTAAGCGCACACGGGTCTCGACGAACCTTGCGGGCGCGCCGTCCAGTCCGGAGAGCGTCCACGGAGGTTGAATCGCAACGTCTGCGGACGATGCAACCCACGCGACGGGGATGACAGGTACGGCGGGCGCGATCACGGCAGCTGTCCCGGCGGCGCGATGCCGAGGCGGGCGGCGACGAGGCCTGCCACGTCCAGCTCGCGCACGACACCGAGGCGCCGGGATCCGACGCCGTCCCCCACGTGAAGGTACAGGCCGTCGAGAGCCGGATCGGCATCGAATCCGTGCTGGCCGGGGACCTCGGGCGGGCCGAGAGCCGCCAGGTCTCCGCCCGCCGGAAGGTCGCCGCGCAGATAACGCGGGCCCGCCGCGATGAGCACGAGGTCGCCCGCGTTCGGGTGACCGAGGCCGAGCGCCGCTGCCTCCATCCTCGCGGCCACGAAGGCGAAGACGGATGCTCCCTTTTCATCCTTCGTGGCGCGGAGAACCGCGGCGGCGTTCGAGACGATGGCTTCGGCTTCGCCCTCCGGCACGACGCCTCCGGGCAGGCCCGCGCGGTTCACGACCACGAAGCCCGTGCCTCCGCTCGCGGCGATGAAGTCGAGCGGCGAGTCCGGCGCCGTTTCGAGACGGCCGTGGGGTCCGGGCGCGAGCTTGAGGAGGCCCGCGCGCGCGAGGATCGCGGCAGGGTAGATCGACCGTGTCATGGCGCGCATGCCATGGTCGGACACGAAGAAGACGTCTCCCTTCTCCCGAAACTTCAGGTAGCGCGCCGCGGCCTCGTCTGCCGCGTGCCAGGCCTCGTCGAGGGCGGCGGCCGTCTTTGCCGCGAGCGCCTTCGTATAGAAGGGCTGCGCGGGGTCGGTCACGAGCAGGTCGTGCTCGCATTCGTCGAGGATCGGGATGTAGGCGAGCAGGAGGTCCCAGTCGCTCCGGCGGTCGGCCACGTCGAATGCGTCCACGAAGAAGCGCGTGAGACGTCGCGCCTGCTCGAGAAAGCTCGGAATGTCGGGATCGGTCCGCCGGAGGAAGGCCATGTCGGGCAGGCCCGGCCAGAAGCCGGCCCTCTCCTCGATCGCGCGCCGGAACTCCGGGGGGTTCGCCACCGTGCGATAGCGATCGCCGAGATAGAGCGAGACCGTGGACACATCCGGGGCAAGCGCGAGGAGCTTCGACCAGCGGCCGAAGAGGACCCCCGTATCGACTCCGTCGTCCCGGCGCTCGGAGATGGGAAACCAGCCGCCCACACGGGCCTCTGCGCGCGCGGTTCCGTCCGCCGAGAGGACGGCGAGCGTGTCGTAGTTCGTTACGCCGTCGTCCGTGGAGTCGAGGATGAGAAAGGGAAGCCCGTCGAGGTCGAACGACTTTGCTGGCGAGAACGAGGCGACTCCCGCCGGCAGCTTCGAGACGGCGGCGAAAGGAGTCGAGGCGAGAGGCCCCTTCCAGAAGATGCCCTTCGGGAACGCCTCGTTGTAGTTCAGGGCCAGAGCCGTGCGCGTGCGAGCCGTCCGTTGAGAGGCGCCCGGGAAGCTGAGAGATGCCACGCGCTTGCCCTGTCGGGCGGCCGCCTCCCAAAGTGTTTCGACCTCGGGATCGACGTCGAAGCCCCTGCGCCGCTCGAGGAGGGCGGCTCCCGCGGGATGAAAAGTGTTTCCGACGATTCCGGTCCTGCCGGGCGGCGCGCCGGTCGCGAGCGCGACGTGCGAGACCGACGTGAGGGACGGGGTGACCACGGCCAGTCGCGAGGCGGCCTCGCCTTCTTTCGCCGCGCGCGCAAAGCCGTTCGGAGAAAAGAAGCCGGCCGTGAGTCGCCGTCCGAATTCGAGGCCGCTCGCGCCGTCGAATGAGACGACGACGACGCGCCGACCGGCCCGAAGGTCCGCGGAATCGACGCCCGAGGCCGGCCATACGGACGCGAAAGCCGAAACGGCGAGGAGGCGAGAGAGGGCTCGCTTCAAGGCCATTCGAAGTCCACGTTCTTCAGGCTCGCGAGAAGCCGCTTCGAGGACGCCTGGGCGCGCGCGAGCGCGCGCTCCTCGGCGGCGAGAATCGGCGGCAGCAGGCGCAAGGCGGCACGCCGGTCCACGGTCCGCGAGCGTCCCGCGAGGCGCCGGACCAGGGCGATGAGCTCGGAGAGGTCGTGCGCGGCGCCGGCGGTGTCCTGAAAGTCCATGAGAAGGGGAACGAGGGCGGTGGGGGCCGGCATCGCGGCGCCCGTGAATTCGAGGCCGTAGCGGAGGTCCCGGGCGAGGATCCGCGCCGGGTGGAGGTTTGCGGGGCCGGGCGCTCCGACGGCTTGAAGGTGTTTCGCGGCCCTGCGCAGGCGGCGCCGAACGGCCTTCGCAAGGCATTTCTCGGAGCCGGGGTCGGCGGTCCCGGTGAGTGGGTCGTGGAGATGCGCGAGAGAGGTCTCTCGACGCGTAAGGGCGCGGCGCAGCCGGGAGAGAAGGGCGCGTGTGTGTGCGGGAGAGGGTCCGGGATCGCCCTCTCTCGCGAGCCGCGCGACGAGGCGCGTGGCGACCGGCCGCCGTAGCGGATCCCTCCGGAAACGGCCGACGAGCAAAGTGCGCGCGACGTCCTCCGTCCGGCGCGTCGAAAGGGCGCGTCGAAGGTCCCGCGCCGCGATCCGGAGCGCGCGGCCCGAGCCCTTCCGGGGCGCGTCGCCGGTCAAGCGCGCGAGGGCAGCGATTCGTCGAAGCGCGACGCGAAGATCGTGAAGCGTCTCGCCCGACGGCGGACCCGAGATGCGCGCGAGGAGGGCGTCGAGGCGCGCGCGCCTCTCCGAGAGCGCCGCGGCGGTCCGGGACACGAGGCGCAGCGGCAGAGCCACTTCAGCCCCCGGCCTCTTCCTCGCGGCCCGAATAGAGCGCGAGTGCGTCGGACGCCGATTCGAAGTCGAAGAGCTGCCCGGCTCGGCCCCAGTTGATCAGGGTCCCGAACAGCTCCGACGCGTCCACCGTCGGCAGGTGCTCGGCGAGCAGGTCGCGCACGGCATCTCCCGCGAGCGGCACGTCGGGATCCTTCGCGAGCTCGCGGATGACGAGGCAGAAGACACCGAGCTTGAGTACTTCGGTGCGCAGGAGGGCGGGCCGCTCGGCGGTCGAGGCTTTCACCATCCGGCGGCCGGATTCCGTCAGCACGACGTCGTTCTTCGGCGTGTCCACGAAGTCGAGCATCTCGGCCGCTTTCGCGACGGCGATCGTGCGGCCGAAGTCGTAGTCCGTCAGCGCGTCGATGTCGAAGAGATTCATCGTGCCCCCTTGATCTGCAAGGATCTCGAGGAGGCCGAGGATCTCGCCGATGCGCACGGCCGGGAGCGGGGAGACCGGTCCCGCGAGGCGGCGCCCCGGGACCGTGGCCGCCGGGGCGGAAGGAGAGTCGGGGAGATGAACTCCGGTGACGACGTCGTGAATCAGCTCAACCATCTGAAGGAAGGCGGGACTGCGGTACTCGCGTGGATGCGGAACCGTGTTCACGATCTCCCGGCGCACCGTGCCGGGGTTCGCGCCGAGGACGACGATGCGGTCCCCGAGAAAGACGGCTTCCTCGATGAGATGCGTGATGAGGAGAACCGAAGAGAGCCCGCTCGTCCGTTCCGTGAAGAGGCGGTACACCTCGGTGCGGAGCAGTTCCGCCGTCAGCACGTCGAGGGCCGAGAACGGCTCGTCCATGCAGAGGAGCTCGGGCCGCCCCACGAGCGCCCGCGCGATCCCGACGCGCTGCTTCATGCCGCCGGACAGCTCCTTGGGATAGTCGCGCTCGTGTCCCGAGAGGCCGACGGCAGCGAGCACTGCCTTCACGCGCGCCTCCGCGTCTCCCGCGGGCAGCGGGCGGTCGTTCAGACCCACACGCACGTTGTCCGAGACGGAGAGCCACGGAAAGAGGGCGAAATTCTGGAACACGACCGCGGCGCCGGGGTGGATGCCCTCGAGCGGCTTGCCGTGCTGCTCGACGGTTCCCGCGCTCGGCGGGATCAGGCCGATGAGGATGCGGAGCAGCGTGGATTTCCCGCAGCCCGACGGCCCGAGGACGGCCACGACTTCGTTCTCCCTCACCTCGAAATCGACGTGTTTGAGGATGACGCGATTTCGTCCTGCCTCGTCGGCGTAGACCTTGTCGACGCCCCGGGCGGCGGCGATCGGGGAGACGAGGGCGGGGCTCTCGCGGGCGCTCATCGGTTGAGACTGTACTTCGTCTCGGCGAGACGGTAGAGGCGGCGCCAGACGAGGCGGTTCAGGAGCACGAGAGCGAGGGACATCGTCAGCACGCCGGCAGTCAGAAGAGGGAAGTTGGCGTCGCGCGTCGCCTTCGTGATGAGCGAGCCGAGGCCGAACGTCTCCAGCGTTCTTCCGCGCCATGTCAGCGTCTCGGCCACGATCGACGCGTTCCACGCTCCTCCTGCGGCCGTCACGAGGCCCGTCACGAGGAAGGGGAACACCGCCGGCACGAAGAGCTTGCGCCAGCGCGCGGTGCCCTTCATCGCGTAGACGTCGGCGGCCTCGTCGAGATCGTGCGGAATGGCGCTCGCGCCCGCGAGGACGTTGAAGAGCACGTACCACTGCGCGCCCAGGAACATGAGGACCGCGGCAATGGCGCCGAACGGCACGCGGAGAGCGAGAAGAACGCCGGTCACGATGGGAAAGAGCATGGGAGCCGGGAACGAGGCCACGATCTGGACGACGGGTTGGAGGCGCCGCGACCAGACGGCGGAGCGGCCCACGAGGATCCCGATCGGGAGCGTCCAGGCCGTCGCGAGCGCGAGAGCCGCGAGGGTCCGGAGGAACGTCGCACCGAGGGCCGAGACAAGGACCACCCATTCGCCGGAGGGGACCCGCGCGAGAAGGCCGACGAGCTTCCACGCTCCGAGGAGCGCGCCGGCGAGCGCCGCAAGGCCGAACGCGACGAGGATGCCGGTCCGGACGCGCGCGCTCCGCGTGTCGGCGCCGGTCTCGGCGAGGGCCGGTGGCGAGACCGGGGACGGGGCCGCGGCGCCGTGGCGGCGCCGTCTGCGAAGACGAAGCCTCCGGAGGAACGCCGAGCGGCGTACGAGATTCAGGACCCACGATTCCGGGGCCGCCTCGCCCTCGACGTCCGCGTTCCGGAAGCGCTGCGACCAGGCGACGAGGGGGCGCCAGAGAAGCTGGTCGCATGCCACGATCATGACGATCATCGCGAAGATGGCCCACGCCATGGCCCTGGAGTCGCCCTTTTCGATGGCGACCGCCATGTACGAGCCGATGCCGGGCAGCCGGAAGTCCCGGTCGCCGAGCGTGAAGGCCTCGTTGACGGTCAGGAAGAACCAGCCACCGGCCATCGACATCATCGAGTTCCAGACGAGCCCGATCACCGAGGAGGACACCTCCACGATCCGAAAGCGCTTCCAGAACGAGAAGCGATGGATGCGGGCGACTTCATGGAGCTCCTCGGGTATCGAACGCAGGGAACCGATGTAGGAGAACGTCATGTTCCAGACCTGCCCGGTGAAGATCATGATGATGCAGGCGAGCTCGAGGCCGACGTTCGTGCGCGGGAAGAGCGCGACCATCCCGAGGACGAGCCCCGGGAGGAAGCCGAGCACGGGAATCCCCTGTCCGATGTCGAGAAGCGGAAGCATGACCTTCTCGGCGCGCTTGCCGTGCGCCGCGATCGTCCCGTAGACGAGCGTGAAGGCGAGGGACAGAAGGTACGCCGCGAAACCGCGCGACAGCGACAGAAGGGTGTACAGAGGCAGGGCCGAGGGCGAAAGGTCGATCTCCACGGCCTGGCGAATCGGCGCTTCCCAGCGTTGGGCGAGCCCGACGACGCTGGCCACGAGTGCACCGAGCACGACGAAGAGCGCGACGTCGACGGCGAGCCCCGATACACGGCCCTTCCCGCTACGGGACAATTGAATCAGGGCCGCGGTCTCCGCGGGAGGATGAGGCTGGCGCCCGCTTCGACGACCGGGAGGTCGGGGGAGGGATAGCCCACGTGCCAGCCCTGTGCGCGGTCGACGCCAAGTTCCGGAAGGATCTCCATGACCTCCTCGGTCTCGACGCCCTCGGCCACCGTCTTGACGCCGAGTCCGCGGCAGATGCCCGCCATTCCCCGCACGAAGACGCGATTCGCCTTCTCCTTCGGGAGGTCCCGGACGTAACTGATGTCGAGCTTCAGCGACGACACGGGCAGCTCCCGGAGGTAGCGGAACGACGAGAAGCCCATGCCGAAGTCGTCGAGAGCGAAATGGAAGCCTTCGCTGGTGAGCGCGTGCGTGAAATCGCGCACGCGGTCGAAGTCCCGGAGCGCGGCGGTTTCCGTGATCTCGAAGGTGACGCGTTCGGGGCGTATGCCCTTGGCGCGAGCCATCCGCGAGATGTCTGCGACGAGCGTGTCGTCGTCGAAGTCGAGGCCCGACAGATTGATGCCCATCTCGAGCTCGGGGCTGATCCGCTTCCGGGCCGCCGCGAGAGCGTCGAAGGCCGCCGCGATGATGGCGCGATCGATCGCCGTCACGATGCCGAATCGCTCGGCGGCGCCGAGGAATTCGGCGGGGAGGGCAATGCGCCCATCGGGCTCACGCATCCGGGCGAGCGTCTCGACGGCCACCGTGCGGCCCGTGCCGACTTCCGCCACCGGCTGGAAATAGGGCACGAATCGGGACTCGGCGAGGGCGGCGCGGATGCGGTTCGACTGCTCGCGCAGCCGGCCCGTGCGGTCGCGCTCGCGATCGGACGGGTCGTGGAGGCGCACGCGGCTCCCGCCGCGACGCTTGGCCCCGTGCATCGCGAGATCGGCGGCTAGGAAGAGGTCCGCGGCGCCGCCCGCATGCTCGGGGAAGACCGCGACGCCCGCGCTCGCGGTCAGCGTGAGCGGATTGCTGTCCCAGATGGGCGCGAGGCGGCGAATGAGCCCGATCACCATCTCGGCGCGCGGAGCGGCTTCCGCCGCAGAGGCGCCGGGAAGGAGGATCGCGATCTCGTCGCCGCCCACGCGTCCCGCGGTCTCTCCGGCCATCAGCGTGCCTCGAAGGGTCTCGGCCATCGAACGGAGGTATGCGTCGCCCGCGAGGAGCCCGTGTGTGTCGTTCAGGGTCTTGAAATTGTCGAGCCCGATGATGAGGAGCGAGAGAGGCCGCCCGAAGAGGTCGGCGCGCGCGATTTCGCGCTCGAGCTCGAAGTGGAACTGCTCGCGGTTCGCGAACCTGGTGAGGGCGTCGGCGGCCTCGGCCACGGTCTCGCCGGGTCCGGCGCGCGACAGGTCGCCGATTGCCCCGGTCACCTCGCGGGCCGCCGCGAGAAATCCCCCGGACGCGGATTCGGCGGCGATGCGTGTCGTGATCCAGAAAATGCGCTCGGTCGTTTCGGGTCCGGCCGGAATGCGCACCTCGAAGTTCCGCGCGCCTCCCGGCACGGCGGTCGCCTCGATCAGGCTGTCGCGCCCGGCGGGCGAAAGCCAGAAAGGCGGCGCACTCTCGGGCGCGCCGTCGAATGCCCCCGGTCCGGGCGTGCCTTCCGCGAGGGCGGCTTCGTTCGCAAGGAGAATCCGGCCCGCTCGGTCGAAGAGTGCCGTGGGGTCCGGCGAATCCACGAGCAGCGACACAGGGCGCCGCATGACGCCGGAACCCTTCCGCCCCTCGCGGACGCGAATCGGCTGTGTGTCTGTCTGCGATCGGCTCTTTTGCACGTCTTGCTGCCCCCGGAATATGGTCGATTATCGCCCGAGACGGTTCAGGGCGTCTCCGGCGAGACGGTAGACCTGCCACCCGTCCATTGGAACGGCTCCGAGCCGCCTGTAGAAACTGATTGCGGCTTCGTTCCAGGTGAGGACGCTCCACTCCAGGCGTCCGCAGCCGCGGCCGACCGCAAGCCGGGCAAGATGGGTGAGAAGAGCCTCGCCGATTCCGAGCCCCCGGAAGGCGGGCTTGACGAAAAGGTCTTCAAGGTACAGGCCCGGCCGGGTGAGCCAGGTCGAGTAGTTGTGGAAGAAAAGCGCGAACCCCACGGTCTCGCCGGCCCGCTCGGCCAGGACGACTTCGGCAAAGCGCGTCGCGCCGAAGAGATGCTCTTCGAGGAGGCGAGGGTCGGCATGGCAGTCCTCGGGCTGCTTTTCGTACTCCGCGAGATCGCGGATCAGGGAGACGATCGCGGGAACGTCGGCCGGCTGTGCGTCGCGGAGGGTGAACGCCGGTTCGCTCATGAGGGACGATCTTACGGTGGAGGGTGTAAAACTCCCGCGTGCGCCCTCCTTCCGCCTCCTCACCCTTCTATGGCCGGCTCACGAAGCGCGTCGGGGCGGCCCGCCTCGCCGCGGCGCTGCCGCACGTCCCGGTCGGTGCACGGGTCCTCGACATCGGTTGCGGCCTGACGGATCTTCCGGGGCGTCTCCCTTCTTACACCGGCTGTGACCGGGATCCGGAGGTTCTGAGGCTCCAGCGGGAGCGTTTTCCGGACGGGGATTTCCACGAGTGGGACATCGCCCTCGGCGCGGCTCCGGCCGCGCTCTCGGCGAAGGCGCCCTTCGAAGGAATTCTTTTCCTCGCGGTCCTCGAGCACGTCGCGGACCCGCCTCGTGTCCTCGCCTGTGTGGCGCCTCTCCTGTCTCCGGGGGGACGTCTGATCGTGACGACGCCGCATCCGTCGGGACGCTGGCCGCTCGAGGCCGGCGCGGCGCTGGGGCTTCTCTCGGCCCACGCGCACGACGAGCACGAGGCGCTGCTCGGGCGCGAGGCGCTCGCGGACGCGGGCCGAGGCGCGGGCATCGCCCTCGTCCTCTACCGTCGGTTCCTTTTCGGCATGAACCAGCTCGCGGTTTTCTCGCGGTGACGCGGCAGACCGGGCGCCCGAGGGGCGCGCGCGCGATCACGGTCGTGCGCGCGCGCACGCACAACCTGAAGAACGTGACGTGCTCATTTCCCGTCGGCGCGCTCACCGTCGTCACGGGCCCTTCCGGCTCCGGGAAATCCTCGCTCGCCTTCGACACGCTCTACGCGGAGGGCCAGCGCCGGTTCGTCGAATCCATGTCGACGTACGCGCGCCAATACCTCGAACGTCTCGAGCGCCCGGACGTGGACCTCATCGAGCACGTCCTGCCCGCGCTCGCGATCGAGCAGAAGTCACCGGGACGCTCTGCCCGCTCCACCGTCGGGACCGCGACCGAGATCCACGATGTGCTGCGCCTCCTGTTTGCCTCGGCGGGAACGCTGCGGTGCCCCGACGACGGGTCGCTCGTCACTCGGCACACGCCCGAGACGGTGAGGGACCAGCTGCTCGAATCGTTCGGCGAGGGCGCGCGCCTTCTCGTGATCGCGCCTCGCCACGTGCAGTCGTTCGAGGCGGAGAGCGCGGAATGGAGAAGACTGGGGCTCTACCGGTACGTCTCCGCAGAGGGGGAAGTACTGGAAATTTCTGCTAAGGCCGGCTCGCACTCGACCGCGTCGCGGTTGCCCTCTCTTCCATTCAAAGAAATCTCTTCTTCTCTCTTTTCTCTCCTGGTCGGTCGCCATGTTCTGTCCGTTTCTGATCCGGAAATCCTCTCTTCACTTTCAATGGCATTCGACGCCGGTGACGGACAGCTCCTCGTTCTGAAGAATGGCGACGCTCTGTCTTCAGCCCGGCGCTTCTTCCGCGGCCTCGTCTGCGATATCTCCGGCCGGCGCTTCACGGATCCCGTGCCCGCCCTCTTTTCCTTCAATTCGCCGCGCGGCGCGTGCGAGACCTGCCAGGGATTCGGGCGCGTGACGGGCATCGACCCGGCTCGTGTCGTCCCCGATCCCCGAAAATCGCTGGCGGATCGGCCGATCGCGCCCTTCAATTCGCCCGCCTACGAGAGCGCGTACGACGACCTGAAAGCGGTCTCGCGTGGAAGCAAGCTGCGCTGGAACGTGCCGTGGAACGAGCTGACGCCACGCGAGCGCGACGTCGTGTGGAAGGGCTCGGGCGAGTGGTACGGCGTCGAGGGGCTCTTCAAATACCTCGAGAAGAAGCGCTACAAGGTCCACGTCCGCGTGCTGCTCTCCCGGTATCGCGGCTACACGCCGTGCCCGGCCTGCGCCGGTGCGCGCCTGAAGCAGGAGGCGCTCGCGGTCACGCTGGCCGGAAAGACGATTGCCGACGTCGTGGCCCTGACGCTCGAAGAGCTGCTCGCCTTCCTCGAAGGGGCGCTCCCCGCCGCGAGGGAGCGCGAGCGGGGGGCGTCACTCGTCGACGAGCTCCGGCGCCGCGTCTCCACGCTCGTCGAGATCGGGCTCGGCTACGTCACGCTCGCGCGCACGATGCGCACGCTCTCGGGCGGCGAAGCCCAGCGCATCCAGCTCGGCTCGGCCATCGGCAACGCGCTCACCGGCACGCTCTATGTCCTCGACGAGCCGACCGTCGGGCTTCACCCGCGCGACACACACAGGCTGCTCGGTGTCCTCCGGCGTCTTGCGGCGGGCGGCAACGCGGTCGTCGCCGTCGAGCACGACACGGACGTCATCAGGGCCGCGGACCACGTGATCGATCTCGGCCCGGGCGCGGGCGCGAGAGGCGGCCGGCTCGTTTTCGAGGGCACGCCGGCGGAGCTGGAGGAACAGGACACGGCGACGGGGAGAAGTTTGAAGAAAGAAAAGGAAATATTTGCTTTGGAAAGGGAAAGAAGACTTGCGTACGCGGACACCGTTCCGAGCGAACTCCTCGCGGCCGAGACGTCGCGCGCCTTCGGTGACGAGATCCGAATCGTGGGCGCGCGCGCAAATAATCTACAGAATCTCTCGGTCTCGTTCCCTCTTCATTGCCTTGTCGCGGTTTCTGGAGTTTCCGGTTCCGGAAAATCCTCGCTCGTCGTGGACGTCCTGGCCGCGGGCGCCCGGCAGCGGATGGGCAAGGGGCTGCTCCCGGGCGTGGACGAGGTCGGCCCACACGACGCGATCGAGGGTCTCGACAGGGTCTCGGACGTGGTTCTCGTGGACCAGTCGCCGCTAGGGCGCTCCTCCCGCTCGAACGCGGCCACGTACACGAAGGCATGGGACGAAATCCGGACGCTTCTTGCCCGCACTCCTGCCGCGAAGGCCCGCCGCCTCGAGAGGGGCGCGTTCAGCTTCAACGCGAAAGGCGGCCGCTGCGAGCGTTGCGCGGGCGCCGGCGTCGTCACGGTGGACATGCAGTTCCTCGCCGACGTGACGGTCGCGTGCGAGGAATGCGACGGGCGACGGTTCAAGTCCGAGGTGCTCGAAGTCCGGCTGCGCGGACGGAACGTGGACGAGCTTCTCGCCACAACGGTGGACGAGGCCCGCGAACTCTTTGCGGACGCCCCCGCGATCGCCGAGCGGCTCGCACCGCTCGCGGAAGCGGGGCTCGGCTATCTCACACTCGGCCAGTCCACCGGGACGCTCTCGGGCGGCGAAGCGCAGCGGCTGAAGATCGCGTCCTTCCTCCGGAGCGGCAGCCTGGACGAGCCGGTGCTCTTCATCTTCGACGAGCCCACGACCGGGCTCGCGCCGTCCGACGTGGACGTGCTCCTGGCGGTCTTCCGGCGCCTCATTGCGGCAGGCCACTCGATCCTCGCGGTCGAGCACAGCACCGGATTCCTCGCCCGCGCGGACTTCCTCGTCGAGCTCGGTCCGGGCGGCGGCCCGGGAGGGGGGCGCCTCGTGTTTTCGGGGCCCCCGATCGCGCTCGCGGCCCGCGGCGACACGCCGACCGCCGAAGCGTTGCGGAGCCGGGTACAATTTCGGACACCGTGACGACTGATGTCTTCCGTTACGTGCTCTCGGTGGAGGGCCGCGAGATCGACCTCTCGGATGGCGAGGCCACGCTCGGCCGCAGCCGGACGTCGACCGTACGACTCGAGCACGAGTCCGTTTCGCGCTCGCACGCGCTCCTCACGCTCAACAATGGCGAGGCGATCGTCAAGGACCTGAACTCCTCGAACGGCACGTACGTGGGCGGCAAGAGGATTTCGCGCGAGACGCGGCTCCAGACCGGCGACCGCATCCAGATCGGCGCGGCCGTGGTCGACCTCCGCATCCTGCCGCCGAACGTGCCGTCCGAACGCACGGCTCTTCTCGGGCCCGACGACCTGCCGCCGCAGCCCGCGTCTCCGCCCGCTGCTTCGCCCGCGTCCGCGCCGCGGCCGCCCTCGGGGATCACCTACGATCCCCCTCCGGACGGCACGCATCCGGGGGTCCAGTCCCCGTCGGCAGCCGTCCCGCCCGACGGAATCTCGGCCTCCGAGCTCTTCCGCGACGCCGACCTGAAAGGTGCTCCCGCTCTGTCAGGTTCCGGCTTCCGCGAGGCCTTCCCGGCGGCGCTCCGGCCCGGGGACGACCTCTCGACCGTGGTTCCATCCGACGGTGTTCCGGCGCTTGCAGAGCCTTTCCCGTCGGCGCTCGCCGCGCGCGAGCTGTCTGACATCTCGATCCAGATGAGCTCGTCCCAGGCGCCCCCGCGTCCGGCGACGGTCCAGCGCGCGGCGGCGTTTCGCGAACGGCGGGCCCCGGCGGTCAACGAAGGCCCACGAAACGCGGCGAACCCGTTCGCCCGCCTCCTCGCGGCTCTCGTCGATGCCGTCATCCTCACGGCGATCAATCTCCTCCTGTTCGCTCCCGTCTTCCTCATCGACTACTTCCGGGCGGAGCTCCAGACGCGCGACGCGGCTCCGGACTGGGCCTTTCGAGGCATCACGGTTCTCTCGTTCCTTCTGGCCGCGCTCGCGAATGCCCTGTACGTCGTGGGAGGCTGGGCGTGGCGCGGCCGAACGCCGGGCAAGTCTCTTCTCGGGCTCACGGTCGTCAAGCGCGGCGAGATCGGGGGACGGGGCATCGGCTGGAAGGCGGCCGCGATCCGGGCCGTCGTCCTCGTCCTCGCGGGCCTGCCGCTGGGCCTCGGGTGGGTGTGGGCTTTCTTCGAGAAGGACAAGAGAGCCTTTCAGGACCTCGCGGCCGGTACCTGGGTCGTGCGCGCGCGCTGACGCGTCAGGTTCCGTTCAACGCTGCGAGGAGCGACGGCGAAAGAAACGCTTCCTCCGTCCGGCGCCCGCCGCCCCTCTTGCGCCACGCAGAGAGGGCCTTCTTCGCACGAGCGAGGAGCATCGGATCGGACCTTCCCTCGAGGACGTAGCGCGTCCCGAGAACGAGAGACGCGAGGAGATCCGCTTCCCGGGCGTCCGGGCGCGTGCGCCGTAAACTCTCGACCCCGGCTTCGGCCCCCGCGAAGTCGCCGGCCGAAAAAAGCGTCAGGATGCGCTCGGCGCCGGCTCCCGCGGCACCCGGTGCCTCTGGAGCCCCGGCGTCCGGGGCCGTCAGGCCAGCGGTCGGGGCCGCGGCCGGCATGGGGACAGGCGCCGGCACCGCGGGTGTCGCTTCCGGTGGGGCGGGCGTGGGCGACTCCCGCAGGGCGGACTCCCGTGCCTCGCGGCGCTCGAGCGTCCCAAGCCGGCCGAGAAGATCCGCGGATTCCGAGAATCCGTCGATGACCCCTTCGCTCCGGGAGAGGAGAAAGTTGCGCTTCGCCTCGAGAACCTCCCCGAGCTCCATGTGCGCGACGCCCAGCCAGTAATAGGGGTCGTAGAGGTCCACCGTGTAGCGGCTCGCGCCGAAGTGCTGCTTTGCGTGCGTGTGTCCGGTGGCCAGCGCGTCGTTCATCTTCTGGATCACGAGCGGCCAGTCCTTCCGCTGGGCGGCGGCCTGCCCCGCCTGATAGGCCTTGACGGCCGCGTCGGGGGGTAGAATCGCCTGCGCGGACAGCGGAGCCGCGAGGGCGACCAGCAGGGCTGCGATCACCCCCGCGGACCCGATCCCGCGTGGGAAGGTGCCCACGCCGAGACACTCCCAAGTGCGCATCGAGGGGGATTCTAGAGAAGGATGAGTTCGAATTCCCGGCTTTCGCGGTCGGCCCTCGGAGCGGCTCTGCTCGGAGCCTTGGCGGCCGCGTGGGCTCCGGGCGCTCCCGGGGCGCCCTGCCCGGTCCCGGCTCCCGTCCTGACGGGACCCGCCGGGGTCCAGGCGGGGGAGTCGTATTCCCTCTCGTGGACGAACGTCTTCACGGCTTCCTCGGCTCCCGTCTCTGCGAACGCCGACACCTACGTCGTCGAGCGCTCCTCGGAGCCGTCCTTCTCGTCGGGCCTCGATCAGTCCGTCACGACGCGCTCGGCGATCACGCTCGGGCCCGGACCTGCGAGCGCGAAGGTCCTCTACCACCGCATCGTCGTGAAGTCATCCTGTTCGCCCGTCGGCTCGCCCCCGGCGGTCGCCGCAATCGTCTCGAACGTCCTCGCCATAGCGGTGAAGTCCGAATGCGACGTTCCTCCGTCCGTCGGGGAGCTCGTCTCGGCCCCGGCGAACCCTCCCGCTTTCTCCACGTGGGTCGTCACCTGGAACACGCTCGGCATCGGCGCGGGTCCGGGCGGTGGACTGACGGGCCTGAAGTTCCGCATCCGCGAGACATCCGCCGCCTCGGTCAACGCGAGCGAATGGGTGGTCGAGGGCGGCGCGTCGTCCTTCACAGGCCCTCCGGGCGACTTCGTCTATCAGGTGCGCGCCGAGGCGACCTGCGGGTCCGTCGGACCGTGGTCCCCCGCCCTGCGCGTGACGGTTGGAAACGTCCTGACGCCCGCCCTCCAGCTCATCTCCGAGCCCGCGCCGATCGCGGCGCTCGTGCCGGCCCCCGGCACCCACCCGACGACTTCGTTCACCGTGCGCAATGGAGGCACGGATCCGATCCTCGTGCGCGCGAAACCTGACGACAGCGGATTTGTCGTCAGCCCGGATTCCTTCTCGCTGGCTCCGAACGCGTCGCAGTCGATCGGCGTGACCTCGCTCTACGTCACGGCGCTCGTGCGTCCGGTGCACGCCTTGATTACTCTCACGGCGGGCAATGTACTGTTGACCGTGCCCGTCGACTGCATGCTCACGGCCGAACCCTCGAAGGCGAGAGTGGTCTGGAGCGACGCGGCGGCGGATATCGATCGGGACGGAAGTGCGGTTCTCCGCGCGATCGTGAATCCGTCGGATTTCGCCGTATCCTTTGTCGCGACCGTGCGCGCCCCGTGGCTGTCCTTGGTGTCTCTCGACGGACTTCAGTGGGATCGCCCGCTCGGCGCACGCGAGACGCGAACGATCCAGCTTGTCGTGGATCGTGCGAGGAGGCGCTCGGGCACGGGAACCGAAGTGGGCGCCGTCGCTCTCACCACGATCGGCTTTCCGGACAACCCGGAGTCGATTCTCGTTTCGGACGACGGTCCCGCGCTCGCGCCTGCCGCGACGGGAGCGGGCGCGACGCCTGCGGCCGCCGCACGCACGAGGCTTCTCTATGCCGCCTTTCCGAACGCGATCGACGCGCGAAGCGTCGGTCGCTACGCGGCGGACCTGTGGCTCACGAACTCCGACGCCGTGACTCCGGTTCCTGTCTCGTTACTTTTCAACCCGGTGGGGGCGCCGGGTGACGGCTCGGCGCTCCGCCGCTACGACCTCACGCTTGCGGCCGGCGAGACCCGCCGCTACCGCAACGTCGTCGGGACGCTCCTCGGCTCCGAAGGGGCGTTCACCGTCGAAGTGCGCTCGACGGCGCCCACGCTGACGGCCACCGCCCTCGTCAACAACCGGCCGCTCCCGGCCACGGTGGCGGCGCGAAACGCCTCACGCCAAACCCTGGCCGGAACCACGCCGGCAACCGGACAGTACGGCTTCGAAATGCGACCGACGGTTCCGGGCGAAGGAGTGAAACAGAGCGACCCGCTGTACTGGGTGTCGGGCCTCGCCCATGACGCGAACCGCCGGTCGAACCTGCTCCTCCTCGAGACATCGGGGTTCGACACTCGAGTCCTCATCGACCTCTTCGACGGGGATTTCAATCGCATCCTGAAGAACGGCCTCCCGGTGAGCCTCGATCGGACGATTCCCGCGAATTCGACCGTCCAGCTCTTCGACGACGTGGACCTCTTCGATGCCGTGCCACTCCCAAAGTCCTACGCGTACGCCCAAATCACGTGGAGGGACAACAGCGCGGCGGACCCGGCGGGCGGAACGAAAGGCTCCGTCGTCGGAATGGCCACCGTTATCGACAACCGCACGCAGGATTCCTCGCTTCATGTGGGCGTCACAAAGATCGGCCTCCAGCCCCTTTTGGGCCTGGCCGTGGGAGTGACGGCGGGCTCACAGACGCGAGCCGCGCTCGCGAGCCTGCCGCAGGGCGGCTTCCCGCCCCCGCTTTCGTTTCCCGCGGTCCACGCGGGAGGCGCGCCTCTGGAGGACGGATCCAGGCCCTTCTGGAGGACGCGCATCACCCTCACGAACACCGGCACGACCCAGCACAACGTGGCACTGACCTACATCGACAGCGATCCTAACGCTCCCCACGTCACGTCTGGTGTGCAGTCGCTGGGCCGAGGAACGGTCTTTTCTTATGAGGACGTTCTCGAAGATCTGTTCGGTCTTCCCCCGCTTTCAGGCACTTACGGTCACATCGAGATCGCGAACGTCGCGAACAGCGACGGCACGTGCTGCAAGCAGGGCTGGGCGGACGTGGACGTCCAGACCGAGGCCTACACCGTGTCGCCTTCGACCGGCATTGGGGATTTCAAGACCGGCATGGAAGGTTACTCGTACCGACACGGATACTCTTCCTTCCAGTCGAACCTCGGGACGATGGAATTCGACGGGGCCGAGAGCTCGTCTGCCTACCGCACGAATCTCATCCTGAACGAGGTCGGTGGCTCGTACTGCGACGTCGTCATTGCGGCGTACCTGCCCGGGTCGTTCGTGCCGATCGCCACCGCCCCTAAGCGGATTCCGCCGAACGGCTATGTCTCGGACGAGCTGTTCCACAGCATCCTCGGCCTCAACCTCTCGGAGCTCACCGACGTGCGCATCGTCGTGCGGCAGGTGGGCGGCGACGGCGTATTCCTGGCCTTCGCCTCGAAGATCGACGTCGTGTCGGGCGACCCGGCCAACATCTTCCTGCGTCCGGCGTCGGCCGGCACGGGACGGTGACGGGTTGGCAGCCGGCGCCGTCGAGCGCATCGCCCATTTCCGCATCCTGAAGCGGATCGGCCGCGGTGGCATGGGAATCGTCTACCAGGCCGTGGACGAGCGGGACGGCCGCACTGTCGCCCTGAAGGTCATTCGCGAGGCGGAGGCGCCGGGAGACGAATCGTCGGCGCACCTCAAGGAGGCGCGCGTGCGCTTCGATCGCGAGGCGGCGATCCTCAAGAGCCTCCTGCACGTGAACGTCGTCTCGTTCTTCGAGATCGGCGAGGAGGACGGGACGCCCTGGCTCGCGATGGAGTACCTCGACGGCGTGCCTCTGACCTCCTTCGCGGGCCGGCCGTGGACGGAGACGGTTCCGCTCCTCGTGCAGGCGGCTCACGGGCTCGCATACCTCGCGTCACGCGGAATCGTGCACCGCGACCTGTCGCCCGACAACATCCTCGTCATCGAGCGCGGCGGCGACCGGCTCGTCAAGCTCCTCGATTTCGGCGTCGCGAAGCTTTTCGAGAAGTCGACGGGCCTGGAGTCCCTGACCGCGACAGGGTTCTTCCTCGGCAAGGTCGCCTACGGATCGCCAGAGCAGCTCGGCTCGCTCGGGCACGGCGCGGCGCTCGACTGGCGGAGTGACGTATACAGCCTGGGCGTGATCTTCTACCAGGTGCTCGCGGGCCAGCGCCCATTCGAGGGCAAGGCTCCCGTCGAGTACATCGCCGCCCACCTCAACGCCGTCGCGCCGCCGGTGGCGGCGCCGTCGGACGCGCCGTCGCTGCCGGTACCCCTCGTGCGCCTCGTCGGACAGATGCTCGAGAAGCGGCGGGAGGACCGGCCGGCGAGCTGGCGCGAGATCGTGGACCGCCTCGTGGCCGTGCTCCGTGACGCGGGCGCGACGCGCCTCCCCCCCGGGATCGAGCGAATGCCGCCCGGCGGAGGCACGAGCGAGGCGACGAGCGGAACCGAGCTTGTGGGCGTCTCGCCGGGCGAAGGCGCGAAGCGGGGCACCGAGACCTCGCGTCCGCTCCACGAGACACGCCTTCTCGCATGGCTCGCGGCGGCCGGCATCCTCCTCGTCGTTTCGGTGTCGTGGTGGGCGGCCCGCGTGAGACCGTCGGCCAGTCCGGTCGAGCGCCGGGCCGCGAAACCGGACCGGAGCCCCGTGGCCACAGCGGCCGCGGCCCCGTCCCTCACTCCCTCGCCGGCAGTGCTCCTGGCGGGGCGTCTGCAGATCCTCGGCCTGCCTTTCGCGCGCGTCGTCTCGCTCGTGGAAGCCGGCTCCGGGAATTCGGTACCGCTCCCGGCGAACGCGACGACCCCTCTACTCGTCTCGGACCTCGCTCCCGGCAGTTATCGCGTCGTCCTCGCGGGCCCCGGCCCGGGGGGGCGCACGGTAGAACGAGCCGTCTCGGTGACGAGCGGAGCCACGGTCCTGCTCTCAGAGCCTTTTGCGACGCCCGGTGCGCTCGCCGACGCGCTGACTCGCTGACGCCGGAAATGGGAGACTCACGACGATGATTCGAACCCCAGGGCACGCCGCGGGGTGCGCACTTTTCGGGGTCCTCGCGGCACTCGCGCCTTCTTCCGCGTTCGCGCAGACCGATTCGGCGCTGCTCGCGAAGGTGAGCTTCAACCTGACGAACCCGGGCGGGAAGTCGATCGCCATGGGGGGCGCGTTCACGGCGATCGCGGACGACGCGACCGCGGCGCTCGTCAACCCCGCCGGGCTCGGGCTCATTTCCTCGATCGAGTTTGCGGTCTCCGGGAAGCGGGCGGACTCGACGCTCGGGCTCGTCACGGCGCGTTCGACGTCGACGGGCAGCCTCACGGCGCCGTATCCGGCGATCGAAACGACAAACGTGGACCGCGACGCACGGGCCGCCTCGGTCGACTTCGCGGGCGTCGTCGTTCCGATCTCGCGCCGCCTCGTTGCCGCGCTGACGTACGCCGAGAACCTTCGTTTTGAGGGAGACGCCGGGGATGCCGGATATCAGTATTTCGAGTTTCGGGACAACCGTACGGGCGACGTGGCCCGACGGGACTTTCTCTTCCAGTACCGCGAGTTCGGGTCCGTGAGCCTCCGCAACAGGCTCGTCGGCCTGTCGCTCGCGTACCGCGTCTCCGAGCGGGTGCGCGTGGGCGGCGGCGTCACGCTGAACCGCGCGTCCTTCGACCTCGACGGCGACATGGCGGGGCCGCACCGCATCACGAGCCGCACGTTCTCCTCGCCGACCGCGGAGGACATCCGCACGGTCACGATGCGCGTCGACGGCGTCTCCGGCACGAAGGTCGGCTACCTCGTCGGGATCCACGCCGACCTCCTCGCCGACGGGGCGCTCACGTTCGGTGCCGCCTACCGGTCGTCGCCGCGCAACGACGGGACGCTCGTGATCGGCGGCGACGTGCCGACCGCGCTCGCCGGGCAGACGTTGCGGCCGTTCTCGTTCCGCGTCCCGCGCGACGCGGCCGCGGGACTCGCCGCCCATCCGATGCCGGGCCTCACGATCGCCGCCGAGGTGCAATGGGTCGCGTACGGCGACATCTTCGACCGTCCGCTGCCGGTAGAGTCGTATTTGGGACTCGTCGGTCCGTCCGGATTCCCGTTGGACAAACCCATCCTCGCGGATGTCTCTCCCGCGCGGGACGTCTTCATTCCGCGCGTCGGATTCGAGTATGTCGCGAGCGCGAAGGGCGCGCGCCTCGCATTCCGCGTGGGCTACCACCGCGAGCCCGCACACGGCGCCACGGCAAGCCTCGCGGCGCGCGACGCCTCGGGGACGCCTTTCCCGATCACCGATCCGCCGTACTCCGCGGCTGTCGCCTCCATCTTCGACGGCGGGCGCGCGGACGACCGATTCACGGGTGGCCTCGGCGTCACGGTCGCGCGGTCGCTTTCGATCGACTTCGGATTCGACGTGGGCCGCGCGTCCCGGCAGCTCGCGGCGAGCCTCTTCTACCGGTTCTAGGCAGGAGACGCGGCAGTCCGCTCTTCGTAGAGGATCCGGTTTCCGCCCGCAGAACGCGCTTTGCCGAAGGTGTGCTCGGCGCGCTCGATGAGGGCGTCGCACAGGGTCTTCTCCAGGCGGCCGTGAACCGCGATGCCGGCTGAAAGGGTGAGGGCGCGGCCCGAATGTCCCGGAAAGGCGGCGCGCATGCGCTCTACGGCAATCGCCGCATTTGTCTCGTCCGCCTCGACGAGGAGGACGAGAAATTCGTCCCGGGAGCGGCGGGCGGCGAGATCGATGCCGCGGATGGTGCGCCCGATCGCCTGCCCGAAGGCCGCGAGGACGGCGTCCGCGCCGTCTTTCCCCAGCTCTTTCTCGAGCACGTCGAAACCGTCGATCCCGAGAACGACGATTGCCGCGGCGCGCCGCGTGCGTTCCGCGCGAACGAGCTCTTCGGCAGTGCGTCCCAGGAAAAGAGAGCGCGTCGCGAGTCCGGTCAGCGCGTCCGTGGTCGCGCGCGCGAATAGGCGACGCTCTTCGTCGGCCACGGTCGGGAGGAGAAGCGCCGTGAAGACGAGGAACGCGAACCCGAAGAACACCCCGCTGAATTCGGCGGAACCCGGCGCCCACCGCGAACCGGTTTCGAGCGTGGCTCCCGCGAGCAGGAAAGCCGTCGCAACGAAGGCGAGCGTCGTGTCGCGCCGGCGGTTCTCCTTCCGGGCGAAGACGACGACGAATCCGACGGAGACGAGTCCGACTGAGACGACGGCGAGCCCCGAGGCGAGCGGGCTCGCGGCGGGGAGGAAGAGCGCGAGGAGCGTGCCGAGGAGTGGAAGGGCGAGCAGCACCCGCAGCGGCGCTGTCAGCGGGAGATTCAGGAAGCGGAGCAGAAAGAGGAAGCCGACCGCGGGAAGGACGAACGAGAGCGCATGGACGAGGCGGCCCAGGATCTCGCGCGAGACGGGGATCGGGACCGGCGTCAGGAGCGGCGTCGCCAGCCAGAACGCGATCGAGAGGGCGAGGGCCGCATACAGGACGAGCTCGGTGCGGGCGCGGTTCCAGCGCAGGAGCAGGAGCGCGAGCACGCCGAACGACGCCGACGCGAGTGCGCAGAAAAGCACGAGAACCTGGGGAAGCGTGAACGTCACAGGAAATTCCTCGAGAAATTCTAGACCTTCAGACCCGTGAGGAGAAGTAGGCGATGGTGCTCTTCAGCCCCTCGTCGAGGCCGACCTTCGGCTCCCAGCCGAGGACCGTCCTCGCGAGCGTGATGTCGGGACGCCGTTGCTTCGGGTCATCGACGGGAAGCGGTTTCCGAAGGAGAGGAGCTTTCGTGCCGGTGAGCCGCTGGATCGCCTCGGCAAACTGGAGGACCGTCATCTCGGCGGGGTTCCCGATGTTCATCGGGTCCTTATGATCCGAGTGGAGAAGCCGGGTGATGCCGTCGATGAGATCCGAGACGTAACAGAAGGACCGAGTCTGCGATCCGTCGCCGAAGACCGTCAGCGGTTCACCGCGGAGGGCCTGACCGATGAGCGAGGGCACGATACGCCCGTCGTTCGGGCGCATGCGCGGGCCGTAGGTGTTGAAGATGCGGACGATGCGTGTATCGACGCCGTGGAAGTTGCGATAGGCGATCGTCATGGCTTCGGCGAACCGTTTCGCCTCGTCGTAACAGCCTCTCGGTCCGACGGGATTCACGTTTCCCCAGTACGTCTCGGGCTGAGGGTGAACGAGCGGGTCGCCGTACACCTCGGACGTCGAGGCGAGCAGGAAACGGGCTTTCTTGGCGCGCGCGAGGCCGAGCGCCTTGTGTGTGCCGAGCGCCCCCACCTTCAGCGTCTGGATCGGGATCTGAAGGTAGTCGATGGGGGAGGCTGGCGACGCGAAGTGGAGGATCGCGTCCACGGGCCCGTCGAGAAAGATGTACTCCGTGACGTCGTGGAAGACGAAGCGGTACTTCCGGTTCCCGGCGAGATGGGCGATGTTCCGCTCGTCGCCGGTGACGAGATTGTCGAGGCCGACCACCTCGTGCCCTTCGGCGAGGAGCCTATCGGACAGGTGGCTGCCGAGGAAGCCCGCGGCTCCTGTGACGACGATGCGCATCAGACCGCGATTGTAGCGGTCGGCGGGCCAGCCGCGTCTCAGGCGTGGAGCTGGGCGTAGCGGGCTTCGAGGACCGCCCGGGGTTCGGCCGGCTCGGCCACGATGCAGCCCTCGATCGGGCAGATCTCGACGCACTTCGGCGCGTCGAACGCTCCCACGCACTCGGTGCAGTGACCCGCCTCGATCACGAACGTCGGATCACCCGCGCTGATCGCAGTGTTCGGACAGTCGGGCTCGCACGAGCCGCAGTTGATGCAGGTGTCCTGAATCTTCATTGCCATGAGGCACCTCCGATGCTCCGAAGAGTGCCACCGGCGGCCGCCGGGCGGCCATGATGCACGCGCTTCAGGCCCGGCCGAGGCCCACGTAGTTCCAGCCCGCTTTCTTCATGTCCTTGGGCTCGTAGAGGTTGCGGAGGTCGACGAAGTTCTTCGCCTTCATCGTCTTCTCGAGCCGGCCGAGGTCGAGTTTGCGGAACTGGTTCCAGTCCGTCGCGAGGACCAGGACGTCGGCGCCCTCCGCGCAGGAGTACACGTCCTTAGCGAGCTTCAGCTCCGGCATCTCCTTCCGGGCATTTTCCATCGCCGCCGGGTCGTAAGCGACGACGTCAGCCCCCCGCGCTTGAAGGTCGCTCGCGAGCTTCAGGCACGCGCTCTCGCGGATGTCGTCCGTTTCGGGCTTGAAGGCGATCCCCAGCATCGCGATTCGCTTGCCCCGAAGGTCGGGACAGACGGCCGCGACCTTTTCCACCATGCGGGCCTTCACCCGGTCGTTGACCGAGAGCACCGCCTCCATGATCTCGAACGTGTACCCGACCTTGCGGGCGAGGTCGACGACCGCCGAAGAGTCCTTTGGAAAACACGAGCCGCCGTAGCCCGGCCCGGGGCTCAGAAACTGGGGCGCGATGCGCTTGTCGAGGCCCATGCCGCGAGCGACGTCCTTCACGTCGGCGCCCATCTTTTCGCACATCGCAGCAACCTCGTTGATGAAGGAGATCTTCAGGGCCAGGAAGCCGTTGGAGGCGTACTTGATCAGCTCGGCCGATTCGACGTCCGACACGACGAAGGGCACGCCCGCGATCGCGAGCGGCGAGTAGACGTCCTTGACGATCGCGATCGCTTCCTCGTCACGTGAGCCGATGACGACGCGGTCGGGATGCATGAAGTCCTCGATGGCCGAGCCTTCGCGGAGAAACTCGGGATTCGAGACGACTGAAAATTTGTATTTCCCGTTTTTCGTCCGGAGGATCTCCTCGATCTGCGCGCCCGTGCCGGTCGGAACGGTCGACTTCGTGACGACGACCTTATACCCGTTCATGTGTGTCGCGATCGACTCGGCGACCTGGAAAATGAACGACAGGTCAGGAGAACCGTCTTCCTTCGGAGGCGTCCCGACGGCAATGAAGATCACGAGGCTGCGTTCGATGGCCTCCGGGAGGTTCGTCGTGAAGCGCAGGCGGCCGGCTTTCTCGTTCTTGTGAATGAGCTCTTCGAGACCGGGCTCATAGATCGGCGAGACTCCGCTTTTCAGGAGAGCGATCTTTGCCTCGTCCTTGTCGACGCAGGTCACGTCCATGCCGAAATCGGCGAGACAAGCGCCGGTCACAAGGCCGACATAGCCCGTTCCAACCATGCAGATGTTCATCGGGGAGGTGCCTCCGAAAGGTGGGATCCCGGGGAAGGGGATTCTACCCTCCCGAGTGCGTCGGGAAAGGGTCTGCGGACCGAAGAAGTACTCTGAACATACCCCTCCCTTCGGGCCATGGTCAGGGCGGCATCTTCACCGACAGGATCGAGGGCTCGTAAGCAGAGTCGCCCATGAAAGCCACCTGGGCGACGCAACTCTCCCCCTGAGTGCGCACGACCCGTAGGGTGATGAGGCCGTTTACATCCGACGGCGAAACCGGTCCGGCGGTACCTTGGCCCTGGATGTTGACGATGACCGTCCGCTTCACGACGGGAAGGTTTTTCTCGAAGTACGGGCCGGCGTACGGCTTTGTCATCCCGATCCGGACCTCGAATGTCTCGAGCGTCGGCCCCACGGCTCCGACCTTCATCGGCGATCCGACGGGTTTCACCGACAGGAGCTCCAGTTTCGTCTTCGACTTCCTGATCGTCAGCGTTGTGTACGCCCAGTCCGACGTGAGCATCCTGCCGACCGCTACAAAACGGGCCTTAATGGGAATTACTCCTTCGGAGACGGATTCCGGCACGTCGAACAGGAAGTCATGGCCGCAGGTGCGCTCCTGGAAAAGGACCGGCCAGCCGGGGACATCGACTTCGACGCGGCAATGTTCCCCCTCTTTCCAGAGCACCGTCGGCGACGTCTTTCCACCATCCATCACGATGCCCGGGTTGAACGTGAAGAGATTGCCGATGGACCCTTTCGGCTCCGTGGGGATCTTCATGGCCGTGCTGACTTTGGTGTTCGGCGACGGCATGTTCACGAGTGCGGGAGCGAGTTTCGTAGTCGGCGGGGGAACTGACTTCGTCTCTTCAGCGGCGAAGAGACCCGGAGCGGCCGCGAGAAAGACAAGGGCCTCGAGGGCGACGAGTGCGAGCGGGCGGCTCGCGAGGGTCCGGGTTGCTGTCGTCATCGTCTCTCCTGTGAAGAAGGACGGCGCCCGTCGCGCTCCGGCATAGAGGAGCCGTGAGTTCGGTCACGTGGTGGAGGGCCCTGCCCGACCCGCGTGACAGTCCCTTGTCGGGTATCGTCCGGAAGGGATGCGCCCACGATCGTTGCTCTTCGCCGCCCTCCTCGCCGCCTCCGCGTCTCGCGCCGACGTGGTGGTCGTCGAGGCGGCTCCCGGCGGGGAAGCCGCAAGAGCGAAGCTGAAGGCGGGCGACCGGCTCGTGTCCTGGCAGCGCG
>JBBRRY010000015.1:0-83360 GCA_038245905.1 Thermoanaerobaculia bacterium | reverse complement strand
TACCTCGTCGATTTCCTCTTCCCGGGCAAAGGCCTTTCGGCACCCATCACGGACCTCGCCCAGGCCCGGGCGACGGTCGAGATCGTCGACTGACGTGGCGCCCCGACCCGCCCTGAAACGCTGGACCCACCGGCGCGTCCTGATGGCCGCCGGAGTCGCCGCGCTCGTCGCCTGCGCGATCCTGTGGCTCACGCGGAAAGGGGACGACGCCCCGTACACGCCGGGGGCCGCGGTGGAGGGAATCACGGACGTTCTCAAGAAGGACGCCTCGGGCGCGGGCTGGGGCGTCGTGTTTCGGGACGTGGCCGGGAGCCGCGGGATCGACTTTTCGCACTTCTCGGCAGGGGCGCGCTCGACGCAGCTGCCCGAGGACATGGGCTCGGGCTGCGCCTTCGCCGACTACGACGGCGACGGCGACTGGGACCTCTTCGTGGTCGACACGATCGGGCCCCTGACGATGACGCCCGACGACGTGCGCGCCGCGAAAGGGGGCTGCCGCCTCTACCGCAACGACGGGGGTACGTTCACCGACGTGACCGTCGAGGCGGGCCTCGGCGACCTGAAGGGGACGTTCATGGGAGCCGCGTGGGGCGACTTCGACAACGACGGGTATCCGGACCTCGTCGTGACGTCGTACGGCGGAATCCGTCTCTTCCACAACCGGGGCGACGGCACGTTCGAGGACGTCACGAAGCGCTCGGGCGTGGGTGGGCACAAGGGCTTCTTCACGGGCGCGGTCTGGGGCGATGCGGACGGAGACGGCCTTCTCGACCTCTATGTTTGCGCGTACGTCGACTACCGGTTCGACCCGAAGGACGCGGGGAAGACCTCGAAGGACGGGCACGCGACGAGCCCGTTCACGATCAACCCTTCTTCGTACCCGCCGGTCCCGAACCTCTACTTCCACAACGAGGGGAAGGGCCGCTTCCGGGAGATGGCCGTCGAGGCCGGGATCGCGAACGCCGAGGGGCGGAGTCTCTCGGCGACGTTCGCCGACCTCAACGACGACGGGAAGCCCGACCTCTACGTCGCGAACGACGTCTCGGAGGGCGCGCTCTTCGTGAACGAGGGAAACGGCCTGTTCTCCGACCGCGGGCACGAGGCGCACGTGGCGGATTACCGGGGTGCGATGGGGATCGCCGTCGGCGACGCGAACGGGGACGGGGCGCTCGACCTGTTCGTCACACACTGGATCGCCGAGGCGAACGCGCTCTATCTGAACAAGCTCGGCGGCGGGAAGAGCCGGACGCTCGACTTCGAGGACGCCGCCGAACGCACCGGCCTCGGCCCGGTCTCCACGGACGACATCGCGTGGGGGACGGCCTTTCTCGACGTGGACGGCGACGGGCTGCCCGACCTCGTCGTCGCGAACGGCTCCACGTTCGAGGAGACCTCCGATCCTCGCAAGCTCGTCCCGATGCCGATGCGCCTCTTCCGGAATCTCGGCGAGAAGGGCTTCGTCGACGTGGCTCCCCTCTCGGGCGCGGACCTGACGGTGCCCCGCGTCGGGCGGGGGCTCGCGATCGCGGACGTGGACGGAGACCTGCGGGAGGAGATCGCCGTCGTCGTGAACGGTGGCAAGCTCGTCCTCCTCAAGGCCGAAGGCGGCCCGCCGAACCACCGGATCGCAATCCGATGCGAGGGCCGGAAGTCGAACCGCTCGGCGTTCGGGACGAAGCTCGTCCTCGAGGCGGGAGGCAAACGCCAGATTCGCGAGATCGGCGCGGGCTCTTCGTACCTGTCGCAGAACGCGCCCGAGGCGATCTTCGGGCTCGGAAGCGGGTCGAAAGTCGACCTCCTGACCGTCCGCTGGCCGTCGGGCGCGACCGCGACGTTCCGCGACCTCGCGGCCGGCCGCGCGTACCTCCTCGTCGAGGGGGAGGCGGCGCCGCGAGTCCTGCCGGACACACGCGCGAAGACGCTCGCGTTCTGGGACGCCTACAACGCGGCGCGATCCGCGTTCGCGAAGGGCGACGCCGCAGCGTCGACCGCCGCATATCGCAAGGCGCTCGAGATCGACCCGCGGCACGAGGACTGCCGGTACGCGCTCGGAAACCTCCTCCTCGAACAGGGCGACCGCACGGGGGCGAAGGTCGAATTCGAGGCGCTCCTGAAGATCCAGCCGCGGAGCCAGAGAGGGCACGGCGCGCTCGGAGACCTCCTCGCGGACCCTGCCTCCGGTGCGCTCCGGGACCTTGCGGCGGCGCGGAAGAACTACGAGGCGGCAGGCGGCATCTACACGGAGGAGACGGGGTGGGTCGTGCGCACGGGCGAAGTCGCTCTCGCGACGGGAGACGCCGCAGGCGCCGAGCGGACGTTTCGCAAGGTCCTCGTCTCGAACCCCCACTCCTTTCAGGCGCTCTACTTCCTCGGCTACCTCGCCTCGCGGCAGAAGGGGAACGACGCCGAAGGGGCGCGGCTCTTCGACGCCGCCTTCGCCGCGCTCGGGCCCCAGGCTTCACCCGCCCCCGGCGAGGGAGACGTGAAGAAAGCCGGCAAGGCTCTCCCGGCGCGCGGCGCATTTGCCGGGCACTGGGCGTTCCTCGCGAAGGGCATGGTCCAGCGCGACGAGGCTTGGCGTGACCTCGACGAACGGATCGGGCGCGGGGCGCCCAAACATCCCTGAGCTTCGCCCGTCGATCGGCGTCAAACCGAGAGCGCCGCGACCGCGCGGGCCACGGCCGCGAAATGGCAGCCCGCGGCAACGATGACGAAGGTGTGGAAAATCTCGTGGTAGCCGAAAACCCTCGGGAAGGGATCCGCGCGGCGGAGTGCGTAGACGGCGGCACCGAGGCTGTAGACGACGCCGCCGGCGGCGAGGAGCGCGACGGCGCCGGTCCCGAGCGAGGCCTTCAGCGCTGGCAGGAGCGGAAGGGCGGCCCAGCCGAGGAGCACGCAGACGACCGCCACGACCGCCACGACCGCCACGACCGCCTTCGGCGACGAGCGGCACATTCGCTTCGAGGAGGAGATCCTCTTCCCGGCCCTCGAGGCGCGTGTCGGGTTCGGCCCGACGGCGGGCCCCACGGCCGTCATGCGGGCCGAGCACGTCGAGATCCGTTCCTGCCTCGCGGAAATTGCGACCGCTCTCGACGGGGGCGGTGCCGGTGCGTCGGAGATTCGCGCGCGGCTCGCATCCATCTTCGGCGGTCACAACATCAAGGAAGAGCAAATTCTCTACCCCCTCGCGGACCGCGTGCTCGGCAGGGCCGAAGCCGATGCGCTCGTCGGATTGATCCAGCGGCTGGCCTGACGCCAGCTTCACATGAGCGGCTTCGCAACCCGACCCCGGGCCAACCGCACGGGAGGCTGGGCGGCCTCCCCGAGCGCCGCGAGCGCGAGGATGTCGCTCGCCCGGTTGACAGCCTCAGACGACGTGCCGGTCGGGGCGTCGGACGGAACGGTGGTGCCGAGGGTGGTGCTCATGTCAACCTGCCACGACCAGACGTTACGGCCTCGACGGCGATAACCGTATGACCGGCATCATGGGCAGTGGAGAAGGCAGAATGGGGCGAGAGAGACATTCGATGACGTTGCCTGGATCGGTCGGGACCGCACCTCGGATGGAGGCTGTCCGCACGCTCCATCCCGCCTACTTCGCGCTCGTGATGGCGACGGGGATCGTGTCGATCTCCACGCACCTCATGGGAATGCCGGAGGTGGCCGAAGCGCTGCTCTGGGTGAACGCAGCGGCGTTCGTCGCGCTGTGGGCCGTCACGCTGGTCCGGATCGTCCGCTTTCCGCGCGAGGTCCTCGCCGACCTCGCGGACCACCAGCGAGGTGTCGGTTTCTTTACGACCGTCGCGGCGACGAGCGTCTTCGGGTCGCAGCTCGTCGTCCTCCGCGACGCGCCAGGACCGGCGCTCGTCCTCTGGTTCCTCACGCTCGCGTTGTGGCTCGTCCTCGTCTACGCGGTGTTCACGGCGCTCACCGTGAAGGACGAGAAGCCGGCGCTCGACACGGGCATCAACGGCGGGTGGCTCTTGGCGGTCGTCGCGACGGAATCCGTCTCGACGCTCGCCTCGCTCCTCGCCCCCGCTTTCCGCGCGCGGGCCGAGGCGCTGCTCTTCACATCGGTCGTCTTCTGGCTCGCGGGCGGGATGCTGTACATCTGGCTGATTTCCCTCATTTTCTACCGCTACACCTTCTTCAGGCTCTTGCCTTCAGACCTCATGCCGCCCTACTGGATCAACATGGGCGCCATGGCGATCGCAACGCTCGCGGGGACGCTCCTCTACGCGAGCGCGCCCCTTTCGCCCCTCCTCGCCACGCTCTCGCCCTTCGTCCTCGGCTTCACGCTCTTCTTCTGGGCGACCGCGACCTGGTGGATTCCGATGCTTTTCATCCTCGGCGTCTGGCGGCACGTCCTGAGGCGGTTTCCGCTCACGTATGACCCTCTCTACTGGGGCGCCATCTTCCCGCTCGGCATGTACACGGCCTGCACGTTCCGGCTGGCGCATGTCGTGAACCTACCGTTCCTCCTCGCCATCCCGCGCGTCGTCGTCTGGGTTGCGCTGGGCGCCTGGATCCTCGCATTCGTCGGCCTCCTGCGACGGCTCGTCCGGCTTGCGGTCGGCACGGCGTCCCCGTGAGGACGGCGTGGCTCCACCACGGTAGCGAGGGGTTCCTCCAACGGGTCAGGCGCGAGATTCCAGATTCAGACGACTCCCGCGTCCCCCCAGCGGCCAGCCACGTTCAGTGTTTGTGCTCGGCCGCAGGCGCCCCCGCGCCGTGCGAGGCCGACGTCGTGGCGTCGAGGTGCAGGCGCTCGACGTAGTGCGTGAGCTCCACGTACGCCTCGACGAATTCCCGCCCGGACGCCACGCTCGTGCCGGATTGTTTCTTCGCGGCTGCGGCGCGCGCGAACCGCTCGCGGATCCCTTCCTCGACGTGGTGCGCGATGGCCTTCACGAGCTTGTCGGCGTTGCCGCTGCCGAGAGCCTCGTCGGCCAGCGCGATCGCCGGTTCGACGGGCGTTCCGGCGGGCAGGATGCCTGTGTAGGGCGCGCCCTCTCCGGCCCGATGGATCCTCACGAGGTTCTCGAAGAAGTACTCGTCGGCCAGCGCCCGGATCTCCGGGCCCTTCCCGCGTGCCGCAAGCGCGCGCGCGAAGGCCGCCTTGACCTCAACTTCCGCGGCGGGCCTGACCCACTTGAGAACGGGCGTGACGTCTCCCTTTTCGAGCGCGACCCTCGCGTCGGCGACGACGGGGCCGTCGGCCGTATCGCAGTGGGCCAGAGCCGGACCGGTCGACAGGATCGTGACCAGAGCAGACGCGACGACGACGGACGTTCGGATGAAACTCATCATGGTGTTCCCCTTTGGTTCGCTCACTGGAAGTTCCGGAAGTCTCAGAGATCCGCCCTGTCCAGCCGGCGCGCGGCGAGCAGAGCCGGCACGACCATCCAGACGAGGAGAGAAGCGGCGAGGAGGATTGCGGCGCCGACGGGACCGTGCGTGAAGCGCAGAAGCGCGAGGGATGCCGCACCGAAGGCGCCGCTTCCCTCGATCCCCAGAAGCGCGCCGGTCCGGACCGCATCCGCGGGATTCACGAGCACCGACACGATGAGGACGCGCGATGCGGGACCGGACGGGAGGAGCGAGGCGAATCCGAGCGCGGCCACGTCGAACAGCACGACGGCGCCGAACCACACGACGAGCGCGATCGCAAGCGCCCGCGTACGGCGACCCACGGTTCCTGACGAGACGAGCGCCGCCAGGACAAGGAAGACCGCCGTCAGAACGAACGATCCGAGGATCAGAAGCGCGAAGCCGCCGAGCCCTGAGCCGCCCGCCCGCGAGAAGATGACGAGGCCGGCCGCGCCGAACCCGACGGCCTGCGCCGCGGCGAGCGCGCCGAACAGGCCCGTGACCTTGCCGAAGAGGATCGCGCGCCGCGCGACCGGCTGCGAGAAGAGCAGCTCCGCCGCTCCGCGCTCGGGGGCGAGCGCGAGGACCCCGATCAGGAGCGCAGTGAGGGGCACGAGGAGGAGCACCAGCTCGACGAGCGACGCCGCCGTGCGCGCGAAGTCCTGCACGCCGTGGCCGCCCGAGAGCACGTAGCCCGAAGACGCGACGGCGAGAGCGAGCACCGCGAAGACCGCCGCGAAAATCTGGGTCCAGCGGGAGCGGACCGCGAGAAGCAGCTCCTGCCGCGCGCAGAGGAGGAAGGGGCCGGGAGAAGCGCTCATGTCGCGCTCATCGGCCGCCGTCCGGGGCGCCGTTAGGACCGAACACGTCCTCTCGGGAAACCGGGCTCCCGCCCACAGCCTCGGCGTCCGCGTCGCGGGACGCGGCCTCCGCGTGGGCGACGAGGCCGGAGCCCATCGGCGTCGCGAGGCCGGGTTTCTTCGTGTAGACCGCGCCCGCCGCGCGCACCCACGCCTTCGTGCGGTGGTCGGCCACGTAGGCGACCTGTCCCTTCGCGGGAGCGCCGCCCGATTTCAGGAACGTCGCAAGGCATCCGATGTCGTCGAACGCGCGGGGCTCCTCCGACGGCGACACGAGCTGCGCGGCGAAGCGCGCGTCCGACACGGCCATACGGCACCAGGCGCAGCGGTCGTTCTTCGTGTCGACCGCGATGGGCGCCGCAGGGCCGCGCGAGCAGCCCGCCAGGGCGGCGAGGAGGAGTGCGACGGGGAGCGCGCGGGCGTTCACGTTTCCTCCCCGACGAGCTCCCGATACAGGTCCTCGAGCGGACTCGTCTCGGCGCGCACGAGCGGAACTCCGTGCGCGAGGAGCCAGTCCTCGAGCGCGCGCCGCGTCAGGAGCGCGACGAGCCTCCCGCCCACGAGGATTGCGACACGGTCCGCGAGGCGCTCGACGTCCCCGAGCTGATGCGTCGTGAAGAGGACGGTCTTGCCGTCGCGACGGCGCTCCTCCGCGAGCGTGTAGAACGCGCGGAGCCCGTCAGGGTCGAGCGCGGCCGTCGGCTCGTCGAGGAGAAGAATCGGCGTGTCGGGCAGCGCGGCGACGGCGAGCCCGAGCCGCTGCGCCATGCCACCCGAGTACGTTCCCACCGCGCGGGCCGAAGCTCCGTTCAAGGACGACATCCTGAGGACGGCGTCGACGCGCCCCGGCGGCACGCCCCGGAGCGCGCGGTAGAAGTCGAGGACCTCGCGCCCCGTCAGGGAGTCGGGAAAGGACACCTTCTGCGGAAGGAAGGAGAGCGAGAGGCGCGCCGCGGGCTCGGTCGCGGGCCGCCGGGCCTCGCCAACGGTGACGCCGCCCTTCGTCGGATGGATCAGGCCCGCGGCGGCCTTCAGCGAGGTCGTCTTTCCCGAGCCGTTCGGCCCCAGGAGCGCGACGATCTCTCCGGGCGCGATCGCGAGAGTCAGGTCCGAGACGGCGCGCTGGGCGCCGAAGCTCTTCGAGAAGGACTCGAAGCGGATCACGCCTGCCTCCGCCCCGTGAGAAGCACACCGGCGCCGCCGAGGAGCGAGAGGCCGGACACGGCGAGCGCGAGCGCCCCGCGTCCCGCGGGCGGCCTTTCGGGCCGCGGAACGCGTGGGAGCGCCGGCGGGTGCGCGAGCGGCGTGTGGTCGAAGACTTCGACCTCCCGGAGCACGGGAAAGCCACGCTCCGCGGCCCCGAGCGCGCGGGCCGCCACGCTCCGCGAAAAGAGGTCCGCGGCCGTGAGGTTTCCTCGCAGGTGGTCGAAGACGCTCGAGAGCGGGAACGGCCGGTCCGAGCGACCGTCGCCGTCGAGATCCGGCTCGCGGTTGTCCGACCAGTAGTTCCCGTCGAAGACGGTGTCCGTTCGCTGCCCGACGAGCGCGAGAGGCGTCAGGTTTCCGACGAACGAGTTGCCCTCGAAACGGTTCTGGCCGCACGAGTCGTAGAGGACGATCGCGGCGTCCGAGAGAGCTACGACGTTTCCCCGGAAGATATTCCGGTACGAGCCCTCGAGGAAGATCCCGCGCGCGTTGTCCGCGATGAGGTTGTCCTCGGCGAGGACGTCGTCGCAGGCCTTGAAGAGCAGCCCCACCGACGCGAATCCGCGGTTCCTCACGAAGCGGTTGCGCCGGAAGACGATGCGCTTGCTGTACATGAGCGCCGCGCCGGCCGCGCCATTCTCGAAGGTGTTGTCTTCGAACGTGTTGTCGTCCGAGAACATGTAGTGGAGGCCGTAACGGAGGTCCCGCGCCACGTTGCCCGCGATCGTCCCGCCCGAGGAGGACTGGATGTAGAAGCCGTCGCGCACGTCCTCGATGACGTTGTCCCTGAACATGAAGCCCTTCGTGTCCCAGACGTGCAGGCCCGAGCCCTTCTCTCCCGGATCCTTGCCGTGGATGCCGCGGATGCGGCAGCGCTCCACGACGACGCCGTCTGCCTGCCGGAGGTAGATTCCAAACAGGGCCTCCGAGATCCGGCAGTCGCGGACGACGACGTTTCGGGCGGCGACGTGGACACCCGAGGAATCTCTCCCGAGATCGCCGCCCCTCCGGCCGTCGATGTCGAATCCTTCGAGAACGACGCCGTCCGCTCGCACGCGCACGACGCTCCCTTTTCCGGAACCCATGAGGAGAGGCCGCCCCCGGCCCACGAGACGGACGGGACGGTCCAGCACGAGATCCCCCGCGTACGTGCCCGGCTCGACGACGACAGTCTCTCCCGGCGACGCGCGGTCCACGCGCGCCTGCAGCGCGGACGCCTCCGCCGTGGGCGGGCGCCCCTCGAGTCCCCCCGGCGTCACCGGCTCCATGTTGCCGGTGACTTGCAGGAGAAGGACGAAGGGCAAGGCGATCATGAGGAGCCGGCGGCGCTTGCGGACAAGCGTCTGCCCCCGCGCACGGCGAGCGCCATCGCGAGGACGAGGACGACCGCGACGAGGCCGAGGGCATACGACCCGACACCCGGATACGAATAGACCTCGAAATTCGCGAGCTTCTTGTAGCCGAACATCGGGGGCATGAACGGGTCGACCTTCACGGCCGCCGTCGAGGCGAGGTTGTGCCCGTAGCTCCAGAGCTTGAACGCGAACGACCAGAGCGAGAACGCGCCGAAGTAGAGATAGAGCACGACGTTGTCCAGGAGGTGCGACATCTTCCCGAGGACGGCCGTCCGCAGCATGAGGAGAGCCAGGATGCCCACGACGAACGGAATCCACTTGAATTCCGTGAAGTCCGCCGTCGTGAGGTCGCGCATGCCAATGTAGTGGTTGAGTACGTTGATCTCCTTGATGTCCTGGCCGCCGTTCCCGCCGTCCAGCCTCCAGCTGTAGATCTGCATCCGCAGGCCGTCGCCGTACTGGGGCGCGAACATCGTGAGGGTCCAGAGCGGGAACAAGTACGACGGGACGAGGAGGAGGACGGCCACCAAGAGGAGGCCGCGAGGCCCGAGATCGAGAGGTAGCTCCAGAAACCGATTGCTCTTCGCGAGGATGTTCTTCATCTTGGTAAGGATCCCTTCTTCAGCTTTTTCCCTTCACGATGAGGTAGCCCTGCATCTCCTGGTGGAGCGCGGAGCAGAAGTTCGTGCAGTAGTACGGGAAGACACCCGGCTTGTCGGCCTTGAACGTGACGACCTTGGTCTCACCCGGATCGCACACGATGTTGATGTTGTAGTCGAGCAGGCCGAAGCCGTGCAGCTCGTCCGTCGTTTGCTCGATGTTCGTCAGTGCGATTTTCACAGTGTCTCCCTGGTTCACCTCGATGGCCTGCGGCGTGATCGTGGAGCGCACGAGGACGACCTTCACCGTGACGTTCGTTCCCGCGCGCGTGACGCCGGCGTCCTTGAGATCCCAGATCGCGAGCGGGTTCTTGTTCTCTTCCTTGGGATAGACCTCGATCGGATGGAGTGTCTTCGCAAGGACGATCTGGGCGTAGTGCGGCTCGGGCTCCGTGAACGCGTCGTAGAGAAGCTTCATCTTCTCCTCGGAAATATCGACGAGCTGCGACGACTCCGGCTGCCCGGGCCCCACCGACAGATGCCGGCCGTGCGACAGCTTGTTCAGACCGACGAGGTACTTGCCCTTCGGCGTGCAGGTGTCGCCCTCGGCGGCCGCGAGGTGGCCGATCGAGTAGGACATCGGGATCTTGTCCACGACCTCCCAGGTGCCGAGCTTCCACTTCGCGATCGCGCTGTCGACGAAGAGCGACGTGTACGCGTAGCCGTCCGGCCCGAACTGCGTGTGGAGGGGGCCGAGGCCCACCGCGACCTCGGCGTCCTTGATCGACTCGTACTTCAGGACGGGGATCCCGTCCTCGTCGCCGGTAAGGTCCTTGTTGCGGATCGCCGTCTGGATCTTCTCGAAGTTGAAGACGGTCGTGACACCCTGGAGCTTGCCCGAGCCGACGATGTACTTGCCGTCGGGCGAGACGTCCACGCCGTGAGGCGACTTGCCGCACGGCATGAGCCACACGATCCCCGGCACCTTCTTCGGGTCGAGGACCTTCACGCCGCCGATCAGGTCTCCTTTCCCCTCGTCGATCGCTTTCTGGGCCGCCCGCCAGTCCACGGCCGCGATGTAATCGCGGTCGCGCTGCGAGGCCGTGACCTCGAGCTTGCCTGTTGCACGCTCGGCGTTGTAGCAGGTCCAGAACATCCAGCCGTCAGAGACTTTCTTACCGGCGTCGCCGAGGTCGTAGTCGAAGGGAGGCATCAGGATCTGCCAGGCGAGCGACATCGTGCCCGTCTTCGGGTCGATCTTGATGGCGGCGAGCACGCCCTTCCATTCCGTCGCGTATTTATCGAGGGGAAGGACCTTGCCCTTCGGGATCGGGATCGAGAACCGCGACCCCATCATCGCGTACTCGGTGTTCGGCGTGACGTACGATCCGGAGTGGTTGCCCGACACGTTCGGGACCGGCCCGAAAATCTGCTTCGTCTTGAAGTCCCTGAGATCGATTCGCGCGATGCGGCCGTTCATGTCGTTGATGAAGAGCCAGCGGCCGTCGTAGTCGCCGTTCGTCTCCGACAACGCCGGGTGGTGAGCATCGCCCCATGTCAGGTTCCCGAGCATCGCCTTCGACTCGTCGTCGAAACCGTAGCCGGTGGCGGGATACGGCGTGTAGACGGGGATCGTCGAGAGGTGCCGCATCGACGGGATTCCGTAGACGTAGACCTGCCCCGAGTGCCCACCGGACGCGAACATGTAGAACTCGTCTAGATCGCCCGGGGCCACGTAGGTTTTCATCGCCGCGACGGACTGGTCCGAGGCGTTCGCGGGACCCTTCTTCGCGCCCTTCGGCGCCGAGGGCGCACACTGCCAGGCCACGAGGGCGGCCGCAAAGATCGACGCGATCGCGGCGGTGGCTTTCCATTTCCCGGAGGCTTGTCTCATTTCTCTTCTCCTTCGGCTCGAGGCGTGATCCTCAGTGGGCGGCGATGGAGGCCGCGGGTTTCTTTCCCTTCGCGTCCTCCGCTTTCTGTTTCTGGTACTCCGCGAACGCCTCGCGGAGCTTTCCGACGGCGATGGCCTTTTCTTCGGGAGTCAGGATGATCTGGCGCGAGAGGACGACCGACATCGTGCCCGTGGGCTCCCTCAGGAAGTCGTCGAGAGTCCGGCCGAAGCGCGACTGCACGTCCTCGACCGCCGTCGAGAGGTCCGGCCCGATCTGCGCGGGGCTCTTCACGCCCAGCGCCTGAATCGAGTGGCAGACGAAGCAGCCCGTCTTGACGAACCACGCGCCCGGGCCGGTCTTCATCTTCGCCTCGGCTTCGACCTCGGCCGCCGTCTGCGGGTCCGTGCGAGGCGTTCCCGGGCGGTAGTCGGCCGGAACCGGCGCCCTCCGCCACGAGAGAACGAGCATCGAGAGGGCCTGCGCCTCTTTCGTCGAAAAGTGGAAGTTCGGCATGACGGTCTCGGGCGCGAGTGCACGAGGGTCCTTGAAGTGCGCGACGTGCCACGCGAACGATGTCTTCTGCCCCGAGAGACGGCCGTATTCGTACTGCTCGGCCGCCTTCTCGCCCACGTTCGTCAGGTCCGGTCCGATCGAGCCGCCACGCCCGTTCACGACGTGACACGCGCGGCAGCCCTTCTCAACCACGAGCTTCTTGCCGAGGTTGATCGCGTCGGCGCCCTTCGTCTCGCGGTCGTACCGGTGGCAGACGTTGCAGTTCATCTGCATGGCCGCGTTCTTGTCGTCCACGAGCGAGTAGGCCTCGCCGAGGGTCCTGCCGAGCAGCGGCTCCTCCCAGTGCTCGATCAGTCCATGGGCCTCCGTCGCGTCCACGGCATAGCCCTGTCCGCCGTGGCAGGACGTGCAGCCGAATTTCTCGACGGGGTGGTTCCGAAACGGTCCCGCCGGATGCGTCCGGAGCGGCTCTTCTGCGGTCTCGAAACCCTTCCAGAGGGCCGCCTGATGGCACGTCATGCAGCGGTCGGCGCGCTTGAGATCGGCGACCCACACCTGCTGGAGACCCGGGTGCAGCTCCTTCGCTTTCTCGGCTCCAAGCTTCTCCGCGACCTGGGCCCGGAACGTGGCCTGGTAGTAGCGCCAGTCGTGGTTGCGGTCGCTCCACGCGAAGAGCGCGCACGAGATGACAAGGAGGACGCCGACGACGGCCAGGATCGGGCGGTCGAGACGCGGATACGGAGAGTCCGTGCGTTTTTCCATGTCAGATCCTCGTCGGCAGCTCGGGCCACGCCTGCCACGGCCAGTAAAGGTGCCAGTACGGCCCGCGGCAGAACGTGCCGATGAACGTGAGGACGAGGACGCCCGCGACGAACGCGAGGAAGACCGCGTTCTGCGTGCGCCGGTCCTTCGGGAACCAGAGGCCCGCCGAGCCGGGCGCGCTCTTGTCGAGCCACGGCCAGACGGTGAGGAGCAGGACGAGCGCCCCCGGCAGCAGAACGCCGCCGAGGAAGGCGCCGTTGATCGTGAACGAGCCGATCTTCACCGTCGTGTCGGTCACGATCTCCTGGAGCCAGAGAAAGTACCACGGTGCCTTCGCGGGGTTCGGCGTCACGAGCGCGTTCGCGGGCTCCTCGAGCGGCGCGTGGTAGAAGACCGACGCGATGCTCACGATCGCAAAGATGGCGAGGACGACGATCAGGATCCGCCGCGTCAGGTCCGGAACCGAGTTGACGGTCGTGTCCGGACGCTCGAGCGTCGATGCCTTCACGGCCGGTGACGTCCCGCGCGCGACGCCGAGGAGCGTGTAGGTCTTCGTCTTCGAGGGAGCCTCGGCGGCCTTCTCGGGGAGAAGCGTGAGCTGGTCCGCGCGCGCGAGTCCGCCGTCCTTGCGCACGCGCCACATGTGGTACAGGAAGATCACGCCGATCGCCGCCGGCAGCGCGATGACGTGGAGAACGTAGAAGCGAATGAGCGTGGCCTGGTCGATCGCGCGCCCGCCGAGGAGCAGCTCGCGGATCGCTGGCCCGACGAACGGGATCGAGGACGCGATGTTCGTGCCGACGGTGATCGCCCAGTACGCGAGCTGATCCCACGGCAGGAGATAGCCCGTGAACGAGAGCAGAAGCGTCAGGAGGAGGAGGCCGATGCCGAGCACCCAGTTCTGCTCCCTTTTCTGCCCCTGCCCACGCCCGTTCTTGTATGCGCCGGTGAGGAAGACGCGGACCATGTGGAGGAAGACGACGGCCACCATGAGGTGCGCGGAGAGGCGGTGGACGGCGCGTATCCAGAAACCGAACGTCGTGACGTACTCGATGTCCTTCACGGACCCGTACGCGCGCTCGACGGACGGGACGTACAGGAAGAGGAGCGGCAGCCCCGATACGGTCACGAGCAGCAGCAGCGCCGCGGAGGCGGTGCCGAGCCAGAACGAGTAGTTCCAGTCGAGGGACGGCTTGTACGTCTTCGCCGGGAACCAGTGCAGGAGGAAGTTGGAGACGACGGCGTCGCCGGCCTCGCGGTCCGAGGCGGGCCGGATGCTCCAGAGCGGCTTCGCGTGGACGCCGGGCGCGCCGTCTGGCTTCGGAGCGGGCTTATCGGGATGTACGCTCATGTCTCGTCCCGCCCTTCAGGCCAGAGTGAATCGAAAATCGCGCTCCACGGGCTGCGCGAGGTCGACGACGAGCTGGCCGTCGTCCGGCGAAAGCGACAGGTGGTACCAGGCGAGAGGCTTCGGCGCCGGGCCCGCCACGTTCGTGCCGTCGCCCGCGTACTTCGAGCCGTGGCACGGACAGAGGAAGCGGTGCGTGAGGCGCAGCGGCTTGCCGCTGACGTCCTTCGTCTCCGGTGCGGACAGCGCCTCCGCGCGCACGGTGCAGCCGAGGTGCGTACACACCGCGGAGACCGCGTGGAGCGTCTTCCCTTCCCGGAACACGAACAGCCGCTCGTCCGGGAGGAACTTCATGCCGTCCGGAAAGTCGTTCGGCATTCCGATCTTCACGGTCGTCGGCGAGTCGTAGGAGACGTTCGGGACGAGCGACCGAAGCGAGGCGACGGCCTGCACGCCGAGGGCGGCCACACCCGCTCCGAATCCCAGCCTCAGGAAGACCTCACGCCGGCTTGGGGGCTCACTCATGGAATCCCTCCGTGATCGAGAACTTCTCCATCGTCATCGCGTCCGTCGGGCACCGGACGGCGCAGAGGCCGCAGCGGATGCACCGGTCGTCGTCCTTGACCATCGCCGAGAGCGGCAATCCGTTGCCCTCGGCGCGCGCGACGAGAGCCGCGCGCTCCTCCTCGGACAGGTCGAGCGATTCGAGCGGCACGAGCGCGAGGCAGTACTCCGGGCACACGTCCACGCAGCGGTTGCAAAGGACGCAGGCCTCCGGGTCGTAAATCGTCTGGACGTGGCACACGAGGCAGCGTGCGGCCTGCGTGCGCGCCTCGGCAGCCGCATAACCGCTTTCGACTTCCGCGATGCCGGTGCGGCGACCAACGTCGAGCGTGGGAGGCGCCTCGCGGTCGAGAATCTCGAAGCCCGCGATCATGCGGTAGGAGATCGTCGGGATCTTCTCGATCTCGAGCGTCGCGCGGATCGAGGCCTTCTCCTTCGCGAGGTGCTCGTGGATCGAGCGCGCCGCGCGCTTGCCGTTCGCGACCGCCTCGATGAGGTTCCGCGGCCCGAACGCGACGTCGCCGCCGGCGAAGATCCCCGGCGCGGACGTCGCGAGGGTCGTCCGGTCGACCGCGATCGTGCCGCCCGGCGTCAGGGCGACACCGTCCGCCGGTTTCAGGAACGAGAGGTCCGGCTTCTGGCCGATCGCGAGGATGCAGGCATCCGCCTCGAATTTGACGAGGTCCGACTCGTCGTACGCGGGGGCGAACCGGCCCTCCGCGTCGAAGACCGTCGTCACCCTCTTCAGCTCGACCGCTGAGAGCCGTCCGCTGCCGAGGAACCGGTTCGGCCCGCGGCGCGGCACGAAGACGACGCCTTCCTTCTTCGTCTCCTCGAACTCCTCGTGGCCCTGCGTGCTTCGGAGGACGGGCATCTCCTCGAAGTTCTCGAGAGAGACGATCGTGACCTCGGTCGCGCCTCCGCGCAGCGCGGCGCGCGCGGAGTCGAGCGCCTCCTTGAGGCGCGCGTCCGCCTCTCCCGCCTTCTCGCGAGCGTCCACGTCGGTCTCGCGGCCGAGGCGGAGCGCCGTGCGCGCGGCGTCGAACGCCACGAACCCGCCGCCGATGACGACGACCCGGCGGCCGAGGTCCATCCGGAAGCCGCGATTCACGTTCAGGAGGTAGTCGACCGCCTTCACGACACCGTCCAGCTCGACGCCCGGGATGTCGAGATCGCGGCCCTTCGACACGCCGACCGAGAGAAAGGCGGCCTCGAAGCCCGCGGCGCGAAGCTCCGCGAGTCCGAAAGACGAAGTGAGCGCCGTCCCGAGGCGCAGCGTGACCCCGAGGGAGAGGATCTTGTCGATCTCGGCCTTGATGAGCGTACGCGGGAGCCGGTACTCCGGAATGCCGAAGCGCATCATTCCGCCGGGCTCACCCGCGGCCTCGAACACAGTCACGGCGTAGCCGAGGAGCGCGAGGTCGTGCGCGGCGGAAAGACCGGCAGGTCCGGCGCCAATCACCGCTACCTTGGGACCGGGAGCACCGGTGGATTTCTTTGCGCCCGAAGAGTGCATCGGAAGGTGACCCGAATAGCGGTTTCCTTCCAGGATGGGCTCTCTCAGCAACCTGTCCTGCGTTCCCGGATGCCGCGATTCGACACCGTACTGTTCCGTCACGAAGCGCTTCAGCGCGCGGATCGAGATCGGCGCGTCGATCGAGCCGCGGCGGCAGGCGTCCTCGCACGGGGCCGCGCAGACGCGCCCGCAGACCGACGCGAACGGATTGGGCGCCCGGGCGACGAGAAACGCCTCCTCGTCACGCCCCTCGGCGATGAGCTGAACGTACCGTCCGGCGTCCGTCGCGACCGGACAGCCGGCCTGGCACTTAACCTGCGCCTTCCAGTGGTCGAGGTCGGGAAACCGGACGCGAACAGGCATGTGAGTTTCACCTTGTTCCGGGGCATCGCCGTTCCGTTATGACCGGCGTCATAGGGGCCGCCTCTTTCCCCTGGGAGGCGGTTCAGGCCGTCGTGGAGCTGCTTCCTCGCGGCCTGCGTTTCCATGCGACATAAGGCCTCGCGAGCGCGCGGAGCGCCGCGAGCTTCGTCTCGTAGAGGCGTGACCGGAGCGTCTCGGGGACGAGGTCGGCGGCCTCCTCGGGCTGGACGACGAGGGAGACCTGGATTCCCGGGAGGATGCCTACGGGGAGACCGGCCCGCGTAACCGCCCGCCAGAGGTGTGCGAAAACTTCCTTCATGTCGTCGGGCTTCGGCGGGTCGACGTGCTCCATCGCGCTCCCGAGCGTGGGCCGGAAGATGCACACGGTCGGGAACGCGCCCGCGTTCACGATGCGGTCGATCGCGCGCTTCGTCGCGTCGATCGGCTCAGGGCCCGCGATGATCTCGCCCGAAACCTTGCCTTCGCCGAGCTTCTTCGCCGTGTACTCCATCGCCTCGAAGAACGCGTGCTGCCCGACCGTCTGCGCCTTGCCGGGGCAGAGTCTCGCAAACACCTCGGGATCCTCGAACTCGTAGCAGAAGGAGAAGTGGTCCGTCCCGGCGGCGATGAGGTCGTCGTACTCGTTGAATTTGTGGCGCGGGACGGGCACGGCCTGGACGCCGATGAAGCCGCCGACCTCGGCGCGGACCGCCTTGACGAACGGCTCGCACTGCCGGAGGCCGTGGAGCGACTCGAGCTTGTCGACGTCCTCGAAGTGATACCCGGTGTTCAGGTGCGTGAAGATCGAGCCGGAGTGGTCGCGCGCGGCCTTCGCAACCTCGACGACGTCCTCGACCCTCTTGCGCGACTCCTCGGCCTCGCCGACGTTCCGGCCCGTCGTGCAGAACGCACAGGCGGGCGAAGCGGGCAGGCTCCAGTAAAGGCACGCATTCGAGACGTAGATCCCGAGGTACGTGCCCTGGAGGACGCCGACGCGGCTCATCTCCGTGCCGGACGTCGTCTTCCACGAGTACCACTCTGGCTCGGGAGGCACCTCGACGGGATAGTGATCGCCCGTGCGCGTGTCCGTGACCGCGTAGCCGCTCCCGCTCTTGACGAGGAGAAAGGGAGACCTCGCCGCGAACGGCTCGACGACGGGAACGTTGATCCAGATCTTCTTCCTCGGGGAAGGCAGCACGAGCTCGAGTCCCGAGCCGAGGCCAGCGCGCGTGCGCGAAATGCGGCGCCCGTCCTCGTCCACGTGACAGGACTCGTCGATCCGCATTCCGAGGCAGAACAGCTCGATTTCCAGCTCGACGGGCTTGAGCAGAGATCTCCTCCAGCTCTCAGCATGTCGCTCTGCTCAACGAGCGGCCATGATGCAGGAACCTCAGTCGAGGGCCGCGATCCCGCAGGCCGAGACCGGGGGCGGATCAGCCCTTGAAACGTTTGCGCCGGGGGAGCATGTCGTTGATCTGGCGGAGCGCCAGGTCGAGGCCCTTCGGCACGCCCTCGGGTTCCTCGCCCCGCTGAACCATCATCGTGTACTCGTCCTTCAGGCGCGTGAGGCGGTGCCCGAGCGCCCACAGGATCGTCTCCACCGCCTTCTGCTCTTCTTCCGACCGCAGCTTTGCCATATGCAGCATTCTGGACCACGATCACGCGTCATGGCGCTTCGCGTCGTCCTCGTGAGAACCTTCAACCCCGGCAACATCGGGGCGGCGGCGCGCGTCGCGAAGAACTTCGGGGCGGAGATTTCTTTGCTCGGACCGCGCACCGACCCGGCGCACCCGGATGCCATTTCTTTCGCGTCGGGCGCCGAAGATTTGCTTAGAAAGGTGAAGACCCTCGCAAACTGGGAGGACCTCACCTCGCGAGCCGACGACGTGGTCGCCCTCACGTCGCTGCGCGGGCGCGTCTCGCGTGGGCTGCCGCCTCCCACCACTTTCAAAGAAATCTCCTCTTCTCTTCGACGGGGCAAGCGCGTCACCCTCGTCTTCGGCCCCGAGCGCGGAGGGCTGACAACCGAAGAGCTTCGACTCTGCGACGCACGCCTCCGGATCGATACGCGGCCCGAGTTCCCGACCCTCAACCTCGCGCAGTCCATGGCCATTGCGCTGGCTCTTCTTTCACCCTTCGAAGCACCACGCCGAAAGCGCGGAACGTCGGAGCCCGAGGAACCGCAAGCCGCCACGAAAGACGTGCGCCGCCTCCTCATCTCTTTCAAAGAAGTTCTTTCCTCTGCGGGCTACCCCGACCGAGGCCGCTCGAAAGAGGTGCTCTTCGAGATCGAGTCGTTCCTGCGCCGTGGAAAGCCGACGAAGCGCGAAGTCACGATCCTCCTTGGCGCGGTCGCGGCGCTTCGGAGGGGGAGGTCGCCCTTCTCGTAACGCTGAACCGGACCCTTCACGGGCCTGGTTCTCTCTCACGGCGCCTGCTCGAGAGAACGTTCCGTGACCGGCGTCAATTTCGAGGCCTCCAAAACGGCCTCTGGCGCGCCCAGACCAGCCTTCGGCGCGGGCCGCACATGCGCGGCCCTTGCGCAGCGCGCGCGCCGGGGCCATCTTGTCGAGCGAAAGGAGTTCCACCATGCGCACGAAAGGACTCGCCCTCTGTCTCGTCTCCGCCGCTCTCGCCGCCGCGGCCCTGCCGGCCTCGGCCCTGTCCGTCACGGCGGTCACCGTGTCGGTCTCGCCCACTCACAGCGAGGGACCCTGCCCTGCGGTGTTCAAGTTCACGGGCAAGGTCGCCCTCAACGGCAGGGGGCGGTTCACGTACAAGTGGGAGCGGAGCGACGGCGCCGTCGACACGCTCGCGCATCCGGCCGTCGTGTACGACGGCGTCAACGCCGCGCTCGTGTCGGAGACGTGGACGCTCGGCGCCGCGATGCCCGCCTTCCACCCGTTTCACGGCTGGGTGAAGCTCCACGTCCTGACCCCGACCGACAAGCTCTCGGGGCCCGCCGAGTTCAAGCTCGACTGCGGCGCCGGCAATCCGGGCACGGGCCCGACGCACCCGAATCCCAACGCCCGCTGCGACGGCAAGCCCGATCTCGTCCCGCTCCTCCACACGCCGATGGATGGCTGGGTCGCCGTGAAGAACGTCGGAATGGGCAACGCGGGGGCGAGCCGCCTCTTTATCAAGTGCGTCAAGCAGGGCCACGTGGGCCCCGGCGGCGGCTGCGTCGACCTCCCCGCCTCCGCGCTCGCGCCTCCGTTCTTCGCGACGCCGGACGCGCTCGGCGTCAACATCCCGGCGCTCGCCTGCCACGCCGAGTTCACGGCGACGATGCCGTGGTGGGCGAACACGAAGTGGCCCAAGGGCATTTACCACTTCACGGCGACCGCGGACGCGACGAATGCAGTCGCCGAGAGCAACGAAGGCAACAACACGACGACGTCGACGCTGACCCCGTAAGCTCCCCGCGGTGCAGGTGCAGGGCAAGTAGCCGTCAGACGTCGAGGTCGTCCGCGTCGCGCGCCCGCTCCATGATGAAGCGGTAGCGCAGCGACGCGTCCTTGCCCATCAGCACGCCGAGCGTCTTCTCGACCTCGAGGACGCTCGGCACCGTGACCTTGAGCGCGCGGCGGCGGCGTGGATCGAGCGTCGTCGCCTTGAGCTGCTCGGGCATCATCTCGCCGAGGCCCTTGAAGCGCATGATCTCGGGCTTCACGTTCTTCGGGAGCTTCGCGAGGATCGCGTCGCGCTCCCTTTCGTCGAGCGCCCAGTGCGTCTCCCGCGCCGCGTCGATGCGGTAGAGCGGCGGCTGCGCGAGGTACACGTGCCCCATCTCGACGAGCTTCGGCAGGTGGCGCCAGAAGAACGTCAGAAGAAGCGTCGAGATGTGGTGGCCGTCGGCATCGGCGTCCATCAGGAGAAAGATCTTTCCGTAGCGGAGCTTCGAGATGTCGAAGTCCGCCCCGACGCCGCAGCCGAGCGCCGAGACGATGTCGTTGAGCTCCTTGTTGCCCGTGACCTTCGCCGCGTTCGCCTGCTCCGCGTTCAGGACCTTGCCGCGCAAAGGAAGAATCGCCTGCGTGTGGCGGTCGCGGCCCTGCTTCGCGGAGCCGCCCGCCGAGTCGCCTTCGACGATGAAGAGCTCTGACTGGGTGGGATCGGTGGACGAACAGTCCGCGAGCTTTCCCGGAAGGTTGAGCCGGTGCGAGATCGCCGTCTTGCGCGTGACCTGCTGAGCTGCCGCGCGACTGGCTTCCCGGGCGCGCGACGCGAGGACGATGCGCCCGACGATCTGCTCGGCGAGCGTGGGGTTCTCGTTCAGCCACTTCTCGAGCGCCGGCCGGACCGCGCCGTCGACCTGCGCCGCGACCTCGGGGTTGTTGAGCCGGTCCTTCGTCTGGCCCTGGAACTGCGGCTCGAGAACGTACGCGGAGAGGAGGACGACGAGACCCTCGCGGATGTCCTCCGCCGAGACGCTGACGCCCTTCGGGAGGAGCTCGTGCGTCTCGACGTAATTGCGCACGGCCTTCGTCACGCCCGAGCGGAGGCCGTTCTCGTGCGTGCCGCCGGACGGAGTCGGAATGCCGTTCACGTAGGAGCGGACGTGCTCCTCGGTCGATTCGGTCCAGACGAGGGCGAGCTCGAGGCGGGGCTCGCCCTCGCGCGCGAGGTTGAACGCGCCGCCTGTCGTTCCCTTCCCGCGTTGAAGGACGACGCGCGTGAGCCAGTCCGCGAGGCCGCCCTCGTGCGACATCTCTTCACGGACCGCAGGCTTTTGCGTCTCGTCGAGGAAGACGACGCGGAGGCCGCGATGGAGATACGTCTTGGCCTCGAGCCGCTCCCTGATCTCCGCGGCGTCGAAGACGAGCTTCCCGAAGATCTCGACGTCGGGGCGGAAGCGGATCGTCGTCCCCGAGCCGCGCACCTTCTCGCCGCCGGAAGTCTTCGTCACCTTCGACGTGGCCTTCCCTTGCGCGTACGTCTGCGTCCACTCGTGCCCGTCGCGCCGCACGACCGCCGTCATCTCGGACGAGAGCGCGCACACGACGGACGAGCCCACACCGTGGAGGCCGCCCGCGTGAACGTAATTCCCCTGGTCGAACTTTCCGCCGGCGTGAAGAGTCGTCAGGATCAGCTCGAGCGCGCTCTTCTTGTACTTCGGGTGGATGTCCACGGGGATGCCGCGCCCATTGTCCGTGACCTCGATCTCCCGTCCGCCTTCGAAGAGAGTCACCTCGAGACGCGTCGCGTAGCCGTTGATGACCTCGTCGATCGCGTTGTCGACGATCTCGTTGACGAGATGGTGGAGGCCTCGCGTGTCGACACCCCCGATGTACATTCCCGGGCGCTTGCGGACGGGCTCGAGACCCTCGAGGACCGTGATGTCGCGGGCGGTGTACGTCGTGGCCATGAGGCGCCGAGAGGGTGCGGCGAAACCGGTTCCGGGTCAAGCCCGGTATCGTTCCGTGGTTGGCCGCTCTCCTCGCCCGCGCGTTCGACTTCGTGCTTCTCGTCCTCGACCGGACGGGCGCTGCGGCGCGCCTCACCGCGCTGCCCTTCTTTCCGGACGGGATGCCGTTCGCCGCGCGCGCCGCGTGGTCGCTCGCGGCGATCGCTGCCGCCGTACTCCTCCTGTATTCGGCGCTCGCGGCCGGACCGGACCGGGGCGTGCGTGCGTTCCGCGTCGTCACGCTCCTCGCGGCATGTCTCCTTCCGCTTCTCGCCGCGCGGCTCGTTCCGGCCGGCTTCGCGCGCCCGTTCGGCGGCGCGGTCCTCGCCGGGACGTTCGCCGCGGGTCTCGTCCACCGCGCCCTCACACGCCGCCGGAGGGAGAGCGCGGCCTCGCGCCTTCTCGAGGGCGCTCGCTGGCTCCTCGAGATCGCCGGGATCGCGCTCCTCGCCACCGCCGCGGTCGCCTTCTTTCGCGAGGGCGTCGTCGTTTCGCCCGCAGGACTCGGCGGACTCCTCTGCCTGCGCCTCTCGATCGCGGACCTCCTCGACCCCTCGCGCCTTGCGCGGGAGACGGGCCTCCGGGCGAGCGCCGCGAAGGATCTGAAGGCTGCCCGCAGCGGAAAGGTGCCGGCTGCCCGGCGCGGAATGCGTTTGCTCTCGGGCGTCCTCAAGTTTGCGCTCGCGGTCGCCTGGGTCTTCCTCCCGCTCCTCGCCGCCGTCGCGCCCGGCGAGGTCGCGCGTGGCGAGTGGCCGCGGGCCGCGCTTCTCCTCGCGCTCTATCCCGCGCTGGCGCTCTTCCTGACGGGCATCCTCCTCCTTACCGGCGCGGCGCGGCGCCTTGTGTCGAGCCCCTTCGAGGCCGCGCGCGGCGCGATCGTCGGCGCGGGGACGCTTCTGTGGCTGTGGCTCGTCTTCGCCCGCGGCATGGTCGGCGCGGCCGTCGCCGTCCTGCCGGGCCTCTACGCGGCCGAGACTCTGGCCGGCTTCCTTTTCGGTGCGGCCGCGCGCGGGCGCTCGCGGGTTCCGACGTAACATCTCCGGATGCCCGACCGTCCCGCCGGACCCGTAAAGGCGCTGGAGCGCCGCATCGGCCTCTGGAGCGCCGTCGCCGTCGTTGTCGGCTCCACGATCGGGTCGGGGATCTTTCGTTCCCCCGCCGGCATCGCCGCGAAGCTCCCGGGCCCTCTTCCGATGCTCTCGGTCTGGGCCGCCGGCGGCCTCTTCGCGATCTGCGGCGCCCTGACGCTCGCGGAGATCGCGAGCGCGCTGCCGAAGACCGGCGGGATGTACGTCTTCTGCCGGGACGGCTGGGGCCGTCTCGCGGGATTCCTCTTCGGCTGGGGGCAGTTCGCCATGATCCGCGCGGCCTCGCTCGGCGCGATCGCGATCGTGTTCTCGGAGTATTTCTTCCGCGTGATCGGGATCAGTCCCCAGGATCCCGCAAATCTCTGGAGTGTGCGGATCTTCGCCGCGTTCGCGATCGCCCTCACGGGCTTCTTCAACATCCGGGGCGTGTCCCTCGCCGCGATGGTCAGCAACGTGACCGTCCTCGCGAAGTACGGCGGGCTCGTCTTCATCGTCTTCATCGCGTTCGTCTTCGGGCTGCCGCACACGGGCGGCCACTTCACGCCGGCGATTCCCGCGGGCAGCTTCACCCCGGCCGCGTTCGGCCTCGCGCTCGTGTCGACGCTGTGGGCGTTCGACGGCTGGGCCGACCTCGCCTACAACGCGGGCGAAGTGAAGGACCCGCAGCGGAACCTTCCCCGCGCGCTGATCGGTGGCACGCTCGCCGTCGTCGCGATCTATCTCCTCGCGAATCTCGCGTATCTAGCCGTACTGCCGATCGAGCAGATCCGCGTCTCGAAGCTCGTCGCCGCTGACGTCGCGCAGGCTGTCCTCGGACCGGCCGGCGTCGCGCTCGTGTCGGTCACCGTGATGATCTCGACCTTCGGGACGCTCAACACGGTCCTCTTCACGAGCCCGCGGATCTTCTTCGCGATGGCGTCGGATCGCCTCTTCTTCAAGTCCGTCGCGTCCGTTCATCCCCGCTGGGGAACTCCGTGGGTCTCGATCGCGATGACGGCCTCTCTCGGGATCGTGTTCGTCCTCTCGCGCAGCTTCGAGCAGCTCGCGGACGCGTTCGTGACGGCGTTTCTGCCGTTTTACGCGCTCGCCGTCGCGTCGATCTTCCGGCTGCGCCGCCAACCCGGCTACGCGCCGTCCTTCCGCGCGCCGCTCTTCCCGCTCGTGCCGGTCCTCTTCCTCGCGTCCGTCCTCTATCTCCTCGCGAACGCCGTCATCCAGCCCGAGAGTCGCTGGTCGACGCTCGCAGTCCTCGGCGTCGTGGCGGCAGGGATCCCGGTCTACTACCTGACCGTGGGGCGGAAGCCCGCTTAGAACGAGCCTCAGAACCGGTACGTGAGCCCGGCGAGGAAGCGCGTGTTCGTGAGGACGCGGTGCCCGATGTCCGGCGGCGTGTCGTCGATCTGCTCGCGATCGTCCGTCGAGCGGTCGCGCACGAAGGCGGCGTCGAAGACGAGGCCGCCGAGCCCCACCGAGAACCCGAGCGTGTAGCCCGTCAGTGAAATGCGCCCGGCCTCCGGCACGACGAACTGCGTCGCCCGCTGGGTCGTCGAGGCCTCGAAGTAGGGAGAAATCGAATCGACGCGGTAGACGCCCGCGCGCACGGGAATCGTCACGCGCCCGAGGAACAGGACCCATTCGGCGCCGGCCCGGAAGGAGTTCTGGTCCCGTTGCGCGAGGTTCGCGGCATCGAGCTGGGTCGGGTACTGCACGTGCGTCACGTATTCGCCCGCGCCGACGGCGGGATCGGAGAAGCCTGGCATCCCGTTTGGGCGGCAGGTCTGAGTGACGCCGTCGTTCACGCAGGCGAGATGGACGCGCGGCAAGTCGACCGAGGCGCGGCTCCATTCCTGCCGCGTGACGTCGAACGAAAGGACGAGCGTCGACACGGGGCGGAGAGCCGCGCCGACGCCGTACGACGCCGGCCACGCGAGCGAGCCCGACGCCTCGGTCTGACCCGACCAGTCCACGCGCTGCGTCCGGTACTCGGCTTCGCCTCCAGGCGGCGTGTAGAGCACGTAGTCGACGCCCGTCCGCGACGTCGCGTAGGTCGTATTCGCGCGGCCCACCCACCCGCTCCGGTAAACGGCCCCCAGCGTGAGCCACGAGACGGGGCGATAGAGGATGCCGAGGTTCGCCGAGAGCGACGAGATCCGTTGTGCTTCGGTCGTCGTCTCGACGAAGTCGGTGAAGACCTGCGGGTCGCCGCGCCCCGGAAGGGACTCGACGCGCGTGGCGGTATGGCGCTCGGCCGCCGGCGAGCCGAACCAGTAATTGACCGTCGCGCCGACGAAGACCGTCTCGGACAGGGCGGCGCCGAAGCCGAAGGAGAGGTTGTCGACTCCCCCGCTCGACGCCACGTGCGTCCTTCTTTCCGTCGAGTAATCCGGAACGAACGGCGCGTCGGCGGCGGGGACGGCCCCCGTGTCGTCGCGGCTATAGAGGTCCGCGGAGAGCGGCCGGACCTGGCGCTGGTACGAAAGCTGGAGCGTCACGCGGCGTGAGAGCGTCTTCAACGGGTATGCGACCGACAGGAACGACAGTCCGCTTCCTTTCCCTTCGTCCGTTCCCGGCACGCGGCGTATCTGACCGGGAGAATCCGGATTGGGCGTCGTGTCGACGAAGTCGCTCGTCGCAAGCGAGGACGTCGTCCGGTCCAGAACGAGACTCACTTCGGGACGGATGAGGAAGGCCAGCCCGGCTGGATTCCAGGACGCGGCCGTCGCGTCGTCGGCGACGGCGACGAACGCGCCGCCCATTCCGAGAGCGCGGGCCCCGACCCCGAGCGCGGAATTGAACGTCTGGAGATTGAGGAGATAGCTCTCGTCGACAGGGGCACCCGGAACCCGCCGTTGGGCGGACGCCGGCAGCGCGAGCACGAGAAGAGAGCCCCCGAGGACGATGCTCACCGTTCGTGCGTTCATGGGGAGCGATCGGCCGAGCGGCCGCCGGCCGGGGCGGCAAGCGCCTCCAGAATCCGCGCGGATACGCCGGGCGGCTTCCTCGGCCGCGTGCGGCCGGGCAAGCCTTCGAACAGGGCGCGGGCGCGCGGCAGCTCCGGACCCGCCTCCCGGCCGCCCGCGAGCACGGACCCCGCCATCGCGTACGCGGTGAAGAGACGCGCCGTTTCGTTGCCGGCGTCGGAAAGACCCGAGAGCGTCTTGATCGAGCCATCGTAGTCGCCGCGGAAAAAGGAACGGATGCCGTTCCGAAGCACGATCCGCGTCTCCGACACGGGAGCCGCTTCGGGTTGGAACGCGGTCTCAGCCCCCGACGCGGCGGGAAGAGGCGGAACGCCGGCGGCGGGTCCGAGCGGGGCGGAGAGGCCCGGGCGCGGCGTCGCCGCGGTCGTCGTCACCACCGTCGCCGGAATCGCGACGGGCTTCGCGGGCAAAGGAGCCGACGAGGACCTCTTCGCCTCCAGCTCGAGGAGCGCGGCGGCAAGACGCGGGCCGTAGGCCGGGTGCTGGGGGACGAGGCCCTGGCTCCTGGAAAGCACGAGCTCCGCGCGCGCCCCCGGAGCGTCTCCCAGCTCTTTCAGCGAAAGCCCGAGAAAGAAGTGCGGAACGTAGTTCTCGTGAAAGAACGTGCCGCTGATGTGAAGCCGCCGCTGCTCGCCGGGCTCCCGCCGGATCGCCTGCCGAAACGCATTCGCCGCCGCGCCGAAGTCCCTCCTTGCAAACGCGTCGAGCCCCGCTTGATAGGAATCCGCCGCGTCCTGCGCGAAGAGTCGCCCAGCCAGGAGGCAGAGGGCGAGGAGAAGCGCTGGCCTAAGGTACATAGGCGGCCACGAGCTTCTCGACGTCGAACTTCGGGTCTTCGACGCGCACCGCGATCGCGCGCCCCGGCTCCACGGTCACGAGCCGGGTTGCCGGCCGCGCGCCCGGGAACGTCAGCTCGACGCGATAGATACCCGGCGAGAGCGAGACATACAGCGGCGTGGTGTGTCCGGGGAGGGGGACTTCCTCCGATGTCGCCGCGGCAAAGACGCGGATGTCGGCATTCGGGAGAGCGACGAACGAGATCCCGCCCTTCGCCAGGACGGTCCGCACCGCACGCGCGGCGGGCGACACGCGTGGCGTGCCGGGCGAGGCAGACGGCGCGAGCCTTGGCTCCTGTGGATTGCCGCGCCGCATCCAGAAGAGCAACAAGGCGAGTCCAACCGCCGCAACGCCGGCGGCAACACCCCACCTCAGGCGCCCTGCGGACCAGGACGGCCCGTACCCCGCGCCTGAAGAGGGATCGCGCGCGACCTTCGAGCCGAAGCGGACCGCCTCGACGGAGCGCGCCTTCCGTGCCTCGGCCAGCGTGCGGATCGTGCCGAGCGTCTCGGCGAGACCGGCGTCTCCGAGTCGCCTCCGCACGGGCTCGAGCGCCTTCGCGTAATCCGCAGCCGACTGAAACCGCTGGGCGCGGTCTTTTTCCAGGCCGCGCATCACGGCGATGCAGACGTCCCCGGGGATGCGTCCTTGAGGATCGGTCTCGGCGAACGGCCGCGGTGCCTCGGACAGGTGCGCGTAGACCCAGCCTCCAGGCGTGTCCGCCTCGAAGGGCGGCGTCCCCGTCAGGATCTGATAGAGCACGACCGAGAAGCCGTAGAGGTCGCTCCTGAGGTCTATCCCCGCCTTCCGGGCGGGACCGAGCTGCTCGGGCGAGCCGTACTTGAGCTTGCCCATGAACATGCCAGTCTCGGTCAGGCTCTTCTGGTCCATCTCCTTCGCGAGGCCGAGGTCGACGAGCTTCACAAGGAGCGTGCCGTCCTTGTCGACCGTGAGCATGAGGTTGTCCGGCGAGACGTCGCGATGGACGATTCCCATTGCGTGGAGCGCTCCGAGCGCGGCAAGCGTCTGACGCGCGATCTCGAGCGCCACGGGGAGCGGGGGCCGCCCCGTGGACTTCATGAGCTCGGAGACATCGACTCCCGGGATGTACTCCATGACGAGAACGGCCGTTCCGTCCGGCTCCATCGCGTAGTCGAAGAAACGCACGACGTTCGGGTGGTTCACTTTCAGGGCGGTCTGAGCCTCGCGCTTGAAGCGCTCCTGCGCCGAGGGATCGTCGATGAGCGACTCGTGCAGCAGCTTCACGACGCAGGTCGTCCCGAGCTTCACGTGACGCGCCTTCCAGACCGCCCCCATGCCGCCCGCGCGCACTTTTCCCAGAAGTTCGTACGTGCCGTTAAGGATTCTGGTCGAGTCGCTCAAGTGAGGTTCCGCCCGATTATCCGCGAAGGAGCGGCGAAGCCGTGGCTCCAATGAATTGGACGGCCATTGGACACTCGATCACGATTGCCCTTTCGTGGTAAAAACCCCCGTGGTTCACGTTAAATTATTGATTATCTATTTAAGGAGGAGATCTGGAATGAGGTTTATCTCGCGTGCACTGCTCTCACTCGTGCTCCTCGTGACGGCCACCGCCACGTGGGCGGCGGAGACTGGATCGATTTCCGGCGCCATCACGGATTCGAGCGGCGTCGGAGTCCCGGGCGCGACGGTGAAGGTTTCCGGTCCGCAGCTCCCCGCGGGCCGGTCCGCCGTCACGTCCGCCAGGGGCGCCTACAACTTCCCCGTCCTGATTCCCGGCAAATACACGGTCGAGGCGAGTCTTCAGGGACTCGGCAAGGCCGCGAGCACGGTACAGGTTCAGGTCGACGTCGACGCGCAGGTCCATCTCAAGCTGGTTCAGTCCGCCAGGGCCGAGGTGACGGTCACCGCCACCGCCGCCGAAGTGGACAAGAAGAGCGCCGAGGTCAACGCGAACTTCACCGACACCGAGATCAAGTCGCTCCCGCTCGCGCGCACGTACGAGGGCATCCTGAACCTGATCCCGGGCGCCGCCGCCACCGCGGGCAACGGGTACGTCTCCGTCGCGGGCGGGACGCGGCAGGACAACAAGTACATGGTCGACGGGGTCAACATCACGAACCCCGGCTATGGCTACCTGCAGGTCGACACGAACGAGCTCGACATCGCGGACGTCAACATCAAGAAGGGCGGAATTTCCGCCGAGTTCGGACGCACGTCGGGCGCCATCGTCAACGCGGTCACGAAGTCGGGCACGAACGACATCCACGGTGGCCTCCGCGTCGAGGCGCAACCCGACGGGTTCATCGCCGCACCGGTCACGGGCGCGTCCACCCAGACGACCGACCGGTATACGGGCGCCGCGAACATCGGGTTCCCGATCGTCAAGGACATGCTCTTCGGCTATGCGTCCGGCCGCTACTTCTCCGCGAAGTCCACCGGTCAGGGCAGCCAGTACGGCTCCCTCCCGGACACAACGACCCACAACCAGGACTACTTCGGAAAGCTGACCGGCTACCTCGGCTCCTCCTTCCTCCTGAACGCCGGGTTCCGGGCGCTTCCGAACAAGGTCTCGAACGGCTTCGACTCGCTGTTCGACACGCCGAAGGCAGGGTGGGACGCCGATACGACGAATTACGTAACCAGCGTCGTCGCGAACTGGTTCGTCAACAAGGACAGCTACGTCGAGGCGAAATACGTCCACCTTACGGAGAACGACACGCAACAGGCCCAGAACACACTCTCGGGCCAGCCGCGCACGGTTGACCCGGCAAACCTCGGGAATTACGGCGCGTTCTACGACAACGTGAACCGCTCGGGTGGCAACACAGGCTTTTACGAGTTCGCGAACGTCGGCGACTCGTACAAGCGTGACGAGATCAAGCTCACGGCGAGCACGTTCTTCGACCTCGGCGAGACGCAGAATCAGCTCAAGGCCGGCGGCGGCTACGAGAACGACACCTACGACCTCGTGCGGCAGACGAACGGGTGGGGAGCCTTCATCGCAAGCTCGACATGCCCTGCCTCCGTCTGTGGGACATCGCGGTCCGGCCAGATCCGCGCCCGCTACTACACGCTGCAGCCCGAGCAGAACAGCAAAGCGCGCACCTACTCCGTATTTCTTCAGGACCAGCTCACGTGGAAGCGCCTGACGGCCACCGTCGGCGTCCTCGTGAATAAGGACGACTTCGCGCAGGTGTGCATGCCGGGCGTCGTCTGCGGCACCAGTCTCGTGACCGAGGAGACGCGCTACAACTTCATGTCCTTCGACTGGAAGGACGAGATACAGCCGCGCATCGGCCTCGCGTACAACGCCGAGCTCCTCGCCGGTGACAAGTTCTACGGCAGCTTCGGGCGCTACCTGAGCCTCGACCAGAAGTCGACCGCCCGCTCGTTCGCGCCCTTCCGGATCCGTCAGGACCAGGCGTGGTTCGACAAGGTGACCGGCGTGTACCTCGGCCAGCAGATCCGCGGCTCTTCCGGCGGCAAGGTCATTCCCGCCGACCTCAAGCCGCCCTCCTATCAGGAATTCATCCTCGGCTACGCCGCCCCGTTGGGGAGCGACTTCTCCTTCGAGGTCTACTACCAGCAGCGGGCCCTCAAGGACGCCTTCGAGGACGCGCCGATCGACCCGGACAACTACTTCGGCTCCTTCAAGGCCGCGAACATCGCGGGCGCGACGCGCAACTACCGAGGCGTCACCCTCGACCTCACGAAGCGGTATTCCCACGGCTGGTACGCGAACGTGAACTACACCTACAGCGAGCTCCGCGGGAACTTCGACGAGGAATACGGCCTCGGACTCTTCAATACGTCCTCGCTCCTCGAGGACAACCCGGGCATCAACAGCGCCGAGCCGAACCGCAACGGCACGCTCGGGCAGGACCGCCCTCACATCCTCAAGATCTTCGCGAGCTATGACCTGCCCTACGGATTCTCGCTGGGCGGCTTCTACCGCCTCCAGAGCGGCGCGGCCTGGCAGGCGACGGGTATGGACGCGAACGGCAGCTTCCTGCGCTACCTCGAGCCGGCCGGATCGCGCCGCCTGCCGACGTGGTCGAACCTCGACCTTCTCCTCGGCTACACGTTCAAGCTCGGCGGCGACATGGGCCTCCGCCTCGAAGGCCGCGTCCAGAACGTTTTCAACACGCAGATCATCTCCGCCGTGGACCGCACCCAGTACTTCGACGACTACGTCGACGGGACGCCGGCGCGGAACCTCGGTCCGCAGGGGACGACGAAGCCGAACGCGAACTTCGGGGCCCCGACGGCATACACGGCGGCTCGCCGCTTCCTCCTGACGGCGCTCTTCAACTTCTAGAAGCGCCCCTCCCGATTCCTCCCGGCCCGGCGGAAACGCCGGGCCGTTTCATTTGGGAAGGGCCCGGAGGAGCGCCTCGGCCTTGTCGTAGCCGGGCCGAAGCGCGAGCGCCTCCGACGCGAGAGAGCGTGCCCGCGCACTATCTCCCTGCTCCGCCAGAATCGCGGCGAGGTTCACCCGGATGGCCGGATTGCCCGGGTCGAGGCGCGCGGCCTCCTCCATGTCCGCCGCCGCGTCCGACATCTTTCCCGCCGTCGCGCGCTCCATTCCCCGCCTCTCGCGTGCGGCCGCGAGCACGCCTCTCGTCTCCTTCTGCTCGAGGTCGATCGCGCGCGCCCGCTCGAGAGCGGAGATCGCGTCGTCGAGGCGGCCGGCAGCGGCCCAGGCCTGGCCCGCCCGGAACCACAGGACGCCCGGCATCGGATACGTTTTCGCGAGCGTGTGGAGGCGCGTCGTGCTCTCGGAGACATCGCCCGTCTCGATCAGGGCGAGCACCCACTGCATTTCTTCTTCCGACGAGCCGTCGTCGACGCCGGTCGGCCAGAGCGCGAGGAGCAGGCACGGCAGGGCGACGCATGCGGCTACGAGAACTGGCTTCCGGTCGCGCTTCCCGTCTCGCTTCAGGAGCGACGTCCACACGATCGACACCGCCCCGCCCGCTCCGGCCGCGAGTGGGACTGCGAGGGGCAGCCGATAGCGCGTCGCCACGAAGAACGCGGCGACGAGGAGCGCGTAGACCGGCACGAAGGAAGCCCAGATCCCCGCGACACGCCCCGGGAATCTCCCTGCGCCGAGGACGGCGAGAACGAGGCCCGCCATCCCGAGCGGCACCAGCAGCCACGGCCCCACGGCGAGAAGCCGGAGGAGGACGCTCTCGCGGCGGTACCACGTCGCGCTGAAATTGAGCGACAGCTCGTCGTTCGAGAAGACGTACCAGATTTTCCGGGCGAAGAGGCGTACCGCCGCCTGGGGCTGTTCGGCCATCCAGGAAAATGCGCGCCGCGCGAAGAACGACGACACCTCGCGCGTCGTGAGCGGCCGTCCCGTCTCACGTTCCGCGAGCTTTTTCGCGTCCGCGGCCTGGCCGGAGACAGACGGCGTGATGCCGTCCAGCCATCGGTATACCCCGTTCGCGCCGGGCCCGTTACCGACGAGGAGGTTCAGGCCGCCGTGCGAGGAGATCAGGACGGGCTCGCCGGAGACGATGAGATTGCGCGCGAGGGGCAGCGCCACGATCGCGGCGGTGCCTGCGAGGAAGGCCCCGGCAAATCCCAGCGTTCGAAGAGGATTCTCTTTGAAAGGAGGAGAGAGAGGACGCTCGCCGCGTGCGCCGATGCCCCGCACGACGAGTCCGACTGCGACGACCGCCGCGAATGGGAGAACGTTGGGGCGATTCAACGCGAAAAGGCCCAGCGCGGCCCCGGCCGCCGCCCATGCTGCTGCCTTCTCCTCATTCACCTTCAAAGAAGTCTTCGGCTGGTCTGGACTGAGTGCAACCGCCAGCAGGAAAAGAAAGAGCGCGGTCAGGAAGGGATCCAGCGCGGCCTGCAAGATCAGAATCTCGTGGAACGACACGATGCCGGTGAGCGCGTAGAGGATTCCCGCGACGAGCGCGGCGCGGTCGTCGAAGAGCCGGCGCGTCATCGCCCAGACGAGCCCAACGACGGCCGTCCCAAGGACGATCTGGACGACTTTCGCCGCGAACAGCGAGCCCGCCGAGAGCGCGTGAACCGCTGCGAGGAAATAGATGTAGAGCGGCGAGACGAAATACGGGACGGGACCCGGCCCGCGGAGGAGCAAGTCGCCGCGTGCGACGTCGGCCGCGAGCCGCGCATAAACGCCGCTGTCCATGTCTCCCGCGGGCTGGAGGAGCGGATGCGTGTCGAAATGCTCGAGCAGCGCCGTCTTCAGGGCGAAGGCGGCGAGAAGGAGCAGGAGAGGCGCGAGAAACGTCGGGAGCCGGCGGCGCACGCCGCGAGGTTAGCGCGGGTCAGCCGGCGAATACGTATTTCCGGGCCTTCGCGCTCGCCAGGAGGTCGGCGCGGAAATCCGGGTGCGCGATGCCGATGAGCGCTTCCGTTCTCTGGCGGATGTTCTTGCCCCACAGATCCGCGGCCCCGTACTCCGTGACGACGTAGTGAATGTCTCCGCGGCTCGTCACGACACCGGCCCCTTCCTCGAGCACCGGGACGATGCGGCTGATCGCGCCGTTCTTGGCGGTCGACGGCAGGGCGATGATGGGCTTGCCGCCTTTGCTGCGCGCGGCGCCCCGGATGAAGTCCACCTGGCCCCCGATGCCCGAGAAGAAGCGCCCGCCAATCGAGTCGGCCGCGACCTGGCCGGTGAGGTCAACGGCAAGGGCCGAGTTCAGCGCGACCATCTTGTCGTTTCGCGCGATCTGGAACGAGTCGTTCGTGAAGCTCGAAGGGCGCATTTCGACGACGGGGTTGTCGTCCACCCAGTCGTAGAGAGCGCGCGTGCCCATGATGAAGGACGTGACGATCTTGCCCGGGAGGAGCGTCTTCTTCCGGCCCGTGATCACGCCGGCCTTCGCGAGCGCCATGACGCCGTCGGACAGCATCTCCGTGTGGATCCCGAGGTCGCTTCGCTCCCGGAGGCCGCTCATGACCGCATCCGGGATGCGCCCGATTCCCATCTGCAGAGTCGACCCGTCCTGGATCAGCTGCGCGGCGTGATGCCCGATCTGCCGGCAGACTTCGTCGAGCGGCTCGGGTTTGAGCTCGTGCAGCGGGTCGTCCACGGGCACGAGGTGCGCGATGCGGTCCACGTGGAGGAAAGAGTCGCCGAGCGTCCGCGGCATGTTCGGATTGACCTCGGCGAGGACGATGTCGGCCGTGTCCACGGCACCCCGCACGATGTCGACGGAAACCCCGAGGCTTACGAATCCGTGGTGGTCGGGCGGACTCACCTGTACGAGCGCCGCATGCACTCCGAGACGCCCGCTCGTGATGAGCTGCGGGATCTCGGACAGGAAGACGGGCAGGAAGTCGGCGCGTCCTTCCTGGACGGCGCCCCGCACGTTCGACCCGATGAAGAACGCCATGTGGCGGAAGCGGTCCTCGAGTCCCGGGGCGACGTAAGGGGCGGCCCCGAGCGTCATGAGGTGGACGATTTCGTTTCCGCGGAGCTGCGTGGCGTGCGACACGAGGGCCTCGACGAGGCGCCCCGGTTCGCCGGCGCCGGAGCCGATCAGGATGCGGCGGCCCGGGAGGATGGCACGTACGGCGTCTTCGGCCGTCGCGACCTTTCGGGAGTAGCGGGTCTTCCAGTCGGTGTCGAACGTCATGGGGTGAATCTAACGCGCCCGCGGATCGCCGGAACTGATGCGGGTGAATCTGGCCGCCCTTGCTAAGCTGGCTCCGTGGGGCCGTTCTTCATCGGAATTGACGGCGGGGGGACCCGTACGCGCGCCGTCGTCGCTCGAAAGGACCTCGCGCCGCTGGGCCGGGGCGCGTCCGGCCCCGGGAACGTGGCCACCCGCCCCCTCCCCCGGGTCGTGGAATCCGTCCAGGAAGCTGCATCGGACGCTCTTCTCGCGGCGGATCTCGGGGATGTGCCCCCCGAAGCCGTCGTCGTGGGCCTTGCCGGCGTCGACTCGATCCGGGACCGGCAGCCCCTCCTCAAGGCACTCGAGTCGGTCTTCGTGAAGAGCCGCGTCCTCCTCACGAGCGACGCGCGGATCGCTCTCTCGGGCGCGGCTCCCGATCGCGTCGACGCGCCTGCGGTCGTGGTCATCGCAGGCACGGGAGCCATCGCCTTCGGGCAGGGAGAAGGCGGCGCCACGGCGCGCGCCGGCGGATTCGGACCCCTCCTGAGCGACGAAGGGGGCGGTTATGCCATCGCCCGGCAGGGCCTCGTCGCCGTCGTTCGCGAGCTCGACGGCCGCGGTCCCCCGACGGCGATCAAGGAGCTTCTCTTCTCCACGGGCGGTGTCTCGTCTTTGACCGAGCTGCTCGAGAGAATCTACCGCTCCGAGGACGGCGCCGCCGACATCGCGGCGTATTTTCCGGTCGTTCTCGCGGCGGCCCGCGCGGGCGATGGCGAGGCGCGGCGCATCCTCGCGGAGGCCGGACACGATCTCGCGCTCGACGTCGTGACGGTCGTGAAAAAGCTGGGCCTCGAGAGCGCCTCGTTTCCCGTCGCGACCATCGGCGGCGTCTTCGCGGCCGGCGCGTTCGTCACGGACCCTCTCGCCGAAGCGATCCGGCGCGTGGCCCCGCTCGCGCGCGTCGGTCCCGCCGCCCATTCCCCGGAAATGGGCGCGATCCGCCTCGCCCTCACGACCGAAACGAGTCCTTCATGAGCGATTCGCTCGATCTCGTCACGCGTCTCCACGAAGCCGATCGGGCGGTCGAGGTCGCGCTCACGGCCGCCCTTCCCGCGATCGCGCGCGCGGCCGACGCGATCGCCGAGCGGCTCGAGACGGGCGGCCGGTGGTTCTATACCGGAGCGGGGACGAGCGGCCGCCTCGGCGCGTTGGACGCCGCGGAGCTTCCGCCCACCTTCGGGACGGATCCTTCGCTCGTCGTCGCGCTCCTCGCGGGCGGGCGGGCGGCGATGTTCGAGGCCGTGGAGGGCGCGGAGGACGACGCCGATGCCGGCGGGAAAGACCTCTCCATCGCCGGCCTCACGGGGAAGGACGCCGTCGTCGGCATCGCCGCGAGCGGGGTGACACTTTATGTGATCGGCGCGCTGGAGCACGCGAAGAGCGCGGGCGCCCTCACGATCGCCGTCGTGTGCCGCCCGGGCGGGCCGATCGAGAAGCTGGCCGACATCGCCATCCTTCTCGACACGGGAAAGGAAGTCCTCGAGGGGTCCAGCCGCCTGAAGGCCGGAACCGCGCAGAAGATCACCCTCAACATGCTTTCGACCGCCGTCATGGCGAGGCGCGGCCTCGTCTACCGGGACGAGATGGTCGCGATGCAGCCGACGAACGAGAAACTGAAGACGCGCGCCGTGAGGATCGTCCGGGACATTGCGGGCACGTCCGAAGAGAACGCGGAAGATTTTCTTAGAAGGTGTGGGTGGCGGCTGCCCACCGCGCTCGTCTCGGCGAAATGGGGACTTTCGTGCGAGGCCGCGGACGATTACCTTTCTAAGCAATCTTCAAACGTGGCCGCCGCATTGACCTCGCCTCCGGAGCGAAACCTCCCGTGAGCTCCGGAACAAAGAATTCGTCTTCCTCTGCGTCCCCTGCTTTCATCGACCTCCACATCCACGGCGCTTTCGGCATCGACGTCGTCACGGCGTCGGCCGCCGACATGGACAGGCTCGCGTTCGGGCTCTCGTCCCGCGGCGTCTCTGGCTTCCTGCCTACGCTCATCCCTCTGCCGCTGCCGGAGATGGCCGTTGCCGTGGCGCGGCTTTCCGCGTGGATTCGGTCGCGCCGGCCGGGGGACGGGAAGGGCGCGCTGCCGCTCGGCATTCACTTCGAGGGGCCGTTCGTCTCCCGCGCGCGCTGCGGTGCTCTCCACCGCGAGGATTTCCTCGACGGGAGAGACGCCCTCGCGCTCGGCGCGTTTTTCGAGATCGCATCGAGCGCTCCGGGGCGCGGGATGACGACGCTCGCGCCCGAGATCCCCGGAGGCATCGCGGTCGTGAAGGAGTTCGTGAAGCGTGGGTTCGTCGTCTCGATCGGCCACACGGAGGCCGACGCCTCCACGCTCGACGCCGCGCTCGCGGCCGGTGCGCGGCACATGACGCATTTCGGCAACGCGATGAAGCCGCTCCACCACCGCGATGTCGGCCCGATCGGCTGGGGCCTCGTGACGGACGGCGTGACGGTCGACGTCATCGCGGACGGGCAGCACCTCGCGCCGGAGATGCTGCGACTCGTCCTGAAGGTGAAGGGAGAAGACCGCGTCGCCCTCATCAGCGACGCGATGCCCGCGGCGGGCCTGGCCGACGGCGACTACGCGGTCTGGGGGGAGACGCTGACCGTGAAGGGCGGGGCCGCGCGCAACGCGTCGGGCGCGCTCGCGGGCTCGACGGCGCTCCTCGACGACTGCGTCAGCCGGGCCGCATCGCTCGGCCTCCCGCCCGAATCGGCCCGCCGGATGGCCTCGAACGTCCCGCGCCGCATCCTCGACACGGACTGACTCAGATCTTCCAGAACCAGCCCTTTTTCTCGAAGGCGCGCAGGACCACCCACCAAAAGAGGATCGTCACGAGCGCAAACGCGTGCGAGCGCAACGTGGGGTCCGCGATCCAGGAAAACCACGTTCTGTAGAGCCACGTGTGAAGCGTGATCGCCTTTCCGGCGACGTCCGTCCACTTGATCAGGCCCATCGTCTTCGCAAGGAAGCCCGAGAGCACGAAGACGAGGAGCGGGTTCGTGCCGAACGTGAAGAAGACGCCGAAGGGCTTTCTCCACCCGAGGACGTCGATCGCGAGGACGCAGACGCCGACCGCGAGAAGGGCTGCGCCCGACGTGAAAACGACGTACGACGCCGTCCAGAGGTTCTTGTTGATCGGGAGAAACCGGCCCCACAGGAGTCCCGCTGCGGTGGCGGCAGCCCCGATCGTCATGAGACGCGCGACCTTCGCCTTCACGCCCGCCCCGCCCCTCAGGAGAAAGCCGGTCAGCGTGCCGGTGAGCATCGTCGCGATCGCCGTCAGCGTCGAGACGATCCCTTCGGGGTCCCAGCCCTGCACGTTCTTCCAGAGATGACCCTTGAGAACCGCGAGGTCCACGGCGCGCTGGGCATTTCCGGTAGGCGTGAGGTCGCAGCCCGTCCCGAGGAGAATCCACGTATGCAGGGCGAGAAGCGCCACGACCGCCGCTGCGACCCCGAAAATGCGCCGCTTCCAGGCCGCGAGAACGATCCACGTTCCAAAAACGAACGCAACGCCGATTCGCGGAAGGACGCCGGGGATCCTGAGGCGCGAGAGGCGCTCGAGAAACGGCAGGAACGGGTAGAACGCCATCAGCCAGCCGACGAAGACGATCGTCATCCCTCGACGAAAGGCATGGCGCGCGAGGTCGAGGCGGTCTGCCCCTTGTGCCAAGCGCTTCTCGAGCGAGAAGACGCCCGCGACGCCGACGATGAACAGGAACCACGGAAAAATGAGGTCCGTCGGCGTCCAGCCGTGCCACTCCGCATGGTCGAATGGCCAGTAGAGATGCCCCCAATCGCCCGGGTTGTTGACGAACACCATCCCGACAACCGTCAGGCCGCGAAACATGTCGAGGGCGGCAAGGCGCTGCTCTTTCTCGATTCGTCCATGTTAGAACGGGAGAACGATGAGGCGCCTCCTCCCCGTCGCCGGGCTGCTTCTTTTTTCTTCATGCGCGACTCTTCCGCCTTCGCTGCGCGTGTCACCTCCGGACGCGGGCCTCGCCCGCCGCGTCGCGAAGCTCGCGGCGGGCAGCGGGGCGCGCATGGGAATCGTCGCGCTCCACGTCGAGAGCGGGAGACGCCTGGAGCTGAACGCCACGGACAACTTCGAAGGCGCAAGCGTCATCAAGATCGCTCTCCTCGCCGAGGCCGTCGCCCTCGAGCGCGAGGGCCGCTTCGACCTGACGGATCGCTGGAGGCTGACCGCGAAGAACGTGGCCGCCGGCTCCGGGATGCTGGACGAATTCGATCCGGGTCTCACGCCCACGAATCGCGATCTCCTGCAGCTTATGATCGCGATCTCCGACAACACGGCGGCCGAGCGCTTCATCGACCTCTTCGGCGCCGAAGCCGTGAACACCCGCATGGCCGCGCTCGGCCTGCCGGGAATCCGGCTCGTCGGCCGTATCCCGAGTCGAGGACAGGAGCCGCCGAAATGGCCGCCCCTTGGGAGCATGACGCCCGAGGACACGGCGGAGTTCTACAGGCGCGTCGCGACGCGCACGCTCACGGGTCCGGCGGGCGATCGCCTTCTCGCGAAGCTCCTTGCGACGCAGCACACGCACGACCGCCTGCCCCGGCTTCTCCTGCACGAGAGCGGGACGTCGTGGGCCGGCAAGACGGGCAGCTACGGAGGCGTTCGGAACGACTCGGGCATCCTCACGACGAAGAAGGGCCGGTTCGTCCTGGTCGCCTTTGCCGACCGCATCCCCGACGCGAAGGGAAGCGCGACCACCGCCATCCGCGCGATGGGCGATATCGCCGCAGGGATCGTGAACGACTGGTCCGCCTCGCTGCCGGACCTTCCGCCTGTCGTCGAGCCTTTTCTTCCCCCCGTCCTCGTGCCGCCCGTGCCCCGCGCGGAGACGACGCTCGCCGAGGCCCGCGCGAACCCAGGCGCGCCGCACCTCGACCGCGTCTTCCGGGACGGGGACCGCCGCTTCTGGGACCTCTGGCGGGCCGCCGGCGGGGACGAGACGGACGCCTGCCTCATCCCGATGCCGAACTCCTGGTGGGACGGATACATGCCGTGGAAGATCGAGCCGATCTCGGCCCTCGTCCTCCACCACACCGCGCAGGACACGGACGAAGAGTGCATCGAGCTCTTCCAGAAACCCGAGAGCAGGGTCTCTTCGCACTTCCTCGTCGAACGCGATGGCCGCCTCGTGCAGTTCGTCTCGCTCGAGCATCGGGCGTGGCACGCGGGCGCGTCTCTCCTGCACGGGCGGATGGCCGTGAACCGCACGTCCGTCGGCGTCGAGATCACGGGGGACGGAAACCGGTATCCGTTCACGCCCGCGCAAATCGAGACCGTCGTCCGGCTCGTGGGCGTTCTCACGGCGATGTTCGAGCTCGAGTCGCCGTGGATCGCCGGGCATCAGCACATCGCCCCGGACCGCAAGAACGACCCCGGCGCCCTCTTCCCGTGGAACGAAATCATGAGACGCGGTCTCGCCCTCGCGGAGAAACTGAACGGGCATTCGGCTTCGACCACGCCTTGACAAACCGCCCCAAGCGTTCGTTATAGGATCCCACCCCACCATGCCAAGCCGGTTCTCCCGTCTCGACGACGCTGAGGCGTTGCGCCGATTCGTACGCGACCTGCGTGAGGGTATCTACGTCACCGACGCGGCGGGGAGAATCGTCGACGGCAACCCGGCATTTCTCGAGATGCTGGGCTTCGCGTCTCTCGAGGAAGCGCGGCAGCATGCGAGTGCCGACTATCTCGTCGACCCGTCACGGCGCGAGGTGGAATTGCTCGTCCTCGAGCGCGACGGAGCCGTGCGCGACTTCGAATTTCAGATCCGGCGCAGGGACGGCGAGATCCGGACCGTTATCGACACCGCGTACCGCTGCGTCGATCCCGAGACGACGGAGGTCTACCTCCAGGGCATCCTCATCGACATCACGGACCGAAAACAGCTCGAGGACCGTCTCCTGGACCAGACCCTTCGCGACCCGCTCACGGGCTGTTGGAACCGCCGCTACCTCACCGAGTTCGTCGCGCGTCACGGGGACGCGGGCGGCTCGTGGGGGTGCGTCATGGTCGACATCGACCACTTCAAGCATTACAACGACGAATTTGGGCACCAGGCGGGCGACGCCGTGCTCAACCGGGTCGCGCGCTTCCTCATGCGAGCCTCGCGCGCCGAGGAATCCACGGTGCGGATGGGGGGCGACGAGTTCCTGCTGCTTCTCGACGGGGCCGATGCACCGGCAACCGAGAAGATGAGCGAGCGTCTGACGTTCATGGCCGAACGCGAGCTTCTCGTGCCTTTTTCTCTTGGCTGGGCCGCGCGCGAAGACGGCGAGACACTCGAGAAGACGATCGCACGCGCGGACCACCGCCTTCTGCGCTCGCGCGGGCTCACCCGCTCGGGCGAGCGCCCGAAGATCGCACTCGTGCCTCGGACCTGACGTCCTGACAGGCGCTAGACGCCCGCGAAAACGACGCCGAGGCCGGGTCCCTCGGGCAGCGCCCACCGGCCGCTCGCGATCGAGAGGCCCTTGAACGGGTCTGACGCCAGGAGGAGATTGCCGTCGATGTCGAGCCAGTCGAAGAGCGGACCCACGGCGACGCCCGCCGCGATGCCGAGCGACGACTCGATCATGCAGCCGAGCATCAGCTTGAGGCCGTGGGCGCGGGCGACGGCCGCCATCTCGTAGACACGGGTGATGCCGCCCGACTTTGCGAGCTTCAGGACGACGCCGTCGAACAGCCCGGCCTTGGCGGCCACGTCGGACGCATGCAGCACCCCCTCGTCGCCCAGGATCGGAAACGTCGCGAGGCCCTTGAGCTTCACCATCTCGCCGTCCATCGCCGCGGGCATGGGCTGCTCGAGGAAGAGGGGTTTGACGCCGTTCAGCCACGCGATCTTCTTCTTCGCCTCGTCCACGCTCGTCCAGCCCTCGTTCGCGTCCACGGTGATGGGCTTGTCGGTCACGGACCGGATCGCCGCGATGTTCTCCTCGTCGTTCGGGAGGCCGATCTTGATCTTCAACCTCGGAAACGCCGCGGCCTCCAGGACCTTCTGCTTCATGACCTCCGCGGTGTCGATCCCGATCGAGAATGTCGTGATCGACATGCGGCCCTTCGGGATTCCAAGAAGCTCGTGAACCGGACGGTTCAGCCTCTTGCCCTTCCAGTCCCATAGCGCGAGGTCGAGCGCGGCGACGACTTCGCTGTCGGGCCCGGCCTCTTTCTCGGCACGCTCGAGCCACGTCAGGTGCTCCCAGGGCGAAAGCCCCGCGACGGCCGCCTTCACCTTCGCGAACGCCGCCTCCGACGTCTCGAAACTCTGGTTCCAGCGCTTGTTCGCGGCGGCCTCGCCGTATCCCGTCACGCCTTCGCCCGAGAGCGACAGGAGACCGTTCGTCTTCGTGTCCGAAGAACCGCGCGCGATCGTCCACGTGTGTGCGAGCTTCAAGGGAAGAGCGCGGTAGGAGAGAGAGGGCGACGAAGGGGACGGACCCGAAGGAGCCTCCGCGAGCAGGGCCTCGGGCAGCGCGGAAGCCGCGGCGGCGGCAGCGGACGAGAAAATGAGTTCACGGCGGGAGAGGGAGGGGAAAGGAGGCTGCGTCATGGCCGGATTATGGTGGAATCCCGGGATGCGCACGTTTGCGGCAGCCTTCCTCCTCTTTTCCCTCTCTCCGGCGAAAACGGCGGTCGTCGTCACCGCCGTCGAGGACCTCTTCGTGAGGCCGGACGAGACGTCGAGCGTGGACGACCAGGCGATCCTAGGCGACCGCGTGACCGTCCTCGAAGACGCCGCCGGCTTCGCGAAGGTACGGACGGCCGCGGGCGAGGTTGCGTGGATCCCCGAGCGGGCACTCCGCCGGGGCGACGCGCCGCCGGCGGCGGGAGCGAAGGTCGCGCGCGTGACGTCCAACTTCGCCCACGTATACGCGGCACCTTCGTTCACAAAGCAGAAGCCGCTTCTCACGGCCCCGGTTGGAGCAACCCTGGGTTTTTCGGATTTCTTTGAAGGTAAAGAGGGGGACCCGTATTCGTGGGTGCGGGTCGTCCTGCCGGACGGGCGCAGCGGTTACATCGCCGCGTGCGACGTCTCCTTCTTACCCTTCAAAGAAGCTCCCTCTTCTTCCCCTCTCTCCTCCCCCTCTTCCTGGATCTCCTTCGGCAGGCGCTTCCTCGGCGCGCCCTACACGTGGGGCGGGACGACGCCCCTCGGGTTCGACTGCTCCGGCCTGATGGCGCGGATCTTCTCGGAGCACGGCGTCACGCTGAAGAGGAACAGCTCCGAACAAGCGTTTCAGGACCCGCAGCTCGTCCCCGTCGCGTTCGAGAAGCTCCAGCCCGGCGACCTCCTCTTCTTCGGGACGCCGGACAAGATCGACCACGAGGCGATGTGGATCGGCGACGGAACGGTCCTTCAGTCCACAAGGCACAACGTCCCTGGCGTCCAGATCACGCCGTTCGACAGCCCGTTCCTGAAGCCTCTGTTTCGTTATGCGAGGAGATTGAAGAGAAATTCCTTAGATGGTGAAGAGGGGCCGCGTCTCAGCGTGACGAAAGTGCGCGCCCTGCAGCGCACGCTCGACTCGATCGCCGACGGGAGCGGGGCGCGCTTCGGCATCTGGTTCAAGGATCTCGCCAGCGGTCTTTCCCTTTCAAAGGATCCCTCCCTGGTCATGCACGCCGCCTCAACGATGAAAACGCCCGTCCTCCTCGAGGTGCTCCGCCGCGTAGACGCGGGAAGCCTTCGGCTGACCGACGAGCTGCCCGTGAAGAACGAGTTCAAGAGCCTCGTCGACGGTTCGCTCTTCTCGATCGGCCTCGAGGACAACGACGGCCCTACCGTGGCGCACCTCGGGAAGACGGCCACGGTCGAGTTCCTTGCGACCGAGATGATCGTCCGCTCGTCCAACCTCGCGACGAACATTCTCCTCTCGCTCGTCGCGCCCGAGAACGTCCAGAAGCTCGCCGACGCACTCGGCGCGCCGACCGTCCACGTCCGGCGCTGCGTCGAAGACTCGAAGGCGTTCGACAAGGGTCTCAACAACGAGACGGACGCGGCCGGCATGGGCGCGGTCATGGAGGCCGCCGTCCGGACGCCAAAGCTTTCCGCCGCCGCGAAATCGAAGGCCTGGGAGATCCTCGCAGGACAGACGTTTAACGAGGAGATCCCCGCCGGCCTCCACCCGCAGTCGGGCGCCATCGTCGCCCACAAGACGGGGTCGATCTCCTCCGTCCAGCACGACGCGGGGATCGTCCGCCTGCCGGACGGACGTGAGTACGTCCTCGTCCTCCTCGCGAACGACTTCGGGAAGAACGAGGAGGGGCGCGCGCGCGTTTACGAGGCGGCGAAGAGAATGTCGCGCGCCGTGTGGGAGGCGATGATCGCGCCGTGAAACGCGGCGTCGGCCTCGGCCTTCTCGTCCTCTACGTCGTTTGGGGATCCACCTACCTCGCGATCCGGTTCGGACTCGAGTCGATCCCGCCCTTCGTGATGTCGGGTGTCCGCTACGCCGCCGCCGGCGCGATCCTCCTCGCGGTCGCAAAGGCGAGGGGAGCACCCCGCATCGCGGCCCGCGACCTCGCGCCGGCCTTCACGTGCGGCGCCCTGCTGCTCCTCTGCGGAAACGGCGGAGTGGTCTGGGCCGAGCAACGCATCTCGTCGGGCCTCGCCGCTCTCCTCATCGCGATCGAGCCGCTCTTCATCGTCCTCCTGCAGGCGCTGCCGCCCGAGCGGCATGCGCCCGGCGGCCGCGCTCTCGCCGGAGTCGCCCTCGGCCTCGGGGGCGTCGCGCTCCTGCTCGGCCCCGCACGGCTCGGCGGCGATCGCATCGACCTCCTCGGAGCCGCCGCGGTGCTCTTCGCCGCGTTCACGTGGGCCCTCGGCTCCGTTCTCTCTCGCCGCTTCACACCAGCGTCGTCACCGCTTCAGGCGACGGCGCTGCAGATGCTCGCGGGCGGGGGCCTGCTTCTCGCCCTTTCTCTCGCGACGGGTGAATGGACCCGCTTCTCGCCCGCGCACGTCTCCGCGCGTTCCTGGGCGGCCCTCCTCTACCTTCTCGTATTCGGCTCGCTCCTCGGCTTCACGGTTTACATGTGGCTCCTCCGCGTGGCGGCCCCGGCCCTCGTTTCGACTTACGCGTTCGTGAATCCGGCCGTGGCCGTGTTTCTCGGCTGGGCTCTCGCGGCGGAGCCGGTCACCCCGAGAACGCTTCTGGCGGCGGCCGTGATCGTGTGGGCGGTCGTCCTGATCACGCTTGGCGAGATGCGCCGAAGATCCGTCTAGGGCAGAATCTCCACCCAGAAGAAATAGGGGGGACTCGATGAAAAGAGCCGGAATCGTCGTTTTGTTTGTGTGCGCGGCCCTCGCGGCCGGCAGTCTCGCGGCTGCGGACGCGGCGCCAAAGCACGGCCTTATGACGGTCGATAGCGCTTGGATCAAAGCGATGCTCGCCAACGACGCCGCCGCGTGCGCCGACCTGTACGCCGACGACGCCGTCCTCGTCCTTCCCGGGTCGGGGGCGATCCAGGGCAAGAAGGCGATCGCCGAGGCTTACGCGGGATGGCTCAACACCGTCAAGGTGACCGACGCCGCCGTCATGGACAACCACTACCGCTCGGCCGGCCGCGTCTCGGCGGGCTGGGGCCGCTTCAAGGTGACGACCGCGCCGAAGGCCGGCGGGGCCGCGACGACGGAGACGGGAACCTGGTGCGCCGTCGCCACGCAGCAGAAGGACGGCGCGTGGAAGTACGTCGCCGACCACGCGGCGGACGACCCGGCGCCCGCGCCCCCGGCCGCGAAAAAATAAGCGTCCCGAGAGCACCTCGAGTGTTACTCGATCGTTTCTCCGCCACGGGCGCGCGCGAGATGGCCCATGGCGCCGTCCGGCCACTCCAGCCGGCCGCGCGCCTGCGAGGAGAGCTTTCCCTCCGCGGTGAAGAACATCGTCTCGAGGGGGCGTTTCGAGTTGATCTTGTTTGTGACGTCTCCGTCCGGATCGAGAACGAGTGTCGCAGGCTGCGGCGGCGTCAGCCCCTTCTCCTTCAGCCACGCATCGAGGGTCGCGAAATCGCGGTCCTGGGCGATGAGGACGAACTCCAGCCCGGCATCCGCCTTCAGCTCTTCCTGAGTCCGAAAGATCCCGCCGAGCTCCGGAGCCGCCCCTTCGGCCGACGTCGAGAAGAAGTGAATGACGAGCGTCTTTCCCGGGCGCCCGACGAGATTGCGCGTCTTCCCGTCGCGCGTCTTCACGTTGAGGTGCCCTCCTCCGTCGAGGCTCAGCATTCCGTGGTCATGGTCCGCATGCGTCGCCGGGGTCAGCGAGCGCCAGTAGGCCCAGGCGAATGCGACGCCGAAAACGGCAATGGCGCCGAGGAGGTACACGCGGCGGCGGGACGGTGTCATGGAGCGCTCCCCTGGTCTCCAGCGGGACGGACGTCGCTTTCCGTGTCCACGCGGAACCTTTTCAGATTTGCGAATTCGAATCGAAAAGACGTGTCGAGGCGGAAGAAGAGCGCCGTTTTCCCGGTCAATCGAAGCTCGACGACGCAGGGAAACCACAGGTTGCCCCCGAGCGGCTGGCCGGTGTAAACGATCTCGGCCTCCTTCACGTTGGCGGCGATTCCTCCCGCCACCTTCACGGGCTTCGTGAGGTGCGCGACGACGGAACGCACCTGAAAGTCCACCGCGTCGATCAGGGCGCGGCCGGCCAGCGCGTTGAGCGCACGGTCCCCGAGGTTCGTCGCGGGCGGCGCCGCCGGGTCCGGCGAGAAGTCGAGCACGTACGTGGGGCGGCCCTCGACGGTCTCCTCCCCGACGACGCGGATCACGAAACGGCCGATGAGCTCCGAGAGCCGCCGCCGACCCACGAGAGGATCGTCTTCGTCGCCGGAGACCCTTTCGGCCAGGCGGGCCTCAGCCGCGGCCTTCTGCTCGAGGCGCTTCTTTCGGCCCTTCTCGTCTCCTTCGGCGGCCTTGCGCTTCTCCTCCTCGGTCGCCGGACGGCCCTCCACCTCGATGAGCTCGCGCGTCCCCTCCACGTCGCCGTCGCCCGAGAGGACGTAGAAGAGCCGTGAGGCGACCTCCTTCGCCCGGCCATCGGCGCCCCAGGTGATCCGGACTTCGCGCTGGTCGAACGTCGAGCCGGCAAACGCGACCTCGACACGGCGCTGGCTCTTCACGACGCGCTTCACGAGCTCCCGGACGTCCAGGTCCGGCGTTCGAGGGACGGCCGTGTCGGCCTCCGCCACGCCCGCCGCAAAGGCGAGAAGCAGGGCGGCGCAAGGCCTGAAACGCGCGTTCATGACCGTCGGACTATACGGCGGCGCGTTTTGGGTACGATGCGGGCGCAAGGAGAGCGGAATGCGCGTCATCGTCACGGGCGGAACCGGGTTCATCGGTTCGAAGCTGTGCGAGAACCTCGTCGCGAAAGGGCACGAAGTGGTTCTCTTCACGCGCGACGCGTCCCGGTCGCGGGACCAGGTCCATCCGAAGGTACGCGTCGTCTCGTGGGCGCCCGGCGCCGCGTGGGAATCCTGGGTCGACGGCGCCGGAGGGATCGTGAACCTCGCGGGCGAGAGCATCGCCCAGCGCTGGACGGCGGCCGCCAAGCTGCGGATCGTCGCGAGCCGCGTCGACGCGGCGGCCCGGCTCTCCGCCGCGATCGAGAAGGCCGCCGTGAAGCCTTCCGTCCTCGTGAACGCGGCAGCGGTCGGGTACTACGGCTCCCACGGCGACGAGATACTCGACGAGGACAGCCCGCCTGGAACCGATTTCCTCGCGACGACGTGTGTGGCATGGGAAGAGGCCGCGAAGAAGATCGAGGCGCAGGGCGTCCGCGTCGTGATGATTCGCGCCGGCGTCGTGCTCGGCGGAGACGGCGGCGCCCTCGCAAAGATGCTTCCGCCGTTCAAGGCCTTCGCGGGCGGCCCCATCGGAAGCGGAGAGCAGTGGATGTCGTGGATCCACGTGGGCGACCTCGTCGCCTTGTTCGTCTTCGCGATCGAGAACGCAGACGCCCGCGGCCCCATCAACGGGACCGCTCCGAACCCGGTCACGATGAAGGAATTCGCGAAGGCGCTGGGCCGCGCCCTCCACCGGCCGAGCCTGTTCCCCGCACCCGCAGCCGCCGTTCGGCTCCTGCTCGGCGAGATGGCCACCGTGGTCCTCGAGGGGCAACGGGTCGTCCCGAGAAAAGCCGAAGCGCTCGGCTTCAAGTTCCGCTTCACCGAGGTCGGAGCCGCTCTCCAGGACGTCACAAGGGACTGATCGGGATGGCGCTCGTCGGCCGCAGCGTTCCGCGCGCGGATGGACCGGCCAAGGTCGCCGGGACGGCCCGCTACGTCGACGATCTCACGCGGCCGGGCGTCCTCCTGGGCGCGACGCTCCGCAGCCCCGTGGCGCGCGGCCGCCTGCGCGGCATCCGGCGGGATCCCTCCTTCGACTGGACCGGCGTGACGGTCGTGACCGCGGAAGACGTGCCCGTGAACGTCGTGGCGCTCATCGAGGAGGACCAGCCCGTCCTCGCATCGGACGAGGTCCGCCACGCGTACGAGCCGATCGCGCTCGTGGCGGCCGAGGACCCGGTGCGTCTCGCCCGCGCGCTTCGCGCCCTCACGCCCGAGATCGACCCGCTCCCGCCGGTCCTGACGGTCGCCGACGCGCTCCAACGCAAGGCACAGATTCACGGCCCCGACAATGTCTTCGCCACCTACCGGATCTCGAAGGGCGACGCGGCGAAGGCCATCGCCGAGAGCGCCGTGCGTCTCTCCGGTACGTACCGCACGCACCACCAGGAGCAGCTCTACATCGAGCCGCAGGGGATGCTCGCCTTCTGGGACGCGAGCGGCGCCCACCTCGTGGGCTCGCTGCAGTGCCCGTTCTACGTACACAAGGGCGTCAAGCGCACGTTCAGCCTGGACGACGCGCACGTGGACGTGACGCAAGCTGTCACGGGTGGAGGTTTCGGGGGAAAGGAAGAGTACCCCACGCTCCTCGCTCTTCACGCCCTCCTCCTCGCGAAGAAGAGCGGCCGGCCCGTGAAGATGATCTACGACCGGCAGGAAGACATCGAGGCGACGACGAAACGCCATCCGTCGGAGGTGACGATTTCGTCGGGCTGCGATCGCGAGGGAAACCTGTCGGCCGTGTCAATTCGGATCGTCATGGACGGTGGTGCGTACGTCACCCTCACGCCGGTCGTTCTGTCGCGCGGGGCTCTCCACGCGGCCGGCGCCTACCGATGGGAGCACGTCTCGATCGAGGCCATCGCGGTCGCCACGAACACGCCACCGAACGGCGCCTTCCGCGGCTTCGGAGCCCCGCAGACGATCTGGGCGATCGAGAGGCACCTGGACCGGATCGCGCGCGAGCTGTCGGCCGACCCGCTCGCCCTGCGCGAGAAGAACCTCCTCCGCGTCGGGGACACGACGCCGACGGGCCAGTTCCTGAAGGAGTCCGTCGGGGTCCAGCGCTGCGTCGAGGAGGCGCGGAAAGCGAGCGGCTGGGAACGGAAGCGCGAGACGCTCGGTCAGGCCGCGGCGGCGCGGCCCGTCTCAGCGATTCTTCGCCGGCCCGCCCCAGGGGGCTCCGCGTCCCGAAAGGCGCGCGGAATCGGCGCGAGCGTGTTCCTCCACGGCGCGGGATTCACGGGTTCGGGCGAGCGCAAGCTGAAGGGCCGCGTCGCGATCGACATGTTTCAGCTCCTCACGGAGAAGAAGCCGCGTTTCCGAATCCGCACCGCATCCACGGACATCGGCCAGGGTACCGAGACAGTCTTCCGGCAGATCGCGGCCGAGGCGCTCTGGGTCTCGATGGATCGGGTGGACTTCGCGACGCCGTCCACCGCGACCGTCCCCGATTCGGGGCCCACCGTGGCGTCCCGAACGGTGATGATCGTCGGCTCGATCCTCGAGCACGCCGCGCGCGACCTCTTCGCGCGTATCGAGCAAAACCGGCAGAAACAGGGGGGCTCGTTCGATGACGCCGCGCGGCGCCTGATCGCGCACGAAGGAACCGTCATCTCCGAGAAGACCTACGAAACACCGGCGGATTTCGTCTGGGACGACGCGACCTACCGCGGCGACGCCTATCCCGTCTTCGGCTGGGGCTGCGACATCGCCGAGGTCGAGGTGGACCTCGACACGTTCGAGACGACGGTTATCGGTTTCTGGGCCGCGCAGGACGTCGGCAAGGCGATTCATCCCCTCATGTGCAAGGGGCAGATCGAGGGAGGAACGCTGCAGGCGATCGGCTGGGCCCTGAACGAGAAGGTCGTCCTCAAGGACGGGAAGATCCTCAATGCCCGCATGACGAACTACATCGTACCCACGAGCATCGACGCGCCCCGCTTCACGACGGTTCTCGTGGAGGATCCCTATTCCAGAGGGCCCGGAGGCGGCGCGAAAGGCATCGGAGAGCTGCCGATGGACGGCGGCGCGCCCGCGATCGCCGCCGCGATCGAGCATGCGACGGGGATCGTCCGCGACGACCTGCCGCTCCTCCCGGAAGACCTCTTCGTGGCATGGAAGACGGGACGATGAGAATGTCCTTCGTCGTGAACGGGCGCTCCCGCACGCTCGATGCACCTCCCCTCACGCGCCTCCTCGACATCCTCCGCGGGCCTCTCGGGCTTACCGGCACGAAAGAGGGCTGCGGTGAAGGCGAGTGCGGCTCGTGCACCGTGCTCCTGGACGGCGTTCCCGTGAACGCGTGCCTCGTCGTGGCGGGTCAGTGCGACGGGCGAACGGTCCTCACTGTCGAAGGGCTGGCCAGCAAGGACACGCTTTCCGACCTGCAAGAGGCCTTCGTGAAGGAGGGCGGCGCTCAGTGCGGCATCTGCACGCCCGGAATCCTCATGGCTGCGCACGCGCTCCTCGCGGCGAACCCGCAGCCGGGCGAGGGCGAGATTCGCGAGAGCATCGCGGGCAACATCTGCCGCTGCACGGGCTACCAGCGCATCGTCGAGTCGATCCGGCAAGCCGCAAAGGAGCAGGCTGCGCGTGAACCCGGCTGAGATCGCTCTCTACCCGTTCGAGCGGCCCGGAACGCTCGCCGAGCTGTGCCGGACGCTCTCGGCGCGCGCAGGCCGCAAAGAGAAGACCGTCCTCCTCGCGGGGGGAACGGACTGGATCGTGGAGCGCCGTCTCGCCCCGCCCGAGGACCCGAACGACCTGCCGCTCGTGCTCGACGTGTCGCGTCTCACCGAAATGCGCGGCATTACGGTCGTGAAGGAGATCGCCACCATCGGCGCCGCGGCAACGTTCCTCGAGATCAAGAGTCATCCCGTGCTCTCGCGGCGCGCACCGGTCCTCACGGCCATGGCGCGCGAGGTGGGAGCCGTCCAGATCCAGGCGCGCGGCACCCTGGGCGGCAACCTCGCGGGCGCGTCTCCCGCGGCCGACGGGGCCGCGGCGCTCATGGCCCTCGACGCCGACGTGGTTCTCGCGAGCATCCACGGCGAGCGGCGCGTACCCATGACGCAGTTCTTCACGGCATACCGCACGACACGCCGGGCCGAAGACGAAGTGATCGTCCGGGTGGAGTTCACCCTTCCGAGGACCGGTGCCCACCAGGTCTGGAGGAAGGTGGGCACGCGCGCCGCCCAGGCGATTTCCAAGGTCGCCCTCGCGGCCGTCGCCGAGGTCGAGCGGGGCCGCGGCGTCCGCTCCGGATTCGGCATGGCCTCGGTCGCTCCCGTGACGGTCTCCCTCCCGTCCGTACGGGCGCTCGGCCTCTCCCCCAGCCTCGCCTCGGTTTCGGACGAAGAGCTCGACGCGGCAACGCGCCGGGATATCGCCCCCATCGACGATCTCCGTTCGACGGCCGCCTACCGGGCGCACGTCGCCTCCGCGCTCGTTAAGGGTTTCTTTCGCGAACTTCGGATCGCCGCCGGCTCCTGACCCTTCCCCGGGCGCGACACGCCGTGCGCCCTTATGATCCACGCTCATCCGGAGGTCTTCGATGCGAGAGATCATCCAGCACGAGCCTGGGACGTTCTGCTGGCCCGAGCTCGCCACGACGGACGCCGATTCGGCGAAGGCGCTCTACGGGGCCCTCTTCGGCTGGAGCTTCGACGACCAGTCCCCGGAGCCCGGCACGACCTACACGATCGCGCGGCTCGTAGGCAAGGACGTGGCCGCGCTGTACGTCCTGCAGAAGTCGCAGCGGCAGCGCGGCGTCGTCGCCCACTGGAACTCCTATGCGGCGGTGAAGAGCGCCGACGAGAGCGCGCTCCGCGTGAAGGTTCTCGGCGGAACGATTTTCGGGGCGCCGTTCGACGTCGGACCGAACGGGCGCATGGCGATCGTAAAGGACCCGCAGGGCGCGGAGCTGTGCCTCTGGGAGGCGCGGGCTCACCCCGGGGCGCAGGTCGTCGGCGAGATCAGCACGCTCTGCTGGACCGAGCTCGCCACGACAGACATCGACGCGGCCGGACATTTCTACGCGAGTCTCTTCGGTTGGGCGATCAAGAAGCAGGAGACGGACCTCCACGCGTATGTCGAGCTCTGGAAGGGGCCGCGCCCGGCCGGCGGGATGACGGCGATCGGGCCGGAGGATGGCGCGACGACGCCCGCGTGGAACGTTTATTTCCGCGTGGCCGACTGCGACGCGGCCGCAGCGAAGGCCGAAAAGCTCGGAGCGCGCGTCCTCCGGGCACCCGACGACATCGCGAAGGTGGGGCGTTACGCCTTCCTGTCCGACCGCGAGGGCGCCGCCTTCGCCGTCATCGCCCTCGTTCCCTAGGTGTAAGCGGCCGAGCGCGAGTTCTGGGCGAAGCACGACTCGGCGGGTCTCGTCGACTGGTCCGCGGGCGGTCGCCGCGGCGTCGAAATGAGATCCTGCCCGTTCATCCACCCAGCTTCCGGTACTTGATCCGGTGCGGGCGGTCGGCCTCGGCGCCGAGCCGCTTGTGGCGGTCGGCCTCGTAGTCCTGGTAGTTGCCCTCGTACCAGACGACCTTGCTGTCGCCCTCGAACGCGAGCATGTGCGTCGCGACGCGGTCGAGGAACCAGCGGTCGTGGCTGATCACGACGGCGCAACCGCCGAAGCTGAGGAGCGCTTCCTCGAGTGCGCGCAGCGTGTCGACGTCGAGGTCGTTCGTGGGCTCGTCGAGGAGGAGGAGGTTGCCGCCTCTCTTGAGCGTCCGCGCGAGGTGGAGGCGGTTCATCTCGCCGCCGGACAGGTTCGCGACGAGCTTCTGCTGGTCGGCGCCCTTGAAGTTGTACATGGCGCAGAACGCGCGGCTCGGCATTTCGCGTTTGCCGAGCATCACGAGGTCCTGACCGCCCGAGAGCTCGTCATGGACGGTCTTTTTCGCGTCGGGCTTCTCGCGGTTCTGGTCGACGTAGCTCGGGACGACGGTGTCGCCGATCTGGAGTTTCCCGCCGTCGGCCTTTTCGAGACCCATGATCATCTTGAAGAGCGTCGTCTTGCCGGCGCCGTTGGGGCCGATGATCCCGACGATGCCGCCCTTCGGAAGGTCGAAACTGAGGTCCTCGAAGAGGAGCGTTTCGCCAAACGACTTTTTCACGCCCTCGGAGCGCACGACGACGTCCCCGAGGCGCGGGCCGGGCGGGATGTAAATCTCGTTCGTCTCGCCCCGGGCCTCGACGCCGCTCTCGGAAACGAGCTGCTCGTATGCCTGCAGGCGAGCCTTGCTCTTCGCCTGCCGGGCGCGGGGGGCCATGCGCACCCACTCGAGCTCGCGTTTGAGCGACCGCTGGCGGGCGCTCTCGGTCTTTTCCTCGATTTCGAGCCGGGCTTCCTTCTGCTCGAGCCACGAGGAGTAGTTGCCTTTCCAGGGGATGCCCGCGCCGCGGTCGAGCTCGAGGATCCAGCCGGCGACGTTGTCGAGAAAGTAACGGTCGTGCGTGACCGCGACGACCGTTCCCGGGAACTCCTTCAGGAACTGCTCGAGCCACGCGACGGACTCTGCGTCGAGATGGTTCGTGGGCTCGTCGAGAAGGAGCATGTCGTTCTTCTGGAGGAGGAGGCGGCACAGCGCCACGCGCCGCCTCTCGCCCCCCGAGATCTTCGTGACGTCCGCGTCGGGGGGCGGGCAGCGGAGCGCGTCCATCGCAGTCTCGAGCGTGCGGTCCAGGTCCCAGCCGTTCGCGGCTTCGATAGCGTCCTGCACCTTGCCGTACTCGGCCATGACCTTGTCCATCTCGGACTCGGGCAGGCTCTCTCCCATCTTCTCGCCCAGCTCTTCGAACCGCGCGAGCAGCTTCTTGACCGGAGCGACGCCTTCCTCGACGTTCTCGAGAACGGTCTTCTTCGGGTCGAGCTGCGGGTCCTGTGAGAGAAACCCGATGCGCGTCCCCTCCGCCGGGAATGCCTCGCCGGTGAACTCCGTGTCGACTCCCGCCATGATGCGGAGCACCGTCGACTTGCCGGCACCGTTGAGCCCGAGGATGCCGATCTTGGCGCCCGGGTAGAAGGAAAGATAAATACCCCGGAGGATCTCCCGCTGGGGCGGGACGACCTTCCTGAGGTTCTGCATCGTGAAGATGTATTGCTCTGCCATGGGGGCGGGAATGTAACAGGAACGGGGGGTAGGATCAGACGCATAAGGAGAACAGGAACATGTGGCTGATCGTGGAACTCGCGCTCTGCGCGCTCGCGGGCTGGGCGACCGGACAGATCATGAAGGGCGGCGGCTATGGCCTCCTCGTCGACGTTCTGCTCGGGATCGTCGGCGGCTGGATAGGCGGATTCCTCCTCGGCCGCTTCGTGATGGGCGGCGGCCTGCTGGGCGATTTTCTCGTGCGGCTCGTCGGCGCCATCGTGCTCGTCGCGATCGTGCGTCTCATCAAGAAATCCTGAGCTTGACCTTATTTTAGACATAGTCTAATCTAAGGATCTCGGAGGATTCATGGCCAAGAAAGACAAGAAGCAGAAGAAGAAGAACAAGAGCGGCGGCTCGGCGGCCGTCGTCGGCACTCTTCAGCGGCAACAGGCGAACGCGCTCGTCGCGTACCTCAACTACAAGAAATACCACTGGCTCAGCTACGGGCCCCTCTTTCGCGACATCCACCTCATGCTCGACGAGCAAGCGACGCTCGTGTACGACACGATCGACGAGTTCGCCGAACGCGCCATCATGGTGGGGGGCGCCCCGCTGGGCGATCCGGCCGACTATCTCCCGAGCGCCAGCGTGGAACCTTCGAAGGGCAAGCTCTCGCTCGAAGAGATGATCGCCGAGGCCCGCGCCACGCTCGACGTCGTGATCAAAGAGATGCACGACGACTGTGAGGTCGCGACGGACGCGGGCGACATTGGAACGGCCGACCTATACACGCGCCTCGTCCAGGTGCACCAGAAGAGCCGCTGGTTCCTGAACGAGATCCTGCAGAAGGAGGACGGCCTCACGAGCTGACGGCGGGGGCGCCCGGGGGCGCGGGCCGATAGACTCGGCACATGCCGAAACTGTCCACCGCCTTCGCCCTCTTCTTCGTCCTCGCCTCTCCCGCTCTCGCCGCCTCCTCCGGCCGCGCCTTCACGCTCGAGGACCTCTATCGCGTGAAGGCCGTCGGCGAGCCCGCGATCTCGCCCGACGGGAAGGCGATCGTCTACACCGTCACGACGAACGACTGGGCGACGAAGAGGAAGACCGCCGCCCTTTGGCGCGTGGACGCGGACGGGACAAACGCCCGGCCGATCACCGCAGGCGACGCGCGCGACGAGCACCCGTTCTTCTCGCCTGACGGAAAGACGCTCGCGTTCGTTTCGACGCGTACGGGTGAACCGCAGCTTTTCTTCCTCCCTCTTGGCGGCGGCGAGGCCGAGCAGAAGACCCGGTTCCCCGGAGGGATCGACGGGCCGGCCTTCTCGAAGGACGGCCGGTCCGTCTTCTTCGCGGCGGACGTCGTCCCCTCCTGCGGCGCCGACGCGGCGTGCAACAAGAAGGCGGCCGACGCGCACGAGGCGAACAAGATCAAGGCGCACCTCGCGGACGCCCTCCTCTACCGGCACTGGACCGAGTGGAAGGACGGGAAGCGCACGCATGTTTTCATCCTCGACCTTGCCGAGCCCGACGCGGCGAAGGCGATTCGCGACCTGACACCGGGCGACTTCGACTCGCCCGTCTTCTCGGTCGGTGGCGGGCGGGACTTCGACCTCTCGCCGGACGGGACCGAGCTCACGTTCTCTTCGAACCGCGACGCGGACGCCGCCTTCTCGACGAACGCGGACGTCTGGACCGTCGCCGTGAAGGGTGACGGAGTCCCGAAAAATCTCACGGCCTGGAACAAGGGCTACGACGGGTCGCCGCGTTATTCCCCCGACGGCCGCTTCCTCGCCTTCAAGCGGCAGCTCACGCCCCGCTACGAGGCCGACCGCTTCCGGATCGTCCTCCGGGACCGCGCGACCGGCGCCGAGCGTGACCTCACGGCCAGGTTCGACAACGCGGTCCGCGACTTCGACTTCTCGCGGGACGGAAGCCGGATCTTCTTCACGGCCGACGTGAAGGGGCGAACGCCGCTCTACGAGATCGTCCTCGCGACGGGCGCCTTCCGCGCGGTGTCGTCCGTCGGGTCTCTCGACGCGTGGACGCTCGCGCCGGACGTGACCTTCGCCGTGGCCGCGCGGCGCCGCATCGGGAGCCCGCTCGAACTCTACCGCCTCTCTCTCGCGAAAGGCGCGGACGAGGCGGGACAGCGCCTGACGACGCACAACGCCGCCCTCGAAAACGAGGTCGACATCCGGCCGGCCGAGGAGATCAGCGTGCCCGGTGCCGACGGACAGCCCGTGCAGGTCTGGATCGTCAAGCCGCACGGCTTCGATCCTGCGAAGAAGTACCCGCTCATCCTGAACATCCACGGCGGGCCGCAGCAGCAGTGGGCGGACTCCTACCGCGGCGACTGGCAGGTCTATCCGGGCGCGGGTTACGTCGTCGGATTTCCGAATCCGCACGGCTCGACCGGATTCGGCCAGGCCTACACGTCGGCCATCTCGGGCGACTGGAACGGCCGCGTGATGACCGACATCGAGAAAGTCGCGGACGCGCTCGAGAGGCTTCCGTATGTGGACAAGAGCCGCATGGGCGCGATGGGCTGGTCCTGGGGCGGCTACGCGACGATGTGGCTCGAAGGCCACACGACGAGGTTCAAGGCCCTCGCCTCGATGATGGGCGTCTACGACCTGCGCGCGATGTACTCCTCGACCGAGGAGGTCTGGTTCCCCCAGTGGGACATCAAGGGCGCGCCGTGGGAGAACGGAGACCTCTACGCGAAGCAATCGCCGTCCTCGTACGTGACAGATTTCCGCACCCCTTGCCTCGTCATTACCGGCGAAAAGGACTTCCGCGTTCCCTATACGCAGTCGCTCGAATTCTTCACGGACCTGCAGGCGCGCGGCGTGCCGTCGCGCCTGATCGTGTTCGAGAAGGCGGGCCACTGGCCGAGCGCGTTCGAGATGGGCCTCTACTACGCGGCGCACCTCGACTGGTTCCACAGGTTCCTCGGCGGCGCCGCCTCGCCGTGGAAACCCGAAGACCTCGTGTCCGGGCGCTGAGAAAACGCGCCGCGCATGTTCTCGCAGCGGATCCCCGCCCCCCGCGACGTGAACCGCCTGACGCGCGCGGTCGCGGCGCGAACGCGCCCGTTCCTCGATCTCGCCGTGTCGAATCCGACCGCCGTCTCTCTGCGTTCGGGCGAAGCCGACCTCTTCGACAACGCTGCGTCGGCGCCGGACGCGCGCATTCTCGCGGCTCTCTCCGATCCCCGCGGCCTCTCGTATGCACCCGATCCGAGGGGACTGCTCGCGGCGCGCACGTCCGTGAGCAACTACTACGCGGCGTTGCACGGCGTTCTCGCGCCCCCGCACCAGATCGTCCTGACGGCCTCGTCGAGCGAAGCCTACGGCTGGCTTTTCAAGCTGGTGGGCGATCCCGGCGACGTCGTCCTCGTGCCGGCGCCGTCCTACCCGCTTCTCGACACCCTCGCGGAGCTCGAGTGCCTGTCGCTGCGCCGCTACGCGCTCGCGAGCGATGACGGCTTCGCGTTCCACGCGGCGGCCGTGGAGGCGGAAGTGCGGCGCGTCGAGGTGGAAGGACGTCGCGTCGCGGCCGTGGTCGTCGTCAATCCGAACAACCCGACGGGCACCTCCCTCTCTGGCGCGGAGCTGTCGGATCTCATGACGCTGGCGAAGGAGCGCCGGTTCGCCGTCGTCTCCGACGAGGTGTTCGTCGACTATCGCTACTCGGACCGGCCCGGCGACGTGCGCGTGGCCGCAGCCGCGAACGCGCCCGAAGCGCTCGTTTTCTCGCTGGGCGGGCTCTCCAAGTCGGCCGGCCTCCCGCAGATGAAGCTCGGATGGATACTCGCGAATGGACCCGCCGGGCTCCTCGAGCAGGCGATCGAGCGCCTCGAGTGGGTTGCGGATTCGTATCTCTCCGTCTCGACGCCCGTGCAGCTCGCGCTCCCCAGGCTTCTGGAGTACGGGCGCGGGACGGCGGAAGCGATCTGGGCGCGCGTGCTTCGCAACGAGCGCGCGCTCAAGGCTGCCTTCCCCGCGGGTGGCGGTGTTACGGTCCTACCCGTCCGGGCCGGCTGGGCCGCGTGCCTCCGCGTGCCGGCTGTCCGCCCCGAGGAGGAGCTCGTCCTCGATCTCCTCGAATCACACGATCTGCTCGTCCAGCCCGGCTATTTCTACGAGTTCCCTTTCGAGGCGTTCGTCGTCGTCAGCCTCCTGCCGCCGCCTGGTGTTTTCTACGAGGCCCTCAAGCGCCTCGTGCGCGCGCTCACGCCCGCCTGATTCGGTATCATTCCGTTCCAGACACCCTGGAGGAAAAAGTCACGCGCGACTCAATCCGGCTTACCGGTCGGGCGTTCATCGCCGTCTCCCTCCTTGCGCTCGCGAGGGCCAGCGCCGCTCTGCCGGCGCCGGCGCTTCCTGCGCCGCTCACCGTCGCCTCGAACCTGATGGTCGAGCAGGAAGTCACGGTGACGACTCGGGTCAGCGGCGTGATCGACTCGATCCAGGTCGAGCGGGGCGAGCTCGTGCGGAAGTCGCAGCCGCTCGCCACGCTGGACCAGCGCGAGTTCCGCCTGGATCTGAGAGCCGCGGAGGAGACGCTCGCCGTGAGTCTCGCGGACCTGAAAAGGTACGAGGAGCTGCGCCGCCAGAATCTGACGAGCGAGGCCGAGTTCGAGCAGAGAAGATCGCGACACGAGCTGGCCCTCGTGGAGCTGGAGAGGGCGAAACTCGTGATCGACCGGTCCGTGGTGCGCGCTCCCTTCGACGGGATCGTGGCGGACCGTTACGCGCGCGTGGGGGAAAAGTTCACGCTCGAAGAGAGCAAACCGCTCTTCAAGGTGATGGCGCTCCAGCCGCTTCTGGCGCGCGCCTATCTGCCGGCCTCCGGCCTTCAGACCGTGAAGACCGGTGACGAAGTGACCGTGGAGGCTCCGGATTTCCCGGACGCACGCTCGAGCGGGCGCGTCTCGTTCATCAGCCCCGTCATCGATCCGGGCAGCGGGACGGTGCAGGTGATCGTGCGGGTGAAGCACGATCCGAAAAAAATACTGCGGCCGGGGATGGCGGTCCGGCTCACGTTCCGTGCGCCTTCCCGGCCCTGAAACCATGGCGACACGCACGGCTGCCCCGCGTCGACGCATCCGCGCCACGAAGGACTCCGTCCTCATCCACGACATCCGGAACCTCGAGCTCCGCCTCAGCCTTCTCCTGTCGAACATGGAGGAGCACTACGGCGATCCGGATTTCAAACGCAGCGCCACGGACCTCCTGCAATCCACCGTCCAGAAGCTCGACGGGATCGCGAGAAGCTGGTCGGCTCATCGCGACTCGGTCCTCATCAAGGTGCCGCTCGATCTGAACGACCTGATCCGGGAGGCCCTGCACACGTGCCACCCCCGGGGGCGGGCGTCGACACCGCGGATGAACGCGACCTTCGCCGAGGTCCCCGGGCTCTGGGGCGACCCTTACTACTTGCAAGAGGCGATCCAGGGCGTGATTCAGAACGCGCAGGAGGCCGCGAAGAGCTGCGTGACGGTACGCACGAGCCTCGAGCGGCGAGGGGCGCGAGACTTCGCCGTGGTCGACGTCGAGGACGACGGGCCCGGGATGTCGGGAGAGTTCGTGCGGCGGCGCCTGTTCCGGCCGTTCCAGACGACGAAGCCCGGAGGCGTGGGACTCGGTCTCTACACGGCGCGCCGCATCCTGCGCCACCACCGGGGCGACGTCGAGGTTAGAAGTGCGGAGGGCGAGGGCACCAGCGTCCGTCTCTTCCTGCCGCTTCCGGCCGCGCCTGGCCGGCAGGTGTAGGCGTGGGCGTGGTCCAAAAGACGGTGGAGGGGCGCCTCGCCGTCGTGGAAGACGATCCGCTCCTGCGCGACCAGCTCCTCTGGGCTCTGAAGGACAGGTTCGAAGTCCACAGTGCAGGGGACGCCGCCGCGGGGCTCAAGCTGGCCGAGCTCGAGCCCGACGTCTACCTCGTCGACCTCCGGCTCCCGCCGTCGGGCGAGGCGGAAGAGGGGCTCCGTCTGCTGCGGGCCATTCGGCAGCGCCAGCCGGCCGCCACGGTCGTGGTCATGACGGCGGAGGCGGAGCGCCGCTGGGCGCTGAAAGCCGTCGAGCTGGGTGCATTCGATTTCTTCCGGAAGCCCTTCGAGAAGTCGGAGCTGCTCCTCGTTCTCGGGCGAGCCTTGGAGCGACACCGCATCCTGGCTGAAAACCGGGCGCTGAAGGAGGAGATCTTCAAGCGTGGGTCGTACGGCGGGCTGGTGGGCGAGAGCCCAAGCATGCGCGGGCTCTTCGCCGCCATCGAGAAGGTGGCCCCCACCGACGCGACCGTCCTCGTGACCGGTGAAAGCGGAACGGGGAAAGAGCTCGTGGCCGAAGCGATCCACCGGGGGAGCACTCGCCGGGACGGGCCGTTCGTAGCCGTGAACAGCTCGGCGCTCACGGAGACGCTAGCCGAGTCCGAGCTCTTCGGCCATGAGCGGGGTGCCTTCACCGGGGCCGTGGCCTCCCGGCCCGGGCGTTTCGAGATGGCTCACGGCGGGACGCTCTTCCTGGACGAAGTCGCGACACTATCCCCGGCCGTACAGGCCAAGTTGTTGCGCGTCCTCGAGCAGCGCGACTTCGAGCGGGTCGGCGGGACGAAGACGATCCACGTCGACATCCGGCTCGTCGCGGCCACGAACGAAGACCTGGAGCGTCAGGTGGCGGCGGGAACGTTCCGCAATGACCTCTTCTATCGCCTGAACACCGTCATCCTGAGGATTCCGCCGCTGAGAGAGCGGCGCGAGGACATCCCCTTGCTCGTGGAATTCTTCACGGCGCGGGCCGCAGAGCGCCATGGCCGCCGCCCGAAGGCCTTCTCGTCCGAAGCCTTCGAGGTGCTCGGGCGACACATCTTCCGCGGAAACGTGCGCGAGCTGGAACACCTCGTCGAGATGCTGACGCTCATGGTGGACGGCGACACGATCGGGGAGGAGCATCTGCCGGGGACGTTGGGCCGGGCCGGCGGCTCCCGGGAGCCGGCCCAACCCGCCGCGACGCACTCTGCCGACCTCTCCCTTGCCGAGTCGGTCGGAAGGTTCGAACGGGAGCTCGTGAGCCAGGCCATTTCCCGCGCCGGAGGCGTGAAGGTGCGGGCCGCCGAAGCACTCGGCCTCGACGCAAACCAGATGAAGTACCTCTGCCGGAAGTACCGCCTCTGAGCGGACCGATGAATCCGTCAACCGAGGTTGAAAGAGTCATCGAGCCGGCGTAACCGCGACGAGGCGGTCTCGACGTTTCCTCAACCACTTACGGGTCTCTGGCGGCCGGACTGGTCTGGCCCCCTCTTTGCAATTGAGATTGCGCCCCAAGCCAGGGACAACGAGAACGGAAGAACGAAAGAAAGAGGAGGCCACCATGGCAAACGAAGTACGGATCAAGCTGACCGACGAGCAGAAGGCGAAGATCAAGCAGGCGACCGGTCAGGCCGTCGGTGAGATCCGCGTCAGCAATCTCGGCAACAACCCCGCCATGACGCCGACGACTTCGGCCAAGGTCACGAGCGCCCGTGTGCAGGCGGCCCCCCGCGTCAACATGGCGCGCGCGCAGGCAGCCGCTCGCGTCACCGCGGCTCGCGCGCAGGCGGCTCCTCGCGTCACCGCAGCCCGCGCGCAGGCGGCTCCTCGCGTCACCGCAGCCCGCGCCCAGGCGGCCCCCCGCGTTACCGCGGCCCGCGCGCAGGCGGCCCCCCGCGTTACCGCGGCCCGCACGCAGGCGGCCCCCAAAATCCTGAACGCGCGGGCGACGGACAACGCCGACTGACGGCGCATCTCCCCGCGTCCATGAGCGCCCCGGCTCCGGCCGGGGCGCTCGTGTTTACGGTCACCAGGCGATCGCGCGGAGCCAACGGGAGAGGATCCGGAAGCCCTCTCCGAGGAGCGAGCTCCGAGGCCCCCTGATCTTCGCCCTCCCTTCGAGCCTCGGCTTCAGGCTGCCGTCGGGATTTTCGAAACGCGCCACAGCCACGATGCGGCCGGGCGTTTCGGACGGGCGGAGTGCCGGGGGGGTGTCGGACGAAGCGGCCTGAGACGCGGGAGCTATGGAAACAATCGTGCCGTGGAGGATGTGGAACGGGCGCGCGCGAAGCTGCACCGAAACCGGCGCTCCGACCACAAGGTCTGTCAGAAGGCGCTCCGAGACCGGGAATACTGCCGTGAGCTGCCGCGTGGCGCCAACTGTTCCGAGAACGGTTCCTGCCGTAACCCACCTGCCGACGAGGTTTTCCGCGCCTTCCGAAAGGAGACGCCCGTCCATCGGGCTGAGCACGGAGAGTCGCGCCGTGCGCGCCGTGTCGAGGGCAAGACCGGCTGCGGCCGCCCCCTCCTTCCGCTCGGCCCGATAGACCTCCCCGGCGTCTCCGGACCGGAAGCTCCTTCCCATCTCGTCGGCAGCCCCCGCGCGGCGGGCCGAGAGGGACGCGGAATCGGCCACGACGCCGGGGCTCTCGATCCGGAAAAGCGGTTGGCCCGCCCGCAGGATGTCCCCTTCGCGCGCGAAGACCTCCCGCACGACTCCGTCCTCCGGGGCCTCGACCTTCACCGACGCGGCGGGCTCGAGGACGGCGTCCATCCTGATCGTCCGCCGGCCCCAGGGGACGGCGAGAAAGAGGACGAGGCCGGCGGCGGCAGCAAGGAGAGGGAGACGGGCGCGCGGCGACATGACGAGCTCCTTCTTGTCGAGATAGAAGAGGCGGGAGATCCGGAGGACGAGGCGGACCCTCTTCCGGAAGAAGAAGTAGAGCGTGACGAGGAGGAGGACGACGGCCAGCTCCGGGACGACCTTCGAGTAGAAGTTGTCGAGGAGCTTCGTGATGAACGCCATGATGAAACCGATGTAGCCCAGCGCGAGCGGACCGTAGATCAGGAAGATCCGCCTCTTCCGCCGCGACACGACCGGCACCTCGACGTTCAGGCGGAGGATGTGGCGCTGGAAGATCGCGCCCATCCAGCGGAAAGACTCCTCGCGCAGCTCCGGGATCTCGGTGAGGCTGCAAAGCGCGTAGTAGCCGTCGATCTTCACGAGGGGGTTGATGTTGAAGAAGATCGTCGAGACCCCGGTGAAGAGCATCGTCTTGTAGGCCAGCTCGTGGAGAAGCGTGTCGGGGTAGCTCGCCACCCAGAGCGCCGTCGCGATCGTGCAGAGGATCGCCTCGATGTAGATCCCCGCCACCGTGACCGTCAGCTTCTGCCACTTGCTCGGGAAGAGGAGCGAGTCCGTCGTGTCGCAGTAAAAGGCAGGCATGAAGTAGAGGAGGGCGATCCCCATGTCATGGACCTCGCCCCCGTACATCTTCGTGGCATAGCCATGACCGAACTCGTGGATGCAGCCGATCGTGGTCAGGATGACCCAGAATTGGACGAAGTCCCAGAACGGCTTTCTCAGGAACGAGTAGAGCTCGATCGTCTGGGCCCAGATCGTGTCGAAGCGCGCCGCGAAGACACCGATCGTGAAGAGGAACGCGACACAGGCGACCGCGACGACGGGGGGACTCCAGAGCCAGCGGACGTACCGGATCGTCCGATTGAGGATCCGGTCGGGGTCGAAGACCTTGAAGAGCATGAAGAGGATGTTGAAACCCTCCGCGCGCTCCTCCGCCGCTTTCTGCCTCAGGGTCTTGAACTTCGACAGGAGCTGGAGGTTCTTCTCGGCCGCCGACTGCTCCAGGAACTCGATCCTTTGCAGCATCTCCTGGTAGTCGAGGATGAGGGTGAAGGCGATCTCGCCTCCCGGGACCCGCCGGCAGTACTCCTCGCGGATTTCAGTGAGACTCCGCGTTCCGTCGAAAAGCTCGATGAGGGTCCAGTCGGCGTCCTCGAAGTTGTAGAACTTGTTCGCCTCCGGTTGCTTGACGACCCAGGTGACCTCGCCGATTCGCACCTGGCGGCGGATGACGAGGTCCGCCCGAAGGGCGGGGTGGTCCTGCCGAGGGGTGTGGCGCGCGGCGAGAGCCGCCGCGCCGCGTCCGCCGCGGGCGGCCGCAACGTACCGCGAGACCGGGTCCGGCGCAGCTGCGCTCACGGCAGGAGAGGCCAGAGCCGTACCCAGAACCAGCGCGCCGGCTTGCGGAGGAGGGCGCGGAGAAGCCGCTGGCGTCCCGTCGAAACTTTGGCTTTCCCGAGCATTCCGGGCCGGAGCAGCGCGTCCGCGTTCTCGACGCGCGCCTCGGCGATGACGAAACGCTCCTCACCTTCCTCGCGGACGACGGCGCCGAGGCGGGCGACGGTCCCGTGGAACGTCGCCGCGGGATATGAGTTCAGCTTGACGTCGACCCTCTGCCCGGCGGCGAGGAGCGACGCATCCCGTTCCGGCACGGCCACCTCGACGAGGACGGCGGACGTCTCGGCGAGGACCGCGAACTCGGCGCCGGCGGGAAGGAGCTGGCCGAGGCGCTCCTCGAGCCGTGGCGTCAGGATGATGCCGGCCTCGGGCGCGCGGAGGCGCGTCCTCTCGAGCTTCTCCTCCGCGAGAGCCGCGCGCGCCCGCAATTCGTCGCGGCGGGCGGCGGACTGGAAAAGTGCGGGAGCGTTTCCCTCGGCGCGGTGCCGGGAGACCTCGGAGTCGGCGATCTGTTCGGCCGCGCGCGCCTCTGCCGCCGCGGCGCGGTAGGCGTCGTCGCGAAGCGTCGCGAGGACGGCCCCGGCGACGACGGCATCCCCCTCGCGATGCGCCACGCTCTCGACGACGCCTTCCACGGACGCCGTGACCGGGATCCGCCGGCCCGGCACGACCCGCGCGGGCCCGGACACCCTCACATTCCACGGCAGGACGGCCAAAAGGACCATGGCACCAGCGCTCCCGAGCACCCATCGCCGGGCGCGGTTGCCGGGCTGCTCCCGCAGCTTCCGTGTCCGCTCCGCGAGAGGCCGGAGGAAGCCAGGCAGGGGAACCTGCTGGTAGAGCTGGGCATTGCGGACGGCCACGGTGGCCTGGTTGACGAGGATCCGGAGGAGATCCCGGGTCTCCGCCTCGAACTCGAGGGGCTCCGTCGACTCGAAGCCGAGAACGCCAAGTTTTCCCTCGTCGTCCTCGAGCAGGACTCCGTAGAACGCGTTGCGGCCGCTCTCGTCGAAGAACGCGCGGAACTTCTCCTCTGTCTCCGGGCGGTCGGTGGCGATGGTGCCGTCCTCGCGGCGCGTGACGGCGACGTCGGAGCCGCCGAAGAAGACCCACTCGAGGAGCGCCTCGGTCCGCCGAACCGACGGCTCTTTCCGGTCCACGTCCAACGCCCCTGAGACCGCCCCAATCCGCAGCTTCCCCCGCTGAAGGATCGCGATTGCGCAAAGGTCGTAACGGATCAGGGCCGACGCTCCGTTGACGATCGTCCGCATCACCTTGTCGAGGTCGAGCGTCGAGGTGATCTCGTGGCTCACCGCGAGGAGGGCGTCCAGTTCCTCGACTTTCTTCTCGGCCTCGTACTGCCGCGCGTTACGCAAGGCGGCGACGGCTTGCCGGGCGACGTCGACGAGTAGCTCCTCGTCCGCCGCGGTGAACTCCGGGCGGCGCCCGCGCTTGTTGGCGGCGACGAGGACGCCGACCGGAGAGTCGTCCTCGACGAGCGGCACGGCGAGCACAGAGCGTGTCTCGAAGGGCGGATCGGCGTGCCGGAGGGGATCGTCGTCCGCGAGCGCGCTGTTTCTCAGGATCGTTCGGTCCGCGAGGACGGCCCCGACGATGGACCCGCCGATGGACTCGGGCGGATTCGGTATCTCGTAGTTCTCGTTGAGAGCCGTCGCCGCCAGAGAGACTTCACCCGCCTCGGAGTCGAAAAGCCAGAACGACGCGACCTCGGCCGCCACGAAGTCCGCGGCCTTCCGGGCGATGAGTCCGGACAGGTCTTCCAGATCGATCGTCGAGCCGAACGCTTTCGCGACGTCGTACAGGTTCGTGAGACGCTCGATGGCAAAAAGGTGCCCGGCCGTCTTGCGTTCCGCGAGCTGCGCGCGATCGAGTGCCGCGGCGGCGTCGGGCAGGAAGGCTTCGAGCCGCCCGATCCGCTCTGCCGCCGGCTCCTGACGGAAGGAGAGCGCCGCCACGCCGGCCGCACCCTTGTCGAGAAGAAGCGGGGCGATGAGGACAGATCCGGAGCCCCCCGGGAGTAGGGACACGATCGGATCGGAAACGAAAGCGGCATCGTCGCGGCGCATCACGCGGAGCGCGCGACTGCGCGCGGCATCCCGCGCGACGCCCGCATCCCGTGGGATGACGCGGCGAAGGCTCTTCGCCGCGCCTTCGCCGGAAGCGCCGAGGGCGATCCACCCGCCGGAGGGCGCGTCGACGCAGAAGACTAGCGCGATGTCCGCTCCGGAGAGTCGCGCGCACCAGCGTGCGGCCCATGCCGCCTTCTGCGCGACGGTCTCGCAGCGCGCGAGCTCTCCGAGAACGCCGGATTCGGCTTCGGAGGTCCGGCCCGTTCCGTGGACGTCACCCATGTGCACCGTTTCCGGCGCCGGAGCGCCGGCGATCTAGAAGCTCGAGACGGCCTCGTCGCGCTGTTCGAACATCTCGAAGACGGAATCCAGCTTCGTCAGCTCGAGAAGCTTCCGCAGCGACGACGGGACCCCCAGGAGCTTCGTCCCGCCGCCCTCGTGCTGCGACGTCGTGAGCGCGCGTACGAGAGCGCCGAGGCCGGACGAATCGACGTATCTGAGGCCTCCGCAATCGACGACGAGCTGCACTTTGCCTTCCTCGAGAAGACGGCTCACGGTCTTCTTGAACACGGCCTCAGCGTCGCCGATGATGAGGTCGCCAGAAAGCGTGACGACCGTGACACTTCCGTCTTCGTGGAGCGAGAGATCCATCGGGTTTGTGGGCGGAGGATGTCAGAAGGCCGGTGCGAAAGCCAGCGTTCTGACCCGCACAGCGTCGCCTTCTGGCCTGAGGCTTGCAGAGTCTCAGTCATGAGAAAAACCAAACATCTCACTCTCTCCGCCGCTCTCCTCGTGCTGGCGGCCGCCTTGCCCTTCGCGGGGACGGCGATCGCGCAGCCTCACCCCCCCGTGCCGCCCGGGATGCCCGCGCCCCCGATGATGGGCGATCTGCACGTCCGCATCGTCCCGCAGGCTCCACCGGAGCGCCGCCACGAAGTCCGCATCGCGCGGCCGGGCCCGAATCACGTATGGCAGGGCGGGTATTGGAACCACACGGGTACGGACTGGAGCTGGAACGACGGCCGCTGGTTCGAACGGCCGCGCGCCCGCGCGCGCTGGATCGCTCCCCGCTACCAGAGGGTGCGCGGCGGAACTCGTTACTACCCTGGCCACTGGTCGCACGAGCGCCTCATCTACAGGTGATTCGCGCCGGCCGGCTCTGACCTGACTGAGACCTTCACTTACCTCTTCGAGCGAGCAAGCAGCTCGGAGAGGTAAGTTTTCCAAAGGTCCGGCCAGGTGTGTGTCTGGTGGCCGCGCGTCTTTTCCGAGAGCGGGAAGACCACGGCCTGCCCGTTCTTGACGCGCGCCACGCCCTTTTCGAGAAGGCCGAGCTCGGGCGGGTTGATGGCGTCGTCCGCGAAGTTGAGCGCCAGGAGCGCCGCTTGGATCCTCTCCAGGCGCGGGGACGGGTCGTAGTCGCGGGATGCGTCGAGCGCGAAGAGCAGGTCGTTCGCGTCGACCTTCGCGAATCGGTCCTTCATGTAGCCTTCAACCGCAGCGTCGGCGGCCGCCAGGTCGGGCGCCTGCCGCATCCACTGGTGCGGGCTGCCCGACAGAACGAGTAGGAGCGCAAGCGCCCCCTTGAGCCCACGCGGCTGTGCGTCGTAGTTGCCGCCCTTCCACTCGGGGTCCTCGCGAATGAGGTCCATCGCCATCTTTCGCCACATGTGGTTCCGGCCCGCGATCGCGTTCGGTAGGCTCGCGAGAGGCAGAAGGGCGTCCATGAAGGCGGGGTACGTCTCGCCCCACATCCACGTCTGCATGCCGCCCATCGAGGTCCCGATCACGAGCCTGAGGTGGTCCACCGAGAGGGACTCGGTCAGGAGCCGGTATTGCGCCTTGACCATGTCGTCGTATGTATAGCGGGGGAACTTCGCCTTCAGGCCGTTGCTCGGCTTCGACGAGGCGCCGTGGCCGACACCGTCCGGGATCACGATGAAGTAGCGCGACGCGTCGAGCGGCTGACCCGGCCCGAACAGAACGCCCGCGAAATTCGGGCCGAGAAACTGGGCCGACGAGCCGCCCGTCCCGTGCAGGACGAGGACGGCGTTCGTCGTGCGCCCTCGCCCATCGTCGAGCTTCCGCCCGATCGTGACGTAGTGAATCTTTAGCTCGGGAAGAGTCTCTCCGTTCGCGAACCGGAAGTCCCGGACAACGGCGTCGCCCGGTACCTGGGGCTGCGGCACGATCTGGGCGGAGGCGGAACATGCGGCGAGCGCCGCCGCGAGCGCGAGCGTCTTCATTCGTCAATTAGACCGCGACTCGCGCCCTCTGACACAATCGGGGCGACCCCCGAACCATGCACGCGACGGTCTCTCTCCCCGTCTGGGCGTTCGCCCTCCTGGCCCTCCTCGCGGGCTGGGCGGTCGTCGACCGGCTGCTCCGGCCCGCGATGCGCGCCGTGCTCCGCCGCCGCGCGAACCGCGTCATCGACGAGCTGAACACGCGGCTGCCCCTGCGCATCCCGTCCTTCAAGCTCACGAAGCGAGAAGTCCTCGTGGAACAGCTTCGCTTCGACCCGAAGGTCCTCGAGGCCGCCGAGGCGTTCGCGAGGGAAACGGGCGCACCGCGCGAGGAGGTGCAGAAGCGCGTCCGTCGCTATGCGACGGAGATCGTCCCCGCGTTCAACGCCTGGATCTACTTCCGCGCCGGCTATGCGGTGGCGCGCGCCGTCGCCCGGACGCTCTACCGGGTGCGCATCGGCTCGGCGGACGACGCGGGGCTGGCGGCCATTCCGGACGGCTCGGCAGTGGTCTTCGTGATGAACCACCGCAGCAACATGGACTACATCCTTCTGTCGTACCTGGCGGCCGAGCGCACGGCCCTGAGCTATGCCGTCGGCGAGTGGGCCAGGATTTGGCCCATCCAGAGCCTCGTCCGCGCGACCGGCGCCTATTTCGTGCGCCGCGACGCGAACGACCCGCTCTACCGGCGCGTCCTCGAGCGGTACGTCGCGATGGCGACCGCGCACGGAGTGCCACAGGCCGTTTATCCCGAAGGAGGCCTCTCGAAGGACGGCGCGCTCCGGCCTCCGAAGCTCGGGCTCCTCGACTACATGCTCCGCGGATTCGATCCGCGGGGCGCGCGCGACCTCGTGTTCGTGCCGGTCGGCGTGAACTACGACCGCGTGCTCGAGGACCGCACGCTCATCCAGGATCGCTCGCCCGCACAGGGGAAGGCGTCCTCGCGCGACACGCTTTGGGGAACGCTGCGTTTCGTGCGTCAGAACCTGCGTCTCCTCGTCACGAACGACTGGCACCGTTTCGGGTACGCGTGCGTCAGCTTCGGCTCGCCGCTTTCGACGAAGGCCTGGCTCGCGTCGCGTTCGCTCGACCTCGGAGCCGTCTCCCGCGAGGACCGCTTTGCGGCCGTCGAGTCTCTCGCCGGCGAGCTCATGGCGCGGATCGCGCGCATCGTTCCGGTGCTCCCCGTTTCACTCGTCTCACACGTCTTTGTCGCGGCTCCCGGCCGGGCGCTGAGCGAGATCGAGCTGAAGGCCGAGGTGCTCGCGCGCTGGCGGACCCTCGAGGAGGGGGGCGCGCAGATCTACGTGCCCCGCAAGGACCAGGACTACGCGGTCACGTTCGGCCTCCGGATGCTCCTGTCGCGGCATCTCGTGACCGTGCGGAACGGGCTCTACGAGGTGGTCCCCGCGGAACTGCCCCTTCTGCGTTATTACGCGAACGCGATCGCCGCCGTCGATCGGGTCGACGGAGGCGTGAAATTCCCTACGTGAGCGTCGAAGTTCTGCGAAGGCGTTGACCTCGACCGGGTACATGTCCCAAAGTACCGCCAACTCCAGGTCATGTTTGCGTTCTCTCGAGGAGGAGAGTCCATGCGAAAGCTATTCGGGGCGTTGTTCGGTGTCTTTCTGATCGCGGCCTCCCCCGCCCTGGCACAGGAGGCGACGGTCGTCACGGGCACCGTGACGACGAAAGAGGACGGGCTCCCCTATCCGGGCGCAACCGTCGCGATCGCCGACCTCGAGCTCTCGGCGAAGGCCGGCAGGGACGGCAGGTATGAAATCAGGATTCCAGCCGCGATCGCGAAGGGACGCACGGTCGAGCTTCGCGTCGTCGCTCCGGGCCTCTCCGCGAAATCCGCCCGTGTCACGCTGACGCCCGGCGCGGTCACGCAGGACTTCTCGATGACCCTCGGCGTGAGCGCGCAGGTCACCGTCGGCTCCCGCGCGGCGGGCGCCGACGTCGAGAAGGCGGTCCCGGTCGACATCCTCACTCAAAGGCAGATCGAACAGGCCAGCCCTTCCGGCGAGATGGCTCAGGTCATCCAGAAGCTCGTGCCGTCGTTCAACTTCCCGCGCACGACGATCTCGGATGGCACCGATACGACCCGGCCCGCCACGATCCGCAGCCTCGGACCCGACCAGCTCCTCGTCCTCCTCAACGGCAAGCGCCGCCACACCAGCTCTCTCGTGAACGTGAACGGCACGGTCGGACGGGGCTCGGCGGGCGTGGACCTCAACGCCATCCCGGCGCAGGCGCTCGACCACATCGAGCTCCTCAGGGACGGCGCCGCCGCACAATACGGCTCCGACGCGATCGCGGGCGTCCTGAACCTCAACCTCCGCTCGGGCCCGTCGCCGTTCGACCTCACGGTCACCGGGGGAGAGACGACCCACCAGGACGGCTCTCTCTTCGACCTGAACGGAAACGTCGGAATTCCCGTCGGGTCCGGCTCGATCAACTTCACGGGCGAGTTCCGGCGCCGCAACGCGACGAACCGCGCGGGCGAGGACCCACGCGCGCAGGGATCGCGGGACGTGATCAATCAGCCCAACACGCGCTACGGCGATCCCGCGACGTCCGACGTTCTCGGCTTCATGAACGGCGTGTTCCCGATCAGTGCCGACGGCACGGCGAGCGCCTACCTTTTCGGCGGCGCGAGCTACAGGTACGCGGACTCGGCCGGCAACTTCCGGCGCGCCCTCCAGGCCACGAACTGGCCCACGATCTACCCGAACGGATTCCTTCCGAAGATCACGCCGACGACGATCGACTATTCCGCGACCGCGGGCGTGCGCGGCGTTCTGGGCGGAAAGTGGTTCTGGGACCTCTCGGCGCAGTACGGCCGCAACCAGTTCGACTTCCGCGTCGTGGACAGCCTGAACGTCTCCCTCGGCCCGTCGCCGGTTCTGAACCAGACCTCGTTCGACGCGGGGTCGCTCGTCTTCGGACAGTTCGTCTCGAACCTCGACATTTCGCGCGAATTCTCGATCGGTCTCGCGGGTCCGCTCAACGTCGCGTTCGGGGCGGAGTTCCGCAACGACCGCTACCGCCAGATCGCCGGAGAAAAGAACTCTTACATCGACGGCGGCTTCAAGGCGCAGGACGGCGGTCCCGGGGCCCCGGGCTCACAGGTCTTCCCGGGCTTCCGGCCCGCCAACGAAATCGACACGAACCGCAGCGACGTCGCGGCCTATGCCGACTTCGAGGCTAACGTCATGAAGAAGCTGCGTGCGGGAGCGGCCGTTCGCTTCGAGCACTTCACCGATTTCGGCAACTCCACGAATTTCAAGGGCACCCTCAGGTACGAGGTCCTGCCCTGGCTCGTCGCCCGTGGGTCCGCCTCCACCGGCTTCCGCGCGCCCTCGCTCGGGCAATCCTACTTCTCGACCGTCTCGACGAACTTCCTGAACATCAACGGCGTGAACCAGCCGTTCGACATCCTGACGGCGCGCGTCGACAGCCCCGTCGCGCAGGCGCTCGGCGCCACGTCGCTCAGGCCCGAGGATTCCGTCAATTTCGGGGGCGGGCTCGTCCTCTCCCCGGACCGCCGCTTCGACCTGACAGCCGACTATTTCAACATCGCGATCAAGAACCGCATCGTCTTCTCGGGAAATTTCACGGGCGCGGCACTCAACCCCATCCTGCAGCCCTTCGGCGCGACGGGCGTGCGTTTCTTCACGAACGCCATCGACACGCGCACAGATGGGGTCGAGGTCATTGGCAACTACCACGAGGACCTCGGGCCGAACGGCATCATCAGGTTCCAGATGTCCTGGGCGCACGCCGAGACGAGCGTCACGAACATCGCGGCCACGCCGCCCCAGCTCGCCGCGTTCCAGACGACTCTCTTCGATCGGCTCGAGGTCAAGCGCTTCGAGTGCGCCCAGCCGAAGGACACCGTCCGCGCGACGGCCGACTGGTCCAGCGGCCCGGTCGGCGTGAACGTGACGGCGACGCGCTACGGCTCGTTCTGCGGGATCGCGAACGGCTCCGGCGAGGCGCCGTTCGGCCCGGGAACGGCCGTGGACCAGACGTTTCCCTCGAACTGGCTCGTCGATGTCGAGCTCGGCTGGACGTTTTCCCATCTCCGGATCGCATTCGGAGCGCAGAACCTCGGCGACGTGACGCCGGATCAGGTCATCTTCGCGAACAGCAACAGCGGCATCAACCGCTTTCCGAACAACTCGCCCTACGGCTACAACGGGCGCTTCATCTACTCACGGGTGTCCTACCGCTTCTAACCGGGGCGGAGGCCCCTTCCTCAAGCCACCGTTCCGACAAGGCCGGCGTCGAAAAGACGCCGGTCCATCGGGGCGAGCGCGCGCGCCTGCCCCCGCAGGAGGAGCGGCGTGAAGCGCCGTGTCGCGAGGTAAAGACTCACGTCCCAAAGGCTCTCGCCGGCTGTCTCCCAGCGGGAGGCGTCGAAGCGTGCCAGGTTCACGGGGCGCCCGAATGCCCGCAGGCTCCTCTCGCCCTCGAGGTTGTAGTAGACGTCGAAGTAGCTCATCACGAGCTCGCGGAGCGAACGGTAGACCGCCGAGCGAAAGCGCAGCCCCGAGTAGTTCGACTTCGCGACGGCGCCCCAGCAGCCCGCGCCCGGGCGCTCGCGATAGAGCGCAAGTACGTGGTCGTCATCGCGCACGGCGCGGAGCTGGAGGACGAGAGGCTGGTGCCCGAGACGCCGCAGCGCCGCGGCGGCGAAGAGCGCGCCTTCGAAGCAGTGCGCGCGCCGTTCTCGCAGGACCCGCCGGGGAGAGAAGGCCGTCTCGCCGTCCGGCTCCTTGTTGTACAGGACCTCCTCGTCGAGGAAGCGCTGGATCGCTTCGGGCTTTCTCAGGCCGCGCGGGAGCCGCAGGAGGATCGTCGTCTTTTCCAAGCAGCGGGATTCTAGAGGGGAAGAAGAGAAGAAGATCTTCTTAGAATGGGAAGATGGATCGGGAGATGCCTGCACGCGCGACCTCGGCCGGCGCCAGCCCCGCCAGCGCTGTTTCGCGTCTGTCGCTCGGCGGCGTCCCGGGTTTCGCGGCCGGGTTCACGCGCGGACCCCTGACCGCGCGCCCGCTCGACCCCGATCTTGCCGCACGCGCGCTCGCCGAGGCCCTCGGCGCGCCGGCGGCCGATGTCGTGAGACTGAAGCAGGTGCACGGCGCCCGCGTTCTCACCTTCGAAGAACCACCGCGTGAGCGGTGGGACGTCCTCCTCGGAGAAGGCGACGCCCTCCTGACCTGCCGGCCGAACGTCCTCCTCGCCGTCGCGTCCGCCGACTGCGTTCCGATCGTTCTCGCGGACGCCGAGACGGGCTGGATCGCGGCCGTCCACGCGGGCTGGCGCGGAACGGCCGCGCGCGTCCTCGACGCCGCGCTCGATGCACTCGCCGCCCAGGGCGTACGGGCGGAGAACCTCCATGCCGCATTCGGCCCTTCGATCTCGCGCGAGAAGTACGAGGTCGGTCCCGAAGTCGTCACCGCGCTCCGCGAGGCGTATGGCGGGGCCCCCGAGGGCGCGATCGCGCCTGGCGCGGGCGGAAAGGCTTTCGTCGACGTGGCCGCGTTCAACCTCGCGGCCCTCCGCGCGCGCGGCGTTCGCCCCGAGCGCATCGTGACGGGCGGACCCTGCACGGCAAGCACTCAGAATCTCCCTTCCTGGCGCCGGGACGGGGCGGCCGCCGGCCGGATCCTGACTGGAATCGTCCGGCTTTCCCGGTGAAGTCAGAGCGCCTGCTGCACCGGGCGCCGCGGCTCTTCGCGCCCCCTGAGCTGACCGCACGCCGCGTCGGCCTGCAGGCCCTTCGACCAGCGCACCGTCACCGGCACACCGCCGTCCGCGACCGCTTTCGCAAAGGCGTTCACGACTGCATCCGCCGGCCGCGCAAGACCGGGCAGCCATTCCTTCGACTCGTTGAGGGGAATCAGATTGACCTTGGACGGCAGCGGGCGCAGGAGCGCCGCGAGCGCCTTGGCCTGTGGCACGGCGTCGTTCACGCCCGTGATGAGGACGTACTCGAAGGTGATGCGCCGCCCGCGCTCGAGCGGCCACCGCTTGAGCGCGGCAAGGAGCTGCGCGATGGGATACGTCCGGTTGATCGGCATGAGCTTCGTCCGCGTCTCGTCGTCCGCGGCCGAGAGCGACACGGCGAGGTTCGGCCGGTGCGGCCGGCCCGCGAGCGTCTCGATTCCTGGCACGACGCCCGCCGTCGAGACGGTCGTGCGCTTCGGCGAGACCTCCTCCTCGAGAAGATCGAGCGCCCGCACCACGTTCGCGACGTTCAAGAGAGGCTCTCCCATGCCCATGAAGACGACGTTTGCCTCGTGCGGTGAGAAGCTCTTCGCGCGCGCGATCGAAAGGTACTGGCCGACGATCTCTCCCGCCGTGAGATTGCGGCCAGCGCCCATACGTCCCGTCACGCAGAATGCGCAGTCCAGCGCACAGCCCGCCTGCGAGGACAGGCAGATCGTCACGCGCGAAGCGCCCGGCGTCTCGGGGTCGGTCCACGAGGGTGTCTTCTTCGACTCGACGATGTATACGGCTTCGACGCGCGCCTGGTCCGCCAGCTCGAACAGGAATTTCTCGGAGCTATCGGGCGCAGGGGTTCTCGCGACGGTCTTCGGGAGGCCGATCGTGAAGTCCCTGGCGAGGGCCTCGCGCATCGCCTTCGGGAGATTCGTCATCTCGCTGAAGTCCGCGGCGCGCCGCTCGTGGATCCACCTGAAAATCTGCGCAGCGCGGAAGGACTCCGGCGCGACTTCGCGCACGGCACGCGCGACGTCGAGAGGGGAAAGACCCAGAAGATCCTGCATGGCGAGCAGGGTACTTCAGCGTTTCGCGATCGTGGACCGGATCGTCACGGCGGCCTGCGGGCGGCGGCGGGAGCGGATGGGCCGCGTGGGATCGATCCCGACGGAGCGCAGGAAGCTCAAGTCCTTGACGTTTATCTGGAAGACCGCACGCTCGATGGTTGCGCCCTCGCCGTCCTCGGGAGCACGGGCCGCCTGCAGCGCGCCGCGCCGAATCGAGGGAAGAGCCGCCGACGATCTCCGCCCCCGTTTCTCCAGAGCCACCGTCGCGTCGAGGACGAGATAGACCCCGTAACCCTCGGCCTTCATCTTCCCGAGGATCTCGTGCACCTTCTCCGAGGAGGACACCGCTTCGTTGAGCGCGGCGCCGAGTTCGCGAAGGTACGCGCGGACCTTGTCGTCAAGAGCCATCTGAACGGCAATCTAGGCCGCTGCCTTCGGGGAGTCAATCGACCGGGACGACCGTTCGGTTTCTGCAAACGGATCGCTTCTCTTCTGCTCGCACGAGGCGCAGAATCCGACGCCATGCCCGTCGCGCACTTCGTCAACGGCCATCCGATCGAGCCGCCCTTCCCCGCGGGAATGCGGCGCGCGCTCTTCGGGATGGGCTGCTTCTGGGGCGCCGAAAAAAAGTTCTGGCAGGTGCCGGGCGTCTTCTCGACCGCGGTCGGCTACGCCGCGGGCACGACGTCGAACCCTTCCTACCGCGAGGTCTGCACGGGACGGACGGGGCACAACGAGACCGTGCTCGTGGTTTTCGATCCCGCGCACGTCTCGTACCAGGATCTCCTGAGGGTCTTCTGGGAGAGCCACGATCCGACGCAGGGAATGCGACAAGGGAACGACGCCGGAACGCAGTACCGGTCCGGGATCTATACCTTCGACGAGGCGCAGCGCGCGGCGGCCGAGGCGTCGAAGATCGCGTTCCAGAAGGAACTCGCCACCGCGGGCTACGGCGCGATCACGACCGAGATCCTGCCCGCCCCCGAGTTCTATTACGCCGAGGACTACCACCAGCAGTACCTCGCGAAGAACCCCGACGGCTACTGCGGCATCGGGGGAACGGGCGTCTCCTGCCCCGTGGGCGTCGGGAAGTCGAAGACCGGCTGACTTGAATACCGCCTGACGACGCGTCGCGACGGCGTCTCAGCGATCCGCTAGACTGCCCCGTTCGGAGAGTCCCCGTGCGTTACACGTCCGTCCGCCCCCGCTTCGAGCCCTTCCTCCTCGCCGTCGAGCGCCCCGGGCGCTACCTCGGCCTCGAGAGGAACGTGACGCGCAAGGATCTCGGCGCCACGTCGGTCAGTGTATGCCTCGCGTTTCCGGACGCCTACGAGATCGGGATGAGCCACACGGGTACGAAGATCCTCTATGAAATCGTGAACCGGCGCGCGGAGTGGGCCTGCGAGAGAACGTATGCCCCGTGGGTCGACTTCGAAGCCGTGCTCCGCCGCGAGAAGGTCCCTCTTTTCTCGGTCGAGTCGTTTGCCCCTGTTTCGGACTTCGACGTCGTCGGTTTCTCCCTCCAGAGCGAGCTGAATTACACGAACGTCCCGAACATGCTCGACCTCTCGGACATCCCCGTGCTCGCCTCGGACCGAAGCGACGCGGACCCGATCGTCATCGGCGGCGGTCCGTGCACCGCGAACCCCGAGCCGCTCGCCGACTTCTTCGACGTCTTCCTGATCGGCGACGCCGAGGAGGCCCTTCCCGTCTTTCTCGAGATGGTCGCGGCGACGCGCGGCCTCCCGCGCCGCGAGCGCCTCCTCGCCTTCGCAGGGTGTCCGGGAATCTACGCGCCCTCTCTTTACGACGTCCTTTATGACGGCGACCGCGTCGCGTCGACGAGGCCGAACGCGCCCGGGGTTCCCGAGAAGGCGAGCCGCGTCTGGGTCGAGAAGCTCTCGGCCGACGTTTACCCGGCAAAGCCCATGGTGCCGTCTGTCGACATCATCCAGGACCGCCTCGGCCTCGAGATCATGCGCGGCTGCACGCAGGGCTGCCGCTTCTGCCAGGCCGGTTACTGGTACCGGCCCGTGCGCGAGCTGGACCCCGCCGACGTCGCGAAGGCCACGAAGGCCTTCATCAACGAGGCAGGCTGGAGCGAGGTCGGCCTCCTCTCCCTCTCGTCGGCCGACTATTCGCAGATCGAGCCGCTCGTCGCATGCCTCGCCCCGGAGCTTGCGAAGACGAAGGTGTCGATTTCGCTGCCCTCCCTGCGCGCCGAGGCCTTCTCCGTAGGCCTCGCGGACGCGGTCTCGGAGGTGCGTAAGTCGGGGTTCACATTCGCTCCCGAGACGGGGTCGGACCGGCTCCGCCGCGTCATCAACAAGACATTCACGAATGCCGACATGGTGAAGGCCGCCGACGTCGCCTTCTCGCGCGGCTGGGACATGATCAAGGTCTACACGATGATCGGCCTCCCGACGGAGACTGATCCCGACCTCGACGAGCTCGTGACGCTCGTCAAGGACATCCTCGCCCAGGGCAAGAAGCACGGTGTGAAGCCGACGGTGAACGTATCGGTCGGATCCTTCGTGCCGAAGAGCTTTACGCCGTTCCAGTGGTTCGCGTTCGACGGCGTCGAGAACCTCACCCGGAAGCTCGCCTATCTCAAGGACCGATTCCGCCCGGTGAGGGGCGCGAAGATGACGTGGCACGAGCCGAAGGAAGCCGAAATCGAGACGATGCTCTCGCTCGGCGATCGGCGCATGGGGGGCGCAATTCTCGAGGTCTGGAAGCGCGGCGGACGCTTCGACGCGTGGAGCGAGCACTTCTCGTGGGAGCGCTGGAACGAGGCCCTCGTCGCGGCTGGCGTTCCGAAGAGCCGCCACCTGCGCGACAAGGACCTCAAGGAGACCCTTCCCTGGGACGTCGTCGACGCGTTCATCCGCAAGCCGTTCCTCGTCGTCGAGTGGAAGAAGGCCCTGAAGGAGATGCAGATCGACGACTGCAAGTGGGGGCACTGCTATGCGTGCGGCGTCCCCGGCAACGGCGAGGACATCGTCCTCGCGGCCCCGCTGCCGAAGGAATTCGGATTCGGAGAAGAGATTTCTGCTTCGGAAACGCCCTCTTTGCCATTCGAAGAAAAATCCTCTTTTCCTCTTTCTCTTCCTCTCTCTCTCCCCTCGGCCTATACGGACAAAGCCAAGGGCGCCGCATACCGCATGAAATCGACGCCCGATCTCCAGCCGCTCCACGAGCGGCGAAAGCCGGGCGGGACGCTCGCTGTCCCGCTCACCGAGACGGCACGGTCGTACCGGCTCACGTTCGAGAAGCTCGGAGACGCGCGCTACCTCTCGCACCGGAACACGATGGACGTCCTCGAGCGCGCGCTGCGCGCCTCGGGCGCGCCCGTGCGCTACACGGAGGGCTACAACCCGCACCTCCGGATGTCCATGGGCCCGGCGCTGCCCCTCGGCCACGAGTCGAAGCACGAGCTCTTCGACGTGGACGTCCTCGACGCGCTTTCGGACGCGCACGTCGCCGCCGTGAACGACCGCCTCCCGACGGGTCTCAGGATCACGGGCTGCCGGGAGCTGCCGAAGGGGGCGAAGTCCCTCGGCCGCGCCGCGACGGAGGCGGTCTATTCGTTCACGTTGCCGAACGGGGAGACCCGCGAGGAACGCCTCTCGCTCATGGGACAGTCGGCCACGACCCCGAAGAAGTTCCTCGAGAAGGAATATGGCGTCCCGCCCGAGGGACAGCACGGCATCCGCGTCACGCGCCTCGAGACCGTCCTTCAGTCGTAGACTGCCGGCCATGCGCTGGACCGTCCGCTGCCACGCGACTTTCGAGGCCGCGCACCATCTCGTGGACTACGCCGGCGGCCCCGAGCCCGTCCACGGCCATTCCTGGAAGATCGAAATCTCCCTCTCGGTCGAGCACCTCGGCGCGTACGACCTCTCGGTCGACTTCGTCCCGACCGAGGCCTTCGTGAAGGAGCTCGCGTCGCGGCTCCACAATCGGGACCTCAATTCTGTTCCGCCGTTCGATCGGAAAAACGCGAGCGCCGAGAACGTGGCGCTCTGGGTCGCGGATGAGATCGCGAAGGCCGGCCATCTGAAGGGCGGCGCGCGGCTCGACGAGGTCACCGTCTGGGAGGGAACACGCAACAGCGTGACTTACCGGCCCGGGTGAAGACGCCCCGCGCGGCCACCCCGCTCGCCGCGCTCGCGGCCCTCCTCGCGGGAGCACTTCCCTTCGCCGTGGGGACGACGGCGTGGCCGGAGATCGTGACGCCGGCCTGGTTCGTGACACAGGGCGTCCGTCTGTACGACGGCATCTTCTTCCCGCACACGCCACTCCTGATCCTCCTCACGGCGCTCCTCGGCGGCACGCTCGGCTTCTCGGCGGGCGTCCTGCGCGCGATCCCCGCGCTCGCTCTCGCCGCGAGCGGGGTTCTCCTCGTCCTCGGCACGCGCCGGCGGGGCGCCTCGTTGACCGGGCCCGTCGCCGGACTCTTCGCCGGCGTGCCGTTCCTCGTTCTGCTCACGGTTTATGCGGAGGGCCCGGCACTGTGGCCCGAGCCAATGCTTGCTCCGCTGGCTCTCGCGGGAGTCCTGCTGCTCGAGCACTTCGAACGCGGGGGGAAAGCGCGCGTCCTTTTCGCCGCGGGCCTCGCCTTTGGCACGGGAATCCTCGTCAAGCAGACGTTCGCCTGGTGTGCCTTCGGCGCCTTCCTCTGGCTCGTCCTCGGCCGCCCGCGCCGGGGTCGCAAGGCGGCGCTGTTCGGAGCGGCCGTGGCGCTTCCGTATGGCGTATTCGCGGTCGCCTGGGGTCTCGCGTTCCGGACGCTCGCCCACCTTCGCTGGACTCTCGTCCTGCCGGTGTTTTCGCGCCACTCCGGAGAGATCGCGGCCCCGCCGGGCAGCGGGGACCTCTTCGAGGCCGTCTGGCTCTTCCTTCCGTTCGCCGCCTTTGCGCTGCTGTCGCGACGTCTCGGGGCGCGGCGCTTTCGGTCCCCCGCCGCTCTCGCGGCGCTCGGGTGCGCGGGGATGGCCTGGCCCCGATGGGGCCTTCTCCACCTCGCGACGATGACGGCTCTCTCGGCGCTCATGGCGTCGCGCGCGTGTCTCGTCGCGGCCGTTGTGGTCCGCCGGGCCAGCCGGGCCAGCCGGAGCCGCGCGTCCACGATCCTCACAGCGGTGCTTGCGGCGGGAGTCGCGCTCCTCCTCGTGTTCCTAGGCGTCGGCGTCCTGGGCGCAGGGCCGCTCGCCCTCGACCGAGTCGGCTCTCCCGTGCACTTTTGGGACGACTCCACGACGCGCGCGGCCGTGCGCGAGGTACAGGGCCGCGTCGCGCGCGGGGGGACCATGCTCGTCTTCGGTGCGCCACACCAGACGCTCTACCCGCTCACCGGCACACTTTCGCCCGGCGGCTTCTACGTGAATCCGTCCTTCTGGTACTACCTGAACAAGGACGGGATCGACGCCCGCCTCGTCGCGGCGATGCGCGCCTCGCCGGGTCTCCCCATCCTATTCCGCGAGCCTGTCGTGGACGCCGACCGGATCCGCGAGACCGCCGTCTACGCCTTCGTGAAGTCCGAGACGCACGAGGATGGGCGCGCGGGCGAAGCGCACTGGCGCGTCGTTCCGGCGGGCAGCCGCTAATATCCTGCCCATGCACCTCGTCGCCTTTCACGGCTATCCTCTCGACCGCCGCATCTGGGAGCCGCTCGCCGGGCGCGCCGCGGCGGGCACGCTCGGCCCGATCACGGCCGTATTCGCCCCGAACTTTCGCGGCCGCGGCACGTCGCTCCGTCCCGTAGCGCCCGTGCACGCGATGTCGCTCTTGGCCGACGACATGGCAGAGGAGATCTCCAACTCCGTGCCCGAGGGCGATCCCTTTCTCCTCGCAGGACTTTCCATGGGTGGATACGTTGCGTTCGAGTTCGTCAAGAGGCACGCAGCGCGGTTTCGGGGCCGCCTCCTCGGCCTCGCGCTCTTCGACACAAAGGCTTCGTCGGACGACGATGCGGGCCGCGTGAAGCGCAAAGAAGCGATCGAGTCGCTCCGCAAGGATGGGATCGAGGCGGCTCTCTCCGCCATGCTGCCGAAGCTTCTCGCCCGAATCTCGAAAGGAAAGCCGGTCGAGGAGATCGCGCGCGCGATGATCCTCGCGACGCCGCCCGCAACCGCGATGGCCGACCTCGCCGGTCTCGCGCTCCGCGACGAAGGCTTCGAGGTCCTCTCCGCGTGGAACCGGCCGCTCCTCGTCGCCGTGGGCGAGGAGGACGCGATCGCGCCGCCTTCGGACGCCGAGGCGATGACCGCCGTCGCGGCGCGCGCGCCGTGGGTGAAGCTCCTTACGGTGCCGGGCGCGGGCCACCTCGTGCCGCTCGAACAGCCGGACGAGGCGGCCGAGGGGATCATCGCGCTCGCGGAGGCCGCCCTCCGTATATGAGTCCGCTGCCGCCGCCCGATTTTCGCGCCGGGCTGCGGGCGCTCGCGAAGGCGGTGCCGCTCGGTGCGACCGTCGGCCTGCTCCTCAGGATCTTCGGGGTGGTGCCGCAGCTCGCCGGCGGGATCCTCGTCTCGGTCGTCTTCAGCGCCGTGATGTGGGGCGGATTCGAGACACTCGGACCGTGGCTCGCTCTCCGGCCAGACGATGCGCGCCCGCCCGGCTCCGTCGCCCGCCGGGTGCTGCTCCGGACGCTGTTCCTGTTCACGGCCCTTGTCGCACTCAGCATCGGGCTGATCCGGGCCGTGACGGGGTTCAACCTCGCCTCGAACGGGCCTGTCGTCTTCCTGAGCTTCCTGATCGGCCTGTGCATCACGGCGGTCATGAGCGCGTTCCGCACGACGACGAGCCTCGCCGAGGCGGCTCAGGAGCGCGCAAAGGACGAGGTCCGGCGCCTGACGCTCGAGGCGGAGAACGCGCGCAAGACGCAGGAGCTCGAGGAGGCTCGCGCGCTGCAGCTCTCGATGCTCCCCGCGACGGCTCCGGACGTTCCGGGCTTCGACGTCGCCTTCGGCATGCGCACGGCGACGGAGGTGGGCGGCGACTACTACGACTGGCAGGTCGGCGCGGACGGTGACTTGCGGATCGCCGTCGGCGACGCGACGGGCCATGGCGTGCGGGCAGGCCTGCTCGTCGTCTGCGCGAAGACGCTCTTCCAGACCGGCCCCTCGGGCGGTGCGCTCGACTCCGAGATGCGGCGCGTGAGCGACGGCGTCAGGAGCCTGCGCCTCCCGCGCATGAATATGGCGCTCACGCTCGCGACGTTGTCGAGCGGCCGAGTCCGCATTGCCGCCGGAGGCATGCCGCCCGCCCTGCACTTCCGCGCCGCGGCGGGTGCCGTGGACGAGATCCTGATCGGGGCCCCGCCTCCCGGCCAGCTCACGCGCGCCAAGTATGTCGAGAAGGAGATCGTCGTCGCGAGCGGGGACCGGCTGCTCTTCTTCACCGACGGCCTCCCCGAATGTCGCCGCGATGGCGACGACGTGCTCGGCTACCCGCGCGTCCTGGCCGTCTTCCTTCGCGCCGCTCCGGAAGGGCCACAGGCGGTGGTCGACGCGCTTTTCGCCGAAGCAGATGCATTCCGCGGGTCACGGCCGCTCGACGACGACGTGACGCTCGTCGCCGTCGCTGTGCGCTGAAAGCCGATTATTTCCCCGAGGCGGACCCGTAGCTCGGGAGCATCGGCGAGAGCGGGATCTCGCTTGTCCGCGCGGCGGCGGGAAGTCCGGGCTCGAAAACGGGAAGCGTGGAAGGGACCGGCGCGGGCGTGAACGCGGGAAGCGGAACACGCTTGCCGTGCGCGTACACGGGGTGGCGGCCCTTGTCCTTGTACCACTCCGACAGTGTCGCGCTCTGGTGCATCTCCTCGACGATCTTCCGCCAGCCGGCGCCCGTGTTGTAGGCACAGAAGGAGATCTCTCCGAGCTGCGTGCCGTAGGGAATGATGCACATCTCCGTTCGGCGGAAATCGTAGTTGAAAAGGTCCTGGAACCACATCCCCGCGACGAGAAGGACGCGCCAAGGGTAGCGGCCCTGCTTGGCGATCCCCATTCCCTTGCCCGTGTGGCCGTCCATGACCTTGAGCGTCTCCCAGACGCCGAGGTTGTGCGGGACGCCGTCGGGACGGATGTTGCGCGCGAGCGCGAGGGCGGTCTGGACGATCGTGAGGAAGCGGCCGCGAGCCGCGTCCGTGACCACGATCAGGTCGCGCAGGAGCCGGTCCGCGTCGAGGATCTGCGTCAGCGGTACGGCCTGGCCCGTGTCCGGCCTGACCAGCATCATCGTCGCGATGCCGCAGTTCGGATGGCAGCCGCACTTGAGCGAGCCCCATTGCCCCTCGAGCCCGCCAAGGAGGTCCTTGAGATCCGAGAACGGACCCGAGGC